>CAWCOB010000001.1:0-827483 GCA_963797105.1 uncultured Solirubrobacteraceae bacterium
TGGGGATCAGCCCGGGCACGGTCAAGTCCACCGCCGCGCGAGGGCTCGCTGCCCTGGCCCGCGATCTGGGGGAGCCATCATGACCAGGACCGAGGAAAGGCTGACGGAGGCACTCGGCGCAGCGGCCAGCAGAGTCCAGGAGGGCAGCCTCCGCCCACTCACCGCGGGCGAGGGTGGCCCGCGCCGGCCGGGCTGGCTGCGGGCGCCGGTCGCCGCCGCGGTCGGCGTCGCCCTGGTGATCGGGCTGGCCGTGCTGGCCGCTCAGGTCTCCGGCCGGAACGCCGCTTCCGGCCTGCGTGCCCCCAGGCACACCGCGCTACTACGTGCAGACCGGCGGGGCAGGCGGCCGCCCGGTGGTCCGGTCCACCGCCAGCGGCGCGGTGACCGGCACGGTCCCGGTCCGGGCCAGCAACGCCCTCGGCTATGACCTCGTCACGGCGGACCGGAACGGCACGTTCTTCGTCGTCGCTGCCCCGGCCCTGAACCACGGCGAGCGGCTCTATAAATTCCGGCTGACCAGCGCGGGCCGGGTGACCGGGTTCTCGGCCGTACCGGTCGGCACACTGGCCAGCAGGACCTGGGCGGCTGACGCCCTGGCCGTCTCGCCGGACGGGTCGCGGATCGCGCTGGGCATGCGGTTCGTCGCCCCACCGGTGCTGTGCCCCGCCGGCGCGGCAGCCCTGCCCGCAGCAAGCGGGGCCGGACTACGTGCTGGCCATCAATCTGGCCACCGGCCACCGGACGGTATGGCGCTGGGCGGACAATCCGGTAGTGCATCTGTCGCGGTGGAGAGCCTGTCCTGGACCAGCGACGACCGGACGCTGGCCCTGCTCGGGCAGTGGTGCCCGGAGGGACGGACCAATCAGACGTGTGCGCGTGATGACCGGCTTCAAGAGGTCGAGGCACTGCACCCGGCGGCAGGCGGCGGCGAGCTAGGCGGACCCGGCATTGTCTATACGGCGGGCCCGCGCTCCGAGATCGTTCAGGCCCAGATCAGCCCGGACGGCCAACAGTCATCGCGGTGGTCCTGCACGGGCGGTCCCCGGCCACCGCCACGTCCGCCGGTACCTGTCTGTGGACACATCTCGGTGTCCGGGGCCACAGGACCAGGTGCTAGCCGGTGCTCTACCGGCGCCGCCTTACCAACACGTTCGACCAGGCCGGGCTCCCGGACCTCATCGCGCTCGGCCAGGACGCCACCGGCCACCACCTGCTGCTCAGCGGCCCCGGGTTCGACGGCTGGATTCACGACGGGCGGCTGGTGCCGCTGCCGCCGGGCAACGGCCGGGAGGCGGATCAGGCCTGGTGACCGCCTGGTGCGGCAACGCCGCGCGCCCGGGCAGGTCACGAGGTAGGTACTGGCGTTATGTAGGGATATCGGCAGGGGTAGCGGAGCTTTCGCTGTGATCTCACCGTAACCTGGGGCGATGGGCATGATGATGGCCGTCAGTTTCGAGCGATACGGGCGGCTCTACTACCTGGACCCCGGCCCGTACACGCCCGCGGTGGGCGACAGGGTGCTCGTGCCCACGGACGCCGGCCCGGAGGTGGCCCAGTGCATCTGGGCGCCGCAGTGGGTGGATGACGAGGTGGGCGGGCTGCCGGTGTGCGCCGGGCTGGCCACCGAGGAGCAGCTCAGCCGGGATGAGAGCAACCGGTCCCGGCGGGCCGAGGCCCGGGTGGCGGCGCGGCGGCTGGTCCGCGAGCACGGCCTGCCGATGAAGGTCATCGGCGTGGACTACGTGGATTCGCCCAGCGTGTTCACGGTGTACTTCAGCGCGCCGGGCCGGGTGGACTTCCGCGCGCTGGTCCGCGACCTGGCCGCCCGGCTGCGCGGCCGGGTCGAGCTGCGGCAGATCGGCCCGCGGGACGAGGCCCGGCTGCAGGGCGGCATCGGGCCGTGCGGGCGTGACCTGTGCTGCGCCACGTTCCTGAAGGACTTCGAACCGGTGTCGGTGCGGATGGCCAAGGACCAGGACCTGCCGGTCAACCCGCTGCGGATCGCCGTGCGCTTGCGGGCGGCTGATGTGCTGCCTCAAGTATGAGCACCCGCTCTACCAGGACTTCCGCAAGGAAGCCCCGGCCATCGGCGAAACGGTGGACACCCCGGAAGGGGCCTGGCGTGGTGACCGGGCATAGCGTGCCGGGGGACAAGGTCGTGGTGAAACTGACGAGGGATGGCCGGAAGTGCGCCTGCCCGAAAGCGAGCGTCTGCGGATCGCGGCAGGCTTACGAGGCGAAGTACGGGGACCAGGCCGGCGGGTGAAGCCAGGCCGGGCGCTGGCCGCGATCCTGTGCGCGGCCCTCGCGGCCGGGTGCGGCACCAGCGCCGCTGCTCGCCCGGGCCGCCCGGGCGGCCGTAGCACCGCCGTCCGCGGCCCGGCCGGGCCCGCGCCGACCACGCTGGCCCGCTACTACCAGCAGCGGCTCCGGTGGGTGACCTGCGACAAGGTCTTCCGGTGCGCGCGGCTGCTGGTTCCTTTCGACTACTCGCGGCCGGCTTGGCGCCGTTTCTCGCTACCGGTCATCGAGCTGCCGGCCGCTCATCCTGCAGAACGAATAGGTGCGCTGCTGGTCAACCCCGGCGGTCCGGGGGGATCCGGGGTGGCCTACGCCCTGCAGGCGCGATCCGCGATTGCGGCGGCAGTGCGGGCCCGGTTCGACATCGTCGGCTTCGACCCGCGCGGGGTCGGCGGCAGCGAGCCGGCCGTGCACTGCCTGACCGGCCCGCAGCTGGATGCGTACTTCGCCACCGACGACATGCCCACGTCGGCGGCGCAGGACGGCCCGATCGTGGCGGAGTCCAGGCTGTTCGCGCGGGGCTGCGAACGGAACTCCGGCGCGCTGCTGCGCTACGTCGGGACGGAGAACGCGGCCCGGGACATGGACGTGCTGCGCGCCGCGCTGGGCCAGGCCAAGCTGACCTACCTGGGCAAGTCCTACGGCACCTACCTGGGCACCTGGTACGCGCGGCTGTTCCCCAGTCACGTCCGCGCGCTGGTGCTGGACGGCGCGATCGACCCGGCCAGCAGCGGGCTGAGCATGAACGCGGTGCAGGCGCAGGGGTTCGAGGTGGCGCTGCGCGCGTTCATCGCCAACTGCGAGGCTGCTGCTGGGTGTCCGCTGGGGCATGCGGGCGTGGCGGCCGGGCTGGCCCGGATCCAGTCGCTGCTGGCCCGCGCCACGGCGCATCCGCTGGCCAACGAGCTGGACAACCAGCCGGCCAACGGGGCCATGCTGCTCAACGGGATCGCCACCGCGCTGTACAACCAGGCGTACTGGGGGACGCTGCGTTCGGCCCTGGCGGCCGCGCTCGGCGGCAACGGGACCGTGCTGGTGGAGCTGGCCAACGCGCTGTTCGAGCGGTCCTCGTCGGGTCAGTACAGCAATCTGGCCGACGCGGAGACCGCGGTGGACTGCCTGGACCGGCCCTGGCCCCGGTCGCTGGCCACCTGGCGTTCGGCGGCGGCGGCCGCCGCCCAGGCCGCCCCGGTGTTCGGCCAGGCGATCATGTGGGGCAGCCTGGCCTGCGCGTACTGGCCGGTGCCGTCGAATCCGCTGCCCGGCCGGCTGCGCGGATCCGGTGGCCGGGCGGTGCTGGCGGCCGGTGCGCCGCCCATCCTGGTCGTGGGCAACCTGCGCGACCCGGCCACCCCGTACCGGTGGGCGCAGGCGCTGTCCCGCGACCTGGCTTCCGGCGTGCTGCTGGGCTGGGACGGCAACGGGCATACCGCGTACATGATGGGCAGCTCGTGCGTGGACAACCTGGTGAACAAGTACCTGATCTCGCTGGCCGTGCCCCGCAGCGGCACGGTTTGCCGGTGAGCTTGGCTGCCCATGAGTCCCGCGGCCTGGCAGTGAGCGCGGCGCGGGCCGGGCGACCGGTAGACTCGACGGGCCGCCGCAGCGCGGCACGCCGCCTTAGCTCAGTCGGTCAGAGCGACGCACTCGTAATGCGTAGGTCATCGGTTCGATTCCGATAGGCGGCTCCAGGTCAGAGACATTATTCGAACAACCGTTCGATGGCGTGGAACGGGTCGTGGAACGAATGACCTCGGCTTCGGGTTATCGTTCCGCCATGGCCAACACCGTCCGAGGCCACATCGAGCAGCTGCCCAGCGGGTCTTTCCGCGTGCACGTCTACGCCGGCACCGACCCAGTCACCGGCCGGCCGCGCCGCCTCAGGGAGACCTGCCCGGACGAGGCCGCCGCCGCGGCGACGCTCGGACGCTTGCTGAACGAGGCCGATGGCGGCCGGTTCCCCAACCGGGCCGCGACGCTCGGCCAGGCCCTCGACAAGTACCTGGAAGTCACCGACCTGGAGCTGTCGACCAAAGAGGCGCACCAGGGCTACATCCGCCGCACCATCGGGCCGGTGCTCGGGGACGTGAAGGTCCGCAAGCTCGGCGCCGACTCCCTCGACAGCCTGTACACGGCGCTGAAGAAGTGCTCACGGCTTTGCGGCAGGCTCCCGAAGACCGAGCACCACACCGCAGGTGCGCACGCCTGCGACCAGCGATGCGGGCCGCTCCGGGACCACCGCACCAACCGGCCCCACACCTGCGACAGCCGATGCCGTCTGCACGTGTGCAAGCCGATGAGCCCGGCGACGATCCTGCGGATCCACTCGATCATCTCCGCCGCCCTGGACCTGGCCGTCCGGTACGAGTGGACCGACCGCAACGCGGCCAAGAACGCCCGGCCACCGCACCCGCGCAAGCGCGAGCCAGACCCGCCCAGCCCGGAGCAGGCCGCGCGGCTGCTCAACCTCGTCTGGGCCGAGGACGAGGAGTTCGGCCTCTACCTGTGGACCGCGTTCACCACCGGCGCCCGCCGCGGCGAAGTGACCGCCCTGCGGGAAAACCGGTTCGACTTCACCCACCAGCAGGTCCGGGTCTCCGCCAACTACATCGTCAAGCAAGGCACCCGCATCGAAAAACCACCCAAGGCAGGCGACGGCCGCCTGCTGTCGCTGGACCTGCTCACCTGTGAGCTGTTCCGCGAGCGGTTCCAGCGCCGCCGCGCCGAGGCAGCCAGCAATGGTGTCGCCGTGCCGCAAGACGCTTACGCGTTCTCCCCCGACCCGGCGGGCCGGACACCGTGGAACCCCGACACCATGACTCATCGATACCGCCGGTACGCCCGCCGGGTCGGCATCACCAGCTCACTGAAGGAACTGCGGCACTACTCCGCTACCCAGCTCCTCACGGCAGGCACCGACCTGAACACCGTCGCCGGACGCCTCGGCCACGCCGAAGGCTCCACCACGCTCAGGTTCTACGCGCAGTTCACCCGGCCCGCCGACCAGCTCGCCGCCGCGGTCATCCCGTCACAGCTCGACGGCCTGCGCAAAAGGGAACGGCTCCGCGACCTGTACCGCCAGGCGCTCCCGACCAATGACCTCGGTCACTTGGCGGACACGCTCGGGCCGCTCGCTGGGCTGGACCACGAAACAGCGCTGAGACTTCTCGCTGACTTCGCTTCGCAGGTGATGTCCTCCGGCGACTGATGTGCGACACATGTCTAGCCGTTGATGTGCGACAGGTCCAGAAGCCTGCCAATCGCATGACGGGCGGCAACGCGCTGATCTAGCCGAATAGCGCGCGTTACCTGTTCGCATGCTTATGCGCAGACGCGCATGTTCACCCGATCTCCTGAGGATCGACCGCGGTTTCGTGAGACCAGCGGCCTGACCTCTCCGGCGAGCCAGATCGCCGATTACGAACGCTTGAGACACCTTCCGACGGCCCGCACGTCGTGGCACCGATTGCCTGATTCTGCGCGCAAGGGGTCACTGGCTGGACGACTGCGCGAAGGTGGGCAGGCGACCGCAGGCCGCGCCGCGTCCTCCTGCTCCCGGAGTGAGCCCAATCTCGGCGGAGCACACCGCGGATCACCCGGCTCACCAGGCGCGCCCTTGGGCCTCGCTCAGGCGCACGATCTCTTCATCCAGGTTCAGCCGGGCCATGCTCACGAGCACGCGCTTCAGGCGGTCGAGGGCGAGTCCGGCTGCCTATACGGACCCATCCTTCAGCACTTCAGTGACCCCGCGGCTTCACGCTCCCGGGCCGCCGGGCAATCGCGGCCCGGGCCAGCATGAGCGCGAACATCCCCAGGCCGGCCAGCACGAAGACGTTCCAGCTGATCAGCTGGATGCCGTGCAGGTGGAAGATCTCGGCTCAGGGGGTGCCGGCCGGTGTTGAACGCCACCAGGCCGTGCGGGACGAAGGCGCGCTGTCCGGCCAGTGGTCGGCCAGTCTGCGAACACCGCCACATGGCCGCCGGTCGACGGCCCAGCAGCCCAGCCGGCCGGCGCGCCGGGCGCGCACCGCTGCGTCGGTGAGGAGGGCCAGCATCGGCACGATCCACACCCAGTGGTCGTCCCAGCTGATCGGCGAGACCAGCACACCGGTCACCGCGCAGGTCACCCAGCCCGCGGTCGGCCGCCCGGAGCGGGTCAAGCCAGGCGGCGGCGATCAGGCCCGAGGCACCCGATGGACCGCGGCGCAGGGCCAGCCACAGCGCCGTGACGCCGACGCCGCGCCCGCGGGCGTCCGGGTGAGCAGGGCCAGCAGCGACTGGTTCAGCAGGGACCCGAGGCTCAGCGTTCGGGAAATCGCCGGCGTGCAGGAAGTATCCGGTCAGCCACCACTTCACCGACTCATCCGGCAGCGACGACGAACCCGATCACCACGGTGCCGGCGAAGGCCGCCGCGGCGACCACCGCCTGCCGCAGCTTCCCGGCCAGGATCAGGTACGGAATGAAGATCAGCGGCACCAGCTTGATCCCGGCCGCCAGGCCGACGCCGACGCCCTTCCACCGCCGCTCGTCGGGCTGGCACAGATCCCAGGCGATGAGCGCCATCAGCACCAGCTCGATCTGGCCCATGCTGCAGCGAGCGCAGCACCGGCTCGGTCCACAGCGCCACCGCGCCGACCGCGAGCACCGCGGCGGCGCGGTACCGGCCGCACCAGCCCAGCTGGCCGAACGTCGACCCAGACGGTCAGCAGCCATCGCCGCGAAGCTGACCGCGGTCATCAGCCACTTCAGCACCGCCCAGGGCAGCAGCGAGCCGGCCGCGAACCCGAGCGCGGCGAACGGCGTGTAGAGGTACTGCACGCCAGGCAGGAAATGCCAGGTGTACAGCGCCGTCCGGGGCATGCCGCACGAGCAGGCCGGCGTGGTTGTAGATATTGAGATCAAAAAAGCGGAACGTGAGATCAAGCGGGTGCATCGCCACGTCCGCCACGTACGCGGCGAGCGCGAGCCCGAAGGCAATGCCCGGCCAGACGAGCGCCCGCCCGCCTGGTCGGCCGGCTTGTGGCGGCGCGCCGACCGGGCTTGCGAGGCCTAGCTCTGCCTGTGCCATCCACTTCCGTTCTCGGGGCCATCGTCGTGCGGCGATCATGGAGAGCCCCGCGATGGCCTACTGGCTGCGCGCCCGGGGACAGACGGACAGCGTCGGCGGATGATCCGGCCCGGTGCGGCGGTGACAGCGCGGTAAAACGCGCGACGAGGTGAATCTGCACGGCATCAGGTCTACGGACCGGACCATAGCGGGCCGGTAAGCGCGGCACTTATGCTCCGCTTATCTGACAGGGCGGATACTGTGCGGCGCGAGAACAGCAGGAACAGCGGGGAGGCAGCCATGCGCGTGCTGGTGGCCGAGGACGAGCGGCTGATGGCTGACACGATCGCCGAGGGGCTGCGGCGGCGGTCCATGGCCGTCGACGTCTGCTACGACGGCGACGCGGCGCTGGAACGGGTGATGGTGCACCGCTACGACGTGGTGATCCTGGACCGCGACCTGCCGAAGGTGCACGGCGACGAGGTCTGCCGGCGGATCGTCGCGACCGGCGGCGAGACCCGGGTGCTGATGCTCACCGCGGCGGCCGGGATCCGGGACCGGGTGGACGGCCTCGACCTCGGCGCGGACGACTACCTGACCAAGCCGTTCGCCTTCGCCGAGCTGGTCGCGCGGGTGGGATCGCTCGGCCGCCGGGCCCGGCCCGCCCTGCCGCCGGTGCTGGAGCGCGCCGGGATCAGGCTGGACCGGCCGCGGTACCGGGCATGGCGGGACGGGCTGGCTGCTGCCCTGTCGCCCAAGGAGTTCGCGGTCCTCGAGGTGCTGATGCGCGCCGAGGGCACGGTGGTCAGCGCCGAGGAGCTGCTGGAGAAGGCATGGGACGAGAACGCGGATCCGTTCACGAACGCGGTCCGGGTGGCGGTCATGACGCTGCGCCGCAAGCTCGGCGACCCGCCGGTGATCGAGACCGTGCCCGGCGCCGGCTACCGGCTCGGCGGCTGATCCGGCTGTTCCGCCGCGTCGCTGCGCCGCCGGGTCGCGCTCGCCGTCGCCGGCGATGACCGTCGTCGGCTTCCTCGTCATCGGCTGGGCAGCCGTCGGCGACATGGCAACCGCCTCACTGCGTGCTGGCTCCTGGGGTGAGCATCAGCCTACCCGGCGCTCGCCGTGGTCGAGGTGCGCTGCTGCTACACCGCCACGTGCCGACGGCCGGCCTGTGGATCGTGGTGATGGCCCTCGCTCGTGCTGGCTGGTCGTGGGGCTGGTGGCCGCTGGCGGGCTAGGCGCTCCGCCCGCTGTCGCAGACGGCGCAGACGGTGCGCCGACTCGGCCCGCAGAACCTCGGCCAGCGGATCCGGCTGGGCGGCGCCGCCGACCAGTAGAAGGAGCTGGCCGACGCGATCGACGACGCGCTCGACCGGCTCGCGGCCGGCTACGAGAGCCAGCGCCGGTTCGCCGCCAACGCCTCCCACGAGCTGCGCACCCCGCTGGCCGTGCAGCGGCTGCTGACCGAGGTGGCGATGGATGACCCGAAGACGGGCGAGGACCTGCGCAGGCTCGGCACCCAACTGCTGCGCACCAACGAGCGCAACGAGAAGCTGATCGAGGGCCTGCTGGTCCTGGCAGAGAGCGACCGCGGGCTGCCGGGCAAGGTACCGGTCCGGCTGGACGAGCTGGCGGGTCGAGTGCTCGACACACACCGCGGAGCTGGCCGCGAACACGAGGTCACGCCTGCGCCGCAAGCCTCGCCGACGGCCAGTGCCCGGCGATCCGGTGCTGCTAGAGCGGCTGATCAGCAACCTCGTGACAAACGCCATCAAGTACAACGAGCCCGGCGGCTGGGTCGAGGTCGAGGTAGCCGCCGAGCCGAAGCCCGCACTCACCGTGCGTAACACCGGCCCGGCCATCCCTACCGCGGCAGTGCCATCGCTCTTCGAACCGTTCCGGCGGCTTAGCACCGACCGGGACCAACCACGGCGGCGGCGTAGGCCTGGGCCTGTCCATCGTCCGCTCCATCACCACCGCACACGGCGGCACAGTCCGGGCCTGGCCGCGCACCGAAGGCGGACTGATCATCGAGATCAGCCTGCCCGCGAGACCGTAGAACCAGAGCACGCCCAAGCCGCCGCATTGGCCCGGGAGCCACGCACCCCCGGCCTGCGGCCAGGGCCGGACCTGGGATGCCCATCTGCCAGGAGTGCATCGTGCTGTGCGACGAAAGCCTGCCGGCGACGCTGCCGGACACTAACCGCGCCAGCCGGGACCGACAGCGCAGCGCGGACAGGGCGCGCCGGAATGCCAGTTCGGGATGCAGGTGAGGCCATCACGCCTGCGTCGCGTGGCCGACCAGATCGGCGGGTAGGCGCGCGGTTATCCAGCGGGCCTCGCGTCGTTGGCAGCCCGTGTCAGAGCCGAGCGCACGATCGGCTCGACTGCATATCTATACAGCACGCCGCCCTCGGATGAACATCCGGTCATGCCGCGATCCGCGCGTTGGACTGTCGCACATCAGTTGGCAGACGACTGCCGCGCATCACCCCACGGAGGACATCGCTTCGCAGGCGTAAGAGACGGTCCTGGAGGTAACTCAGGGTCCAAGCCGAAGGTAGTGAGCGTGCCTTTAGCTCCCCGCTGGGACGAGCAAATTAACGCCGTCGTGCTCCCGGACGGCCGGTGCTGCCCGTGACTGGAAGGCGTCAAGAACACGAACCGCATACGCCTCTGACATGAGCGAGCACACATCAGCCTCCCGGACCCACCGGAATCCAGCAACTTCCGGGTTTTCGGTTAGTTTGCCCCCAATAGCTCTGCACTTGAACACAAGCGCGATAATTCCTCGACTCATGTTCTTGTAAATGCCGGTGAGCGCTACTGGTTCAACGGTCAGCCCGGTCTCTTCTTTGATCTCTCGCAGCAAGCCGTCCGTAATGGTCTCATTTCGCTCAAGCACACCGCCGGGCGGTTCCCAATGAGCATTATCTCGGCGTTGAATGATGAGCGCACGGCCGTCCTCGTCGATCACGACGCCGGCGACGCTTACTGAGTGGTGTGTTTCCTCACCAGTCACCTGCTGACTCCCATCAAGCAGTTCGCTAGGCTTGAGACTACTAGACGTCCGGACAAGTCAGCGGCCGACGGCCGGGAGGCGCGACATGAGCAGCGTGCTTGACGGCTTGGCGGTGGATCCAGCCAGCGACAGGGCCGTGTTCCGGCAGATCGCTGACCAGCTGCGAGCGGCGATCGAGGACGGGCGGCTGCATGAAGGCGACCGCCTTCCATCCGAGGCCCATCTGATAGACCACTACCGCGTTGCTCGAATGACTGTTCGGAGCGCGCTACAACTTCTTGAGGCAGAGGGCCTTACTCGTGCTGAGCACGGCCGCGGTGTGTACGTTCGGAAAAAGCCTCCTGTGCGCAGGCTGGCCTCGGATCGTTTTGCGCGGCGCCACCGAAAGGAAGGCAAAGCCGCATTTCTTGCCGAGTCAGAACAAGCTGGCGCGATACCTGACGTTGACTTGATTCAGGTCAACGAGATGGCAGTCCCGCCTGAAATAGGTGAGCGACTTAACCACTCTGGACCTGTAGTTGTTCGGAGTCGACGCTATTCCCTTGATGGGACACCGGTTGAAACCGCCACCTCGTATCTTCCAGCCGAGATAGCGCACGGAACTCCGATCGCAGACCCCAACCCCGGGCCCGGAGGAATCTATGCCCGCCTTGAAGAACTCGGGCACACTCTGGAGCGGTTCACGGAGGAAGTCACTGCGCGGATGCCTACGGAGGCTGAGGCGCGGATACTGGCGATGACGCCAGGGGTGCCTGTATTCCGGCTGGTCCGTACCGCGTTCGATACGGACGGCCGGGCAGTCGAAGTCTGCGACACCATCATGTCCGCGGACGCGTATGTCCTTAACTACGAGCTGCCTGCCCACTGAGCACTCTTCGTTCTAGCTGCTTCAGCCGCAGGCCCGTCAGAAGCTCAACCTCGGCTCGAACTCCAGGCGGACCCTGGCGCCGGGACCTGGCCTGATACTGCCGATCTTCGCCGCCAGGCGCTAAGCGTCCAGACTCCTCCCTGCACTTGCCTCAACTCCTCTATACATGTTACAACTCCTCTAGGCACCTAGAGGAGTCAGAGCATCCCGGCTGTGCCACCAACGGCACCGCTGCTCTGGGTGCGACTCGGGAGGAGTCCGTTCCTGTGACTGATGAGCGCGTAGAGGTACCGCTGCCGGGGGCCGTGTTGCCGCCGGAGCTGCTGGAAGCGCTGGCGCGGGGAGTGGCGGCGGCGTTCGCCCCGCCGCAGCCCGCCCCTCCCGCGGCGGGGAGGCGCGGATTTCCTGACGGCCGGGCAGTTCGCGGAGCGGCTGGGGGTTTCCCGGGAGACGGTCCGGCGGCTGGCTATCGCGGATGTGCTGCCGTGCACGGTGGTGTGCCGGGGGAGCAGGAAGACGACCCGCCGGTACCCGCGGCGGTTCGCCGATGACTTCGCCGCCAGCGGCCAGGACGTGAGCGACCTGGCCGAGTTCGCGGCCCGGTGGCGGGCCCGGATGCGGCCGCGGCAGGCCACCGCCCGGTCGGGTGGCCTGACCGTGCCGGCCGCCAGGGCCTGCCGGCGGGCCCGCGTGCGCGGCGCTGACCCTGACCTGTTCTTCCCGCTGCCGGGAGTCCGCGGCCCCGGCCAAGGCGATCTGTGCGGGCTGCGCGGTGCGGGCGGCGTGTCTGGCGCGGGCCCGGGCCCGCGGTGAGCGGTACGGCATCTGGGGCGGGGTGGATCTGGGCGCTGAGGCCGGACGGCCGGCGGCATGAGCCGGGACGTCGTGTACACGCTGCACCTGTGGCCGCCGTTAGGGCACGCGGCGCATTACACCGGCACCACCCCGGAGCGGCGGCTGGGACAGCGGCTGACCGACCACGCGCTGGGCCGCGGTGCCCGGCTGACCCAGGTGCAGGTCGAACGCGGCGGCTTCTGGGTGCTGGCCCAGACCCAGCCCGGCGGCCGGGCCCTGGAGCGGCGGCTGAAGCAGCACGGCGCCGCCCGCCGCTGCGAGGTGTGCAAAGCCGTCAGCGGCTACCAGGCCGGGGAGCTGGCCGCGGCGGACGCGCTGGCCCGCGCGGGCTGGGACCGGTCCAACCCGGCGCAGCGGTCGCTGCTGCTGGACATCTTCGGCCTGCCCGAGCCGCCCGCCGCTCTGCAGGACGCCCGCTCCCGCCGCCACGGCCGCGCCGGAGCCGGAGGCCTGGCACTCCTTCATCCCGGCCCCGCGCCCGCCGGGTGAGCCCGAGCCGTGGCCGTGGGGCCAGCCCGCCCCGGCCGATCCCGTGCTGGAGGCCGCGGTGGACGAGCTGGAGCGGAGCTGGCGGGCCCCGCGAGCTGACCGCGCGGCCACCGCCGGAACCCGAACTGGAGGCCGGCCTGTGAACCAGCCCGCAACGCGATCGCGCCAACCCGACCCGAACTGGAGGCACATTGCGATGACCGGCACCGAACCCACCACGCTGCCCGCCCAGCCGAGCGACCCGGCCCTATTCGAGCCGCTATCCCTGGATGAGAACAAGATCCTTAGCTACTCACCTGATGTCCGGCTGGCATAAGCAGCGCGCTGTCCATCCGCAGCTGTCCGAGCCATGGCAGGAAACCAGCAGGCTGCTGGACGACCTGCACGCCGCCTGGAACGCCGCCTTCGAGGCCAGGAAGCAGCCAGGAATCCAGCCGAACCACCCGAGCCTGAGCCGGAGGCAGGGCTATGACCGGCCAGACACCCGGGGCCCAGCCCGTCCAGGGGCCGAGCCAGCCAACCCGTACGGACCTGATCTGGGCCACGGCCAGCTCCCAGGCCGCCCTGAATGACTCCGGCTTGTCCGCCCGGGACCGGCAGACCTACCTGGAGGCCGAGGCGGCCACCTATACCGCTGCGGCCCACCTTGGCGTGGAGGAGGCCACGGCCGAGGAGTACGCGGCCGAGCTGGCCGCGGGGAGCCCACCCTGACGGACTGGGCCCTGTCCACCGCCGAACCGGAGGCCGGGCTGTGACCGCCACTTACGGCCTGTCACGTTCCCGCCCATACCGGGTGACCGCTGCGGCCGGGGCTCCCGGCCGCTTCGGAGCCTGGAGACCCCCGCGCTACCAGTAAGGACCGACCGTGACCACTGACAGCTTCGCACAACAGAACACCCCCGACACCCCGGCCTGGCGCCGCTGGCGCCTGGGCCGGGGCCTGGACCAGTACGACACCGACGCCGGGCCTATGCTCACGAACCTGTCCCGGCGGGAGCGCCGCGCGCTCGGCCGCGCCGGCGCACCCGCCCGGGCCGGTGAGCCCGGCCGGGGCCTGGTGAACGCCGGCATGGCGCTCCTCGGCCTGCTGGACGCCGGGCTGCTGTACGTGGTGTACGCGGCCCAGTACGCGTTCATCTTCTCCCAGAAGCACGAGCACATGGCCGCCCAGGTCCAGGCCCTCGCGCTGGACGCGGCCATGATCATTTTCTCGGTGCTGGCCCTCGGGCTGGCCCGTAAGGGCCTGGGCGCCCCGGCCGAGCGGGCCGCCATCGTGGTCTGCGCCGCGGCGTCGGCGTTCATGAACTGGACGGCCGCCGACCAGGCCAGCCTCCGGTCGGTGGCCGTCTACGTGGCCGCGCCCATCCTGCTGGCCCTGACCACCGACCGGACCATCTCGGTGGTCCGGCGCCACGTCCTGGGCATGAAGGACGACGCCAGCCCGTGGGCCAGGCTGGGCCGCGGCCTGGCCCGCCTGGCGCTGTACACGCTCCGCGCCGTGGTGGACTTCAAGGGCACCCGCCGCGGTGTGAAGGCCGCCATCCTGGCCGCCGCGCCGCTGCCCGAGGCCGAGCCCGCCGCCCTGGCCGTGGATGACGCGCTGGGCGTCCTCCGCGCGGAGCTGGCCACGGGCCTGGAGCGCATGCGGACCGTTGCGGAGGCCGACCTGGCCGAGCTGCGGGGCCGCCTGGAGTTCACCAGCTCGCCGTGGACGGCGCATGGCCGGGCTACAGGGCATCCGGACCGCCAGGGCCGCCTGGAGCTGGCCGCCGGGGCCAGCGCCTACCCGACCAAGAAGGCGCACGTTCTGGCCCTGTACCGCGACCACGCCGACTATGGCCAGCGCGATGCGGCCGGAGCCGCGGCCAAGGCGGCTGGCCGCGCGGGCCGGGCTCCCGGCCAGCACCGCCCGCGCGTACGTGTACGAGGAGCTGAGCCGAGCGGCCAGCAGCGAGGAGGAGGGCAAGTGAAGATCGCTGACATGGTGCTCCGCGGGCTGGCCTGGCTGGCCCTCGGGCTCCTCCGCCTCACGTGGTGGGGCCTGTCCCATCCGGCCGGGGACCTGGTGGCCCTCGTGCTGGTGGCCGTGCTGTTCTGGCGGTTCAACCTGGGCGCCCGGGCCATGGAGCGCAACCGGGCCCGCGCCATGCGCTGGCGGACCCGGTGCCGGCTGCGGCCCGGCCCGGGGTTCGCCTCCCTGGCCGAGCTGGGTACCCAGTGGAGCCGGACGGCCGCCGCCCACCGTGGCGGCCGGGTCCGGCCCGGCCTGACCTGGCGGCCAGCGCCTGGTGGCCACCGCGGCCACCGCCTACGCGCTGCGGCTGGGCCGCGCCCAGTGGGGTAAGCGCGTGTTCGGCTCGATGGAGGCCAACTGGCTGATGATCGCCCCGCCGCGTAAGCACAAGTCCGGCATGCTGGCGGATCTGTTGCTGGACTGGCCGGGCGCGGTCATCGCCACGTCCACCCGCGCTGACCTGTTCAGCCTGACGGCC
Organism: uncultured Solirubrobacteraceae bacterium; assembly: GCA_963797105.1. Lineage (GTDB taxonomy): Bacteria > Actinomycetota > Thermoleophilia > Solirubrobacterales > Solirubrobacteraceae > Palsa-744. The sequence goes on from CAWCOB010000001.1 coordinate 15,079, forward strand.
GGGGCGCGCTGGCGGCACGGCCCGGTGTACGTGTTCAACCCGTACGAGGTGGGCGGGGTGCCCTCCTCGTTCGGGTGGGACGTGGTGTCCGGGTGTGAGAACCCGGCGGAGGCGTTCATCCGCGCCGACAGCATCATCGGGCCGCGGGTAGGGACCGGGGATATGGCCTGGTGGCAGGACAAGGCCGCGATCGCGCTGGCCGCGCTGCTGCATGCGGCTGCCCTGTCGGGGCGGACCGTGCTGGACATCTGGGACTGGGCCAACCGCGAGGGCGACGCCATCGGCGGGTCCGTCCTGGCGCGTCACCCGGCCGCGTCCCGCCAGCTCCGGTCCGTGTTCGCGGAGGCCACCCGGGAGGGCCGGTCCCCGGACTCCATCCGCATGACCATGGCCAAGTCCCTGACCTGGGTCGCGGACCCGGCCGTGGCCGCCATGGTCCACGGCCCGGCCGCCCGGCCGTTCGACGCGGACGCGTTCGCCGCGTCCTGCGGCACCCTGTACATGATCGCGCCCGGCGCCGCCGGGACCACGATCGCGCCGCTGTTCCGGTGCTTCACCGACTACGTGCAGCGCATGGCCAGCCTGTCCGGCTCCCGGCGCCCCGCCGGGAAACTGGACCCGCCGCTGCTCCTGTTCCTGGACGAGGCCCGGCAGATCGTCCGCGTCCCGCTGGACCTGTGGCTGGCCGACTCGGCCGGGAAGGGCATCACCATCGTGGCCGTGGCCCACGGCCTCGGCCAGCTCCGCGAGGGCTGGGGAGCAGACGGCGCGGCCACCATCTGGGACACCACCAACAAGATCATCATGCCGGGCGTGACCGACTCGGCCTGCCTGGACGCGGTGGCCGACGTCTGCGGCACCGTGGGCGCCACACGAGGGGGAGCGCCGGGTCCAGGTCCCGGCCGTCCCGCCCGCGTTCGTGCGGCGCCTCCCCGCCGCCGGGCCCTCATCCTGGAGGGGGACCTGGCCCCCGTGGTGGTCAAGGTCCGCCCGGCCTGGGCCAGGCTGGCGGCCCGCCTCCGGCTCCAGGCCGCCCCGCCGGTCCTGGACGCGGCCCTGGACGGGGTCTGGGACACCGAGATCCCGGCACCGGGCTGGGCCACCACGGCGCCGGACCTTACCGGCCTGCTGGCCGGTTCCGCACCGGCCGGGCTCCCCGGCCGCCAGGACGGGGAGGACACCACCACGTGACCGGCACACCGGGCACCACCCCCGAGGGGGAGGACCCGGCGGCCGAGGCGCGCCGCCTCCAGGAAGAATTGGAACGCGCCCGTCAGGCCGGGTCCTCCATCCCGTACGAGACGCTGGCCGCCCTGGCGGCCCGCCTGTCCGACCTCGGGGGGAAGGTTCGCCACCTGGACGCCGTGGTGGACCGCTCCGGCCTGGTCATGGCGAAAGACATCCGGGGCCGCGTCGGGCGCCTGACGGCCGAGGTCGACGCTATCGGCGCCCGCCTCCAGGAGGTGGAGGACCAGGTGGCCGAGCTGGCCAGCAAGGGCGCCCGCGTCGCGGCACCCAACTGGTCCGCCATGGACCGGTCCACCCGCGCAGCCGAGCTGGCCACGGCTGTCGGAGTGGGTGGCCCAGGTCCTGGTCCCGTCCCAGGCGTGGCCGCGCGATAAGGAGCTGCGGCCGTGCTGGCGGGCACACTGGCCCGTGATCTGGGAGCTGGGCGTGGTCTGGGCGGAGTGGCGCCGCGTGTACGGGCGCGAGGCACCCGAACTGGCCGGGGCGCTGGAGCTGGAGGGGCGCTGGCTCCCCGGCGCCCTGGACCGCGTCCACCGCGCCCTGGCCGACTGCCGCCCCCACGAGTGCATCCTGACCGCCATGACGCCCCGGCGGCCCACGCAAAGCCCCTTCTGAGCCACACTGGACCCCCGCGCCCCAACCTGGGCCGGAGGTCCTGCCGTGCGCGGCCCTGGGCATGTGGGAAGCGTGCCTACCTGCTATCTCCGACGGCCTGGCCGCCGGGGGCGGTCTTGTGACATGGCAGCCCCCCGCGGCTCAGGGGTTGCGATCGCCGCGCCGAGCGTGAGGGCATTCAGCCATGTCCGTTGACCGATGAGGTAGGCCCGTCCAGTCTGTCCGTTCGGCCCGGCTGCCGAATTGAGCTGTACTTAAGGATCAAGGCGGCGCCGCTGCGCGGCGCCGCGTCCGGCGTCCCGCGCCGGGCTCTGCCTTGGGAGGCCCGCCCGGCGCGTGCCGCGCCAGGCCCCGGCCTTGGCGGTCGCGCCGACCTGACCGGCTCACTCCTCGTGCACATTGCTGCGCCGCGTGGCCGTCTGCACCGATTACCGGTGACCTCGCGAATGCTCGGTCAGGTGCGGCTGTTCGCGGGCCGGGAGTTTAGAGGCGCTGCTGCTGGCTGGGCTTGTTAAGGTCCAAGGAGACGAGGAGGGTGGCTATGGCGCGGAAGATGCCGTTCAGGATCGGGGCCGACGCCAGTTGCAGCGATGGGGCCTGCGGTCATGTGAGCCGCATAATCGTCAACCCGGCCGCCCGGGAGGTCACTTCTATTTCGTAGTGAACCAGAAGCACCGGAATGGCCCAGGGCGGCTTGTTCCTGTTGACCTTGTGGATGCTACGACCCCAGGAGTTCTTGATGATCACTCTTGCGGGCCCGTCGAGGACGCCGACGGCGAGCACGGCGTGATTGCCCGGCGTCTTCTGCCCTGGCGGGGCGTCTATCTCGCCGCCAGCCTTGCGCCACGCACCGCGGACGACCTTCAACGAGAGGATCACTGGACGGGCGTGTTCGAGCTCCGCCCGGATTGCTGGCACGGTCGACGTGCCCAGTACTCGCCAGCGCGGCAGCCCATGCCGGTTGGCGGGATCCAGCGCTGCTTCGGGTCGACCCGATGTGTAGCGCGGGGACCCGTACGGCCAGGCCGTCTCGGTGCAGTGGCCATGGGCGGCGAGTCTTTCCAGCGCGCCTCTCACCGACGTCTCTTCTCTGCCAGGAACATCGTGCATCTTGTGTCCGGCCCACATCGCATCCTCGGCCGAGCGAATCGTCGCGTCGCGGGCGATCCACTCGTGTGCGGCGCTGACCGCGAAGCCGACGCACGTCGGACGGTCGCCCTGGTGGCGCACTGGGGTCTGTACTGGACGGTGGTCGGGCAATAGCTCAGTGGGCGAGGGCCAGCTCGGCTTCGGGCACCTGGATGCCTGTGAGTGGCGGATTGATGGAGACGAGCAACTCGAACTCGTCGGAGGGCGGGGCCTGCTCCCACTCCTGGTCCTTGACGAGACCGACGCGCTGCACGCTGCCCGCGCTTGTGGATCGATCTCGAGCACCATCGATCGTGGGTGTCCGCCTCCCACGAGCTCTCCATCCGGGTCAGGTGGGTGGCTGAGCTCCGGCTTCCAGGCGTCCTCGTAGGAGTCGGCCAGCAGGTGAAGATCATTAGGAAGCTCGGCAAAGCGCCAGGAGAAGCCGGACGCTGGTATCTCGTCGAGGGTCAGCACAACACGGTCTCCCGGCCGCGCGTCGATTGGATGGCGGTTATGTCGGGCGTCGAGCCACCAGACGTCGTTGCGCAGGTCATCGGAGCGAAGCGTTTGCCCGCGAGGGCTTGCTTCAGTGAGCGCGGCTGAACCTTGGCCCACCCGTGCAGCCTCGGCCTGACTGGCGAGGCGTACGACGGCCAGCTGACGTGCTGTCGCGGTGTAGCTCGTGCCGAGCCAAAGCGACAGCGCGTACACGTCGAGCGGGTCGCGCGGACGGTCGATGCCGAGCTCACCCAGTCCGCTGCGTACCAGTCGGCGGGGCATCAGGAACCAGGCTCCGAAGGCCTCGGCCTCCTTCTCGTGGTCGGGCCACGCCTGTACGTCAGGGCGACGGAGGGCCTTTTCGAGGTCCCCGTCGATCTCTGCGGCGTGGCCGAACATGTGGTGGCCGAGCTCGTGTCCGGCGGTGTCGCGCTGCGCGGGTGCGCGGGTGCCCCTCGTGCAGCAGGATCCCCCGCGTCGGCTCCTCTGGGAGGTATAGACCGCTCACCTTCCCGAGTGGCGCGAATCCCAGTACGAGGCCGAGCTGCTTGATCACAGAGAACACATCGATCGGGCGGTTGAGGTCAAGCTCGAGATCGGCCTGCAGCTCGGACGCCATCACGGCGGCGCGCGCATGGGCATCGCCCGAAGTGTTCGATCGCTGCCCCGGCTGCTTGTAGTTGCGAAGGAACAGCGCGAAGCGCAGCACCTGCTCCTTCTCGTCAGGGTTCATCTCGCTCGCTGCACGCGCCAGCGCCTGGACGGTTTGGTCGCCGCTGCCGCCCGCCAGTTCGTCGCTGGGCTCATTGCCGAGGAAGTAGTCGACGGGCATGCGATAGAGCTCTGCGAGGCGCTTGAGCTCGAGATTCTCGACGCGCCGCTCGCCGCGCTCGATATCGGAGATCGCCGAGCGAGGGATACTCGGTTGCTGAGCGACGAAGGTCTGCGAGAGGTTGACGAACTCACGTGCCTCGCGCAGCCGCCTCGCGAGGTCCTCTGGGTCGTCCGTGCGGGTCGCCCCAGGCTCGGCGCTCATGAGGCTGCAGCCTTAGTCGCAAACTGCGCGAAGGCCTCCACCGAGCGCATCGTCTTTCGGCGAAGCTCCTTCTTGTCGATCGTGATCCCGGTGCGCTGACGGAACTCGACAAGCACGTCGAACATATCGAGTGGTCCACGGGCATGCCTTCCCCGGCCGCCCCCAACTCCTGGCGAAGCTCCCCCACGCTGGTCTTGCGTAGGTTCGCGAGTAGCTCGAGCACGACGTCTTCTGCGTCTGTCTGCGCTTTGGTCTTGGTCTTCGTTGCAGTCGGCATTAGGCACCTCTCTGTCGGATCTCCGGACAGCATATCACGAAAGCCGACGGACCTGTCCGATTACCAGCAAATGAGCTAACCTTTCGGGCATGACTGCTCCGCTCGTCGGGATCGACCTCAGCGAACCGGCGCGGTTGCGTGACCGGCTCAAGAACAGCCCGGACCTAGCCCAGGAGTTGTTTCATCCCGGCGAGCGCTCCTACTGCGAGCGCCAACGGAATCCCGGCCGCAGCACCTCTGGCGCGCTTCAGTGCGAAGGAGGCGGTCATCAAGGCGCTGGGCATCGACGGCTTCGATCCGCTCGATGTCGAGGTCATTGCGGGAGGCGAGAGCTGTGATGTGCGCTTGCACGGCGCGGCGGCGCGACGCGCAAATGAGCTTAACGTACACGTAACGATCTCGGTGACACATCTCGAGGGCATGGCAGGCGCGGTCGCACTCGCGCTACCCTCGTCACTCGTCGTTGGACACCAGACAGGTTCATACATGCTGGGTACCAGCGCTTGAGATCGTAGGCTTCTCGATCGGCTGTGATCAGTCTGCCAACTCGACCAGCCGGCAGAGCGCGTTGACGAGGCGCATCTGCTCGACGGTGCGGCAGTCGATGTGCAGCAGCTCGGGGTTGCAGACGAGGACGGCGAGGCTGCGCGCGCGGGAGACGGCGACGTTGAGCCGGTTGCGGCTGTAGAGGAACTCGACGTTGCGAGGCAGCTCCGCACCGGAGGAGGTGGCCATCGAGAAGAACACGATCGGCCTCCTGACCTTGGAACTTGTCGACCGTCCCAATCCGTACGCCGTCGGGCAGCCGCTCAGCGAGGCAGCGAACCTGGGCGTTGTACGGCGTGACGACCATGACGTCGTTCATCGCGAGCGGTCGTTGGGTGCCGTCGGATTCGGTGATGGTGGCGCCGGCCAGGCCGGCGATCGCGCCCGCGATCGCATCGGCCTCCTCGGTCGAAGCGCGCGTGTTGCCCTCGTGACGGACCTCGATGAACCGCACGCCCGTCCCGGTGAGGGCGCCGGTCGCGTTGATGCGCTGGTTCTCGCACTCCGGGATGGCATGCAGACGGCTCTCGTAGACGACCTCGGACACGAACCTGCAGACGTCGGGGTGCATCCGGCGAGTTCGGTCGAGGAAGATGCCGCGCTCGGGTGGGATCGTGCCATGTTCGCCGAGCAGGTGCTCAAGCACCGAGGCGCCGGCGCCGTCCGGATGCACACCCTGTGAGACTTGAGCGAGCTGGAGCGGGTCGCCAAGCAGGATGAGGTTCCGGGTGGCGGTGCCCATCGCCAGCGCGTCGGCGAGGGAGACCTGCCCGGCCTCATCGCAGATCAGGTAGTCGAGCATCCCGTCCATGCTCTCGGGCGCGAACAGCCAGGCAGTGCCCGCCGAGCAGCTGAATGTCGTCCGGCGGCGGGAACGCCTGCTGGTTTGACTCGTTGGTGATGAACGAGCGCTCGAGCTTGGAGTTGTACTCGGACTCGGGGTTGCCGGCGGAGCTCTTCTTCCAGCCCTGAAAGCTCAGCTGCCGCTCGACGGCGGTTTCCTCGATCTCGTGCAGGAGGTTGTGGATCGCCTTGTGGCTCATCGCGGCGATGCCTACGCGCGCCCCACTGTGGAGCAGATGCGCGGCGAGCTGCGCGCCGGTCCACGTCTTGCCTGACCCGGGCGGACCCTGGATGAACAGGTAGGAGTCATCGAGCCGCTCGGCAAGACGCCCGAGTTGTTCGATGTCGGGCGAGCCGTCCTGGAGAGCCGCGCCGCTCGCCATGTCTGTGATCCGCGGTGGCATGCGCAGCAGCACGTCACGCAGCACGCGCAACGGGCCGGGACCGTCGATCCCGGAGGTGAGGATCGTGTCCGCGAGGCGCCGCAGCGCCGCGCGCTGCTCGACCGTGTTGTACGGGCCGCCGGGGATGAGCCCGGCGGGCAGCGCTTCGCCGTGGCGGCTCTGCGCGCGGCGGATGCGCACGATGCCGGCGGTGTCGTCGATCTCCACGACGTTGACCGACCGCTCGCTTGCGGCATCGATCGCCTCTGCGCCTGGGAGGAGCTTGTGCTCCTGCTCGGGGAATCGCAGCGTATAGATGAACGACCGGCTGTCTGGAACGGGTGGCTGCTGGGGATCGGCTGTGAGCTGCCCGATCGCCTCCGGGTCCTCAAGGAGTTCCTCGCCGCTCATCTCAAGCCGCGCGAAGTACGCCCACCACACAGGCTTGTCCTCGCGGCGATGGTAATGCAGTAGCTGCGCCATCAGCCACTGTCCATGCTCCTCGCGGCTCAGGACGTTGAGATCCTCGACAAGGCCAGTGGTCAGCGCATCCGCGAGCTGTGCGGCCTCATCTTGCGCCTCGGCGGCCTCCGGCGAGGGCATGTGTGGTTCGGGTGGCGCGCGCCAAGGGATCGCCGCCGCGAAGGCGCGCTCGGCCTCCGCGCGACGCTCCAGAAGCCAGCCGTGCAGCTTCAGCGTCGAAAGACAGTCGGCCTGGTTGTACGCCTCGATCGACTCCAGCAAGGTTTCATCGCCGGTCTCCAGCCACTCCTCGAAGCGAAGGATCGAGTCGCCCGCGTCGGTGACCTGCTCGTCACGAGCGTCCATGTAGAACGCCTCGACCTGCTTGATCGAGTAGCTCGGCTTGGAGAGGCGCAGCGCCTGCCGCGTCACCGTGTACAGATCGACGAGCACGTGCCCGCGCAGCAGCGCGTCGACCTCCTCCTCGCGCGTGCCGTGACGACCCATCAGCCGCTTCAGCGCCGTCGGCTCATACGGCGCGTAGTGGTAGACGTGGATCTTCGGATCCGCTGACATCGCGTCCATGACGAAGTCGATGAACGCCTCGAACGCCGCCTTCTCCTCACGACGATCGCGCGCCCAGAACGCATGAAACACCGGCGCTCCGTCTTCGACCCGTGTCACGCCGAACAAGTACTCGAGGCCGTCGCCCTCGTAGAAGGGGTCACCCTCCATGTCGAAGAACAGATCGCCCTCGCGTGGCTCCGGCAGCCGCGCGAAGCCACGCTCCTCCTCGGGCGCGAGTAGCTCATAGACCTGCTCGCCCGTCGAGCGCTCGTGCACCTGCAGTCGTGCCTGCTCACGCAGGCGCTCAAACGCATCGGTGCCGATCCTCCGCGGACGTGAGGCGGACGAGACCGCAGCCAGCTCGGCACAGGTTGCGATGCCCGCCTCCGCCAACCGCACGACCTGCGCGCGACCAATCCCGGCGATCAGCGAGAGGCGATCGTCAGCCTCCCAGCGCCCCTGGCAATGATCCGAGTACCGGCACAGCTCACAGTGCGCGACCGGCTGCGGGTAGGTGTCGGGGAACGCTACCGCCAGCTGCTCCTCGTAGCGGCGACGCAGGCGGCGGTAGAACGCCGAGAACTCATCCACCCGGAAGCTGTGCCGCTCCCCCGAGCCGGACACCACATGCATCCACTCCGGCCACCGGCCCTGCACACGCGCCAGCAACTCGCTGTACAAGCACAGCTGCATGAGGAACCTCGGCCGCGCTGTCCGTGCCAGCTTTGTGTCCACTACCTCGTAGCTGTAATCGCCAAACACGGGCGACGGCGCCGCAACCCGCTCGAGGAAGTCGGCATATCCACGCCAGTCGCCGTCCAACAGCGCGCCCTGGTAGATCACCTCGGTGCCCGCCCGCATCGCCTCGGTTGTGCGGTCGACCGCCTCGTGCAGGTCGCCGAAACCGTCAGCCACGGTGGGAACCACCACGATGTCACGACTTTCGGCCAGGATCCGCTCGAGATACGCTCGCTCATGCTCATCCCCCTTCCGTGCCACGAGCAGCGCCGTGTCATCGCGCGAGACCGCAATCGTCTCCACGCCCCGCGCCGCGCGCAGATCCAGTGCCGCGAGATGCTCGCACTCCATGAACGCGACAAGGTCCGACGCCGACAAGAAGAGGCGATCGTCAATCAGCTGCATTGCTGCTCGGGTGGGTGGGTCGAGTGGGTCATATGCACATGATCCCGCTGTGCCTCTTCCGACAGCTTGGAGGTGTCCTCCGCAGAGCCAGTGAAACGAGTCGCCTTTGACAGCGTCCAGGTCGCGTTCGGCGATCAGCAGATAGTGCCACTGGCTTGAGGAGTTGGTGGCTCCGTTGACCTCGTTGACCCATTCCAGGGTAGCTGGTCGTAGCGCAGCGCAGCCCTGGACAGAAACAGCATGCCCTCGGAGCTGTCCAGCAGGCCGGCGGCGACGAGCCTGTCGATCGCGTCGGTGATCCGGTTGCGCTTTCGTTTGGATTTTCCGAGCTCGCGCAGTAGCTCTTGGCGGGACAGCGGTCGGCTGCCGTCAGTGGTGGTGGCCAGCATCAACTCGAGCACGATGGCCTCGTCGCGGTGCTCGTGTGCGGAGGAGCTGTCGTGGTCGTGGTTGATCCCGCAGATACGCAGCGCCGCGTAGCTGGCAGCGGCGAACTCGCCCCAACGGTTGATCAGCCCGTCGTCCTTCAGGCGCGTGAGCGCCGCGGGGACCTCACCGCCGGAGTTGGCGGCGCGGGCTAGCTCGGCTTCGGTCCACGGGTGCGACGTTTGGAGCATGAGGTCAAGGAGCGCCCTGTCGAGGACGATCTCCTCGGGGTGGGTTTCGCGCTTGGAATGGTCGTTCACTTCGCCTGTTACCTCCTATGCCGTCACTTCACGGGCCGCCGTCGGCACCGGCGCAACGGCTTACGGTTACAGGACAACCAACATACGCACACCCCGCCCACCGTCAGGCCCAGGATGCACAGTTGACACACACCTGCACCACTGCGGACCGCAACCTTCACGCCGCGCGGACCGCCGGAGATCGAACGGCCGCGCGATCTCTGACGCACAGCGAGTAGCCGACCCCGCGAGCGTTGACGATCCAGCCCTCGGCTCCCACGGCCGCGAGCTTGCTGCGCAACCGTGAAGCATGCGAGTCAAGCGTGCGGGTGTTCCCGAGCGTCTTGTAACCCCACACGTCCGTAAGCAGCTCTGACTTCGTGAACACCCTCCCAGGGCAGCGTGCGAGCCACACAAGCAGGTCGTACTCCATCCGCCGCAGCAGGATCGGGTTAGAGTTAAACGTCACGCTTCGCGCCTCCAGGTCGATAACGAGGTCGCCGAGAGACACCAAGCCCGGCGAGGCGAGGGACGGTGAGCGACGCACGAGGGCGGTGATCCGCGCGCGTAGCTCCCGTGGATAAACGGGCTCTCGGATCACATCGTCGCTTCCAGCGTCAAACGCGCGCAGCACATCGCTTTCCGTATCACCCGGCGCGATCCATAGAACTCGCATCGTCGAGCTAACCGCCGGGGCAAGCGCGCCCGCCCGAAGTTCTCGCAGCACCGCGAGCGATGCCGCGTCGCGCCCGCAGCCGAAGATCAGTAGCTCGACATCCCCAGGCTGGCAGCACAATCTCAAAAACTCTTGATTGGGTGCCTTTCGAGCGTCAAAGCCGTCGAGTAGTAGCTCTTCCACTATGGGCTTGTTTCGCAGGGTGTCCCCAAAGACGACGATCGTCCTGCCTACCGCGTCGCATGCTTCTCCGTTGCTCGATGTACTTGTCATCTATTTCCCTTTTCCCGGTTGTATGACCTCGGCTCCCGCCCGCGGGCGAGCAGCGACGCTTCACCGGCCTAGAGGTGAAGTGCTGCAATCCTGCGAGTTAGGTGCTTTGGTCCGGTTCGCGCGGCTTGTCTCGCTTAGACCGCACCGCCGCTGAATCGTGTTGACGGCACACACGTCTAACTGCCCTATCGGACGGGTTAATTCACGACAGGAACCAGCGCCGCAAGGCTCTCGGTCGCGACAAGAAAGGCGAGACCAGCGAGCGCCCGGCGGCGGGCTTGCGATTTCTCGCCCGGAGAGGTACACGTGTGGTGTGGCGATGAGAACGGGCGACCTTGAGGCAGGCGCGATGAGAGCCCAACCGCGCGGCGGTAGTGGGATATTCTCTGCGCCATGAACCGGCATTTGCTCCCTTCGAGTCTTGCCCTCGTCGCGCTCGCATGTGCCGTTCTCGTTGGGGTCGCCTTAGTCGCGATCCCGGTTACAGCGAACGCCGGTGGCGGGCAAGTGTTCGTCAACTGTCAAACCTTTGGGTCGGGCGGCTTCGGCTACCACGCGAGCGTTCGCCCGTCTACGTGCGTCTTTCAGGGGTTGCCGCCGAGCGGCTCGAAGGAATGGAAGCTCTCGAGCTTGCGGTGGTCCGGCTGGGACACGAGCATCGCGGTGGCGACCGGCCTCTACCACTACCGGCACGGTGAATACCGGGACGGGAGGCTCGTCTACCCAGTCGTGTCTACCCGGATCGTACTGTCGCGTATCCGGGTCGGGTGCGACGGGCGGCGCTACTACACGAGCGTGGGCGACGGCGAAGGGACCAACCGGCTCTCGGCTAGCTGCACCGCCGGTTAGTCGCTCTATGCTCTGCGTCATGAAACGGCTGATCGCGGCTCTCGTCGTGCTCACCCTCGCCGCGGGGGTCGCCGTGGCGACCGCTGGCAGCACAAGCGAGCCGATCCTCACGGGACCAAACCCATTCAACGCGAAGGGGTTTGGCGAAGTCAAGCCGAGGACTATCTTTCTAGGCGGCGATCCAACGGGCCTTGTCTGCCGCATTCACTGGCTCTCGTGGGGCGGCGAGTTCGCCGTGGGGAACGGCATAGGGTGGTACATCAACTCACACGAGAGTGTCGCTGAAGGTCACGCGGCACCAGCAGTGGTTGTGCTCTACCGACTCGGTACGTGGGAAGGTCGCAGCGCGTATAAGGCATGGACCTGGTACTACCCCGGCAATGGGAGCGGGTTCGGTCACATACCCCGATGCAGCCTCGGACAATGACCAAACGGAAAGGCATCACAATCGTCGTCGGCGTAGCAGTTGCCGCGCTGCTCGGGCTGTACTTCACGGGCCGCCTCGACCGCCCGCTCTACAGCGTCGGGCTCAACTTCCATGAATGCGCCCGAAACGGCTTCGGCGCGACCTTCTGCGGCAAGGAACTAGACGAATACCGCGCACGGATCGAGCGCGTCAAAGAAAGCGTTACGCACGCGAAAGAAAACCTCGAAACCAGCGAGCGGGAAGCGAGCGCGAAAGCCAGAGAAGCGGCTCACGAATCCGAACAACAGCAGCAGCTCGAAGCGACAGAGCGGCGTAACAAAGAAATGCGCCAGTTGATCGCGAAGATGACCGAAGAGCGGCATATCTATGAAAGCGAACCCGAAAGCTCAGTTGCTGGCGCAACAGCGAAGGGCACCTACGAAGCCGACCGGGCGCAGCTCCAACAACTCCAGATCGAACAGAAGAACAGCGCCCCGTAGCGCACCCTGCGGCCCAGTCGTGGCCGGATCGACTCCTTCGACGGGTCGATGACCGGACGATACGGAGTTATAGGAGGTTTATCGAGATCGCGTAAACCCTCTAAAACTCTGTAAGACTCCCGTTGCGAAGACGCTGGCGCTCACCCGAGCCGACCGGCGTCGCACGCGCGTTCGGCGAGTTGATCCCAGCCGATGTAGTGGGCGCGCGAAGCGCGCCCGTCGACGTCGACCGGGACGCCCTCCCTGGCCAGGAGCCGCAGGCACTCTCCGGGGTCGGCAGTCTTGGTCGCAAAGCTCCGCCACGCCGCGGGCACTTGCCCACCTGGCGCCAGCACGCGGTGGGCGGGGAAGTCGGGCAGCCCGACGGAGGCGCACACGACCTCGCGGCTGTGACGCAGGTCGCCGTGTACCACGAGGGAGATGTCGTCAAAGGTCGTCCACTCGCCGGCCGTGATTAGCTGCGCGATCGCGAGGTACGGGTTAGCGGACCGATGCCTCGGTGTGAGCCGCCAGCGGGTGTGCTCGCCGTGGCGGAAGCCTTCCGCGACGCCGCGCGCGGCGAGCGCGTACAGCGCGGCGTGGGTGTTCGCCGCGTCGTAGTCGATCTCCCGCGCTACCTCGCTCGTTGACAGGCCCTCATCGGTGTCGAGGCCGGCCAGCGCGGCGATCTCCTGCTGGCGGCGGCCGAGGCCGAGGCTGGCGAGGTCGGCGCCGTCGCCGTCACGGTCAGAGGCGGGGCGGACTGCCTGCGCGAACGCGAGCAGCGCCGCGGCGGTCGACTCGGCGAGCTCGGCGAGTGTCTCCTGGGCCTGCGGGGTCTCGATCATTGCTCTGCTCTCCTTCCGTTGAGGGATTGCGCGCTCGGCCCGCCCCCTCGCCCCACCGCCTACGTGGGCGGCGGGGGTGAGGGGGCGGGCGCCGTTATCGGTCAGCGCCACGATCACGCGAGGCTGTAGCGGCGCGGCTTCTCATTGACGAGCTTCACCTTTTTCGCCTCGGTGAGCCGCCCGAGGCAGTTGCCGACCGCACCCGAGCTGCGCTCGAGGGCCTTGGCGATCTCGGTCGGCCCGTGCGGGCCGCTGCCGGCGTTGTCCTCGAGGTAGCCCAGCACGAGCGGGTCCAGGCCACCCGGCTTGAGCTTGCCGTCCGCGGGCTCGCTAGCGCTCGCCGCGGGCGTGCTCTTCCCACCGGCCGGCTTGTCGGCGGCGGGTGCCTTGGCGCCCTTGTCGTCGCCCGCCGCACTGGCCGGCTGCTCGGCCGCGAGCACCTGCCCGGCGTAGGCGGCGGGCATCTCGACCCCGGCGAGCGTCCAGCGGTCCGGCAGCCGCTTCCCGCGGTCGCGCCCGCCCTGATGGCGGGTGACCTCACCGGCGTCGGCGAGCCGCCCGAGCACCTTCCCGGCCGTGGAGCGGCCGATCCCGGCGACCCCCGCGATGCCCTCGGTCGTGCCGCCCGCGGTCGTCTCAACCGCCGCCTTGACGGCCTCCTCGGGCGAGCCCTTCGATTCGGTTTTCGTCTTGCTGCTCATCGTCGAGTCTCCTTTGTTAGAGCCCTTTCCGGGCCTTTGGCGGAGGACGTGGTAGCTCTCCCGGCGGGGCAAGTCAAGTCCTCTCGCACGACCCTCCGAGGTCGATGGCGCCGTTCGCTAGCAACCGTGCGAGACACGGCCAAGACGACGATTCGAGGCGGCGGATGCGCGCTGCGGCGGATCGGCCGCCCCTCGCGCGCGGCTCGGTCGAGGCCGGCGAGAGCGCGGTGCGGCGGACCTCGCAGACGAACTTGACTTGTGCTGGTGGGTCGAGCTAGACGTGTCCGCCATGACCGAAGCCGCCCAGCAAAACAGCCTCGCGCCGGACCCGGCGTCGCCACGCCCAAGGAGCCGACCGTGATCGGCGCTGACATCCGCCGCGGCGAATGGGGCAGCAAGTTCCCCACCGACTTGGTCCGCGACTTCATCCGCAGCTCGCTTCGGCATTCCGCCGCCGCGGACATGGTGAGCGAGTACGTGTTCGACATCGCCACCAGCGGCGAGGAGCCTCCAGCCGATATCGGCGAGGCGCTCCGGGTCGCGATAGGCGAGGTGCTCAGCGCCGCCACCAGCGAGGATTGGGAGCAAGTCGGCCGCGATCTCTTGGCGGACGCCCGCGACTGCATCGGTGACGACCCGCCGCCGGGAGCGCCGCCCGAGGAGCCGATCCCGACGGCATGGCGGCCCCTACCCGCAGGCCGCTCGCGGCGCAAGACGCCGGTCATCATCAGGCAGGAAGCGATCCTCGACTGGCTGACAGAGGTGCGCTCGGCAACGCTGCGTGAGATCGCCGAGCACTTCGGTATCAGCAAGCACACCGCGCGAATGAAATCCGACGGGCTTGTAGCTCAGGGCAAGCTCGAAGTCAGACCCGGCGCCCGCGCGAACCGCGACCGGCCTGTAATCGAGCGCCGGTACACCGTCACGCGCCCGCCCGATCCGCCAGCCGAGGGGCTCGGCGGCGGGCTTCCAGTCGCGCACGGGGACGGCCCGCATGACCGACTTGAGCTTTCCGCTGGATCGAGCTAGACGTGTGTCCCGATGCAGACAAACGGACTCGATAGGCGATGAGCGCCGTGGTGAGCCTTGCCGCGAGCGGCGTGCTGGTCGCGCTCGGCGTGTGGCTCCTTGGGGGATTCGTCCTGCGTACTGGCGGAGCGTTCCTCGCGGTCGGCGGCCTTTTCGCTACCGCGACGACCGGGTCACTCACAATGGCGGCAGCAACCATCACCGGCACCGTTGCGTGGCTTGCCGGGCACTGGCTGTTCGCGTTGCGCCACCACTACTTCCGCTCACCGCTCGCGCGTCGCGTCTTTCTCGATCAGCTACCCGCCGCGCTCGATCCGACGAGGCGGTGGGGTGTACCGAATATCCCGCCGGGGTGCCGCCGATGAGCCAACGTGAGCCCGAAATCACCTCGCACCGAAAAGGCGCCACCATCGGCGTTAACCGTGACGGTATGCCAGTCGGCGTCGTGACCGACCTCGGCCACCGCCGGTTCGCGATGCGCCTCTACACGGCCGAGTGCCCGTGGGAGACATACGCAGGCGTCGCCACCTCCGAAGCTCAGGCCATCACGACCGTCGGGCTGCGCGGCGAGACCCCCGCCCACATGGAGGATCGATGAGCAGTGGCCGGAGTCCCCTTTTGCTACCAGCCCGAGCGGGCAGGCAATCTCGGGGGGAAGTCTTACCGCGAGGCCGTGGGCATCGCGGTAGAGCAAGGCGTCCCACTGACGGAATGGTGAGGCACGCCATGCGACTTGTAGGGCGGCGGGAGGCCCATCGCTCCCCTCATAAACAAAGGCCAGCCGCCGCCCTACAAGCAACCTTCGCGGCGCGAGGCGCGAGTGTCACAAAAAGGTTTCCGGCAAGCCTTGATCTTTACCTGCGGTCGAGCTAGACGTGTCTCGGCCAGCAAGGCACGTTCTAGTTAAAGGAGAAAACGCATGGGATCACCACACTCGCAGGACACAGACGGCGGCGAGGAGCGCACCTCACCAAAAGGCGCGACATTCGACCGTGAGAGCCTGCTCGACCTGGTGCGCTCGATCGTCGGGCACTCCGCGGTGAGAGGCGCCACCGTCGAGATGGTCCGAGAGGGGCTCAGCCAGCCGGCCGAAGTGCGCATGTCCGAGGGTATTCGCGCCGGTGCGAACGATGCGCTCACCCGCCTTTCGGATGGGCTGCGCGGCGGTGTGAAGGATGCGCTCGACGCGCTCGATGACGAGGACTGGACGCTGATCGCCCGCGAGATGCTGGAGAGCGCGCAGGAGGAATCCGAGGCGACGGCGGTGGCGTAGCCAGCGGAGCGTCTCGCAGGGCGACGGGAGCACCCCCACGGTTCCGTGACCCCACACACGGTTCCATCCCGTCGCCCTGCGAGATGACCCCGGCTTCCGCGACCCGCTTTGGAGGGCTCAGAAATGGACAGCTTTTTCACTGTGAGAATCACGAGCAGCGACGAGTTCGACGTGCCATCGCTCAGCGCGCCGGATGTGAGAGACGCGCTGCAGGCGAAGGCACTCGAAGAGGACGTCCCGGTCGAAAGCGTCTCGGTGCAGGCGTGGGTGCAGGTGCAAGCGTGAGCCCCGACGACGAGGTGGGACGCACACGAGAGCTTCTGCTGACGCGGATCGCTCTTTACGGCTACACGATGACTCAGGTGATCCCGACGAGAGAGTGGAGCGGTCCGAGCTACACCTACACGATTGGCCTCCCTGAGCACATCGGTCACCCCGAGCTAGCCGTTAGCGGCCTCAGCCCGAAGGCGAGCATCCGCGTGATCACCTCGGTCGTTGCGCTGCTGGAGGAGACGCCCGAGGCCGAAGGGCGCGTGGTCGGAGCGTTCGCAAATGACGTGCCGTGTTGGATAGCGCCCATTCCCGACCGGATGGTCGACTCCTACCTCGGCCTCGCCGAGTGGTGGCGACGCGACCACCACGACGGCGGGACGGCCACGGTGAAGCAGATCATCGTCTGCGATCCCACCGGCCGCTTCCCGTGGGAGCAGGGCTGCCAACCCGGATACGGGCGCGGGCAGTCCCTGCTGCTCCCACAGATCATGCGCCGCGAGCCGAACACCACCGTCACCAACCAGCAAGGCGGCGCCAGTGCGACCGGCTGACGCCCCCACAGCGCGCCCGCTCGGGCGCTGTAGCGCCACGTCGCGGCCACGCGCTGGCCGGCGCGCTCAATCCCCGCGATCGCCAGCACCCCGCCCCCCGATAGCCCACGGCTATGCGCTACTGCGTCCTCGTACCGGCTGAGCCCAACGACGCGATCGAGGGCGAGCTACAGCCCCGGGACGCCATGATCTACGTCAACTGCGATGCGTCCTACCGCAATGGCTGGGCAGGGATCGCATACCAAAGCGATCAGCTCGAAAGCCAAAGCCGGCTCGTGGAATGCAAGAACAACGGCGAGGCAGAGCTGCGAGCGCTTCTGCTGGCAATGAGCGCAGCCGAGCAGGCACACCTTCCCCACGTCATCTTCAGAACCGATTGCGAGTCTGCGGCGCGACCGCACCGCGGCGAAAGCGAGCACCTGCGCCCATTGCGCGAGGCGGCGTGCCGCCATCTGGCCAGACACCAGCCAGGGTGGTCGATCGCCCAAATCTCCCGCACCGAAAACGTGCTCGCCCACGCGCTCGCGCGGAAAGCACGTCGAACCCGCGACGACGTATCGGTATGCGTTGACAGCCAGCTTGCCGAGGCCCTTATCCAGCGCGCCGGAATCCCCGAGACGCCGAATGGCCGTTGGCGAGTAGCGCCCGACCGGCACGAGACGAGCATCGGCGGGGCGCTGAGCGCCGCACTCCTGAAGCTCGCCACCGGAGGCGCGCATGCCGCGAGCTGACCCCAGCCGCGATCCGTGGGCCATGTGCTACGTCGTGCGCAAACGACCGCCGTCTCAGCTTCGCTCAGGCGATGGCCACCACGTCAAGAGCAGCCGAACCTCGTCAAAGACCTTAAGCGCGTGCCCTGACCGCAAATAGCAAATAGTGTAAGCGTTCAGTCTCTGGGTTGGGGGTGAGGGTGGTGTTGGTGGGGCTGGGTTTCAGGTCAGTGCTGGGAGTGGGTCGCCGCGGGCGTGGGCGCTGAGCAGCTCGCGCGTGTAGGCGAACAGTGAGCGGCCTTGCAGGCGGCAGGTGACCGAGGCTGACAGCGCTCGCTCGATGAATCGCTCGCCGTTGTCTGATTGGGTGCCGTGCGAGAGCTTGCGGTAGATGACCGGGCCGCGTAGCGCTCTCTCTGCCGCGTTGTTGGTGGGCTCGACGCCCTCGACGGTGATGAACGTCCAGAGCGCCGGCCAGATCTTCAGTAGGTTCCTGGCGAAGCGGCGGTGAAAGCGCGTGTAGGTGCTCTTGCGTGCGGCGTGTTCGAGCAGCTCCTGGAGCTCGGCCTGGATCGGAGTCATCTCGCTCGCGAGGCGCTCGCGATCTGAGTGCTCGCCAAAGGAGTGCCAGGTCTGGAACGCTCGCTTGGTCAGCTCGCCGCCGGCCTCTCCGAACTGCTTCTGCTCGGCCAGGGCTCCTGCGGCATGGAAGGCGAAGTCACGCTTGAGATGCTCCCAGCAGGCCTGGCGTGAGGCGGCATCGATCAGCTCATAGGCCCACCAGCGATCCGAGCCCACGATCCCCTTGAAGTTCTTGCCGATCAGCTCCTTTAGGCGATCGCGATGACGATCCTCAGCGACCCGGAAGATGGCCGCCTCGGGAGTGGCCACGGTCCACAGGGTGCGCCCTTCGTGGGCGGTGAACCAGCCGGTCTCATCAATGTTGACGGCGCGCGATGCGAGCACCTTCTCGACCAGTTGCTCGTGTGGTCGGGCCAGTGCCGCCGCGCCACGCTGGCGGATCTGATCGACCGCGCCGGCCGAGAGGGGAAGGCCGAACAGGTCGGCTGCGAGCTCTGACATGTCGCGGCGGGAGACGCGGTTTCTGGCGGTGAGGCTCACCACGGTGGCCTGCAAGCCCGGACCGAACAGCGAGTCGCCCACGCCCGGCGGGAGCCTGGCCGTCGTGCGCTTGCCACAACACGAGCAGCGCAGGCGATGCGTGCGATGCTCGCACCAGATGACCGCGACCGGCGGCAGGTCGGCCACTTGGTGGCGCCCAAAGCGCTCCGAGCGCTCACCAGCCCCTTCTGAGAACTCGTGCCCGCAGCCCTCGCAGGCAGCTGGGTAGTGATCGACGATCTCATTGACCTGATCCTCAGGCAGAAGATTGCGCCCTGAACCCTCGTGCCCGGGTTGGGCGCCGGGTTTGCGCTTGCCCTCCCGCTTGGCCCACTCCTTCGCCTTCTCCCGTGCAGCGGCGCGACGCTCAGCACGCGAGGCCGGTGGATCCTGCGAAGGCGGACTCGAAGAGTTACGCGAGTCCTTGCGCAACTCTTCCCTCAAGCCGCGCCACACGCTCCTTCAGCCAGGCGACCTCGCGCTCATAGCACGCCGCCACCTCAAGCAGAAACTCGACGCACGCCTCCCGCCCCGCGTCATAGACCGCCTCCACCTCGGAGCGCTCCATGACCTCAAGATTCGCCAGCCCCGCAGCCAATCCCTGCCCCGAACCCTACAACTGAACGCTTACCAAATAGTGTTCATTTGCAGGACTTTCGAGTGGCGAGAGGCGGACTTGAACCGCCGACACCTCGATTTTCAGTCGAGTGCTCTACCAACTGAGCTATCTCGCCGGGACCACGATCCTAGCGCCTCAGTAGGGCTTGAGCCACTGCGACGGGCTGTGCCCCTGCGCCACCGACACGGGGTCTCGCGGTGGTCGTCGCCGCGGACGCGGTCGCGTGTTCACGGGTTGGACGTCAGGTCGTTTAGAGTGGCGCCCGGCATGAGTGACGAGGAACTTGACGAGCTCATACTCGGTCGACTGATGAACCGGCGGGAAGCCGCCCACGCGACCCTCAGCGCCACGGCGACTCAGAGTCCAGCCGACCTGGCGACCTCGTTCAACGAGCCCGAGAGCCGAGTAGAGGCGCGTATTCTCGTGCTCGCGAGCGAAGGCAGGATCAAAGAGTCTGAGGCGGCGCCAGGCCGCTGGATGATCGCCTGAACGCCGGGCCCGGTTCCGCCCGTGACCCGGCCCGCCGCAGCGCGAGGGCCGCGAAGTTCGTGTTCCGCTGGGATCGCGGTTCACATTCACTTGTATGGACCCCACCGGCTCCGAGCACGACGCGCCCGACGCGCCGTCCCAGCTCACCGTCACCTTCGATGACGTGCAGCGCCCGTACCGACGCCGCCTCCTCCTGGGCGCCGCTGCGGTCGCGCTGACCCTCGTCGTGTCCGGCGCGGCTTGGCGTCTGATGACTCTCCCTGGTTCTCCTGCGACCCGCCAGGCGCACCATTCCGCTCGCCACGGCCGACGTCACGCGCGCCGGGCTCGGCGGGTCGCGCCGGCACGCCGAGCGTCTGCACAGCCTGCCGCCCGCCCGCGACGCCTCACGCAAGCCCGCTCTCCCAACAGACGCCGCGCAGTTTCCACGAGCGAGATCCCGCCCAATCCGGGTCCTTCGCGTCTCAAAATTTACCCGTCGGTCGGACCGGGGCGTCCACTTTCCCGACCCGCTGTCGGTCAAAGTCCACGAAAGGGACAGTTCGAATATCTAGGCAAGTAAGCCGCGGGTTACACGGAAGGCCCAGCCACCGTGGCCCAACGGCACGCGAGGCCCTTCTGACGATGGTGTGGGGGTTAACTAAACACCCCATCGTTGGAGGTGCGCGCCGCTGCGCTCACGGGACGTAGGCCGCCGTGGACAGTGGAGGCAAATGATGAGTCCCAATATGTCAGCCCCGTTCTTGGACTTTGTGGCCCGTCGACTACGGGCCGTGGCGGAGCCCAATCGCATACGCATCCTGAAAATGCTCGAGAACGGCGAAGCGACAGTGCAAGACCTCACAGACGAGCTCGCGACCACCCATCAGAACGTGTCCCGGCACCTCGCCGTGCTCTACCAGTCGGGCATGGTGGGCCGCCGCAAGGACGGAAGAACGGTGTGGTACAGCTTGGCTGACTTCACCGCACTGCGCCTCGTGGAGCAGGCCGCGCAGAGCGCCAGCGGCTTCGTCGAGGAGCTGGCGGCAATCGCCGGGCTCGACGCCTAGCCCACCGAATCACCCGACACACCTCGCGGGTTCAGCTCGCCCCGACATAGCAGTGCTTGTTCCACGCGCAGCGGGGCCGATAGCCCCTGCCCGCGTTCCTCTATTCGATCCGCAAATAAGTGATTACGTATTTACGTAAATACGGAAGGGATTATTTGTAGTAAATAGCACACTCGCTCCTTACTTTCGCCCTATGACTTTTTTCCGTAGGACGACTTCACAAGTAAGTGAGCCAGGGGTTAGCCGCTCGTCGGCTGACGGGTTCACTCGACTGACCCGCCTAGTAGGGCGGCTGTTGCTGTGGGGATGCGTGCTGCTGCTGTTGGTTCGCGGCGCGATTTCCATGTTCAGCACCAGCTCGGGCGTGGTCACGACTACCCGCGGCGTGACGGTGACTGTGACCCAGCCCGCTCACACCGAAACCTCGCAAGCACGGAGGAAGTGAGCGGTATGTCACACAAACGCCGTATCTGGCTGTTGTCACTGCTGGTGGTCTGCACGGTGATGGTGTTCCCGGCGGCGGCGCTCGCGGCGTCCGGGACCAACGTCGGGCAGAACGTCGCGAACCTCCTGAAAGGGTACGCGACCGAGCTGTATGGCGGGATCGTCGGCGTCGTAAGCCTGATGTTTCTCGTCAATCGCCGCTACACGGAGCTGGCGGTTTTCCTGTTCGCGGCGATCGTGGTCGCGTGGATGGTGTTCGCCTCGGCGGACATTGCCACCGCTGCGGAAGCCATCGGCAAACAGATCTTCGGTTGAGCGGAGCTGCTTTCAGATGAGTGACTCCACGCATCCGATCCGCTCCTACCAGCGGATATTCAAGCCCGACCGGCGGGTCTACGCGATCGACGGGCGGCGGCTGCCTGTGCCGGGCGGCGTGCCGCTTGAGTGGCTCGGCTGGGCGTTCTGCTCGCTGGTCGTGGTGCTGGTCGTAAGCCAGCGCTCGATCTTCTTCGCGGTCGTGACCGCGGCGGTCGTGGGGCTGCTCGGCGCAAGCTCACACGGCTGGCCCGGCGCGGTCCTCGGCGCGCTCGCGGGGTTCACCGGAACGTTGCTGGCGGGCGTCGTGCTCGACTGGCTCGATTGGCCGCTTCGGCTGCTGATCGCGCCGGGCATGATCGCGACGCTCGCCGGGCAGGCAGCACCCGACGGACGCCCAGCGCACCGTTATCTCACCTCCTGGGCGGCGCTTCGTATGCGCTCGGCTCGCCGCTCGCTCGACTCCGCGATCGGCGCCGAGGACGAAGCCCACGATTGGGCACCGAAGGTGTGGGTCGCGCCGGACGCGCACTCCCCGGTGCTTCACCACGGCAAGGTGCGCGGCCCCGCTCGGCTCGTGTTCGCACGCCCGGTGGTCGCGATCCCCGGCCGTCGGAGACTGATCGTCCGCCGCGCTGACGGCCATCGCCTGCGCACGGGCGAGCGGCTTGCCGAAGTCATCGAGCTGGACGAGGGCCAGGTCGTGGAGGTCCGGCCATGACGACCTTCTCCCTGCGGTACGCGCACGGCAACGTGCTGCTCGGCCGAAGCGGTGACAGCGCCGCGCTCTACCGGCTGGCGATGACCTCCTACCCGTACCTGCCGACGGGCGGCAAGTGGGGGCTCCAGCGGCGCCTGCAGCGGTTGGCGCACACCGTCGGCGCAGACTTCAGCTTGTGGCGGGTCAGCCGCGCGTACCCGGCTGATGAGTACGTCGAGCACACCTCCGGCCTGCTCGACAGCCGCCACCAAGACCCCGCCGCGTGGCAAGCGTTCTTGGAGGGCCACCAGGCGAGGCTGCGCGACCTCGGCTCGCACATCCCCGAGTGCTACCTCGCGGTATCGCTCGCCGGGAAGAGCCCGACAGGCGTCGGCTCCGGCCTGGTGCAGGAGCGTCGACAGGGTGCGTCGCCGCGTCG
The DNA here is from genome assembly GCA_963797105.1 of uncultured Solirubrobacteraceae bacterium. Classification (GTDB taxonomy): domain Bacteria; phylum Actinomycetota; class Thermoleophilia; order Solirubrobacterales; family Solirubrobacteraceae; genus Palsa-744. Next base: position 37,738 of record CAWCOB010000001.1, read on the forward strand.
AGGAGGTAGCCGGGATCGGCGTCGGCCTCGCCGATCACTGGTGGCGAGCTCTCAGAACTCCAGACGCGCGAGCAGCGCACGTTCGAGCGGCTGAACGGCGTCATCGCCTCGCGGCGTGCGAGGACCGTAGAGCTTCAGTGGCTTTTGCGACGCTCGGTTTGCCGCGGTATCGGCGAGCCCGTCCTTGACCGGCACTGGTCCCCGGATGCTCTGATCGTCTCCGCGCCCGGCGGCGGCGTCTCCTTCGAGCCGCTCGGGAGCGACCTTCGCCAGTGCGCGCAGGCCGCGATCACCGAGCGCGAGCAGTCGCTGATCGTGGACAGCGAGCGAGGCCGCTCCTACCAGGCGCTGCTGTGTGTCGGCGCGCTCGCCGAAGCACCCGAGTTTCCCGGCTGGACAGCGGAGGTGCTGTTCGCGCCTTTGGAGTCGCTGCCGTGGCCGGTCGACGCGGTCGCGCATTGCCGCTGGCTTGGCAACCGGCAAGCGCTCACCCAGGTCCGCAAGCGGATCGCGGACGTAGAGCACGCCTTCTACGAGCAGGTTCATGGCGCCGCGCACGGCCCGAGCGTCCTTGCCGGCGTCGACCGAGTCCTCGCCCGCGAATACGAGGCGCAACTGCAGGCCGGCGGGCACCCGCCGATGCTCTACGGGCAGATCGGCCTCGCGGTCGGCGCACCGACCGAGGAGGAGCTAGAGCGCAGGGTCGCGGCGCTGCGGGAGCAGTACGGCGACCTCGCGCTGCACAGGCCAGTCGGCCTTCAGTACCAGCTCTGGCTTGAGCACCTCCCGCGAGCGGACGGGTGGGTGTGATGCGCGACTACACCCAGCAGCTCACGGTCGAGCAGTTCGGGGCGATGGTCCCGACCGCGAGCCGCATCGTCGGCTCCCAGCGCGGCCCATATCTCGGGTACACGCCCGTTGGCGCACCGCTGCCCGTCCGCTTCGATCCGACACAGGCACCAAGGGAAGATCGCGCCTCAGCGGTCCTTCTGATCGGCACCCTCGGGTCGGGCAAGACGGTCGCCTCGCAGGCGATCGAGTACGCCGCCGAGCGCAGAGGATCGCTCGTGGTGGACTTCGACCCGAAGCCCGACCACGGGTGGGAGAACCTGCCCGAGCTGGCCGACCGGCTGCAGGTGCTCGAGCTGTCCGGCGCCGAGGCGCAACAAGGGCGACTCGATCCGCTGCGGATCGGGCTTGAGGACATCCGCGAGGAGCTGGCCTGCAGCTACCTGCTGGAGCTTTTGCCGGGCAGCCCCGCGCAATGGGAGAACGCCGTGTCGCTCGCGGTGAAGGACACCGTCCGCGAGGGATCACGCAGCCTTCTGCGCGTAGTCGAGCAGCTCCTGGCCTCCGATCGTGCCGGCGCGAGGGAGGCCGGGGAGGCGCTTGAGGTAATCCGCGACTTCGGCCTCGCGAGGCTCGGGTTCGGTGGCGGCACCGGCAGCGACATGCAGGCCGCGATGCCGGTCACGACGATCCGCATGCCCGGTCTCTCGCTGCCGGAACCGACAGCGGCTCGGGACAGTTACACGCGCGCGGAGCGGATCTCGGTCGCGACGTTGAGCTTGGTCGCGGCCTACGCGCTGCAGCTCATCTCCAAGGACCGCTCGCGGCACAAGATCGTCGGCCTCGACGAGATTTGGTTCCTGCTCGCCTCGCCGCAGGGACGGCAGATCATTCACCGTCTCGTCCGGCTCGGCCGCGCGTACAACGCGACGCTGCTGCTCGGCACTCACAGGATCGCCGACCTCGGGGACCTCGCCGACCTGATCGGCGTCGTGTTCGTCTTCGGGCAGGACTCAGATGCCGGCGCCTCGGCGGCTCTGCGGTTCATCGGCCTTGACCCGACGCCTGAGCTGATCGGCAAGGTCCGCGAATTCCGCGCCGGGCATTGCCTGATGCGCGACCTGCACGGCCGCGTAGGGGAGGTGCAGATCGACCTCGTCTACCCGCACCTCCTGCAAGCGCTCGGAACCACACCCCAGCAGCCCGGAAGGAGCGAAGCATGAAGACCCTGGTCCTCCGGCCGGCGAGGTGGGCTGGCCGTCATCGCCGCAGCCTGATCGTCCTCTTCTTCGTGACGTTCTTGACGTTGCTCGGCGCGCATCCCTCAGCGCACGCCGCTGACGTGTTTAGCAACATCGACCCGGCGCCGCAGCTCCCGCCCGGCGGGTGGGTCGGCCGCTACCCCGTCGGGAACTACGAGCTAGACCAGTACTTCCCGGCGATCAGCGTCGGCTTCACCAGCGGCGTCGATGCCTCCGGGGTCGCGCCGATGATCGCGTACTTCGGCGCGGAGGTGCTGTGGGAAATCACCTCATTCCTCGCAAACGGGGTGATTCTCCTTTTCGCGCTGGCGTTCAACCTCGACTTGGTCAACGGGTCAATGCCGGGATCGGGCGCGCTCGCGCCGGTCTCCCAGGCGATCCACAACCTGTACGAGAGCACCTTCGGGACGCCTTGGCTGATAGCGGCAATCACCCTCGTCGGCTGCTGGGCGATGTGGAAGGCGCTCATCCAGCGCCGCTACACAGAGACCGCCGGAGCGCTTGCCGTCTCGGCGCTGTTCTTCGTCCTCGCGATCGGGATAGTCACACAGCCCGAAAAGACGATCGCCCCGGCGAGCAAGCTGTCCAATCAGCTCTCCACGGCGCTGCTGTCACTCGGCAGCGAAGGCAGCGTCGGCAACGAATCGCAGGCGAAGACAGCCGCCAGCGACCAGCTCTTCGAACTGCTCGTCCTGAACCCCTGGACGGTTCTCGAGTTCGGCGGGATCGAGCACTGCGCGACCGTCAGCCACGGCAAGCCGCAATCGGTCGCAGTCAGACCGCTCAGCTCAAACCCGGCGACCGACACGCAGCTCGCCGCCCAGCTCGAACACGGCACCGAAGTCAAAGCCAACGGCAAGACGTGCATCAACGACCGCAACAAGTACGCCACCCATTTCCTCCAGTTCCCTCCGGGGTCACACCGCCGCGGCGCCGAGCACGAAGCGCTCGAACACGGCGATAACGAAGACCTCCCAGCGTCCGACCCCGGCAAGAGCGACGGCACCTACCCGCTAGGCCCGGCCGACGAGCCCGCCGCGGAAGCGATGGGCAAGGGCGGCCAGTATCAGCGGCTGCTGCTCGCCATCGTGATCCTGCTCGGCGAGATCGGCGCCTATCTGCTGCTCGGCGCGCTCGCGGTCGGGGTCATCCTCGCGCAGATCCTGCTGCTGACGCTTCTCGCGTTCGCGCCGGTCGCCCTGTTGATCGGCATCTTCCCCGGCCGCGGGCACGAGTTCTTCCGCGCATGGGTATCGAAGCTCGCCGGCTACCTCGCCCGGAAGGTCATCTACAGCCTGATCCTCGCCATCGTCCTCGCGGTCTGCTCCGCGCTGGACGACGCGACCTCGAACCTCGGCTGGCTGCTCGCCTTCGCCTTGCAGGCCGCGTTCCTCTGGACCGTCTTCCTGCAACGCAACCGACTGACGAGCGACCTACTCGCCGGGACGGTCGGGCCACGCGCAGCGAACGACGGCACCAACCGCCTCGCGAACCTCTACTACGCCACGCGCCTCGCGCGGCTGATGCCCACGCCGAACCTGCCTCGGCTCCCGCGCCTGCCGCGGAAACTCCCGACGCTCACGCCCAACGGCTCCCCCGGCGGCGGGACGCCCGGCGGAGGGACGCCAGGCGGAGAAGAAGCTCCACCATCGAGCGAAGGCCCGAGCGGCGGAACACCACCACCGCCCACGGGCGCACCCTCCGGTGGCGGCCCGAGCGGCGACGAGCAGTTCGGAGACGACGAGCCAGCTACGGCGCCAGCGCCGAACGAAACGCCGACGCACGGGCCAGGCGCCCCGAGTCCCCGCCCGAGCTACGACCACGAAGACACGCACGCGCAGGAGGACTCGACCTCGCCTCACCCTCGCGGTTCGACAGATCGGGCGCCCGCGAGCGACGCTCCGCCATCGCCGTCGACCCCGACGCGTGCTCAGCCTCCCGAGGACGAGCTGCCCCAAGGCGACACGGGCATCCCTAGATCCCCGACGGCGAATACGACGACCGCCAGCGCCCGCCCGCAAGGCTCTGCCCCCGAAGCGAGGAGCGACGCGCCGACGACGCCAGTGGCAGAGGCGGGCGCGAGAACCTCCCCGACTCGCCCCGCACCGCCGCCACCACCACCGCCGGTGGCGCCGTCAGCGCAGCAGGCGCCCGTCGCAATCGAGCCTCCGCCGCCGGTCGCGTCGGCGAGCACCACGGCGCCGGGCATCCCGCCACGGCGATCGGGCGGCGATGACTTCGGCGACGGGCCTCCGTCGCAGCCGACCCCTGAGCCCGCCGCCGCGGCGCGTCCACCTCGCGATGAGCCGCCGTCGGCATCTACCGCCCCCGCGATCGGTGTCGAGGAGCCCGTCTCGCTCTTGCTCAGAGCGCGATACGGCACCGGCGCGGCTGACCCCGCAAACCAGGAGGACGAACACCCATGAGCTGGCGCATCGAAACCGCAAACCCGTTCGCCCTCCTGAGCGAGCTTCCCGACGATTGGGCGCAGACGTGCTTCCTGCGCCCGCCGAGGGACCTTCCGACGCCTTGCCTGATCGCGATTCTCGACAGGGTTCGCCGCGTCCTTCGCGACGACGGAACGCTCTGGCTCTCATTGCCCGGACGTGGCAGCCAACCGCAGGCGCTCCAGCTGGTCGAGGACGCCGGATGGCTTCGCCAGGATCGCGCCCTGCACCGCAGCCGTCTCTCGCTGATCGTCGGGCACTCGACGGTCGCGCTGTTCACCAAGCAGCAGGAGTTCCATTTCAACGCCCGGCTTGCGCTGCGCGCCCCGGCGGCGAGGCAAGGCGCGGGAGTCTGCTCTTCGCAGCGCAGCCGCGTGATCGCTTCCAGGCGACTTCAGCGACGCGCTTGGTGCGTGCCCGCCGCTGGAGAGGCCCAACCGCCGCAGGAGGTCATCGATTGGTGTGTTCGCGCTAGCACCTCGCCTCGCGCGTGCGGGGTCTGCGGCACACCTTGGCGACGGCTGCCCGGCGGACCCGATCAGCCAGCTCAGTCGCGGCCCGCTTGCTCGCACACCAACGACCGGGGGCGCTGCCTCGTCCTCGATCCCTTCTGCTGCTCCTTCGCGGACGTCGGGCTCGCCTCGGTCCGCGCGGGCCGCAGCTACCTCGGCTCGACGCACGACTGTGACACCGCGATGCGCGCGCGAGCGCGCCTTGAGGTGGTCGAGAAGGAGGCACGGCGATGAGCGCCGCCGCAGCGTGGATTCGCCGGCAGCTCGATAGGCCGATCGGCGAGAGCGAGCGGCGCGCAGCGTTCACCGCGATCTCGGTCGTGCTGATCGCGGCAGTTCTCCTGCTCGCGATGACCAGCACCGGCGTGCCCGCCAGCCAAGAGCCCCGCGCGCCCCACCCGCCGACTAGCACGGTCGGTCCGGTGAAGGGCGGAGCAGCTCCTGCCGAGGCGCTTCGCGCCGCACGAACGTTCCTTGCCGGCTACCTGGCGTTCGCCTACGGGCACGGGCCGGCGAGCGCCGTGAAGGACGCGGCCAGCGGCCTCGCCGCCGCACTTCGGAAACGAGCGCGCCTGGTGCCGCCAGCGCTCCGCAGGCTTCACCCGAGGCTGGTCGCCCTACGCGCCACCAGCTCGACGGGCGCAGCGATCGTCGTCACCGGGCTTGTCAAGGACAGCGAAGTTGTCGCGTACCCGATCAGGGTTGTCCTCGCCGCGCACGGCGGCCGGTATCTCGTCACCGGATTGGCGGGTGCGTGATGCGACGCGCTGCCTTGATGTGGCTCATCGGCGGATTCTCCACGGCGGCGATTGCGCTGCTGCTGGCGTTCGCGGTCGCTGTCGCGGTGCTCGGCGCGAGCCTCAACGGCTGCACGCCAGAGGCAGCACCGGCACCCGCGGTTGAAGGGCCAACGCCGTCGGCCTACGCGCTGCAAAGCATCCCGCCCGAACGCCTCTCGCTCTACGAGCGAGCCGGGGAGCGGTTCGACCTCGACTGGAGCTTCTTGGCTTCGATCGGCGCGCAGGAGTGCGGCAACGGCGAGTGCGCCGGCACCAACGAAGCCGGTTGCGCGGGACCGATGCAGATCGCCTACGTGCGCGGCAGCGAATGCAGCCCAGGCTCCGGCCCGACGCTGTGGGAAACCTACGCCGTCAACGCCGACCCCGGTCATCCGCTGTCGATCAACGACCCAGCGGACGCGATCTTCACGGCCGCGAGGATCTTGCGGCAAGACAAGGGCGCCCCACCGACGGGCGGCACTTTCGCCGAATATCACGAAGCCGCCTGCCACTACTACGGCGCGTGCGGCGACTCGACCGTCGCGTATGCCGAAGAGGTCATGGCCCGAGCCGTGCAGTACGGCTTCACCGGGTCGGGTGCGCCGACGGCGACGAGCCCACCGCTCGCCGAACCAGTCAGCGGCGGCTGCGAAGCCAGCTCGGGGCCTCCGACGCCGGCCAGCAGCTCAAGGATCGTCCGGGTCGCCGAAAGCCAGCTCGGGCAAGGCGAGCACCCGCCTGGGAGTAACTGCACGATTTTCGGGCCGTGCGAGGAGTGGTGCAGCCTGTTCGCGAGCTGGGTCTGGAAGCGCGCGGGCGTTCCGCTTCCCGGCTCGACCGCCACCTACGGCTACTCCGGGTCGCTCTACACCTGGGCGAAGGAACACGGCGGCAGAGTTCTTCCGCCGACCGCTAGACCGGCGCCCGGCGACCTCGTTTTCTTCGGGACCGGCCCGACGGAAAGCGTGCATGTCGCGATCGTGCAGCGCGTCTACAAGGACGGGCGAATCACGACGATCGACGGCAACGACGATCACAACGAAGTCGGCATAGCCGGCCCGTTCCTCCCGAGCGAAGCGGTCGTCCAGGGCCAGCACATCTACGGCTTCGCGCAGCCACCGAGCACCGAAGGGCACGGGTGACGGCGCGATGCCACAACGCAAAAACAACCAGGCCGAGAGATCGGCTGACAGGAAGGTGAGCGGCATGTCCACACCGTCAAGCAAGGCGGCGAGCCGCCGCGCACGCTGCGCTACTCCAAAGCGCACTCAACCTACCCCCCCCCCCCCCCCCCCCCGAGCGGGGTCGAGCGGGAGGCGATGATGCCGACGCTCGCAAACCGACTCGTCGCGCAGCGACTCGTGGCCGCCGGCAGCCAGGGAAGATCATCGACCTGTTCGCCGGTGCCGGCGGCTGGGCGGAGGGCCTTCGGATGCTCGGCCTGAACGCGCTCGGTATCGAGCTGGACGAGTGGGCGTGCGCGACCTCCGCCGCCGCCGGTCACGAGGTTCTCCAAGCGGACCTCGCTGCGCTCGACCCTTGCCAGTTTTCTCCTGTTTGGGGGATGGTCGGCTCGCCGCCGTGCCAGGCATACAGCTCTGCCGGGAAGGGCCTTGGCCGCGAGGACAAGCCGCTGGTCATCGCGTGCGCGCATGAGCTGGCCGCCGGGCACGACAGCCGCGCCGAGCGCCTCGCCGGGTGCGCCGATCCGAGGTCGCTTCTCACCGTCGAGCCGCTGCGGTATGCGCTCGCATTGAAGCCGAGGTGGATCGCGCTCGAGCAAGTCCCTGCCGTCCTTGAGCTATGGACAATCTTCGCCGGGCTGCTCTCCGTTCACGGCTACCACACCGCCGCCGGGATTCTCTCGGCCGAGCGCTACGGCGTCCCGCAGACCCGCAAACGGGCGTTCCTGATCGCGTCGCTCGACGGGCCAGTCGAGCTGCCCGAGGCGACGCACCGCTCCTACCAGCCGAGGCGCAAAGAGACACCGGAGGAGGAGCTTGGCCTGCTGCCGTGGGTGAGCATGGCCCAAGCGCTCGGCTGGAGCACCGCCGATCAGGTCGGGTTCCCGAGGCGCAACGACACGCAGAGCAACCAGCCAGCGAAGGGCGACACGGGCACCTACCGCAAGCGCGACCGGCGTCCCGGCTGTAACCCGGCGCCGACTCTGACGGCGAGAACACGCTCTTGGACCAGGCAGCCGTGTGTTGAGATTCGTCGCAGCGGCAGCAGGATCAACGAGGGGTTCGATCCGACCGAGGCTCCGGCGCAGGCGGTCACGAGCAGAGTCGACCGCTGGCAGGCACACGACGTCGAGCCTTGGACTGAGCAGCGGCCAGCGCCGACGCTCGTCACGACGAGGCGCTCGCGGGATGGGGCGCTCGTCGGCCGTCAGCTTCCTCCCGGTGAGGGTGTCGAGCGAGGCGGCTGGGCTTGGCGGAATGGCACGCACGCGCACGCCTCGGTTCGCGGCAGCGGGCAGCCGGCGCCAACCGTTCACTTCGGCCATGCGGCGAACAAGGTCGAGTGGGTTCCGTGCGCTTATGAGCCCCGCCAGCGCGGCGCGCAGCCCAGGCCCGTCGAGCAGCCCGCGCCGACGATGCTCGCCGCGGGGCTCGCGAAGGGCACCCCGGTATGGGCCGGGAAGCGCCCGGCGACGACCGTCGCTTGCGACAGAAGGGTTCATCCGCCAGGGCACAAGCAGAACGCGAGCGACCCTCCAGGCCGCTACCAGCAGCGCCGTGGCGTCAACGCGGTCAGAGTCACGGTCGAGCAAGCTGCGGTCCTCCAAGGGTTCCCCGTCGACTATCCGTGGCAGGGCGCTCGCACCCGGCAGTTCACGCAGGTCGGTAACGCGGTCCCGCCGCCGCTCGCGCACCGTGTTGCCGAGCAGGCGATCCGGCCCAGCGCACCTCGACGTGCCAGCAAGGGGAGGCGGCCGTGAGCTTCGAGGTCGTCACCGTCGGCGGGGGCGAGCGTGAGGACCCGGACGAGCTGATCGCCCGCGCGCGGGGCGAGCATCAGCCGGTCGCGGTGTGGTGCCTCTTCAGCGGCGGGAACGACTCGACCGTTCTCGCGCACCGATGCCGCGAGCATTACGACGGCCTCGCGTTCGTTGACACCGGGACCGCTGTTCCCGGCGTCGCGGAGTTCGTCCGCGAATACGCCGACTGGATCGGCAAGCCCCTGCGGGTCCTCCGCGCTGGCGACGCCTACCGGACCATGGTGCTCGGCGACGGGGTGTGGTGGGCTCGGTACGACGCCGCCCGCGCAGTCGAGCCTTGCCTTTCGATCGAGGCGTTCGTCGCGAGGGACACGCGGAGGTATGGGCGGGCGTCGGGCGGCGAGCTCGGCCAGATACCGCACGGCTTTCCTGGGCCGGGCGCGCATGGCCGCTCGTATAACAGGCTGAAGGAACGCCAGATAATGACCCTGCTCAGGGAGAGCAAGGTCGGCCATTCGCGCAGCGCGAGGGTGCTGTTCTTGTCGGGCATCCGGCGCGCGGAGTCACGCCGCCGCTCCAAGCGCGAGGCGATCAACCGCCTGCCGGGCAAGGCGGCGGTGTTCGCGGCGCCGCTGATCGACTGGACCGGCGAGGAGATGCGCTCCTATCGCCGCGGGCACGATCTTCCCGAGTCGCCGGCCGCCGCGTTGCTGCACCGAAGCGGGGAGTGCAACTGCGGTGCGTTCGCGAAAGCCGGCGAGGAGCGCGCGATGCTTAAGGCTCTCTACCCGGAGTTTTTCGCGGGCATCGAAGGGCTGGAGCGTGAGGCGCAGGCGGCGGGTGTCCGCTGGTGTCGCTGGGGCGGCTACGACGTCCACGGCAACCGGGCGGGCGAGGTCACGCGCCGCCGGCCGGGGATGCTTTGCGAATCGTGCGAGGCGCGACAGCGCGTCTCTACGTCACCTTCGCGCAGGCGTTGTCGGGCCAGTAGAGCGGGGCGGCGGCCGTGACTGGCGAGTTCCGTTTGAGGGTCCGTTTGAGGGTCCGTTTGAGGTGCCGTTTGAGGCTCCGTTGCGGCTTGCGGGCGTTGCCTGCTTTCCCCTGCACGCGCGCGGCTTTTCGCGGCTTCGCGCGCGGCGAGTTCTCTGTGTCCGCTAGTGAATCCTCGCCCTGTCACCCGCTGACTAGAGATCCCCTGCGGCTGGCGCTCCGCTCGCGCCCCGATATGTCGCCGGTCGTGCTGTGGGCTAACTGGCGTGCCAATGGCCGTTGTGTGACCCTGCCGGTAGGCGGTCTGGTGACGTGCAGGTGCCGGTGCTGGCTGCCGCTCGCGTATCGTGTCGTCGCTGGTCGTCGTTGCCTGGTGGCGCCTTCGCCGCTGGCTGTGCCCGCTCGTTCGCCGTTGGCGCTGCCGGCGCCCGCTGGTCGGAGTTGCGCCGTCCCGCCGTCGCTGTCGCGTCGGCTGGCCGGCAGATTTGGTAACGGCCGGCGCGCGGCGCCGCGGGCGCGCGGGCGGGGCGGTGCTCGGCGATGAGTGGCCGCCAGTCCCAGGACCCCCGGCCGCTCGCGGCGGTCGTTGCTGTGCTCGTGGCGTTCTCGGTGCTCGGCGCCGCGCGCTCGCCGGTCGGGCTGCTGGGTCGAGCGCAGGCGCTCGCGCCGCTGGTCCTGATCCCGGCCGTGGTCGTCGTGGCGTTCGCGTTGGTGTGCAGGATGGTGGCGACGAGAAGGGCGCTCGCTTCGAGGACTCGGCTGGTGGTGCTCGCCCCGGACTCGTTCGATCCGAGCCTCGATGCGGTCCTTCGCTGCGCGGCCCAGCTTTCCCGTGTCCGGCGTCTCGTCGGCGGCTGGCTCGATCCCCGCGCGAGGGCGGTCCGGGTGCTGTTGGACTGCGATCCCGAGGGGAAGATGCGTTACTCGCTGAGCGTCCCGTCGCGGGCGCTGCCGGCGGTGCGCTCTGCGCTCGGCGTGTTCGATCGAGTGCAGGTCCAGGTCATCGAGGCGAACCCGGAGCCCGCAGGGGAGGGCGATGATCGCGTGGAGGTCGTGCGCGCTGAGCTGCGCCTCGCGCGGCCGAGCAGCGAACCGCTCGCGCATCTTCCGTTGACCCCCGATCCGTTGCAGGGCTTCGCGCGGGTGCTTGCGCGTCTTGATCCTGCTCACCGGGAGCGCGCGGAGGTCGCGATCGACCTGCTCCCGACGACCGCGGCGACGCGCCGCCGGCTGCGGCGTCGGCTGCTGAAGGAGGCTCTTCGCCGTGGCGATGACTCATCGCGCCAGCCCGGCGGCGATGGCGTGTTCGACTTCGATGGTAGTGGTGGGCGTGGTCGTCGTCGCCCGGCGGAAATGGTGAAGCAGCGCGCCGAGCGCGAGGAGATCGCGGCGAAGCTGGTGCAGGCCGAGCCGATCTTCCGTCTGCAGGTGTTGATCCGCTGCTGCTCGCCGGAGCGCGGGACGGCCGTCGGGTGCCTTCAAGGGCTGCTGTCGTGTTTCGACGGGTTCGCTGGCGCGAACTCGTTGCGCGTCGTCGGTGTTCGCTTCTTCGGCCTGGCGTTCGCTGGGTCGGACCTTCCTGGCCGCCGCGGCTGGTTTGACCATCGCATGAGGACCGGCCTGTTCCGGCCAGCGCGTCGCGACTACGTGACCGCTCGCGAGATGGCGGGGCTGCTCAAGCCGCCGACGGTGAAGTGCGCCGCGCCTGAAGTGCTGCGTCTCGGCCCGGCGGTGTATCCCGCGCCGAGGGTCCTCCCGACGTTCACCGGGCAGGCGGACCTCGTGCCGCTCGGCCGGGTGGAGGGCGAGGACGGGCAGCGCAGGGTCGGGCTGCGCGTCGAGGATTCGTTCTTCACCTACACCGCGGGACGGAGCCGGTGGGGCAAGACGGAGCTGGCGCTGACGCAGTTCCTTCACCTCGTGCGAAGCGGTCACGGCGGCATGTTCCTCGACCCCCACCAGGACGCGGTGCAAAGGGTCAAGAGCTGCCTGACCGAGGAAGGGCTCGCTGAGCGCGTGGTCGAGCTGGACCTCGTCGGGCCGAGGAGCCGACAGGGGCAGCCGGGCTGGAACCTCTTTGCCGCGCGGGGCCTTGACCCCGAGGCCGCCGAGCGTCGGGTCGAGGCGATCGTCGACAGCTTCGCCTCGGCCCTTCAGTGGGGCGAGCGCAACAACCGAGCCCTTACGCTGACGGGGCAGGCGACGGCGGCGCTGATCGAACTCGCCGGTGTGCTGCCCGATGGGCTGCAGCCGACGATCTTCCAGATACCGTCGATCTTGGGGAACCCGGAGTGGCTCGCCGCCGCTTTGCCGTTCCTCTCGCCGCCGCGCCGGCAGTTCTTCATGGAGCGCTTCCCGCGTCTCAGCGAAGAGGCGATTACCCCCGTCACGAACCTCATCGACCGGCTGCGCTCATCGACGCAGCTCGCGGCGCTGCTCGGCGCACAGACCTCAAGCTACGACATTGCGCGCGCGATGAACGAGCGCCGAATCGTGCTCGCGTGTCCAGGCGCCGGAGGCGCGAAGGACAAGCTCGTCGCGAACCTCCTGGTCTACGACCTGCTGCACGCAGCGAAGGGGCGCGCGTCGATGCCACCCGAGCAGCGGCTGCCGTTCTACGTCTTCCTCGACGAGGTGCAGACCTATGACGGCGCGTCGGGAGGGAACCTCGCGGCGTTGCTTGAGCAGACCGCGAAGTACGGCATTCGCGCCACGATGCTCAACCAGAACCCCGAGCGGCTGACGAGCGACACGCTGAACGCGCTGACGACGAACCGCTCGCATCTGATCACGACGGCTCTCAACGCTCACGCGGCTGCGCTGATCGCGCGTGAGTGGGGAGGCGACCCGCCAGCCCCGGCGATCAGTGGGCTGCCGAGGTGGACATTCATCGCGCAGGTCACGCACCACGGGCAGCTCACGAGGCCCTTCATGTTCAGCGGCGAGTCGGTCGAGGAGCAGTTCGCCGACGCCTTCCACCCAGACGCTCTAGGAGACGTCCAGGCAACGATCGACAAGGCGTCGGGGCGCGTGGCGGCGGCGGACACGGTCGCCGCGCTCGACACCCTCGACGAACGGATCAAGGAGTACCTCGAAGGCAAGGCGGGCGGCGGGAAAGCAACGGCCGATGAGCCGTGGACGGCGCCCGCGCCAGGCGCGCAGGCGCCCGGCGTCAGCTTCATGCGGCGGCTCCGAGGCGACCACGCGCCGAGTACCCCAAGCGCCGCTGGCCGTAGGCGCCAGGCGCCCTGCCCAGCCTCGCGGCAGGCGCTCGCCGGAGGCAGGCCATGACCGCTCGCCCGCCTCGTCCGCTGCCGCCGATCGCGACGTCGATGCTCGCGGGCATCTACGAACACCGCCTGCTGTCAACGACGCAGCTGCACGCCCTCTATACGCCGCACGCCGGGCAGCGGTGGACGAGAACGGTCCTGGGGCTGCTGGAGCGCCGAGGGTTCGTCGAGCGCATTCGCAGCCCTCGCCGGCTGTCGCTTTGGTTCGTGACCGCCGCGGGCGCGGACGCAGTCGAGGCCGCAGGAGCGGTCGTGCAGTCGCGGCGTAAGGTCGCGACGCGAGAGCAGGCCGAAGGGCCGCTCAAGCAGCACACGATCGCCGTCAATCAGGTCGGCGTCGCGTTCGTGCTGGCAGCCCGCGAGCGCGGTGACGAGTGCGGCCCGGACTCCTGGCGCAACGAGGTCGCGCACCCGATCTCCCCGCCGCGAGGCCGCCGGCCCGCCGAGCTGGTCATCGCTGACGCTCTGCTGACGTACCTCCAAACGGCCGCCGATGGCGGGCTCGCCCTGCACCAGCGGTTCGTCGAGCTAGACCGCGGGACGCTCTCCGCGGAGCAGCTCGCCGCGAAGATCACCCGCTACACGAGGCTGCGCCACTTCAAGGCATCCGCCGACGCATCCGCCGAGCCCGCCTGGCGCGGCTACTACCGATCCTGGCCTCACCTGCTCGTCGTGTTCGCCGACCAGCCGCGAGCCCGGATGCGTCAACGGCTGCAGCGCACGCTCGCGCTGTCCGCATCCGACCCAGCGGGAGGCGGCGTCGCGATCCCGGTGTCGTTCGCGGCGCTCGATGACCTCACCAGCTCCGGGCCATTCGCGCCCGCCTTCTTCACCGCACAGCAACCCGAGCAGCCCGTCGACTGGCTCGGCCAACCACAACCCCAGGAGACGAAGAACGATGCCTCGCCCTAGCCAGCGAATCACAACCCGCAAGTGGAGAATCGTCGAAGGCGACTGCTTCGACGGGCTCGCGAAGCTCGACCGGAACACAGTCGATGCCGTGATCACCGACCCTCCTTACGGGATCGGCGTCAACGGGGTTGAGTGGGACCGGCCAGCGCACCTCAACCCCGGTGGTAAGAAGCGCCGCCGGCCGCCGACGGAGAACCCGAACGCGCGCTTCCAGCAGTTCTCGCGTGAGTGGAGCGCCGCGTGCCTGCACAGCCTCAAGCCAGGTGGACATATCCTCGCTTTCGCGGCAGCGCGCACGGCGCACCGGCTGACCTGCGGCCTCGAAGAAGCCGGCCTTGAAGTCCGCGACGTGCTCATGTGGCTGCAGGGGCAGGGCTACCCCGCGACGCGCCTGCTTCCCGACGGACTCGGCACCGGACTCAAGCCAGCGTGGGAGCCGATCATCCTCGCCCGCAAGCCGGTCGAGGGCAGCCTCGACCATACGCTCGCGACGCATGGCACCGGGGCGATGAACATCGACGGCTGCCGCATCGCGCTCACGGCCGAGGACTGCCCGACCGAAGGGCGCTCCCACGGCCGCAGGATCACGGCGAGCCAGCGAGGCCGCTGGCCCGCGAACCTCGTCCTCTCGCACGGCCACGGCTGCACCGATGAGGAGTGCGAAGCCGACTGCCCGATCGGGCTGCTCGGCGAGCGCCACCGCTTCTTCTACTGCGCCAAGGCGCCCCGGCGGGAGCGCGAGGCCGGCTGCGAGAAGCTCCCCCGCCAAGTGGTGCAGACGTTCAAGATCGGCGCACACAACGAGCAAATGTGCGCCGCGAACCCGGTCGCCAACGTCCACCCGACGGTCAAGCCGATCGACCTTATGCGCTGGCTCGTGAGGCTCGTGACACCGGCCGGCGGGCTCGTCCTCGACCCATTCGCGGGGTCCGGCAGCACCGGCATTGCGGCCGTGCTCGAGGGCGCCCGCTTCCACGGGATCGAGCGCGAGGCCGCTTACGTCCCGATCGCCCGCGCCCGGATCAAGCACTGGGCGGCACGGCGGCCGACCTGCCGCGCCCCGAAGCGAGCGAGGGTCCGGGCGTGACGCTCGACCACCAGGACATAGAGATGATCGCCGCCCGCATCGTCGATCTACTGCGCGAGCAGCAGCCCGACGGCGAGCAGCGATTCGTGGACGCCGCGACGGTCGCTCGGAAGCTCGGAGTTGACCGCGATTGGGTGTACGCGCACAGCGCTGAGCTGGGCGGCGTGCGCCTCGGCGGTGAGCACGGGCGCCTGCGCTTCGACCTCGAAGCGATCCGCCGCCGGCTCGCCGCCCCGGCCCCGAAACGGGCGCCCGAGCGGACACGATCCGCACGGCGCAAACCACCAAGAAAACGCGGCTCAGGCGTTGATTTGTTGCCCTACGTGGAGCTACCATCCACGCGACAATCAAGTAGTGGCCGGGCGGCGTGTCACCGCCCCCGGCCCGACACCGGGAGGTCCCCCGATGTACCCATACGGTAGACCCTGCGCGCAGGGGCGTGCCTAATGGCACGCCCCGTCACAGGAAGCCTCAAGGTCGAACAACAGGTAGACGGCACACTCCGCTTCCGCCTACGGTTCACCGCCGACGGCAAACGCGAAACGCTGATGCTGCACGAGCAGCGCGACTGCGACTGCGGCTGCGGCGGCGGGTGGAGCGAGCGCACCGGCCGCGTCGAGCTGAGGAACATCCTCGCGCGCATCGAGGCCGGCATTTGGGAGCGGCCAAAGGCGAAGCCGACCGCCGAAAAGCAGTTCGCGCAAATGCCGACGTTCCATGAATACGCCTCCTATTGGCTCAAAGCCAAGCTCGAAGGTCTAATCGGCGAGAAGCCGATCAGCAAGAACACGCACACCGGCTATCGCACAATGCTGAAGTGCCACCTGCTGCCGTTCTTCGGTCGCTACCGCCTCGACGAAATCGACAAAGAACTATGCGCCGCATTCAAGGCGCACAAGATCAAAGAGGCTCACGAGCTTAAGGAGGCGCTCGATGCCGGCGCGGACCTCCGCGACACGCGCAACCGCAAGCTCGTTCCACTCGGCCCGGCTTCCATACGCGGGCTGCTGAGCTGTCTCGGCGCGATACTGGAGGAAGCCGTCGAGGACGAGTTGATCCCCGTCAATCACGCACGGAGCAAGCGGCTGAAGATTCACGTCCCGAAGCCCAAGCGCACCTTCCTAGAGATGGACGAGCTGGCCTTCCTCGAAGACGCAGCCGACGAGCAAGACCCCTCACTGGAGCGCTTCGCTGTCGCCGCGCGTGAAGCTCGGCCCGGCTCGACCGCCGCCGCGGTCGCGCTCGGACTCGCCAACGGGAAGCGGCAGAAACGAATCGCCGCCGAGCTGGGCGTCACGCCCGGCACGGTCCATTTCCACGTCCGCAATCTCGGCGCGCTCCGCGTCGGTGTGTACGTCGGGCGTAAGGCGATGCTCTGCACCCTTGGGCGCTCGGGCGTGCGCAACAGCGAGCTATCGGGCATCCGCATCGGCCACCTCCGCCTGCATGACCCCGCAGGCGCACGCTTCAATATTCCCGACTCAAAGACGGAGACCGGCATCCGCGTCGTCGAGGTCAGCCCCTACCTAGCGGAAGTGCTCATCATGCACATCGACCGGCTCCGCCGCGCCGGAAACGACACCGGCCCGGAGGCGTTCCTTTTCCAGAACGAACGCGGCCGGCGCATGAGCCGCAAGCGCGTCGGCACCATCGTCCACGAGGCCGCCGTGCTCGCCAGCGTGAAGATGCTCAAGCGGGGAATGCCGCCCCTTCCCCACATCACCCCGCACAGCCTCCGCCGCACCTACATATCGATCGCGCTGCTCGCCAACAACTACGACATCAAGTGGGTGATGGATCAGGTCGGGCACGCCGACAGCAAGATGACGATGGACGTGTACAACCAGCTACAGCAGCGCGCCAAGCGCGAACACGGCGCGTCCTTCGATCGGCTCATACGACAGGCCCGCGAGCAGGTCTACGGCAGCACGGCCGACGCACACGGGGTTTTGGACAACGTTTTGGACAACGACCCCAAAACGGCCCCCAAAACGCCCGAAACACGCCCCGCCGAGCGCGATAAAAAACCGCCGATTAGCAGGAAAAACACCGTGCCCGCAGACCCGCTGATTCAAGGCGGGGGACACTTGTTTTCAGTCGTGTGCTCTACCAACTGAGCTATCTCGCCGCAACGACGGATGCTACCGGCTTGGAGTCATCCAGCGGCAGCCCTGGCCATCCCGCGAGCTTCCGCACCGGACCTGCTCGACGCCTACCCTTCCCATGCCTCCAGGTAAGGCAGCGGGTTGATCGGCCGCCCGCCGACGACCTGCCAGCCTCCGACCCACATCTCGAAGTCCAGGTGCGGAGCCGTCGCATCGCCCGTCTCGCCAGCCCGGCACAGCTGCTCTCCGGCCGCGACTGCCTGCCCGGTGCCGACCGCCACCGACGCTTCCTGGCAATGCGCGAACATGAAGTCGAAGCCGATCGCCGTTTCCTCGACCGCGTAGTAGCCGGCGCCGCCTTCCTGGTAACTGGTCGTGAGGATCGTCCCGGCGAGCGGCGCCACGACCGGCGTGCCTTCGACGGTGAGGATGTCCTGCCCCTGGTGCAGGTAGCCGTCGCGCGGCGCGCCGAACACGTTTGCGGGCCCGCCGAAGTTGTGCTGCCCCGCGACCGGGAACACGGCGCCGTCGGCGACCGTCTGCGCCACGGTCGGCACGCCCGCTTCGGCAGGGGCTGGGGCAGTGGGCGTCGGCGTGGCCGCTGGCAGCTCGGTCGGGACCGGCGCCGGTGCCGTGACCGTCAGGCTCGCGACGCCCGAGCTGTGCGCGCCTCGTAGCAGCGAAGCCCCGTGATGGTCGTGCGCACCGACGCTCAGCTGATAGCTGCCCGCAGCGAGAGTCGCGTGCGACGGCCACACGACTACGATCGTGCGCCCGGCGCGCACCCAGCCGAGGCTCGCCACGACCACCGGTGTGCGAGCCGAAACCGCGCTGACCGTCACCTGCACATCGACATAGGCGACGCCGGGCTCCTCGATGCGGAGCGCCACCCGCGGCGGACGTCCGGCGCTGGTCGTCTTCGGCACGCTGAGGCTGGCGATCACCGGCCGCTGCCGCGTCGCGGTGTGGACCGGCGCGTCAGCTGCAACGCCCGGCGCGGGCCCAGTCGACGGCGCTTCCACGCCGCCGGGTAGGCCGCTCAGCGCCGCTGCCGGACCGGCGCCCCCGAGCAGCACGAGCCCCGCCAGGGCGGCCGTCGCCGCCGTGTGCGCGAACCTCATGCTCCAGTAGTCGGCCGAGTGCTCGCGCGCACGAGGCGTGCGCCGCGAATTGCACGTCTGTCCGAAAGCGCTACTCGCGCTCGAATTCCTCGACGAGCGCTTCGTAGGTCAGCCGCAGCCCCTCGGCGATCGGCACCTGCGGGCGCCATCCGAGGTCGCGCTCGGCGCGCGTGATGTCCAGGCGACTGTGCGTGAGCTCACCCGGTCGCAGGTCGGCGAACTCCGGCTGGATCTGCTTGCCCGCCGCCTTGCTGAGCTCGCTCCAGACGGTGGCCACGTCCGTCTCGACGCTCGTGGCGATGTTGTAGGTGCCCGAGCGTCCCGACGCGGTCAACAGCGCGCTGACGACATCTCCCACATACACGTAGTCGCGCGTCGGCGTGCCGTGGCCGTAGAGCTTCGGCGTCTTGCCCGTGTACAGATGGTTGGAGAAGATCGCGACGACGCCCGCCTCGCCGTGCGGGCTCTGGCGCGGGCCGTACACGTTGCCGAGCCGGCATACGGCGTGCGGGATGCCCGACGACAGCGACCACGTGTTCACGTACGCCTCGGCCGCCCACTTCGACGCGCCGTACGGCGAGAGCGGCGCGGGGATGCGATCCTCGGCGGTCGGCATCGGCGCGTCGTCGCCGTACAGCGCGCCGCCGGTCGAGGTGAACACGACCGGAGCCTCGATCCGCCCGGCGCTCTCGAGCACGTTGAGCGTGCCGCGCACGTTCACGTCGCAGTCGCGACCCGGGTTCTCGACGGAGACGACCACGCTCGACTGCGCCGCCAGGTGGAAGATCGCGCGAGGGGCGACCTCGGCCACGAGCGCGTCGAGCGCGGGCGCGTCGACGATGTCGAGCTCGACGAGCCTCGCGTCCTTGGCCACGCGCGCGGCGTCGCCCGAGGAGAGGTCGTCGATCACCGTCACCTCGTAGCCGTCCGCGAGCAGCGCGTCGACGACGTGCGAGCCGATGAAGCCGGCGCCGCCGGTCACGATCGCGCGAGAGCTCATACGTTGCAATCTATACAGGCGCGCACATGGGCGCCGAACGGGGCATGCGGGCGCGCGGGCGGGCTATACGGGCGCCGTCGAGGCGGCGGTCGCGAGCAGCTCCTCGACCGCTAGCACCGACTCGTCGATGCGCTCGAGCACGCGCATGCCGCGGCGTTCGCGCGGCAGGCTGCCGCCGACGGCGGGGCCGCTGAGCACGACCGGCAGGTCCGGGTGGCCGGCGCGCAGATCGCGCAGCGCCAGCTCGACCGACTCGGCGCCGAGCGGCGCCGTCGCGCCGAGCACGACGACGTCGGGGCACTGGCTGTCGACCATCTCGAGCAGGCGGTCGGCCGACAGGTCGGTGTCGAAGATCGTGTGAAAGCCGGCGGCGGCGAGCTGATCGTGAACCATCTGCAGGCCGAGCGTGTGCTCGTCGCCCTCGACGCCCGCGAGCAGCACACGCTCGCGCGTTGGCTCGGTGCGAGCCGGTCATGTAGCGGTACAGCGTCGCGAGCACGCGCCTGGTGATCGTCGTCGCGCGGTGCTCGCGATCGGCGTCGATCTCGCCCGCTTCGAAGAGCACGTTGATGCGCCGCAGCGCCGGGCCGATCACCTCGGCGTGCAGCGTGGTCGGCGTGATGCCGTCCTCGATCGCGGTCGCGATCGCGCCCTCGGCCATCTCCGCGTCGCCGCGTTCGAGCGCCGTCGCGAACGTCTCCAGCGTGCTCTCGACGAGCGCCACCGGGTCCGAGCGCAGCTGTTCGCGCGCGTCCGGACCGGTGCGTCCGAGCACTTCCATGAACGCGTCGAGCAGCACCGGGTCGAAGTGGCGACCGCGCTGTTCGCGCATCATCTGCACGCCCTCCTCGATCGAGAACGCCTTGCGGTACACGCGGTCGCTGGTCAGCGCGTCGAACACGTCCGCGACCGCCACGATGCGCCCCTCGATCGGGATCGCCTCGCCCTTCAGCCCGCGCGGGTAGCCGGTGCCGTCCCACTTCTCCTGGTGGCTGAGCGCGATCGTCGCCGCCATGTCGAGGATCGAGGAGGACGAGCCGCGCACGAGGCGGTGGCCCTCCTCGGCGTGCGTCTCGACGATCGCGCGCTCCTCCGGCGTCAGCGGCCCCGGCTTGAGCAGGATCGCGTCGGGGATCGCGACCTTGCCGACGTCGTGCAGCGGCGCCGCGTGGCGCAGGCGCTCGCAGAACTCCGCGTCCATGCCGATGTGTTCGGCCAGCAGCACCGAGAAGCGGCCGATGCGCTCGATGTGCGCGCCGGTGTCCTCGTCGCGGAACTCGACCGCCATCGACAGGCGCTGGACGGTCTCGGCCTGAGCGATCTCGAGCTCCGAGAGCGCGCGTTTGAGGTCGCTCGTGCGGTGCTCGATCTCGTCCTCGAGCGCGACCCGATCGCGCTCGCCGAGGTGCCAGCCGAGCGCCGTCGCGGCGCCCGCGAGCACGACAAGACAGCCGGCGACGAGCAGCGACGCTCCCGCCAGCAGCGCGCCGATGACCGCTGCGACGCCAAGCAGCGCCCACGGCAGCGCGCCGAAGACGCCCGGGCGGCGCCTCGGGGGGCGGCGGGGGGGCCGACGGCCGGGGCGGTGCTCGACTCCAGCCTGCCTACGCATGAACGCACCGATCCTCGCGCTCGCGGAGAGCCCGGAGCCCGATCCATCCGGTGCCGGACGCTGCAGGAGGCTGGCTTGGATTGCGCCGTTCACTGAAAGCCCTTGTGTCCTTTTTCGGTCCCGCAGACAAGATGTCTGCAAGTCCCCGGTTCGACTTCCGCGGTGGCAGGCTTGATTCGATCTCAGCGCGCGTAGACATATTGCCCCGAGCTGCCATCAGTGCCCACTCTGCAGCTGGCGGATGTCGATCGCGTCGGCGGGTACCGACAGCGTCACGGCTTGGTTCCAGCGGTCGAACACGAGCCGGCCGCCGCCGCGCTCGACGATCTCGAGCGGATATGGGGCGCCGGTGCTGGCGACGTACAGCGTCCCACCGCGCGCGGTGTCGCGTACCGCGACAGCTCGCTGTCCAGCGATGCTCGCGCCGGCGGCGCGAGCGAGCGGACCGTGGTCGCTGAGCGCGCCGGCGAGCAGGCTCCCGAGGCGTGTGAGCAAGACGAGCGAGCGAAGCGCGCCGGTCTGTGCGCCCTTCAGCCATTTGCCGCGCATCACGCGCGCGGCGGCAGCTCCCGCGATGCGCGTGTAGAAGGCTGGGCTGCCACTGACGTACACGGCGTCGTCGACGCCGACGAGCCTGAAGCTGACCCCATCCAGCGCGACGCGGCCATGACCGCCTTGCCCGGCAACAAGTTCCATATTGAGTGATATCGGCTTACCTTCGCTCAGAATTGAGCCTGCAACGTGGACGCTTGCCGCGGTCGCTGCGGCGGCCTCAGCCGCCGACACGATCTGCGCTGGCGTCTTCGCGGCCACGCCGTTCTCCCCGAAGGCGCCATCGCCGCAACCGGCGAGCAGCGCGCCCGACGCGAGCGCGATCGCGGCGATCGCGTGAAGCCGCAGCCGAGGGGGCATCACAGCTCAGCCACGGGCGGCGAACTCCCAGCCGTGGCGCAGCGCCGAGGCGAGCGCGGCCGCACCGTCAACCTCCTGGTCTGCGGCGGGCGCGCCGGCCTCCAGGAAGAAGCGCTCGAGCCCCGCTGGACTGAAGATCACGACACGCCGGCCCTCACCGGCTCCCACGTTGGCGCTCGCGTGCATCACACCCCGAGGGATGTGAATCGTCTCCCCCGCCGACAGCTTGCAGGGAACGCCGCCGCGGACAATCTCGAACTCACCCTCGACGATGTGGATCGTCTCCGCCTCGTGCAGGTGACGATGGGTCGGCAGCGACCAGCCGACCGGGGGACGATCGACGAGCAGGCAGAACGCGCCCGCGGTGTCATGCGCGTCGAGATGGATCTCGGTGTGGACGGCGCCCGGCATCCACACCGCGCGCACGCCGTCAGCCATGGCTGGCGCGCGAGCGATGCACGAGCTCCGCGAAGAAGCCCCTGCCGAGCACGCTGAGGCTCAGCAGCGAGCCGAACAGCACGACCGCGTCGATGCTCTCGCGGCCCTGCTTGTTCCAGTAGTCATCCGCCAGGTTGAGCCATAGAGCGAACTCGTCGAGCGTCAGCGCGGCCCCGCTTCCGAACGCGATCGAGGTGAGCTGCGAGGCGCGGCGGCGCTCGTCGATGCCGATCTCCAGCAGCCACAGGTAGCCGACCGTCAACAGGCCGGTGATCCCGAACGTCATGTGATGTATGTGGCGCCCGCCGGGAGTGATGTTCTTGAAAGGCCCGCGTTCGGCTCTGATCGCGTGCGTGATGGCGCGCACCGCAGCGAACGTCACGAAGAACGAGGCCGTCGAGAGCAGCTGACGCTCCTTGCGCCGGTCCTCGAAGTGCTCGCAGTAGAGGCCGTGCACCTCGCGCGCGGTGAGCATGCCGAACACGATAGCCGTGCCGATCGCGCCGTCGCCGGCGGGCGGCCGCGGGGTTGCAAGCGCGCGTGCAGCGGTTAAACCCCTATCGGCTTTTCGTCGAGATGGACGCACGATGCAGATCGCTCGACCGCTCGACACTCGATCAGGCCAGCACGGCGCATGGACTGACGCTGCACGCGCACGAGGTTGCCATGTCAGATAGTCAAACCCCCAATGACGACCCCGAGCGCGACGCCGTCGCTGACGACGCGGTCAGCGAGCGCGACGCTGTCAGGTTCTCCGGCCCGGTGCCCGTAAGCAGCGCGGCTGCGCCCGCGGCCCAGCCGCAGGAGAACGGTGCGAGCCCGGATGCAGCGCCAGCCTCGAGCCCCGAGGCGGTCCAGAGCGGTCGCGGACCGATCGGCGCCCGCAAGCTCGTGTGGACCGTCGTGGCCCTGCTGTGCACGGCCGCCGGCGTCGTCGGCTCGCTGCTCGGCGCACGCGCGATCGCGCGCTCGGACTCCACCAAATCACGTCAGAGCGCGCAGCAGACATCAGCGGCGATCGCCGCGTCCGTGAAGCTTTCGCTGCGCCACGAGGAAGACATAGCGATCGGCGCCGCCACGTACTTCGCCGGCAACGCCAAGACCTCGCCGAAGGAATTCGCCGTATGGGTCAAATGGGCGCAGACGCTCAAGCGCTACCCGGAACTCGAGGGCCTCAGCCTGCTGACGCTCGTGCACGCGAAGGAACTCGAACTGTTCCACGCGCGGATCACCGGCCAGCCGGTCAAGCCCGCGACCGCCGCAACGACGACCGCCTCCACCTCAACGGCTGCCTCCGGCGCAACCCCGGGCTCCAGCGCGACGACCGCCTCGGCGAAGAGCGCCCTCGGCAGGCTGCGCGTCGTTCCCTCGAGCGGCCACCCCTACTACTGCCTCGCGATCGCGAACCTCGTGCGCAGCCCGGCCAAGAGCCCGCCCGCGGGCCTCGACTACTGCGCGGTGACCCCCGGCCTGCTGGTGACGCGCGACTCGGGGCTGACCCACTATGCGACGGTGCGCGCCGGCGGCACCACGGCGCTCGCGATCGACACACCCGTCTACCGCGGCAACGCGATCCCCCGCAGCTTGTTCGGGCGCGAGGCGGCGTCGGTCGGCTGGCTGCGCGAGGTGATCGCGCCGAACGTGATGCTGGCGGAAGCGCTGCGCGGCCACGAAGCCGCGGCGGTGCGCATGATCTACCGCACGAGCCAGGCGAGCATCGCGTTCGCGAGCGGCTCCCCGCAGTTCGTCGAAGCGAGCACCACTCCGCCCGGCGCGCAGAGCACGAGGCTTGCGCTGCACAACGGCTGGACCGTGCAGAGCTTCGCGGCCGTGCCCGGCACGAGCGTGCTCGGCGACGACAGCGCGTTTGCGCTGCTGATCGTCGGCTGCGCGCTCAGCGCGCTGCTCGGGGTGCTCGTGTTCGTGCTCGGCGGCGGGCGCGGGCCGGTGGCGGTGACGGTCGCGCAGCCGCGCAAGCCGAACGCTCCCGCGGCTCCGAGCGAAGACCTTCACGATCCCCTCACGGGACTCCCGAACCGCGCGCTGATGATCGACCGCGCCGAGTGCATGCTCGCGCGTGCCGGACGCCAGTCGGGGCTGCTCGTGGGCGCGCTGTTCATCGACATCGACTGGTTCAAGGACGTCAACGAGAAGCTCGGCGACGCCGCCGGCGACCAGATCCTGAAGATCGTCGCCGAGCGCCTCGAGGCCGTCGTGCGCGCCGGCGACACGGTGGGCCGGCTGGGCGGCGACGAGTTCGTGCTGCTGGTCGAGTCGGCGGCCCGCGGGGCGCGCCTGGACTCGCTGGCGCGGCGCGTCGTCGAGTCGCTGCACAAGCCGTTCGAGCTGGAGGGCTTCGGCCCGAGCTTCTTCCTGACCGCGAGCATCGGCGTCGCCTTCGGCCGCTACTCCTCGCCCGAGGATCTGCTGCGCGACGCCCAGCTGGCGCTGCACGCGGCGAAGGCCGCGGGCAAGGACCGCTACACGCTGTTCAACGCCAACATGCGCTCGGTCATCGAGGGCCGCGGCGTGCTCGAGGTCGAGCTGAACGCGGCGCTCGCGGAGAAGCAGTTCTTCCTCCTGTACGAGCCGATCTACGAGCTCGCCACCGGCAAGGTCACGGGCCTCGACGCGCTGGTGCGCTGGCTGCACCCCAAGCGCGGCGTGGTGCTCCCCGACGACTTCATCCCGCTCGCCGAGGAAACGGGGCTGACCGTGCCGATCGGCCGCTGGGCGCTCGAAGAGGCGTGCACGCGCGCGGCTGCGTGGAACGTCGCGGGCCACCAGGTCGGCGTCTCGGTCGAGGTCACGCCCAACCAGCTCAACCGCGACGGCTTCGTCACGGACGTGCGCCGGGCGCTGCAGCAATCGGGCATCGACCCGGCGATGCTGACGCTCGCGATCGCGGAGACGACCGTGATGAGTGACGTCGGCGCGGCGGTCGAGCGCCTCGAGGAGATCAAGCAGCTGGGCGTGCGCATCGCGATCGACGACTTCGGCGGCAGCGGCTACGCCTACCACTCCGACCTGCGGCGACTGCCGCTGGACTTCCTCAAGGTCGACCGCAGCTCGCTGGCGGCCTCCGAGGACGAGGACTACCGCACGTGGCTGCTGGAGGCGATCATGATCGTCGGACGTGACCTGTCGCTGACGGTGGTCGCGAAGGGCATCGAGAGCTTTGAGCAGCTGAGCGCCCTACAGGGCATGGGCTGCGCGATGGCGCAGGGCACGCTAATGGGCAAACCGGTGCCGGCCAACGGCATCGAGAACGTGCTCGGCGTGAAGCTGCCGGCCGTGCGCCGCGAGGAGCCCGACCCGTACCGCGACACACCGGACGCGTAGCGCGAAGCGCCCGACAGAGGGCGCCCGACGCGCGGCGCACGTCGCCGAGGCCGGGCGCGAGTCGCCCGACGCATAAGATGGCGGCCATGGCGCTGAGCGCGAGCATGCCGAAGGCCGTTGCCCATGGGATTGACGATCTGCGTGCCCTCGAGGGCCAGGTCGTGGGTCCGAGCGAGTGGCGCGAGGTCACCCAGGAGATGGTCGACCAGTTCGCCGAGCTGACCGGCGATCATCAGTGGATCCACACCGACGTCGAGCGCGCCAAGCGCGAGAGCCCGTTCGGCACGACGATCGCGCACGGCAACCTGACGCTGTCGCTGATCGACGGCCTGCGCCTGGGCATGAACGAATGGAGTGGCTTCAAGCTGGGCGTCAACTACGGCTGGAACAAGGTCCGCTTCCCGGCGCCCGTGCCGGTCGGCTCGCGGCTGCGGTGTTTTGCACAGGTGGTGGAGGTGAGCGACGTCGGCAACGGCTGGCACCAGGTCGTGACGCGCTTCACGGTTGAGGCCGAGGGGAACGAGAAGCCGGTGTGCGTAGCCGACAGTGTCGGGCGCGTGCTGGTGGACGCGTAGGCCTAACCCGCCCACGTGGAGCCCGCAAGTAGCGCGTCAAGCGCTTGACCGAGGCAATCCGGCGTGCACAGGACGACCTCCGACCCAGCGGCTGGCTCGAGCTCTGCGCCCCAGGCGATGCCAAGCCCGTGCGGAGTTGTGGATCCCGCGAGCTGCCGGTCATAGTTGCGTCGATACGCGAGCAGGTCGTAGAGCGCGTCGCGCGCCGCGTCTTGCACCCGCCGCCGAGGGCCGCCCTTCACCTCGCCGAGGATCCAGCGTTCCCCGTCGTCGTCGTGGAGCCGGATCACGAAGTCCGGGCGCAGCCTGCCGATGCCGCCGCCGGGGAAGCCGTGGGCCCTCTGGACCTCGTCGTAGATCGCTCCCGCCCCCAGAGCCGCGGGCACGCCCTGGTAGTGGAGCTCGAGACGCGCGCGTCCTCTACTGGCGGTGAGGAAGCACCCCCTGCTGCGCACGAGGCCGGGGTGTGAGGTCTCCCAGCCGCCGTCCGCGAGCGCCCGCGCGAGCGCGAACGCGCACAGCAGCTCGAGCAGCACGTCATCGCTGCTCGTGACCAGGGCGTGCCGCTCGACGGCCGTGCGGATCGCGTCGCGATCGAGGCGCTGCACGAGCCGCTGATGGGTGCGCACGACCTCCACCGCATAGCGATAGCGCCGTCGCGTCCGCCCGCCGGCGACGCGGCTGAGGGTGCGCGGGGTCGGATTGGTCGCGAGGATGCCCGACAGAGCTCGCCGCGAGCGCCAGTGGCGCGCCTCGTCGACCCGTGCGCGCACCTCACCGGCCAGGTGCCGCTCGCCGAGCCGGTGCCAGCCGGTGCGCTCGCCCACCTCGACGATCACCGCGAGGCCCGCGACCAGGACCCTGTTCTCGGGCGTGTCGAATGCACGCTTGGCGGGCGCCGCCACGTAGCGATGCCGGAGCCCCGTCCTGGACTGCTCGACCAGCGTCGGCCCCCACTGAATCGGCCCCCGCACGTGCTCGGCGCTGCACTCCTCCTTGTCCACCGTCGTCGTCGCCAGCCGGCGCATCAGGCCGCCCATGCCGTCGAGCAGCGCCCTTACGTCCTCGCCGAGAATGAACTGCGCCTGGGCGAGCGTGCGAACCTCGGCGGGCGGCATCTGCAGGATCGCGGCAGCCTCGAGTTGCAGCTCCGGCTCCCGCGACGCGGCGTGCGTGAGATAGCGCCAGATGTCCTGCCTGACCGCGGCTATCGCCTGCTCGCGCGACCAGGGCCGGCTCCTCACGCGGCGTCGTCCTCGATCGGCGCGTCCGGCTCCTCTGCGGGGCGGCCGCTCGCCTTGGCGGCGAGCTCCAAGCCGAGCACGGTGTTCAGGGTGATCAGCAGGCGCGCTCGCTCGGGCCGCTGCAGAGCGCCGGAGATCGAGTCGAACAGTCTGCCGCCGAGCTCCTCGTCGATGCCCTCGAACTGCGGTAGCAGGAAGCTGTAGAACGCGTCGAACAGCAGACGACCCCTCTGCGGCGCATCCAGCGCCAGTCGCTCGCGCGCGTAGCGAGCGATGTCCCGGAAGGCAGCCGGCCCGATGTCCTTGACGCTGCGCACGGCCAGCAGCCTGCTCGCGATCTCCGCGGCGGCTGGCTCGCCGTCGGTCCAGCCCGCGATCAGCTCCTCGAAGACGTCGGCGGACGGGGATGGAACCTCGACGAACGCGAAGCGCCGCATCAGCGCGTAGGACATCTCGAACAGCAGGGTCTTGTCGAACACGTTCATCGTCGCGACGATCCGCCATGTGGCGGGGACCTCGACCACGTCGTATGCATCGCCGGGGTGAGGCGCGTCGGCGGGAATCAGGGCGATCGGTCCCGCGCCCGGGACGCGCTCGTATGGGAGCACGACGGTCTGGCCGGAGAGAACGGTGAACAGCTGGCCGAACGCGCGATCGAAGTTGGACCGGTTCAGCTCGTCGATCACCAGCCACCGGCTCTGTTCGATCGCGGCGAGGAAGTGGCCGGGCTGGAACTGCAGCGTCTGATCCCGCATCGGGCGCAGGCCGCCGATCGTCTCGTACGTGGTCCAATCGGACGTCGCCGTGGTGGGCACGAAGCCCCGGCAGTGTCCCGCCTGCATGGCGTGCCGCGCCACGAGGTGGGCGAGCGTGGTCTTGGCGGTGCCCGGCGGCCCCGTGAGGATCACGTGCTTGCCGCTTTCGAGCGCGGCGAGGAGCTGCGGCAGGACGTCGTCGGGAAGTTTCACGCCTTCTCGATCCACAGCAAGCGCGAGCGTCTCGAGATCGAGGCGGGCCACCGGATCGGGCGGGGGCGACGACCGAGCGCTGGGTGCGGACTGCGCGAGGCGCACGATCAGCGGGTTCTGCGGGTTGCCGAGGGCCTTCTCGGCGAGCGGCGTGCCAGGCGCATCGCGGACGAGCTCGAGGTGCTCCTTGAGCCAAGAGCGGTCGATCGGCTCGAAGTCTTCCAGCTCGACCCACAACCGGTGTTCGAGCCCTCTGGGGTAGTAGCTCGGGATCAGATCCTGGTCGACATCATCGCGCCAGATGGCGATGTTCTTCAGCGTCGTCCGCCAGCAGGTTGGACCGGCGATGTAAATGTGCGTCGGCTCCTCGGCGCGCAGCTGCGCCCGGATCATGTCGATCGCCTTCTCGGACAGTTTCGGCTTTCCAGCCTTGCCGATCAACCCCCACCAGACGGAGCCGGCGCGGTCGGCGACCTCACGATGATCGTCGACTGTGTTCGATCCGTAGCGATCGGACCACTTGACGACCAGTTCGATCAGGAGACCCGTGGGACGTTGCAGCGACGGGGCGACGTCCACGGGCGCAGCCCAAAGACGTTGAACCTCGGGGCCGTAGAAGGAGAAGCCCTCGCCGTATTGCGCCGTCAGCGCGCGCCTGACCTCCGCCACGCGCCGGTCGAGCGGCAACGAGCGATCTCCGCTGACCGCCTCGAACGCTCGCACGATGCCCCGCTTGACGTCAACCGAGACGATCGGCTCGAAGTAATCGGGAAAGACGAGATGCTTGAGCGCCTCCGCCTGCGCCGACGCGCGCTTGCTCGGTAGCTCCCGCAGCGTTTCGGAGAACCCCTGCGGGTCCGACAGGAGCTGCTCGCGCTGCGAGCGGCTGAACGTGACCCACCGCAGCGCGAACTCGAGGAGGAACCGATAATGGTAGATGCGATTGGCGAGCGCCGGCCCGTAGGAAGCCATACCGTGATCCAGAGCAACGGTGAGCTCCGGCGGGATCCGGGGTACGCCCATCGCCACATCCAGGATGTGGTCGACCGCGGCCAGGCGCTTCGCCGGGTCCGTGTCCTGGGTCAGCAGTACGACATACAGCAGTTCCGCCGCAAGCTGAACCACCTCGCCGGGCGCATCGCCGACCTGCTCGCGCAGCTTCTCGACGAAGCCGCCA
Source organism: uncultured Solirubrobacteraceae bacterium (assembly GCA_963797105.1). GTDB lineage: Bacteria > Actinomycetota > Thermoleophilia > Solirubrobacterales > Solirubrobacteraceae > Palsa-744. Next base: position 67,244 of record CAWCOB010000001.1, read on the forward strand.
GGCGAGAGATCGGGGCTCTGGACGACCCTGGCGTAGAGGTCGCGGATGGGCCCCTCCTCCCAGACCGGCCTCCCGCCGCCGAACAGCGGATCACCATGACGCAGGCAGTCCTCGACGAAGCGCCTCGCGGCGGCGTAGAAGGCGTCGTCGGCGCGGTGGGATCGCGGCACTTACCTCGCCCCGCTCGTGCCCAGGTCGACTGACGCGGGGATGGTCACGGGCGTGCAGCATATGTGAACTAAGCGATCTACCGGCGCTTCTCGTCTACCTCGTCACACCCCCAGCGCCACGTACTTGGTCTCCAAGTACTCCCCAACCCCCTCGAACCCGCCCTCGCGCCCGAACCCTGACTGCTTAACCCCCCCGAACGGCGCGGCCGGGTTGGACACGACCCCCTGGTTCAACCCGATCATCCCCGACTCGATCCCCTCGCACACGCGGAACGCGCGTTCGAGGTCGCGCGTGTAGACGTACGCCACGAGCCCGTACTCGGTGCGGTTAGCAGCCTCGATCGCCTGCTCGTCGGAGCTGAACGCGACGACGGGCGCGACCGGCCCGAAGATCTCCTCGCCCAGCAAGCGCGCATCGTCGGGCACGTCGGCGAGGACGGTCGGCTCGAAGAAGTAGCCGGGATAGCCCGAGCCTGACAGTGAACCGCCGCCGACGAGCGCGCGCGCGCCGCGCCCGACGGCATCGTCGACGAGCTCCGCGACCTTGCTGCGCTGGGCTTCGTCGATCAGCGGTCCGACGTCGACGCCGGCCTCGGTGCCGCGGCCGACCGTGAGCGCGCCCATCCGCTGGGCGAGGCGCCGAGCGAACTCGTCGGCGAGCAACTCGTGCACGTGAAAGCGGTTGGCGGCGGTGCACGCCTCGCCGACGTTGCGCATCTTGGCGAGCATCGCGCCGTCGACGGCGGCGTCGAGGTCGGCGTCCTCGAACACGAGGAACGGCGCGTTGCCGCCGAGCTCCATGGACACGCGCAGGACCTGCTGCGCGGACTGTTCGATCAGCGTGCGCCCGACCTCGGTGGAGCCGGTGAACGACAGCTTGCGTGTACGCGGGTCCTTGAGCAGCGGTTCGATCACCGCGCCGGCGCTGTGAGCGGTGATGACGTTGAGGACCCCGGCGGGCAGGCCGGCGTCCTGCAGGATCTTGGCGAGCGCGAGCATCGACAGCGGCGTCTGCTTTGCGGGCTTGACGACCATCGTGCAGCCGGCGGCGATCGCGGGGGCGATCTTGCGGGTGCCCATCGCGGTGGGGAAGTTCCACGGCGTGACGAACACGCACGGCCCGACGGGCTGGCGCATCGTGAGGATGCGGCCCTTGCCGGTGGTGTTGACCATGTAGCGGCCGTGTATGCGCACGGCCTCCTCGGAGAACCAGCGGAAGAACTCGGCGGCATAGGCGATCTCGGCGCGCGACTCGGCGAGCGCCTTGCCCATCTCGAGCGTCATCAGCAGCGCGAGCTCGTCGCTCTGCGCGACGATCGCCTCGTATGCGCGGCGCAGTATCTCTCCGCGCTCGCGCGGCGGATGCACAGCCCACTCGGCCTGCGCGTCGGCGGCCGCGCCGAGCGCCGCGAGCGCGTCGTCGACGTGCGCGTCGGCGACGTGCACGAGCGGCTCGGCGGTCGCGGGATCCTCGACGGCGAGCGTGCCGCCGCCGCTCGCAGGACGCCACTCACCAGCGATGAGCAGGTCGGTGGGGACCCTCTCGAGCACCGCGCGCTCGCGCTCGGAGGAGACCGCTGGGCCGACGGCGCTCATGAAGCCAACCTACCACCGCGCCGACCTACGCAAACCGCATCGCCCCTGCGCAAATCGGCACACTTCGTGCAGCGTTCAGGTACGGGACGGCGCAAGACGACCGAATGGCTATGGAACACTCGGCCAGAGGGCCCGACCGCGCGTTTGCGGCGGTGTTGGAGTGGGCAATGCCCTCGATCCGCTCCTCCGCCACAACCACGCTCGCGAGCGTGCTCGCGGCGCTCGCCCTGCTCGCCGCCCCCGCGGCCGCGTCGACGCTCGTGATCGAAGGCGCGGGCGACGGGCACGGCGTGGGCATGAGCCAGGACGGCGCGCTCGGCTACGCCGAGCACGGGTGGAGCGATGCGGCGATCCTCGCGCACTACTACATGGGCACCACGCTCGGCCCCGCGCCGGCGAACCCTGTCGTGAAGGTGCTGGAGGGCTCGAAGGTGGTGGCGGTGCCGCTCGAACGCTACGTGCGCGGCGTGGTCTCGGCGGAGATGCCGTCGAGCTGGCCGCTGGCGGCGCTCGAGGCGCAGGCGATCGCGAGCCGCACGTACGCGCTGACGGACGACCAGGGCGGCTCGCGGTTCGACGTGTACGCGGACACGCGCTCGCAGATGTATCTAGGCACCGCTGCGGAAACGGCGGCGACGAACGCGGCGGTGGCGGCGACGGCGGGCCAGGTGGTGCTCTACGACGGCAAGCCGGCGATCACGTACTACTTCGCGAGCTCGGGCGGCATGACGGAGAACAACGAGAACTCGTTCCTCGGCTCGACGCCCGAGCCGTGGCTGCGCGCCGTGCCGGACGCGTATGAAACGAAGTCCTCGAGCTGGAAGCTGAGCATCGGCTTCGCCGCGGCTGCGGCGCGCCTGCGCGGCCTCGTCAAGGGCAGCTTCCGCGGCATCGAGGTGCTCCAGCGGGGCGCCTCGCCGCGGATCCTCGCCGCGGAGGTGCTCGGCTCGCGCGGCACCAGCCACGTGAGCGGCCCGGAACTGGCGGCGCGCCTCGGCCTGGCGAGCACGTGGGCGTACTTCAGCGTGAAGAGCGGCGCGAGCGTGAGGCGCGAGCCCGACGTCAGCGGCCAGCCGGCGTTTGTCGCGCCCGCGGCGGAAAGCCCGCCCGCCGCTTCCGCGCCCCTGCCAAGCTCGAGCCCGCAGGGCGGCGCGCCGGCGCCGGCGCCGGCCGCCTCGACGGCGTCGACGCAGGCGACCGGCGGCGTGCAGGCCGGATGATGGCCGGAGCGGCTGCGGGTAGCCTCGGCGTCGAGGCGCTACGACATTGGTCCGCGATGGCGTCTCGGCGACGTCCGCGGCTCGGGAGACGCCGCCCGAGCGCCGACAATGCTCATATGAGCTTTCGTTCGGCAGCCGGCGCGCTTGTCTGCGTCGCATCCCTCAGCGCCGGTGGAGCGCTGGCCGTGCCGGCGGGTGCATCTGCTGGGCACTCGGTGGGCGCCCCCGGGCAGATCGCGTGGGTGCGCAGCGCGGCGACGCGCTTCGTGACCGCCGAGCTCGCGGGCGACGGCGCGAGGGCGTGCGGGATCCTCGACGCGTCGCTGCGTGGAACCGAGCACCACCGCACGTGCGCGCAGCGCTGGGACGCGCGCCTGGCGGGCCTGCTGCGCGAACCGGGTGGGCGGGCGCGCGTGCGGGCGCAGAAGCGCGCCATCGCGAGCGCCGTAGTGATCGTGCACGGGAACGTCGCGTCGATCGCGCTGCCGACGCCGCTGATGGGCGGCTCGAATCGCTTCGTTTGGAGCGAAAACTGCTGGATGCTCGACGGCTGAGCCAGCACAACCGGCTACGGCATCCGCCGCCGCTGGCGCCGGATGCCTACCCTGAGCCGGTGCCCACCCCGCCACTGCTGATCGCGGACGTCCCGTGGCTGCTGTACCGGTCGTTCTTCGCGCTGCCCAAATCGATCGTGGGCGCCGACGGGCAGCCCGTGAACGCGCTGCTGGGCACGGTCAACGCGATTTTGACTTTTTATGATGCACGCCTGTCGGCGTGCCCGCCGGATGGCGTAGTTGCGTGCATGGGCGCAGAGGAGGCGACCTATCGCGTGAGTCTGTATCTCCCCTACCACGCGCACCGCGATCCGATGCCGCCGGAGCTGCGAGCGCAGTGGGAGCAGGCGCCGGCGCTGCTGGCGAGCCTCGGCTGGACGTACGCGACGAGCGACGACTTGGAGGCGGACGACGTGATGCTCTCGTTCGCGCGCGCGGAGGAGGAGCGCGGCGGGCGGGCCCTGCTTTTGACGGGCGACCGCGATCTGTACGGGGCGGTCACCGAGCGTGTGGCGGTGGCGGAGCTGCTGAAGGGCGGCAAGCACGGCGAGATCGGCCCCGAGCAGGTGCGCGAGCGCTACGGCGTCGAGCCCGCGCAGGTGCCGGACTTCATCGCGCTGCGCGGCGACCCCTCCGACGGCCTGCCGGGCGCGCCGGGCATCGGTGCGAAGACCGCCGCGGAGCTGCTGCGCGCGCACGGAACGCTCGAGGCACTCCTCAGCGCCGCCGGCGCCGACGCGCGCACGGAGGACGCCGACGCGGCCGCCGTCAGGGCGAGCGCCGTCATGCGCCCGCGGATCGCCGCCGCCCTGCGTGAGAACGCGGAGCTGCTGCGCAAGTTCAAGCAGATCGCGACGCTGCAGCGCATCGAGGTCGCACCGCCGCAGGATCGCTCGCCGGACTTCGCCGCGGGCGCGCGCGCGGCGCGCGAGCTCGGGATGCAGCGTCTGGCGGAGCGGCTCGCTGAGATGGGCAGTGCGAGCTGACGCCGCCGCGATGCTTTGCAGGTGGACCCGAGCTGATACGGCCAAGCCGCTCTATGAGGTGGGCCCGAGCTGACACAACCGCGCCGCTTCGAGAGGTGGGGCTATGCCTCAGCGTCCGGGACCTGTTCGCGCGTGACGACCGTCAGCGTCGCGTGTTGGCGCACGCGAAAGCCGAGCGCCTCGTAGAGCCGGATCGCCCCGGTGTTGGTGCTCATGACGTGCAGGAAGGCGCGCTCCGAGCGCCCGTGGATGCCGGCGATGAGCGCGCCCACCAGCCCAGCGGCAAGCCCCTGGCCACGATGGTCCGGCTTCGTGCAGACGGCGCTGATCTCGGTCCAACCGTCGAGGCGAAAGCGCTCGCCGGCCATCGCCACGAGCGCCCCGTCGCGCCGGATGCCGAGGTAGTCGCCGAGCTCGACCGTCCTCGCGAGAAACGGCCCCGGCTCGGTCTCGGCGACGAGCTCGAGCATCTCCGGGACGTCTGCGGCACCGAGCGCTATCGCCTCCGCGCAGTCGACACCCGTGACCCGCTCCTCGATCATCTGCACCAGATCGAACGCCCGCACCGCCCGCCAGCCGTCCGGCAGCTCGGCGGCGCCGTAACGGCCGGCGACGAAGCCTCCCGGTGCGACGAGACCGGCGGCGTCCCGCCAGTCCTGCGGCGACGGCGGCGAAGGCAGCGCGAGGAACGGCGCCACATCGTCCGGATACCGGCGTGCCCGCCCGCGCACCTGCGCAAACCGCGCATGTGCACCGCACAGCGACGCGTAGCCCGGGTTGTCGAGCATGGCTTCCTCGGTCGGCAGCATGCCTGCACGCGATACTACGCGCGCGACCTCAAGGGGTGAACTTCACCGTGATCACGTCCCCGTCGGCCATCACGTAGTCGCGCCCCTCCAGGCGCAGCGTGCCGCGTTCGCGCGCGCCGGCGTAGCCGCCCGCGTCCACCAGCTCCTTCCAGCCGATCACCTCCGCGCGCACGAAGCCCTTCTGGATGTCCGTGTGGATCTCGCCCGCGGCATGCCACGCGGTGAGACCGCGGCGCAGGTGCCAAGACTGCGCGATCGTCGCCTCGCCGGCGGTGAAGAACGAGATCAGCTCGAGCAGCGCGAACGCCTCGCGCACGACGCGCTGAAGGCCGGACTCGGACACCCCGAGCTCCTCGCGCATCGCCGCCGCGTCCTCGTCCTCCAGCTCGGCGAGCTCCGCCTCGATGCGCGAGGACACCGCCACCGCGCGCGCGCCCTGCGCCGCAGCATGCTCGGCGACCGCCGCCGGCACCTCCTCTGAGCCCTCGTCGACGTTCGCCACGAACAGCACCGGCTTGCTCGTCAGCGAGCCGAGATCGCGGGCCGCGTTCGGCGCGTCGTCGGACACCGGCACGGTGCGCGCCGGGCGGCCCGCCTGCAGGGCCGCGATCACCTCGCGCAGCCACGCCTCCTCCGCGACGGCGACGCGGTCGCCCCCGCGCGCCTGTTTTTCGACCCGCTCCAGCCGGCGCTCAGCGGCCTCCAGGTCAGCCATCGCCAACTCCGTCTCGATGGTTTCTATATCCGCCAGCGGATCCACGCGCCCGTCCGGGTGGATCACGTTTTCGTCACCGTGCGCACGCACGACGTGCACGATCGCGTGCGTCTCGCGGATGTTCGCGAGGAAGCGGTTGCCGAGCCCCTCGCCCTGGTGCGCCCCCGCGACGAGGCCCGCGATGTCGTGGAAGTCGACCGTGTCCCACACGATCTCCGAGGAGCCCAGCGTCTCCGCCACCGCAACCATGCGCTCGTCGCGCACCGGCACCACCGCCACGTTCGGCTCGATCGTCGTGAACGGGTAGTTCGCCGCCTCCGCCCCCGCTTTCGTCAGCGCGTTGAACAGCGACGACTTGCCCGCGTTGGGCATTCCCACGATTCCGATGCGCGTGCTCATTGCGACTCCATTTCCAGAATGCCCTCCTCGCTCAGCCAGGCGGCGCAGCGATCAACGTAGCGGTCCAGCTCGGCCAGGAGGATCTTCACACCCTCGTGCAGAGCTCTCCAGCCCGCCGGCGGGTAGGCGTGCGCGAGGTCGTCGCGCAACTCTTTCGCCTGCTGCAGACGCGTTGCGGCGCCTCGCGAGATGACCCCCAGTTCGGCGAAGCGCTCCCACGGATGACCCGAAGCCTTCTCGAGCACCCCCAGTCGCTGCCCCTCGGCGAGCGCACGGGCGGCCAGCTCGTGCAGCCAGTTGAGCAGCACCTCGTACTCGCGCTCGACCACCGCGACCTTGTTGCGCTCACGCGCATCCGCCGAGCCGGCCGCACGCACGAACGCGTCGAGCTCGAAGTCGGGATCGAACTCTTCGACGGCAACGAGCAGCTGCTCGCGTGCGCCTGGAATCGCCTGGAAGATCGTGTTGAGACGGCGCTGTCCCTTGGAGAGCGAGGACACGACTACGAGGCTGCCGCAATTCGCTCCCGCGCGGCCGCGACCGTCTCACGTGCCCGTCTCGCCGTCGCCTGCTCGTCGCGCGCGGCCGACGCGAATATGTCCGGCCGACGCTCGAGCAGCCCATCCCACAGGCCGTCGCGATCCACAAGCACCCGGCCCTCGCGCACGACGTCCGCCAGCAGCGTCGGCATCGTCTCCGCCTGCTCCAGCCCGACGACATCGACCGGCCTCGCGAGCGCCGCTCGCAGACGTATCTTCAGCGCGGCTAGAGCGCGCGGCGCGGGGTCGCGGTTAACGATGAGGAGATCGACGTCCGAGGAGCGATCGTCCTCGCCCGCGGCTGTCGAGCCGAACAGCACCGCCAGGCGAACACCGCGCTCTGTTCGCAGCACCGCTCTCAGCGTGTGCAGCAGCTCCCAGTGGCTTGCCAGGTAGCGCTCCTCCGCGGATGGCAGCTCGAGCTGGCGCCGCGCCACCCTTCGTCCTCTCAGGAGTCCGTCGTTCACGTAGCGGCGAAGCGTGCGCTCGCTGCAACCCAAGCGCTCAGCCGATGTCGACAGCGCCTGGCTCATGCGTCCATAGTATGTGTTGGTGTGTCCAAGTGCAAGTCAAGGACGTGCCACGAGCGTCCCCAGCGCGACCCCCGCCAGCACGTCCGACGGGTAGTGCACGCCGAGGTAGAGGCGCGACGCCGCGAGCCCCGTCGCCAGACCGTACAACGGCCCGGCGGGCAGCCCCAGCCGGGAATACAGGCGCGCACCGGCGAATGCCGTCGAAGCGTGCGCGCTCGGGAAGCTCAGCGACGTCGGCGTGCTCGTCAACGCCGGCAGACCGGGCAGCTGCGGCCGGCGCCGCCCGATGACCCGCTTGATCGCGGTGTTCAGGGCGTAGGTCGCGGCGACCGTCGCCGTAGCCCTACGCCACTCGTCCCTGCGCTCAGCGTCCAGCGCCGCTCCCGCGACACCGATCGCCAGCCAGACGCCCGCGTGCTCGCCCAGGAGCGAGAACCCTGCCACCGCGCGCTCGGCACCCGGCGTGTGCCCCCGCGTGCGCGCCAGCCGCAGCAGCCGCTCGTCGAGGTTCAACCGAAGCCGACGCGGGGCTCGCTGCTGTCTGCGCTGACGTAGACGACCTGGCCGAGGTCTACCCGCACCGGACCGTCCTCGCTCTCCAGCTCCTGCCAGCCGACGCCGCCGAGCGCTTTGTTGAGCTCTGCGAGCTGCTGCTCTGAGATGCGCAGCGCCAGCACCTGCCCGCCCTGGAAGCCGAGCGTCACGCGCCGCGCTCCAGCCGCGGGCGCCATCAGTGCGCCCCCGCGCCGGCGGCCGGCTGCACGATCTCGGTGAGCACGCCCGCGGTCGAGCGGGGGTGCATGAAGGCCACGCGCGAGCCGCGGATGCCGGTGCGCGGCCGCTCGTCGATCAGGCGCATGCCGGCCTGCGTGAGCGCCTGGAGCGTCGCGTCGATGTCGGTCACCTGGTAGGCCACGTGATGCATGCCCGGCCCCTTGCTCGCGAGGAACTTGCCGACGGGCGTGTCCGGGCCGAGCGGCGCCAGCAGCTCGACGTGGTTCTCGCCGACATCCAGCAGGACCGCCTCGACGCCCTGCTCCTCGACGACCTCACGGTGCGCCACGTGCAGCTCGAAGCTGTCGCGATAGAGCTCGAGCGCCGGCTCGAGCTCCTCGACGGCGACGCCTATGTGGTCGATGCGGCTGAACACCACCCGCAGTCTATAGCTGCCCGGGCCCATTCCCGTCGGAAGGCTCCGGAAGCCGGATCGGCGCCGGCGGCGCCGGCGGCTGATGCGCCGTGGCGGCCGCCACCACGCGCAGGCCGATGCCCGGCGCGCGCTCCATGCGCGGCACGCCCGCCATGATCGTGTCGATCGCGTCGCGGTCCAGCACCTCGCGCTCGAGCAGCTCCGCCGCGAGCGCGTCCAGCTGCTTGCGGTGGGCCACGATCAGCTTCTGCGCCGCCCTGCGCGCCTCCTCGATCAACGCCTGGCGCTCCTCGTCGCGCAGTCGCAGCGTGCGCTCCGACAGCTTCACGTCACCGTCGGGCGAGCGCCCGACGCCGGCGGTGCCCATCGCGTAGTCGTGCACCATCGAGTGCGAGATCTCCGCTACGCGCTTGAGGTCGTCCGAGGCGCCCGTGGTGATCGCGCCGAACACGATCTGCTCGGCCACGCGGCCGCCGAGCAGCACCGTCATGTAGTCGAGCAGCTCCTCGCGCGTCTTCAGGTAGCGATCCTCCGCGGGCAGGTTGAGCGTGTAGCCGAGCGCGCGCCCGCGCGGCACGATCGAGATCCGGTGGACGCGATCGACCGACGGCAGCAGCTCGCCGCACAGCGCGTGGCCCGCCTCGTGGAACGCCACCACCTTCTTCTCGTGCTCGTTCAGCACGCGCCTGGACTGCACGCCCGCGATCACGCGCTCGATCGCCGAGTCGAAGTCCCGCAGCGCGATCTTCTTCGCGCCGCGACGCGTCGCGAAGATCGCCGCCTCGTTGCAGATGTTCGCGAGGTCGGCGCCCGTCAGGCCGCTCGTCTGCTGCGCGACCAGCGCCCAGGTCCACGTTCTCCAGCGGCTTGTCGCGCGTGTGCACCTGCAGCACCCCGAGGCGGCCCTTGACGTCGGGCGGCACCACGAACACCTGACGGTCGAAGCGGCCCGGGCGCAGCAGCGCCGGGTCGAGCTTGTCGAGCAGGTTCGACGCGGCGATCACGACCACACGCCCGCTCGAGGAGAAGCCGTCCATCTCCACGAGCAGCTGGTTGAGCGTCTGGTCCTTCTCGCCCGAGATGTCCATGCCGCGGCGCCCGCCGACGGCGTCGAGCTCGTCGATGAAGATGATCGCCGGTTCGTGCTTGCGCGCGATCGCGAACAGGCGGCGGATGCGCGCCGCGCCGAGGCCCGCGAACATCTCCACGAACGACGCCGCCGACTGCGCGAAGAACTGCGCACCCGACTCGTTCGCGACCGCCTTCGCCAGCAGCGTCTTGCCCGTGCCCGGCGGACCGTGCAGCAGGATGCCCTTCGGCACCTTCGCCCCGAGCGCCTGGAAGGCCTTCGGGTCGCGCAGGAACTCGACGATCTCCTGCAGCTCCGCCTTCGCGTCGTCGACACCGGCGATGTCCGCGAACGTCACCGACTGGTCGGACGTCGGCTTGATCTGCTGCGGCTTGACCCGCGGCATCACCTTCATCATCCGCCACATCATGAAAATCAGCGCGGTGAAGAACAGGATCGCGATCACCGGCTCCCAGTTGAGCGCCCAGTTCTGCACTTCCTGCGCGAACGAGACGTGCGGCGCGGCGACCGGCACCACCGTCTGGTGCAGGCGTGCCGGACGAGCCGCCTTCGCCATCGCCGCCGCGTTGGTGGCCGCCGTCACGTGAGTGCCCGCCGTGGTGTGCGCGGCTCCCGGCGCCGTCGAATGCGCCGCCCCCGCGCGTGCCGGTGTCGCAGCCTGCTTGCCAGTCCGCTTGTGCCGTCCTTGGCATCGTCCCCATTATGCGGGCTTGTCAAGCGCTTGTCGAGCGCTGCAGGCGCCCCTCGCCGGACGCGCTAGCCGAGGATGCAGCTGCGCGAGGTCCGCGAACAGCTCTGTGGCGAAGGCGAGGTCGCGCACGTCGATGCGCTCGTCGGCGCCGTGGATCAGCGGCGCGGACTCGAGCAGCGACTGGTGGCGATGGGGGAAGAAGCCGTAGGCGACGCACTCGGGGAACGCCACGCGGAAGTGGCGCGAGTCGGTGAAGCCCGGGGAGCACGACCGGCACGACCTCGGCGCCCGGGTCGCTGCTCGGCGATCCACGCCCGAGATCGCGTCCATCAGCGGCGAGGCCACCGGCGAGCGGTTGCCGACGACCTGCTCGGTGAACTCGATCCGCCACGCCGGACCGGCCTGCGAACCCGGCTCGCCCAGCACTTCGGCGAGTCCTTCGCGCACCTCGCGCTCACCCAGGCCGGGCGGCACGCGGCAGTCGACCTTCAGCTCCGCGCGGCTCGGGATCACGTTGATCTTCTCCGAGGCGGTGATCCGCGTGGGCGTGAACGTGACGCCGAGCATCGGCTCGAACATGATCGCCAGGCGCGGGTCGAGCGGCCCGCAGACGCGCGATCGAGCCCTCCAGATCGTCGGGGTCGTCGCCGATCCCGCGCAGGAACGCGAGCGGCTCCTCGGTCGGGCTGTACGCCGGCTGGCGCGCCGCGAAGCGCTCCAGCACCGGGCCCATCTTCAGCAGCGCGTTATCGCCCATGCCGGGCATCGACGCGTGCCCCGCCACGCCGTCGGTGACGATCTTGAAGCGGAACACGCCCTTCTCCGCGCAGCACACGCCGTAGCAGCGCCGGCCCTCGTATTCGAACACGGCGCCGCCGCCCTCGTTGATGAGCAGGTCGCAGCGGACCTTCTCGGGATGCGTCTTCGTGATCCATTCCGCCCCCAGCGAGCCGCCCGTCTCCTCGTCGACGACCGCCACGATCAGCAGCTCGCCGCGCGCGGGGCGCCAGCCCGAGCGCGCAAGCGACGCCGCCGCGGCGATCTCGGCCGCCACCTGCGACTTCATGTCGAGCGCGCCCCTGCCCCACAGGAAGCCGTCGGCGATGTCGCCCGACCACGGGTCGTGCGTCCACTCGGCCGCGTTCGCCAGCACCGTGTCGACGTGGCCGAGGTAGCACAGCGTGGGACCGTGGCGCCGGACTCGCTTCCCGAGCCGCCGTCGCGCCGGCGCCGGACGCCGCCGCTGGCCGCAGCCTCGCGACGAGGTTCGGGCGCTCAGGCTCCGCGCCCAGCAGCTCGCACTCGAAGCCCGGCCTGCTCGAGATGGGCGGCGAGGTACTCCTGCGCGGCGCGCTCGTTGCCGGGCGGGTTGACGGTGTTGAAGCGGATCAGGCGCTGCGAGCAGCTCTTCGGCCTCCGCGCCCGGCGAGTTCGGGCTCATCGCGCAGATCGTACGCCCATCTCCACGACCTCCTCGCGGCTGAGCGGGTAGTGGCAGGCGACGAGCGTGCCGGAGCCCTTGTCCTCGAGCGGCGGCTCCTGCTGCGAGCACAGCGGCTGCGCCTTCGGGCAGCGGGTGTGGAAGCGGCAGGCCGGCGGCGGGTTGGCGGGGCTCGGCACGTCGCCGCCGAGGATCCGCCGCTGCTCGCCGTGGCGGGTGGGGTCGGCGAGCGGCACCGCCGCGAGCAGCGCTCCCGTGTAGGGGTGGCGGGGAAAGTCATACAGCTCGTCGCTCGAGCCGATTTCGACGATCTTGCCGAGGTACATGACCGCCACGCGGTCGCACATGTGGCGCACCACCGACAGGTCGTGGGCGATGAACACGATCGTCAGACCGAGCCGGCGCTGCAGGTCGCGCAGCAGGTTCAGCACCTGCGCCTGGATCGAGACGTCCAGCGCCGACACCGGCTCGTCGGCGATCAGCAGCTTCGGCTCGAGCGCGAGCGCGCGCGCCACGCCGATGCGCTGGCGCTGCCCGCCGGAGAACTCGTGCGGATAGCGGTTGTAGTGCTCGGGGTTCAGCCCGACTGTCTCCATCAGCCGCTGCACCTCGCGCTTGCGCTCGCCCTTGTCCTTGAGCATGCCGTGGATCGCGAACGGCTCGCCGATGATCGAGCCGATCGTCTTGCGCGGGTTCAGCGAGGAGTACGGGTCCTGGAAGATCATCTGCACCTCGCGCCTGACCGCCTTCAGCGCCGCGCCCTTCAGATGCGTGATGTCCTCGCCGTCGAAGTCGATCTGCCCCGAGGTCGCCTCGAGCAGGCGCGTGATCAGCCGCGCGGTCGTGCTCTTGCCGCAGCCGGTCTCGCCCACGAGCCCGAGCGTCTCGCCGCGTTTGATCTCGAAGCTCACGTCGTCGACGGCCTGAACCGCGCCGACCTTGTGCTGGATGATGATCCCGCGCGAGATCGGGAAGTGCTTGACGAGCTTCTGCACGCGCACGAGCGCGCCGCCGGCGGGGGTCCGCGTCGACGTCGGGGCGGAGGACTCGCCGAAGGCCGAGACGGGCGGCGGCTCCGGCGTCGGGGCGCTCACGAGAGCTCGCCCTCCTCGGGTGCCACCGCGGCGAGCGCCTGCTCGGGCGTCTCGCCGGCCTGCAGCTGCGCCCACAGGCGCTTGCGCGTCTGCGAGTCCAGCAGGCACGCGACGTGGTGCTCGCGTTCGTCTGGGACCGGCTCGAGCGCCGGGTCGATGCGCGCGTGGTCGGGCTGCGCGTAGGGGCAGCGCGGATGGAAGTGACAGCCGCGAGGGGGGATTGATCAGGCTCGGCGGCGTCCCGGGTATCGGCACGAGAGCCTCGTCGCGCGGCGCGTCCAGGCGCGGGATCGACTTCAACAGGCCCCACGTGTAGGGGTGCTCGGGCGCCGCGAACAGCCGCTCGGCCGACGCCGTCTCGACGATCCGCCCCGCGTACATCACCGCGATGTCGTCGGCCATCTCGGCCACCACGCCGAGGTCGTGGGTGATGATCACGATCGCCATCCCGAGCTCGCGCTGCAGGCGTTCCATCAGCGCCAGGATCTGCGCCTGCACGGTCACGTCCAGCGCCGTCGTCGGCTCGTCGGCGATCAGCAGCTTGGGCTCGTTCGCGAGCGCCATCGCGATCATCACGCGCTGGCGCATGCCGCCGGAGAACTCGTGCGGGTACTGGTCGATGCGACGGGCCGGGTCGGGGATGCCGACGAGGCCCAGCAGCTCGACGGCGCGAGCGCGGGCCTGCGGCCTTGGAGACGTCGCGGTGCGCGCGCACCGCCTCGGTCAGCTGGCGGCCGACCTTGTAGAGCGGGTGCAGCGCAGACAGCGGGTCCTGGAAGATCATCGCGATCTCGTTGCCGCGGATCGCGCGCAGCTGCTCTTCGGAGAGCGTCAGAGGTCCTGGCCGTCGAACAGGATCCGCCCGGATATGCGCGCGCCCTGGCGCCGCGTGAGGCCGAGGGTGGTCAGCGAGGAGACGGTCTTGCCCGATCCCGACTCGCCGACGATCCCGAGCGTGCGGCCCGGGAACACCTGGTAGGTGATCCCGTCGACCGCGTGCACGAGGCCGTCCTCGGTAGGGAACTCGACGCGCAGGTCCTCCACCCGAAGCAGCGGCTCCGACGCGCTCACGAGTAGCGCACCCGTGGATCGAGGTACGCGTAGGCGATGTCGACGACGATGTTCGCGACGATGATGAAAGCGGACGCGAGCAGCACGGTGCCCTGTACCACAGGGAAGTCCGATGACTGGATCGCTTTGAAGTTCTCCACGCCGATGCCGGGGATGTTGAACACCGTCTCCACGAGCACCGCGCCACCCAGCAGCACGCCGATTTCCAAGCCCAGCAGGGTGACGATCGGGTTGATCGCCGAGCGCACGCCCTGGCGCACGACCGCCCGTTCGCGCAGGCCCTTCGCGCGCGCGGTGCGGATGTAGTCCTCGCGCATCGTCTCGAGCAGGCTGCCGCGCATCAGCCGCGCGATACACGGCGGCCGAGCCGGCGGCTAGCACGATCCACGGCATGATCAGCGAGGTGAACCACTTCCACGGGTCGTATGTGAGCCCCACGTAGCTGCCGGCTCCCGGCAGGATCTTGAATTTGCCGATGTCGTTGGCGAACAGCAGCAGCATCACGAAGCCGAGCCAGAATTCCGGGACCGAGAGCAGCAGCAGCGCCGTGCCCATCGACAGGCGGTCGACGATCGAGTGACGACGCAGGGCCGAGATGATCCCGACGCTGAGGCCGCCGAGCACCCACAGCACCGCCGCGCCGACCGTGAGCGAGAGCGTGGCGGGCAGCCGTTCGGCGATCAGCGCCCTGACCGACTCCTGGCTGTAGTAGCTGTAGCCGAGGTTGAAGTGCAGGAAGAATGCCTTCATGTAGTCCCAGAACTGCACGATCAGGGGTTTGTTGAGCCCGAGGACGCCTTCGATCTCCTTGATGAGATTTTGTCTGCGGATCTCGCCCTGCCCGCAGCAGCGCGGGATTGCCGGTCGGCAGCACGCGGAAGAACACGAACGTCAGCGCGCACACGATCATCAGGATCAGCACGCCGATCAACAGGCGCCGGATGATGTAGCGGATCATGTGCGCCACCGCGCGAGCGCGCGAGCCGCGGCGATCGTTGAGAGGTGGTCTGGAGTCGGAGGCATGTCTCTGCTGGCGTGAAGGACGGATATGGGACGCGAAGCGCGGCTGAGGGGACCCCGCGGGAAGCGAGGCCCCCTCATGCCGCTCACGGCTACTTCAGCGAGGTGTAGCTGTAGTCCCACTCGCCGACATCCCAGATGTCGCCGACGCCGTTGACGCCGCTGCCCTCGATGCTCGCCTGCTTGTCCCAGTCGAACGGAATCGCGGCCGCGTCTTCGACCAGTTCTTCGTCGATCTTCGCCCACGCCTTGGCGCGCGCTTCGTTGCCTACCACGTTCTCTGCGGCTGTCATCGCCGCGTTGATCTTCGGCACGTTCGTCTGCCCCCAGTTGACGTTGCCGGTGGCGTTGATGAATTTGCCGTTGAACGTGATGTTGAGCACCGTCTGCGGGTCCGCGAAGTCGGCGATCCAGCCGACGCTCGGGCACACGGTGATCTCTTCTTTGGGGACGTTGCAGTACTTCGCGTACATCGTCGAGGCTTCGACGAGCGTGAACTTGACGGTGAAGCCGAGGTTCTTCAGCGTCTGCTCGACGATTTCGGCGTCCTGTTCGGCCGGGTTGCCCGTCGCACCGACGACCGTGATCGTTTCGCCGCCCGTGTACTTCCCGCTCGGGTAGCCGGCCAGCTTGATGTACTTTTCGGCGATCTTCGTGTTGCCTTCGGGGTACTCGTTGAAGTCGAACTGCGGCCCCTGCGGCCCCTTCGTGCCACCGGCCTGTTCGAAGCCGTGGATCGTCGGGTAGATGAAGTGCGTGGCGACCGTCGTGACGAGTTCGCCGCCGCGGGCCTTGTCCATCGACTGACGGTCGAGCGCCGCCCAAAACGCCTTGCGCAGGTCGACGTTCTTGAACGGCGCCGACCTTGTTGTTGACGCCGATGTAGTGCGCCCCAGCGCCCGGTGAGATCTCGCAGCTGCGATCTTGTATTTTTCGGCGGCGAGCCTGACGGCCGACTGCGCGACCTGCGATTCGTTCTGGACGATGTCCGTGCCTTCCAGCACCTGGCGCCCGATGACCGCGCTCGTGCCGCCGATCTTGATCGTCGATTTCGTTCAGGTACGCGGGCCGGTAGTCCGTCTTCGCGTTCCAGTTCGGGTTGCGCACGAGCGTCGCCGACTTGCCGGGGATGTAGCCGATGCCGAGGACCTTGCCTTCGGCGTTGTTCTTGAGCATGTACGGACCCGTCGCGACCTCGTAGGCGGCGTAGTTCGACGGCTTGTTCTTGTCGAACTTTTCGGCGTATGCCTTCGGCACCGCCGCCGTCAGCGGCAGCACAAGCGCGTCAGCCACGAGCTGGCCATTCGGTTCTGTCAGGTGAAAGACGATCTCGTGCTTGTTGGGCGTTTCGATGCCCTTTACCGGTCCGCCCGTCGCCGTCGGAATGCCTTCGACCGTTTTGAAGTAGGACTGGAGGTACGGGTTCGCCACGTTCGGGTTGGCGCCGCGCTCGATCGCGTAGGCGACGTCTTCGGCGATCACTTCGCGGTTGACCGGCGGGCTGAAGTGAACGCCTTCCTTCAGGTGCACCGTCACCGTCTTGCCGTCACTGCTGACTTCCGGCGCCCCTTCGGCCATGTCGGGCGTCGCTTCGGTCGAGTTCGGCTTGCTGCGAGTACAGCGGGCGCTGCGTCGCGAACACGACGGCGTAGTCGACCGAGAAGTAGGCGATGCCCGGATCGAGGTGTTCGAAGTCGATTTCCTGGAGCACCGTCAGCGCCCCTCCGCGCTTGCCGGTCTCAGCGACTCGGTGAGCGGGCTTTTGTAGCCGCCCGTGCTGAGCGCGGCGCTGGCACTGCTGGCGGGACTGCTCGAGCTGCTGGTTGTGCTGGTCGTGCTGCTTGACCCACACGCGGCCAGCAACAGCGCGAGCCCGGCCACGAGCGCAGCGGCTGCGACCGATCTGATCGACCTCATCAAGACGCCTCCTGTGTTTGTGTATCGATTGCCCTCATCGGGCGTTCCTCGGGTTCAGGGCGTCCTGCAGCCCGTCGCCCAGCAAGTTGAATGCCAGGACCGTCAGCACGAGCGCGACGCCTGGAAAGACCATGAACCACCACGCGGTGTTGAAGATCGGCGCCGCCTGCGCGATCATCGCCCCCCAGCTGGCGGTCGGCGGGCGCACGCCGACGCCGAGGAACGAGAGCGCGGCCTCGAGCAGGATGTTCGTCGGGATCAGAGGCTCGAGTAGACGATGATCGGGGCGGCGAGGTTGGGCAGGATCTCCCTGAACATGATCCGCAGGTCTGAGGCCCCGAGCGCGCGCGAGGCCTCGACGAACTCGCGCTCGCGCATCGACAGCACGAGCCCGCGCACGATGCGGGCGACATACGGCCACGTCGCCACGCAGATGATGAAGATGATCGTCGTGACGCCCGGCTGCACGGCGCCTTTGATGCACCCCCGCACGGCGCACGCCGCGCCCAGCCCGATCCCGAGCAGCAGGATCGGGATCGACAGCACGATGTCCATGAAACGCGACAGCACCATGTCGACCCAGCCGCGGTAGAAGCCGGCGACCATGCCGACCGTGACCCCGATCACGGTCGAGATCCGCGGTGCCGATGATCCCCACCTCGAGCGAGACGCGCGTGCCGTAGATCACCCGTGACATGACGTCCTCGCCGAGCTGGTCCACCCCGAACGGATGGGCCCCGCTCGGCCCGAGCGGCGAGCCGAACGAGTCTGTGAGGTTGAGGTTCTGCACGTAGGGCCCGGGCAGACCGAGCAGGCTGACGACGAGCGGCGCCGCGACCGCGATCACGATCAGGAACACGATGAACGCGAGCGATATCAGCGCCACGCGGTCCTGGCGCAGCCTGCGCCAGAAGAGCTGCAGCGGCGAGCGCGCCGACGATGTCCCCCCCGACGTCGAGGAAACCGAGGCCGTCTGCACCCGAAGGCCGTAGCTCAGCGGCGCTTGCACTCAACTGCTGGACCTTCGATTCGGGTGGCGTCGGGGGTTGTCAATTTCCTTCACGCAATCTATACGTTCGACGGGTGGCGAGGATAGCCCTGCGCGCCCCGCCTCGCGGGCCGGATCGTGCGCGAGCGATACTCACCTAGGTGGATACCCTTTTCGATAGCGATTCCCACGACGATCTGGCTAAAGATGCAACCGCGAATATGGCCAAACGTCGTAGTGGCGGCGAGCGTGGAGGGCACGACGACGCGCGTCCGCTGGCGGTGCGGATGCGCCCGCGCGGCCTCGCCGAGTTCGTCGGGCAGTCGCATCTGCTCGGCGCGGGCTCGGCGCTGCGCACCGCGATCGAGCAGGCGCGGCCACACTCAATGGTTCTCTATGGTCCACCCGGCTCCGGCAAGACGACGCTGGCGCGGATCGTCGCGGAGCACTCGGGGGCGGCGTTCGAGGAGCTGAGCGCCGTCGCCGCCGGTCGCGCCGGAGGTGCGTGCGGTGATCGAGCGCGCCGCGCACCGGCGCGAAACGAGCGGCGTACAGACGGTGCTGTTCCTCGACGAGATCCACCGCTTCAACAAGGCCCAGCAGGATGCGCTGCTGCCGGCGGTCGAGGACGGGCTCGTGACGCTGATCGGCGCCACGACCGAGAACCCCGCGTTCGAGGTCAACGGGGCGCTGCTGTCGCGTGTGCGCGTTTATGCGCTGCACGCGCTCAGGACCGAGGAGGTGGCGCGGGTGCTGCGCCACGCCGCGGCCGGTGCGCGCGACGCCGACAGCGCGCCGTTGCCGGTCGATGACGACGCCATCGAGTTCCTCGCAGCGCGCAGCGAAGGCGACGCGCGCACGGCGCTCAACGCGCTCGAGCTGGGCGCGGCGACGGCCGCCGAGCTCGGCGAGGAGCGCGTCACGCTCGCGCGCGTGGAGGATGCGCTGCAGCGCCGCGCCGTTCTGTACGACAAGGGCGGCGACCGCCACTACGACTACATCTCCGCATGGATCAAGGCGACGCGCGGCTCCGACCCGGACGCGTCGCTGTACTACCTCGCGGTGATGCTCGAGGGTGGCGAGGATCCGCGCTTTATCGTGCGGCGGATGATCATCCTCGCCTCCGAGGACATCGGCAACGCCGACCCGCACGCGCTGTCGCTCGCGACCGCCGCCGCGCAGGCCGTCGAGCACGTGGGGCTGCCGGAGGCGCGCTACGCGCTCGCACAGACGGCCATCTACCTGGCGCTGGCGCCGAAGTCAAACGCCGCCGGGGTCGCGCTGTCGGCGGCCGAGCGCCACGTGCGCGAGCACGGCGCCGGTGCGGTGCCGGGCTGGCTGCTGGCCGATCTTCGATCGGTCGGCCCGCTGGCCGATCTGCGCGCGACCGACCAGGACGGGAGCCCGTCCACCCCCCTCGCGAGCTATGACAACCCGCACGCGCACCCGGGGCACCTCTCGCCACAGGAGCTGTTGCCGGCGACGGTCGCGGGCGCGCGCTTCTACGAGCCCGACGAGGCCGAGGCGGAGCTCGCGGAGCGCCTGCAGCGAATTCGCCGGGCGCGCGGCTCTGAGCCGCGATAATCGGCGGGCGATGAGCGCACCACCGAGCGAGACGCGGTCCTCGCCAGACGAGACCGCCGCGCAACGCGAGCTCACGGCTCGCGACCCGGCGACCGGCGCGGTGCTCGGCAGCGTGAGGGTCACGCCACCCGCGCATATCGACGCGGTGGTGGAGGCCGTCGCCAAGGTGCAGCCGCTGTGGGCGCTCCTGCGCGTCCAGGACCGCGCGCGCTACATGGGCCGGATGGCGCAGGCGGTGATCGACGACTTCGACGAGCTGCGTCGAGGTGATCGCGCGCGAGCAGGGCCGACCGCGTGCAGAGGTCGCGGCGCTCGAGCTGCTCGCCGCGATCGACGCGCTGAAGTGGATCGCCGAGGACGGCGCCGAGCTGCTTGAGCGCCCGGCGCGTCGGGATCAACCGCTCGCTCACGCTCGCCAAGCGCGCGCGCATCGCGTTCGAGCCCTACGGCGTGGTCGGCGTGATCGGCGCCGGCAGCGCGCCGTTCGCGCAGCCGCTCGGGCAGATCGCGGGAGCGCTGCTGGCCGGCAACGGCGTCGTCTTCAAGCCCGCCGGGCGCGCGTGCCTGGCGGGCGAGCGGATCGCGCGCGTGCTCGCGCGCGCGGGCCTGCCCGAGGGCCTCGTGCAGATCGCGCACGGTGGCGCCGACGTCGGCGTGGCGCTCGCGCAGGCGCCGGTCGGCAAGGTCCTGTTCACCGGCTCGCCCGCGGTCGGGCGCGTGGTCGCGCGTGCGTGCGTCTCGCGCGAGAAGGAGGTCACCGTCGAGCTCGGCGGCAAGGACGCGATGCTCGTGCTCGCCGACGCCCACCTGCGCCGCGCGATCGCCGGCGCGCTGTGGGCCGGCTGCGCCGCCGCCGGACAGGCGCGCGGCTCGATCGAGCGCGTGTACGTCGCGCGCGAGGTCTACGAGCGCTTCCTCGCGGGGCTCGTGGGCGGCGCGCGCGCGCTCACCGTCGGCGATCCCGCCGACCCGCGCGTGCAGGTCGGGCCGCTGGCGTCGGCGCGGCGCGCCGAGCACGTCGGCGCGCTCGTCGAGGAGGCCGTCGCGCAGGGCGCGCACCTGCACTGCGGCGGCCCACGTCAGCCCGCCCGGCTGCACGGGCGCGTTCTACGCGCCCGCGGTCCTCACCGGCGTCAGCAGCGAGATGCGCGATAATGCGCGAGCCGATCGACGGACCCGTGCTCGTGGTCGTGCCGGTCGACTCGATCGACGAGGCGATCGCGCGGCCAACGACGGCGACTACGGCCTCGGCGCGTCCGTGTGGACCACCGACCGCTACCAGGGCATCCGAATCGCGCGCGAGCTGCACGCGGGGATGGTGTGGCTCAACGACCACCTGCCGGGCCCGACCGTCTCGCGCGGCCCGTGGGGCGCGGCCGCCGGCGGCGGCCTCGGCCGCACGCTCGGACAGGCCGGGCTGCGCGCATGCGCGCAGGAGAAGCTGATCACGTGGGACCCACCGGCGATGCGCGGCCTGTGGTGGGGACCGTACGACGCGACCAGCGCGAAGGCGATGCACACCGTCGCCAAGCTCCGCTCCGCACGCGAGTCCGACCGCGAGCACGCGTGGCGCGAGGGCGCGGTGGCACTCGCGCGCATGGGCGCGCGGGCGTTCGGGCGCGGGCTGCCAGCGCGGCCGGTGCACGGCTACACCTTTGACCATGCCCGCCCAGGCCTACGCTGGCAAGGAGTGCGTCTGCCAGCTGCGCAGGGGGATCTGCGACCAGAGCTGCGTGCAGGGGATGCTCGACACCCCCTTCTACATCGCCTGCCTGAAGCTCACCGGCCGGCGCTGCCTGGTGGTCGGCGGCGGCGAGATCGGCCTGGAGAAGGTCGAGGGGCTGCTCGCCTGCGACGGCGAGGTCACGCTGATCGCGCCCGAGGCCGCGCCGGCGCTGGAGGAGTACGCGCGCGAGGGCTCGATCCGCTGGGAGCGGCGCGAGTACGCGGGCGCGGCGGACCTCGAGGGCGCGTTCATGGTGATCGCCGCGACCGACGACACGGACGTCAACATCGCGGTGTACGACGACGCCGAGCGCCGCGCGATGCTCGTCAACGTCGTCGACGTGCCGCCGCTGTGCAACTTCATCCTGCCGGCGATCGTGCGCATCGAGCCCGCTGGCGATCGCGATCTCCACCGCCGGCGCCTCGCCGGCGCTCGCCAAGCGCATGAAGCGCGAGATCGAAGACCAGTTCGGCGAGCCCTACGCGCGGCTGGCGGTGCTGCTCAACGAGGTGCGCGGCTGGGCGAAGGGCACGCTGCCGACCTACCAGGACCGCAAGGAGTTCTTCGAGGGGATCGTCGACGGCGACCCCGACCCGATCGCGCTGCTGCGCGACGGCGACGGCGGAGCGACGGCGGTGCGCGAGCTGATCGCGCGGGCGCAGAGCGCGCACGCGCTGCAGGTGTCGAGAGCCTGAGCGGTGCCCGCGCTCGAGCTCGAGGGGCTGTCTCGGCACTACGGCGAACGGGAGGCGCTCAGCGACGTCTCGCTGTCGCTCGCGGAGGGCCAGACGCTCGTCGTGTTCGGCCCCAACGGCGCCGGCAAGACGACGCTGCTGCGCGTGCTCGCCACGCTGCTGCGCCCGCACGCCGGCGCGCGTGCGCGTGCTCGGGCGCGAGCTGCCCGAGGAGGCCTGGGCGGTGCGCGGCCGGGTCGGCCTGCTCGGCCACGAGCCGCTGCTGTACCGCGAGCTGACCGCGCGCGAGAACCTGCGCTTCCACGCGCGCCTGCACGGCGTCGCGCGAGGAGCGCGTCGCGCGAGCTGCTGGAGCCGTCGCGCATGGCGCGGCGCGCGCGACGAGCCGCTGCGGACGCTCTCGCGCGGCATGGTCCAGCGCGTGGCCGATCGCGCGCGCCGTGCTGCACGACCCCGAGCTGCTGCTGCTCGACGAGCCCCACTCCAACCTCGACCCCGCCGCCGTCGAGCTCGTCGCGCCGCTGATCGGCGCGCGCGTCGCGGCGCACGCGCGTGATCTGCAGCCACGACCCCGGCGGCGGCCTCGCCGAGGCGGACCTCGTGCTCGGGCTGCGCGGCGGGCGCCCGGTGCTGCTGCGCGCCGCCGGCGACGTCGACCGCGACGAGATCGCGGAGCTGTACCGGTGAGCGCGTCCCAGTCAGCGAGGTCAGCGCCCGAGCATCGCGCCAGCCGGCGCGCAGCGTGCGCGCGGTCGGATGTGGCGCACGGTCGGCGCGCTGCTGCGCAAGGAGCTGCTCGTCGAGCTGCGCACGCTGGAGTCCGTCCCCGGCATGTCGCTGTTCGCGGTGACGACGTTCGTCGTCTTCCACTTCGCGCTGAACCGCAGCAGCGTCGAAGGCGACCTCGCCGCCGGCATCCTGTGGGTGACGCTGCTGTTCGCGGCGATCCTCGGCGTCAACCGGCTGTTCGTCGCGGACGCCGACCAGGGCGGCTTCGACGGCTTCCTGCTCGCGCCCGGTCGACCGCAGCGCGATGCTCGTCGCCAAGGCGCTGACGCTGCTCGCCTACCTCGTCGTGCTCGAGCTCGTCGCCGTGCCGGCCTTCGCGCTGCTGCTGCTCGGCGCCGCCGCTCGGCCCCGCGCTGCCGGGCTGCTCGCGATGCTCGCGCTCGGCGACCTCGGCGTCGCGGTGATCGGCACGCTCGTCGCCGCGCTGGCCGTGCAGACCCGCGCGCGCGACCTGCTCGGGCCGCTGCTCGCGCTGCCGCTGCTCGTGCCGATCGTGATCGGCGGCGCGCGCGCGATCTCGCCGCTGCTCGTGCACGCCCACCCGGCGGCGCCGGCGCTGCGCTGGCTGCTGACGCTCGGCCTCTATGATCTGGTGTTCGGGCTGATCGCCTACGCCCTGTTCGACTTCCTCCTGGAGGACTGATAAGCCATGTACGGCAAGGGTCTGCGCACGCTGAGCATCACCACCGTCGTCGCGGTGGCGGTCTGCGCTCGGCGCTCGTGTTCTTCTACGCGCCGCTGGAAGCCGAACAGGGCTTCCTGCAGAAGATCTTCTACGTGCACGTGCCGCTCGCGATCGTCGCGCTGTGCGGCTTCGTGCTCGGCGGCCTGCTCGCGATCCAGCACCTGCGCACGCGCGACCCGCGCTGGGACATGCGCTCCTACGTGGTGATCCACATGAGCCTGATCTTCGCCGTCGGCACGCTGATCACCGGCTCGATCTGGGCGAAGGGCTCGTGGGGACACTGGTGGGTGTGGAGCGAGCCGACGCTCGTGTCGTTCCTGATCGTCTTCCTGCTGTACGCGACCTACCAGCCGCTGCGCTTCGCGATCGAGGACCCCGAGCGCCAGGCGCGCTACGCGTCGGTGTTCGCGATCACCGCCGGCGCGTTCGTGCCGATGAACTTCATCGCCGTGCGGCTGTCGACCGCCTACCTGCACCCGCGCGTGCTCGGCAGCACCTCCAACCTGCCCGGCCCGATGGCGCTGACGTTCCTCGTCTCGCTGCTCGCGATGGCGCTGCTGTTCGCGACGCTGTGCAAGTACGAGCTGACCGCCAAGCACACGCGCGCACAGCTGCGCGCGCTGCGCCGGCGCCTGTCGGGCGAGACGGCCGGGACGCCGACGCGCGCGCGCAGCGCCGCGCCGTCGCTGACGCACGTCACGAGCGTGCCCGCGCGTGCGAGCGGAGGCTCGGCGCTGTGACGCCCGCGGCACTCATCGCGGAGATCCCGGCGCTGCCGCTGCACACGGCCGGCAAGTACGTGGCCGGCGCATACGTGGTGCTGTTCGTGATCGTGCTGATCTACGTCGCGATCATGGCGATCCGCCTGAGCCGCATCGAGCGCGACCTCGGCGAGCTGCTGAGCATGCCCGATCGTCCCCGGAGGGCAGGGAGCCAGCCGCGCGCGCCGACACCCGCGAACGCTCACCGATCACGACCACGAGCGAGAGTCAGCGCCGGCATGAGCGAGCTGCTCGCGCTCGGCATCTCGCACAAGACGGCGCCGGTGGCGCTGCGCGAGCGGCTCGCGTTCAGCGAGGGCGAGGCGAGCGAGTTCGCACGGCAGGCGACCGCCACCGCGGAGGTGCGCGAGGCGGTCGTGATCTCCACCTGCAACCGCACCGAGGTCTACCTCGTGGTGGGCGATCCGGTGCGCGCGGAGGCCGATGTGCTCGGGCTGCTCGCGCGTCGCGCCGAGATCCGCCCGACCGAGCTCGCCGACGCGATCTACTCGCCGCGCAACTGCGACGCCGCACGCCAGCTCTACCGCGTCACCGCGGGCCTCGAGTCGATGATCGTCGGCGAGGCCGAGATCCAGGGCCAGGTGCGCCGCGCCCACGAAGCCGCGATGCGCGCGGGCTGCACCGGGACCGCTCTCCAACCGCCTGTTCGCGGCCGCGCTCGCCGACCGGCAAGCGCGTGCGCTCGGAGACCGACATCGGCTCCAGCCGCGTGAGCGTCTCCTCGGTCGCCGTCGATCTCGCGCTCAGCGTGCTCGGCGACCTGCGAGGACCGCCACGTCGTGATCCTCGGCGCAGGCGAGACCAGCGAGCTGACGGCGCGCGCGCTCTCCGAGCAGGGCGCGGGCACGATCTTCGTCGCCAACCGCCACGCCGACCGCGCGCTCAGCCTCGCACAGCGCTTCGGCGGCTCGGTCGTCGGACTCGACAGGCTCCCCGACCAGCTGGTGCAGGCCGACATCGTGCTCTCCTCGACCTCCTCGCCGCATCCGATCGTCGGGCGCGAGGAGCTCGAGCTGGTGATGGCCGAGCGCGGCGAGCGGAGGCGGCCGCTGCTGCTGATCGACATCGCCGTGCCGCGCGACGTCGACCCGGCGTGCGGCGAGCTCGACGGCGTCACCCTGTACGACATCGACGACCTGCAGGCGGTCGTCGCGCGCAACCTCAGCACGCGCGCCGAGGAGACGCCGCGGGCGCTCGAGATCGTCGAGGAGGAGATCCAGCGCTTCGCCCGCTGGCTCGGCCAGCTCGACGCGCTGCCCACCATCAGCGCGCTGCGCGCGCACGGCGACTCGCATCGTCGAGCAGGTGCTCGCCGAGAACTCCGGGCGCTGGGAGTCCGCCTCCGCGCGCGACCTCGCGCGCGTGGAGGCGATCGCGCGCGCGGTCATGAGCCGCCTGCTGCACGAGCCGACGATCCGCCTGCGCAGCCTCAGCGACGATCGCGGCCACGCGAGCCTCGAGCTCGTGCGCGAGCTGTTCGGGCTGCGCGAGGACGCGGACGAGCACCCCGAGGGGCAGCAGCGCGACGGCGCCCGGCGGAGCTGGCGGAGGTGCACGACCTGCGCCAGCGCCGCTCCAGCCCCGGTGGCAGCTCGCCGCGCTGATGCGGATCGGGACGCGGCGCAGCGCGCTCGCGCTGGCCCAGGCCGAGCTGGTCGCCGGCGCTGCTCGGCGGCGCGAGATCGTGCCGATCGTCAGCGGACCGGCGGCGACCGCGGCGACGCGGCGCGCAGGACAAGTCCCGCTGGGTCGCCGAGCTCGAGGACGCGCTGCGCGACCGGCGAGATCGACCTCGCGGTGCACTCCGCCAAGGACGTCCCCGGCGAGCTGGCCGCGGGGCTCGCGCTGCTGGGCGCACCCGCGCGCGCGGCGTCCGAGGACGTGCTGTGCGGAGCGAGCGCGCCTCGACGAGCTGCGCCGCGGGCGCGCGCGTGGGCACGAGCAGCATCCGCCGCCTCGCGCAGCTGCGCGCCGTCCGCGAGGACCTCGAGGTCGTGCCGATCCGCGGCAACGTCGACACGCGCCTGCGCAAGCTCGGCGACCCGCGCGAGCGCCTCGACGCGATCGTGCTCGCGCGCGCCGGGCTGCAGCGCCTCGGACGCGAGGCCGAGGCCGGCGGCGCGCTCGACGCCGAGCGCTTCGTGCCGGCGCCCGGCCAGGGCATGCTCGCACTCGAGGGGCGCGCCGACGATGTGCGCACACACGAGGCCGTGGCGGCGATCACCGACGACGACGCGTTCGCGTGCCTGCTCGCCGAGCGCGCGCTCGCGCGCGAGCTCGACGCGAGCTGCCACACGCCGCTGGGGGCGCACGCCGTGCCCACGGGCGGCGACGGCCTGCGCCTGCGCGCGTGGGTCGGGCTTCCCGACGGCTCGGCGTGGGTCAGCGACGTGCTGGCCGAAACGGGGATTCGCGCCGAAGGCGCGTGTCTCCGGCTTCGGTTAGCTCGATCCGCGACCCCGAGGCGCTCGGACGCGAGATGGCGCAGCGGCTGAGCGCGGCCGGGGGCGCGGAGCTGCTGCGGCAGGCAGAGGAGATGGCGGCGAGGTGAGCGGCACGGTGTACCTGGTCGGCGCCGGCCCCGGCGACCCCGGCCTGCTGACCGCGCGCGCGCTCGAGCTGATCGCGAGTGCCGACGTGATCCTGTACGACCGCCTGATCCCGAGCACGGCACTCGACGGCGCGCGCGCCGACGCGGAGCTGCTGTTCGTGGGCAAGGAGGGCGGCGGGCCGTCGGTGCCGCAGGAGCAGACCGAGGCGCTGATGATCGAGCGCGCGCAGGCGGGCCGCGACGTCGTGCGCCTGAAGGGCGGCGACCCGTTCGTGTTCGGACGCGGCGGCGAGGAGGCGCTCACGCTGCGCGCAGCCGGCATCGAGTTCGAGGTCGTGCCCGGTGTCACGGCGGGCGTCGCCGCGAGCGCCTACGCCGGCATCCCCGTCACCCACCGCGGGCTCGCAGCGCGGTCGCGCTCGTCACCGGGCAACGCGCGAGGACGGCGCGCGCAGACGGACGGCGCGCAGACCGGCGGGAATGGCGAGGAGGCGGCGTCGACTGGAACGCGCTCGCCGCGTTCCCGGGCACGCTCGTGCTTCTACATGGGCGTGCGCCGGCTGGAGCAGATCGCCAGCTCGCTGATCGACGCCGGGCGCCCCGCGTCCGAGCCGGCCGCCGTCGTCGAAGCGGGCACGCTGCCCGCCCAGCGCACCGTCAGCGCGACCCTCGGGACGATCGCGGAGACGCGCGCGCCGCGAGCGGGTCCGCGCGCCGTCGATCACCGTCGTCGGAGCCGTGGCCGCGCTCGCGGAGGAGCTCGCGTGGCTGCCCGAGCGACCGCTGCGAGGAGCGCACGGTCGCCGTGACCCGCGCGCGCGCCCAGGCCAGCGGGCTCGCGCAGCGACTCGAAGCGCTCGGGGCCGACGTCATCCAGGCGCCCGTGATCCGCGTGCGCCAGCTGGCGGATCCAGGTCACGCGACGCTCGACCCGACGCCGTACGACCTGATCTGCCTGACCAGCGCCAACGGCGTCGCCGGACTGTTCGAGCGCCTCGACGACGGCGCGCACCCGCGCGGCGACGCGCGCTCGCTCGCGGGCACGCGCATCGCGGCGATCGGCGCCGGCACCGCACGCGCGCTGCGCCGAGCGCGGCATCCTCGCCGACGTGCTGCCCGAGCGCTTCGTCGCCGAGTCGCTCGTCGAGGCGCTCGCCGACGTTCCCGTCGAGCGCGCGCTGATCGCGCGGGCGCGCGGCGCGCGCGACGTGCTGCCCGACGCGCTGCGCGCGCGCGGCGCGCGAGGTGGACGTCGCTCGAGCTGTACGAGACCGTCGCCGAGCCGCTCGCGCCGCAGGCGCTGACGCGAGGCGCGCGCGGCCGACTACATCACCTTCACCTCGTCCTCGACCGTGCGCTTCTTCCTGCAGGCGGCCGGCGGCACGCGCGGAGCTCTCGCCCGGCACGCGCATCGTCTCGATCGGGCCGGTGACGAGCGACGACACTGCGCGAGCACGGCCTCGAGCCGCACGTCGAGGCCGATCCGTCACGACGTCGACGGTATGATCGCGGCCCTCCTCGCCGACGCGGCGCCTCGCAGCGACCGATGGCCGATAGAGCGCTCTCACCCGTCATCACGTTCCTCTCCGACTACGGCCTGCTCGACGAGTTCGTGGGCGTCTGCCACGGCGTGATCGCACGGCGCTGTCCGAGCGCGCGCGTGATCGACCTGACCCACGCGATCCCCCGCCACGACGTGCGCGCCGGGGCGATCGTGCTGCGCTCCGCGCTCCCGTTCCTGCCCGCCGGCGTTCACCTCGCGGTCGTCGACCCCGGCGTCAGCGCCGTCGGCGCGCACGCGCGCCGCGCCGTCGCACTGCGCACGGTCGAGCAGGACCACCTGCTCGTCGGCCCCGACAACGGACTGCTGATGCCCGCCGCCGAACGCCTGGCGGGCGTCGCCGAGGCGGTCGACATCGGCCACTCGCCCGAGCGCCTGCGAGCCCGTCTCGCGCGACGTTCCACGGCCGCGACATCTTCGCGCCGGTCGCCGCCGCGCTCGCGGCCGGAGAGCCGCTGAGCGCCCTCGGCGACCCGCTGGCGGTGGAGCAGCTGCGCCGCATCGGGCTGCCGACCGCACATCTCAGCGACGGCTCGCTGACAGTGCACGTGCTGCGCGGCGACACCTTCGGCAACCTGATCCTCGACGCCGACCGAGGAGCAGCTGCTCGCGCTCGGAGCGATGCCGGGCGACACGCTCACGGTGCAGCCACGCCGGCGCCGTGCGCACGGCGCGCTATGCCGCCACGTTCGCGGAGGTGACACCCGGCGAGCTGCTGATCTACGAGGACGCGCACGCGCATGGTGGCGCTCGCCGTCAACCGCGGCTCGGCCGCCGAGCTGCTCGGCGCCAGCGCGGACGACGAGCTGACCGTGCGCCGAGCGTGAGCGGCCGGGCTCCCGCGACCGCCACGCCCACACCCGCGCTCCGCGCTCGGCCATCCGCGCGTGCACCTGCGACGCACCGACTCCACCAACGAGCGCGCGCGCGAGCTCGCGTTCGCGGGGGCGCCGCACGGCACGCTCGTGACCGCGAGCGAGCAGACCGCCGGACGCGGACGCCAGGGCCGGCGCTGGTCGGCACCCGCGGGCAGCTCGCTGCTGTGTCGCTGCTGCTGCGCGAGGCACCGCCGCTGCTGCCGCTGATGGCCGCGGTCGCGGTGTGCGACGTGGCGGGCGCGCAGGCCCAGATCAAGTGGCCCAACGACGTCGTCGTCGCGCACGCGAGCGTGGGTGAGCCGGCCGCCTCGGACGCCGGCGGCGAGCTCGCGAAGCTCGCCGGCATCCTCGTCGAGGGACGCCCGACCCCAGGACAGCGGAGCTGGGCGGTGCTCGGCATCGGCCTGAACGTCGCCGTGCGCCTCGAGGAGCTGCCCGCCGAGCTGCGCCGGGAGGTGCTCACGGCGCGCGCCCGGACAGCGGGCTGCCGGCAGCGACGCTCGGGCTCGCGCCCGCGGACGTCGAGCCGACGCTCGCGCGGCTGCTCGACGCGCTCGAGCGACGCCTGAGCGAGCCGGCCGCGGCGACGCTCGAGGCATGGCGCGCGCGCGACGCGCTGCGCGGGCCGCGAGATCGCGTGGGGCTCGCCCGCAGCGGGCGAGCCCGCCCAGCGCGGTCGCGCGGACGGAATCGACGAGGAGGGCGGCTGGTCGTCGCGCTGGCGGATGGCCGACGCACGACGCTCGGCGCGGGCGAGGTCCACCTGCGCCAGATCGGCTAGGAGGCTGCTCTCGAGACCGGGCTCGCGAACCCGAGGCAAGCGGGGTTTGCAACCCCGAGGCAGCTATGCGCTGTTGTGGTCCAGCGCCTCGCGGACATCGCGGCGCAGCTCCTGCTGCAGCCGCGCCTCGGCGGCCGCCTGAGGCTGTGACGAGCGCTCCGCGAGCGCGGTGGCCGTCTCGCGCTGGGGGCCCGCGGCGAGCTGCGCGTCGGGGGCCGCGCCGTTGCTCGCACCCTTCGCGCCTTTGCGCCTGCGCCGCGCGTTGCGGGCGCGGCGTTTGGGGAAGTTGCGCAGCAGCTCGCGCGCGAGCGCCGGCGGCTTGCGCGCCATCCGCGTGCGCGCGCCGCGCAGCGCCTCCTCGGCCTCCGGCGTGTGGGCGAGCGCCGCCGCGAGCAGCGCGGCGGCGAGACGGCGGTCCTGCTTGCGCGCCGCGTGGATCAGCCGGCGCGCGTTGCGCGCGTGCGCGCCGCCCGCCGAGTTGACGAGCAGGCCGAGCAGGCGCTTGGTCTCCGGCCAGCGCTGCACCGCGTACTCCTCGTGCACGTCGCGCGTGTACTCCGCCAGCCGCCAGATCCACGCGTTGGCCTGGTCGCGGCGGCCGATGCGCCGCTCGACCAGCGCGCGCAGCATGATCTTCGTCGCCTCCTTGCGCTCCTCGCGCGGCCAGCCGCCGATGATGTCGATCGCCTCGTCGAACGCGTCCGGGTCGCGCAGCGCCGCGATGTCGGTCAGCGCGCGCAGTCGCAGCTGCGGGTTCTTGTTGCGCTTGACCGCCGTGATCAGGAAGCGGCTCTTGAGCTCGCCGGTGCGGTCGAAGTGCAGCATCGCGCGCGCCCGGCGCCAGCCGTTGGGCGCCACGCGCGCGCCCGCCAGCGCCGCCCACAGGTGCTGCTCGCCGTAGTCGAGGTGCTCGACCGCGATCCGCCACAGCTCGCGCTCGAACACCTGCGAAGCGCCGCTCCTCCTCCGCGCACACCGGCAGCACGCGGCGCTCCACGCGCATCCTGCGCCCGCGCCCACGGCGCACGGGGCCCGACCACGATCGCGCCGCCGCGGTAGACGTCGCGGTCGAGCAGCGAGTGCAGCGTCACGACCGGGTCGTCGTGCTTGGTCGCGGGGTGCACGAAGTCGACGACCAGCCCCGCCTCCTTGCCGGGGTGCCGGCGGGTGACGCGCCCGACGCGCTGCTGGTAGATGCGCTTGGACGCCGTCGGCGCGAGGTGCACGCAGACGGTCGCGCGCGGGCTGTTCCAGCCCTCGGCGAGCAGCTGCGCGTTGATCAGCACGTCGATGTCGCCGCGCTCGTAGCGGGCGAGGATCTCCACGAGCTCGCGCTTGGGCGTCTCGCCGGAGACGGCCTGCGCCTTGATGCCCTCGGCGCGGAACGCTTCGGCGAGGTTGTACGCGTGGCGCACGCCGGCCGCGTAGACGACGCCGGGCACGCCGTTGAAGCGCGTCTTGTAGAGGTTCGCGACGGCCATGTTGAACGGCTGCTGGTCGAGCAGTTTGGCCAGCTCGTCCTGGTCGAACTCGGTGTCGACCTCGCCGCGGCGCAGCGGCACCTTGGCGATCGTGCGCACGCCCACGCCGGGGGAGATGCGCACGCAGCGCAGCGGCGCGATCACGCCGCGGCGCGCCGCCTGGGCGAGGTCGAAGCGCGAGGTCTGGGTCGGGAACAGGTCGGTGACGTGGCGTGCGATCAGCGCGCCGGTGGCGGTCATGCCGATGAAGATCGGCCCCGTCCAGTTGCGGATCGCGCGCGCTCGTCTTCTCGCCCAGCGCGGTGTGCGCCTCGTCGCAGATCACGATCGTGTACGCGCTCGAGATCTTGCCGGCGTTGCGCACGAACCACTGGTAGGTCTCGACCGTGACCGGACCCTTGACCGAGTCCTCGCCCTTGAGCAGCGGCCGGCTGATGCGCTTGGAGTAGCCGCGGTCGCGCAGCTCGCCGAGGAACTGGTCGACGAGGTTGCGCCGGTGGGTGAGGATCAGCACGCCGCCCGTGTGCGAGGCCTCGACGAAGCCGAGCGCGGCGACCGTCTTGCCGGCGCCGGTCGCGTGCTCGAACCAGAAGCGCTTGGCGGCGTTGGGGTCCTCGGGCTGCTCGGCGAGCGACTCCTCCTCGTCCTCGTCCTCGTCCACCCAGTCGCGCGGCTCCTCCTCGGGGTCGCCCTCCTGCTCGAGCTCGTCCTCGGGCTCGTCGTCCTCGTCGGGCTCCTCCTCGAGCTCGTCCTCCTCAGCTCGTCCTCCTCGTCCTCGTCGGGCGCCGCGCGCTGGACCGGGCCGAGCTCGTCGTCGTCCTCCTCGTCCTCGTCGTCCTCCTCGAGATCCTCGTCCTCGTCGTCCTCCTCGACGCTCTCGGCCTCGGCGCTCGCATCCGCGGCGCCGGCGCGCGTCGGCTGCCGTTGCGCCGATGCGTCCGTCCGGGCCGAGGATGTCGGCCGAGGCCAGCAGCTCGGGCGAGGCCGACGCGGCGGCGCGGCCGTTGCCGTCGGGGGCGCTGCGCTGCGCCTCGGCGAGCAGCGCCGTGAGCGTGCCCGACAGGGCATCGACCTGGTGCGCGGAGAGCACGGTCCCGTCCACGAGCTTCGGCTCCTCCTCGGAGAGCAGCCGCTCGAGCCCGAGCAGCAGCGAGAACTCGCGCCGCCAGGCCGTCGAGGGGTGCTTGCGTCTTGGGATCCTCCTCGAGCTCGGCCGAGCGCCTGGTCGAGCGCGCGCCGGCGCGGCGTGCCGGGCGCGAGCGCCACGGCCGGGTCCTCGCCCTCGTGCAGGAAGCGCTCGCGCACGAACTTCTCCGCCCGCGCGATGTCGGCGGAACTTGGAATGGTCGCGGCCGCGAGGGCCACTGAGGTGGACTCGGCCATTGAGGCTCTGGACTTCGAGACAGAGCCGCCGTCGAAGGTGGCTTCGGCGCGGCTCGAAAGATCGGCGCCCAACTGGCGCCGTTCGCCGGATGCTCGTGAGCGACCCGGCTCTGACGTAGCCTCAGGATATAGCACCGCGGAGGCGCGATTGAAGTGCGCGCGATCTGCCACCCTTACGGCGATGACGCCGAAGCGCCTGTCGATCACGGTCGCGGCCGCGGCCGTCATCGGTCGCTGCTCGTCGTCGGCCTGCTGCAGCTGGGCGGCTCGCCGGCGCCGGCGCGCCGTCGAAGCTGACGCTCGCGCAGATGCGCGCGCGCCTGGCCGGCTCGCCGCCGCCGCTGGCGGCGCTGCACGCGCAGGCCGACGAGATCCTCTCCGGCGGGCTGCCCGCGCTGCGCGCGCGCCTGGCCGCGCTGCGCGGGACCCCGGTGGTGATCAACAAGTGGGCCTCCTGGTGCGAACCGTGCCGCGCCGAGTTCGGCGTCTTCCAGCGCGTCTCCGTCGCACGCGGCCGCGAAGTGGCGTTCATCGGGATCGACTCGGGCGACAGCCAGCCGCGCGACGCGCTCGACGTTCCTGCGCTCGTTCCCGGTCAGCTACCCGAGCTACTACGACCAGAGCGGGCAGGCGGGCCTCGCGATCACCGACTCGGCGTTCACGCCCGTGACCGTGTTCTACAACCGCAGCGGCGGCAGGTTCATCCACCAGGGCCCGTATCTCGAGCGTGGCCAAGCTCGAAGCAGGACATCAGGCGCTACGCGCTGGACGCTTGAGCGTTGCCCGAGCTGCGGATCGACCCGCTCAGCGGGCACCGGACGATCGTCGCCGGCGAGCGCTCGCGGCGACCCGGGGGCGAGCCGCGCTGCGAGCCGCCCGAGCCGATCGACCGCGAGCAGGACCCGTTCGCCGAGGGTCACGAGGACCGCACGCCGCCCGAGCTCTACGCGGTGCGTCCCGGCGGCGGTCCGGCCGACTCGCCCGGCTGGACCGTGCGCGTGGTGCCGAACCTGTACCCCGCGCTGACGCCCGCAGAGCAGGATGCGATCGCCGCCGTGCCGCCGGCGCCGCTCGAAGCCGCGCGGCCAGCCCGAGCTGTTCGCCTCGCTGCCGGCGACCGGCGCGCACGAGGTGATCGTCAACGGGCCGCAGCCGGTGCTGTCGCTGGCCGAACTGCCGCTCGAGCAGGTCGTGGCCGCGGTCGAGATGTGGCGCGAGCGGATGCGCGCGCACGCCGCCAGCGCCTACCTGCAGCTGATCGTCAACGAGCGCCGCGAGGCGGGCGCGTCGCTGCCGCACACGCACGCGCAGCTGTACGCGCTCGACTTCGTCCCGGCGGCGGTCGCGCGCGAGCGCGAGCGCGCGAGCGCCTACACGACGCGCACGATGGGCCAGAGCCTGCTCGGCGATCTCGTCGCCGAGGAGGTGCGCCGGCGCGAGCGGATCGTGGCGATCGACGACGAGGCGGTGCTGATGGCGCCGTACGCCTCGCGCCTGCCGTTCCAGCTGATGCTCGCGCCGCGGCGGCCGCGCGCGCGCTTCGAGGACGACGGGCCGTCGGGCGCCGCGCTGCTGCACGACGGACTGTGCCGCCTGGCGCGCCACCTCGGCTCGAGCCCGCCGCTGAACCTGTGGGTGCGCACGGCCCCGCGCGGCAGCCGAGGACTTCTGCTGGCGGATCGACGTGCTGCCGCGCCTGACGCATCTCGCCGGTCTCGAGCTCTCGACCGACGTCAACCTGAACATCGTCGCGCCCGAGCACGCCGCGGCGGTGCTGCGCGAGGCGTGAGCCTCGGCACGAGGCGTGAGCCACGGCGCGCTCCGGGCGGCTAGGCTGGCCGGCGCGATGCCTCCCGAGGAACGCTTCGTCCCCCGCTTCGCGGCCGAGCCCCCGCAGGAGGAGCTGCCGTACGGGCGCTGGGAGGAGCGCCTGCGCCAGGAGTTCCTGGCGCGCGGCGCTGCGGCTGGACGCCGAGGGCGAGGATCTGGGCGAGCCCGGGAACGATCGCGTGGTATCCGGACCGCACGTGGCACGGGCGCACCTACGTACCCGGCACGACGCTCACCTCGACCGGATACGAGCTGTTCGGCTACGTGCGCTTCCTGCCCGGCGGCGAGGGCGAGGAGCCGAGCGACTTCTCCGCGCACGTGGACTTCACCGAGGAGACCGCCGAGCGCAACCCCGACTGGAAGCTCGACCTGTGCGACGAGATCATCGGCGCGTGGCGCGGGGAGAGCGGGGCGGTGGCGGCGATGACGCTCGTGTGGGGCCGCCCGCTGATCTCCGGCGGGCGGATCGTGACCGCCGAGCTCGCCGACCTCGCCGTCGATCAGTGCGAGCTGATCGAGGAGCGCTTCACGCTGATCGCGCCCGACGACTATCGCCAGGATCTGCTCGAGATCAAGCTGTTCGACGCCAAGGGCGCGCGAGCTCGCACGCGAGTCGCTGTACGCGGGCGACGAGGATGAGGGCTGAGTCGCTGTGAGCTGACGGCGCCCCTTTGTCGTGCGGCTCGCCTGACTGCTAGCTGGCCTTGCAGGCGGCGAGCGCCTGTGCCTTGTCCGCCTTGGGGATCGGCGTGGAGTTGATGACTTCGACGCACACTTCGCGCGCTGCCGCGCGCGCCGCGGCGATGTTGCCGCTGGCGGCCTTGTTGCAGATCGCTTCGACTTTGGCCTTGAGGCCCGCCGAGAGCGTCGGCGCCCGCTCGATCACGGACTTGCACTCGGCCACCGCCGCAGCGAGCTGAGCCGTGCTGATGGGGCCGTTGGCGGTGACGCTCGTGGGCGGCGCCACAGAGGACGAGGTCGTCGTCGAAGCCGTGCTCGCGGTGACGGCAGGCGTGCTTGCCGTCGAGCCGCTCGTGGTCGAGCTGCCGCTGCTGGCGCAACCGGAGATGAGCGCCGCGCACAGCAGCACACCGGTAAGCACCTGGGATCGCCTGGCGAGCATCCGTCCCCCTTGTGTCGAGAAAGCGCTCGTTTCACGGCTGGGAGCCGGCGAGCGCCTGGCCGGGCAAGGCTAGCGCGAGGATCGGCGCGGTGGCTACCATTCTCGACGCATGGCGCAACTCAGCGGATACAGGAACGAAGGCATGTTCGGCTCGGTCGAGACCGTCGGCGTCGCCGGCGTCTTCGGGCAGGTGATGGGCCTCGTCGCGGTCACCCTGTGCTTCTTCACGCTCGGGTCCTATCTCGGACGTGAAATCGCGGAGGGCGCCTCGATCGTGTGCTTCATCGGCGGCTTCGTGTGCATCATCGGGCTGAACCTCGCGCGCCGCTCGGAGGGGCTGTCGATCACGCTGCTGTTCGCCGCCGGCCTGCTGCTCGGACTCGGCCTTGGCGGGGTGCTGAACCGCTACGCCGAAGCCGAGCCCGACGCCGTCTGGCAGGCGGCGGCCGCGACCGCGCTGTTCGTGGGCGGCCTCGGCAGCGTCGGCTACGCGATCCGCAGGGACCTCTCCGGCTTCTACCGCATGCTGTTCTTCGCGCTGCTCGCGCTGATCGTGTTCGGGCTCGTGACCGTGTTCGTGTCGATCCCCGGCGGCAACGTCATCTACTCGCTGCTCGGGCTCGGCATCTTCGGCGCCTACACGGTGCTCGACTTCAACCGCATGCGCCGCGCCGGGATGGGGGAAGCGGTGCCGCTCGCCGCCGGGATCTTCCTCGACGTGGTGAACATCTTTTTGTTCTTCCTGCGGTTGTTCGGGGGCGGGCGGAACTGAGTTGGTCCGGGGGCTCGCGATGCCCCCGCTAGCAGGGCTTGGCGAAATGATTGGCGATACTCCAGATGCTCATGGCGCCTCCTCGCGGGGAAACGCCGTCTCCCCGAGCTTTGCGAAGTAGTAGTGGATGGCACGATTCGCGATCTCGTACATCACGTCCTCCATCTCGTCACGACTCCACTCGGGCTCTCGAAAGAAGAAGCTCCCTCGGTTGAACATGCCGCCCTCGCCGACGTTGACCACGGATATCTCGTTCAGCGGCCCGAACATGGCCATCGTGATGACCCGGTCCAGGATGCTGCTGTTGTCCGCAAAGTCGCAGCCATAGCCGAAGCAGACGAAGGGCACGATGCCCTCCATCATCATCGCAGTTCGGAAACCGATCACGTTCTTGCCGAGTCGCTCAATCGCGTTGCCCTTGGCCTGCTCGGGTTTGCCTTCGCTGGCCCGGACGTCGTTCGTGCCCTGGTTCTTCACCTCGACGATCAGGATCACGTGCTTGCCACCGTCGCGGTCCACGATCGAGAGGATGCCGCCGTCGGGCTTCATCGATGTGTCCTTCCGTACCGACGCGAATCCGACATCCGGGAAGTCGGCCTCCAGCGAACGGACGATGTCCGCGAGCATCCACGCTTTGTCATGGTGCAGCGGAAGTCCGAAGTCCTCGTGGATTCGCGCCACGACAGCA
Source organism: uncultured Solirubrobacteraceae bacterium (assembly GCA_963797105.1). Lineage (GTDB taxonomy): Bacteria > Actinomycetota > Thermoleophilia > Solirubrobacterales > Solirubrobacteraceae > Palsa-744. Next base: position 104,536 of record CAWCOB010000001.1, read on the forward strand.
GTCAGGGCGTGGCCCATCTCGGTCTCCTGTTTCTTGGACGTCAGGTTGATGACCGTGCCCGCGCGCTGCAGGCGTAGGTCTGCCTTCCTCGCCATTCAGTCCTTCTCGATCAGGTAGACGTGCTCGGTTACCTTGGTGCTCCGGCCTGGAGTGCTTCGGCCCGCAAAGTTCCGGCAGCCGCGGAACGTCGCGTAGGGCTGCCGCTGCTCGGTCACGGTGCCGACCTCGTTGAGCACGGCTCGCATTTCGGGCGGGGAGATGTAGCCGTCGTCGTTGAACGACAGAATCACGAACCGAGCATCGACCGCGCCGATCAGTTCGCTGAGCCTGGCGAGAGCCTTGCTACGGACGTTGTAGTCGGAGCGTTGCCAGGAGGTTGGTATCCCGGAGACTCGGCTGGTCTCGCGCGGCTCCTCGTAGCTGAGCAGCAGGTTGAGCATGAAGTAGTTCGAGCCGTAGGGGTGTTGGTTGTAGGGCGGGTCGAAGTAGGCCACGTCGAAGCCGCCCACTTCACGGACAAGGACATTTGCATCCATCTGATGCACGGCGTAGGCGCACTCGAACCGGCTCAGGATCGGCGGCGCGAGGGCGATCTGCCCGGTGATGCGCGAGAGCGCGTCGGCCCCGCTGCCGCCGAACTTGCCTACGCCGGTAGCTCGGTCCTTGTAGAAGCCCTTGAACACGCCTGCGGTGTTGGCGTGGATCGACGCCTCGGAGAGGAGCGGCCCCATCAGCAGCGTCCGGATCTCCGGCGGCTCCTCCTCCACGAGCTGCCGGTAGGCGTCAAGGCGATAGGCGTTCTCAGGCGTGTAGAAGACGCGATCGTCGGGTCCGATGGCGGCGGCGTCGCGCGGCGCATAGAGCCGCCGGATGAATCCCGGTGGTCCTGATCCGGCGTCCACGGCTCGGTTGAGCGCGTCCGCGGCAGCCGCGACTGCTTCCAACGGCGACGCCCCGCGGTTGGCCAGGTAGCACTCGCTAATCGCCCGCGCGTACTCCTCAATGTCGTTGACGATCAGCTCGTTCGCATACTGCTTGAGCATCCGCGATACGACGCCCGAGCCCGAGAATGCGTCCAGAATCCGGAGCTTGTCGCGCCCGACGCGGCGCCGTACGTCCTCGACCGCGCCCCTGATCAGCCCCAACAGGGCTCGCTTGTTGCCGATGTAGGTGACGAGCTGGTCCGTGAGGTAGGCGGGATCCTCCTCCAGCAGCCCGAGCGACAGTTCGGGTGTTTCCAATAGCGATTCTGCGCTCACGGGCAGCAGCCTATCCGCCGCTTCGGCTGCTTCTACGCCGCGATGGCGAGCGCCCGCTCGCTGGCAAGCCGAGAGGCGAGTGGTGAGCGATCTGAATGGGCAGCAACGAGCAGCAGCGAGGCTCAAGTGCCGGAAGAAAGCTCGCAGCGAGAAGCGCCCAGTCCCCAAACCGGCCCAAACAGGGTCTTTCTCCCCATGCCCCCGCCAGGAGTCGAACCTGGATTTACCGCTTAGGAGGCGGTCGTCTTATCCATTGGACTACGAGGGCCCGTCCCGGCCACGAGCGCCGAGATCCTCGGAAGGCTACCGGCGCTCCGCGATGGGGCCAACGGCGGCTTCGCCCGCGAGCCGCTCGAGCTCCTCGCCGATCAGCCGGTGGGTGATCCACTCGTCCATCGTCTGCGCGCCGATGCGCCGGTAGAAGCCGAGCGCGAGCTCGTTCCAGTCGAGCGCCGACCATTCCAGGCGCTCGCCGCCGCGCTCGCGCACATGCGCGCGCGACCGCCGCGAGCAGCGCCCTGCCGACGCCGGCGCCGCGGTGCGCCGGGCGCACGAACAGGTCCTCGAGCCACACGCCCTGGATCGCGAGGAAGCTCGAGAAGGTGGGGAAGAACAGCGCGTAGCCGGCGACCTGCGCGCCGCGCTCGGCGATCAGCGCCTCGGCCGCCGGGCGCTCCCCGAACAGCGCGTCGTCGCAGCCGCTCCTCGGTCGCCTGCAGCAGGTGCTCGAGGTGCTCGTACTCGGCCAGCTCGCCGAACAGCTCCAGCAGCAGCGGGCACGTCCTGCGGGCGTCGCAGCGCGCACGAGCGGCGGCGCGACGGCGTCCTCGTGCGCGGCGCTCGCCACGCGTCAGCCGGCCTGTCGGTCCGGGCGCTCGGGGTAGACGTCGTCGATCGTGCTCAGCGCGACGTACGGCGCACCGGCCGCCCGCTCGATCGCGGCGCCGCCGCCGGCCAGCCGGTCGAGCACGCTGATCACGCCGCAGATCTCGTGGCCGGCCTCGTGCAGCGCGGCGATCGCCGCGAGCGTGGAGCCGCCGGTGGTGACGACGTCCTCGACGACCACGCAGCGGTCGTCGGGGACGAGCGGCGGACCCTCGATGCGCCGCTGCAGCCCGTGCGCCTTGGCGTCCTTGCGCACGAAGAACGCCTTCGCGCGCGCCCCGCCGGCGAGCGCCGCGCACGCGACCGCGTCCGCGCCCATCGTCATGCCGCCAACCGCGGTGCCCTCCCAGTCCGGCGACCTGCGCCGCGAGCAGCGTCGCGAGCGCCGCGAAGCCCTGCGGGCGCAGGATCGCGCGCTTGGCGTCGACGTAGTACTGGGCGCGCGCGCCGCTCGTGAGCGTCACCTCGCCGATCACCAGCGCGTGCTCGCGCAGCTCCGCCACCAGCAGCGTACGCGCGGCCGCGAGCGTCGCTCGTATGTTCGTCCAGGTCGCGTCCACCGCGGCCACCTAATCTAGCGTTGTGACCAGTCCTGATCGTGCGATTGCTGAGGTTGGCCTCGTTCGTGATCTGCTTGATCGTGATCGCCTCGTTCGTGATCTTCGCGACCGGCCAGACCAAGAGCGGCGTCGAAACACCAGACCGGAAGCGGTCGACCGGCACCGCGCGAACAGCGGCGGCCCAGCGCTCGTCCAAGGAAACGCACCGCCCACGAGAGCAGCCGTGCACAAGGACGATCGACGAAGCCTCCGAACGAACTGACCTCGCCGTTCGCCGGCGTGGTCTCCGGCTCGAGCAGCGAATGGGTCGATCCACGGCGTGAAGCTGCTGCTGGCGCTCGCTCGTCTACGGCTTCGGCCTCGGCTACCTCGCGCGCGTGCTGCGCGTCAGGGTGTAGCGCCCCGACTCTAAGGGCCGGCGTTGTGCGCGCACGCGCGCGCTGCCGCCGCCGTCTTCGTTGTACACGTCGACCGGCGTGCCGTCGCGCACCCACGCGTAGATCGCGGGCGCGTCGGGGATCGGCACGCGCAGGCAGCCGTGGCTGGCGGCGTAGGTGGGGACTTCGGCGTAGCCGTGGATCGCGTAGCCGCGGATGAAGTAGTTGGAGTCGACCATGCCCTCGCTGTTTTCGCCCGGCGTCTTCTCGTAGACCTGGAAGCGTCCGATCACGGTCGGCGTCGACGGCTTGCCCGAGCTGATCGTGTAGATCTTGCGCACGCGCCCGCCCGGTTCGATCTCCGCCAGCACCTGCTTGGTCAGGTCGGCCTCGACGTGACGGCCGTCGCGGGGGTAGCGCACGTGGAAGCCGCCCGCGCGGCGTGCCAGCAGCTCGAAGACCTGCCTGCCCGCGTACGGGACCCGTTCGAGCCCCGTCATCTTGCGGAAGGCGATCGAGCGCCTGGCCGGTGCCTTCGTCGAACGACGCCCGTGAGCGGCACCGCGTAGTGCAGCGCGTCGAGCTCGGACTGCAGCAGGCGCACCGACTGCCCCCGGTCACCTGGGCCGAGGTCGGGCTCGACGAAGCGGACCGCCGGCGCAGCGGCCGCTGAACGCGCTCCTGCTGAGCCGTGGCGGCGTGGCTCGCGCGCACCTGCAGCAGCCCGCCGTAGCGGCTCGTGAAGTCCACGTGGAACTGGCCGGCGCCATTGCCCAGCGCGAGCACGCTCGCGACGTTCGCGCCCACCTTGCGCCCGTCGAGGTAGAAGCTCGAGCGTCGACCGTCTGCCCGGCGACGTAGGGCGTGACGATGCCCCGCACCACGATCCGCGACCCGTCCAGCGCGAACAGGGGCTCCCCACCGACCTTCTGCAGCACGAGCCGGATCGCGCCGGGCGCGGGCGCCGCCGGAGACGGAGTCGACGCTGCCGGCGCACTCGACGGTGCGGGCACCCCGGCCGTTTCAGCTGCAGCGACCGGCGCCGCAACCGCCGCGAGCACCCCGAGCGCAGCCGCCAGCGCGGTCGCGGAGCGGGCCGACACGCACATACGGGCCGTCGCATGGTTGCCATCGAAGCGCCGCACGCCGAGCACGTGTCAATCCTACGGCCCCGACTCCGCGAAGGCGGGCTCGGGCGCGATCAGCCCGACACGCTTGAACAGCGCCACGAGCGCGGCGATCCCCGCGAGCGCGCACACTGCCAGCACGAAGCAACTGCCAGCCCCAGCCCTCCAGGCCGGAGAACGCCAGCGCAGTTGTTCAGCGAGTGGGCGATCATGCACGGGTACAGCGAGCCCGTGTAGCGGTAGAGCAGGCACAGCCCGAAGCCGAGCGCCGCCAGCGGCACCAGGTCGAGCGCCGGCGCCGAGCCGACGTGCACGCCGCCGAACACCAGCCCCGTGATGATTGCCGCGGGCAGCGTCCCGCGCCAGTTGCGCAGCGCCGTGAAGATGTAGCCGCGGAACAGGAACTCCTCGCAGATCGGCGCCACGATGCAGGTCAGCGCGGCGCTCGCACCAGCAGCACCGTCCCTTCGTTGGAGCCGAGCGTTTCGAGCAGCTTCTCTTCGCTCGGGTGCACGGCCGCGGACCAGATCTCGCTCAAGACGATGAAGGCCACCAGCAGCAGCACGATCAGGCCCACGGCCGAGCGCCAGCCGACGCCCGGGCGGCGCAGGCCGAACTGCCACGAGCGCACGATCCGACCGCCGATGTGCGCGCAGTAGACGGCCGCGAGCACGAAGCCGACGTCCTGGATCGACCGTGTCGGCGATCGTCACCCCCGGCGGGGTGTGCGAGCTCGTGATCTTCACCCCCAAAAGCAGCGCCGGGACGTCCACCACGAGGCCGCCGACGAGCGCCAGCACGAGGCCGCCGATCAGCGCGAGCGGCGCCGTCCACGGCGGCCAGCCGGTCGTCGGCGAGCGCGAGGACTCGCCCTCCGTCGGCATCGACGACGCCACGCCTACGCCACCCAATGCCAGGTGGCGAACTGGGCGAGGAAGACGACCATCAGCACTGCCGAGAGCACGAGCGCGGGGCGCTGCAGGCGCGGGTGCTCCACCAGCCACGCCGCGAGCCAGATGCCGAGCGGGAACAGCACCAGCAGGAAGCGCGGCAGCGACATCAGCGGCTGCGCGGTCACCGGATCGGAGAGCGGCAGCGCGAGCGCCGCGAGCACGTACGCGCCGTAGGCGAGCGGCAGCCTGCGCAGCACACCGACGACGGCGGGGACCGCCGCCGCCAGGAACGCGATCAGCATCAGGTTGTGCCCGGCCATCACGAACGGGCTGTCTTTGCCGGTGGCGAAGTAGACGTGATGGCGCTGGACCGAGAGCAGCTGGCGTGCGCCCTCGAACGCCGCCCGCATGCCGTCCCAGATGCCCACGTAGGGGCCGGCGAAGTGCCTGCTCCAGACTTCCTGGGCGTGCAGAGGCGCGAGCGGGTTGCCGCCGGCGAGCGCGAGGTAGCCCCCGTAGGCCACCGCTCCGAGCGGCAGCAGCGCCAGCCACAGCGACGTCGCGACGCAGCCGGTAGCGCGGGCTGAAACGCCGGCGGCCGGTGTGCCCGCGCTCGATCGCGCGATCCGCAGGACGGTCCTCGCGCGGCCCATACAGGTAGATGATGAGCGCCGGCAGCATCAGCACGAGGCCGGTGCTGCGCGTGGCGCCGGCGAGCGCCCCGAGCACGCCGACCCACATCCAGCGCCCCTGGCGTGCGCTCCAGAACAGTCCCACCGACAGCGCGAGGTACAGCGACTCGGAGTACACCGCGGAGAAGAAGAACGCCATCGGCGCGAATGCCGTCAGCAGCACCGCCAGACGGGCGGCGGCGGCGAGGCGCTCGCCGTCCAGCGAGGACCGGAGGCCGCGGCCGAGCTCGAGCGTCGTCAGACGGTGGATGCCGTACAGCGCGAGCGCGAGCGCGCACACCGACAGCAGCACGCCGGCCAGCACCGGCGGCGCCCCGAGCCAGGCGATGGCGCGTAGGCCGAGCGGGTACAGCGGGAAGAAAGCCGTGCGCGAAGACGTATAGGCGCCGAGATCGGGACGGTAGCCGTAGCGCGCGATCACCAGGTACCAAGCCGAGTCCCAGCGCGCGGCGGGGGCGGCCAGCAGGTCGCCGAGCCAGCCGAAGCCGCCGGTGATGCCGGGGGGATTGAAGGCTTTGCGCTCGGGGCCGTAGCCGAAGGCGAGCACCGTGCCCACGCCGGCGACCCACACGAGCAGGCGCGAGCACCACAGCGCCCGCCAGCTCTCGCGCACGGCGACCATCCGCGCGGGGTCGGCGCGCAGCCGCGCGAGCCACCCGCCGGACGCGGCGAGTGCCCGTCCGCCCGCCACCTGCTCCGCGCGGTCGAGCGGCTGTGCGAGCTCGCCATCGGCGGCGATGTCGAGCTCGGCGGTGTCGGGGTTCATGGTTGGCATCGAGCGTAGAGGTCGCCGCGCTGGCAAGCGGCAGGAAATCACAACATCGCACGGTAATCTCGAAGCTCCGAGATGTCTCGACAATCGAGAAAGCGCCGTCACAGCCGCCGCGGCGGCGCAAGGATCCTCCTCGTCGGCGCCAGCACCGTTGCCGTGTCGCTCGTGATCGGCGCGCTGGCGGCGGTCGGCTACGTCCTGAACGTCGCTCACCACACGCGCAACCTGTCCGAACGCCGCGCGCACATCGGCGGCGGCACCTCGCAGGTGTTCGCCGCGAACGGCGACACGCCTCGGCTTCGATCCAGTCCGACGAACTGCGCACGCCGGTCGGCTGGAGCGAAATCCCAGCCGACCTCAAGAACGCGACCGTGGCGATCGAGGACCAGCGCTTCTACAAGGACGACGGCATCGACGTGACCGGCATCTTCCGCGCGGCCGTCAAGGACATCGTGCACGGACAGGCCCTGCAGGGCGCGTCGACGATCACGATGCAGCTGGTGCGCAACCTCTACCTCGGCGGCGACGAGCACACGCTCAAGCAGAAGATCGTCGAGGCCAAGCTCGCGCTCGAATACAACGAACACCACAGCAAGCGCTCGATCCTCACGCAGCTACCTCAACGACGTCGCCTACGGCACCCTCGGCGGCCAGACGACGATCGGCGTGCAGGCGGCGGCGCGCATCTTCTTCGACAAGCCCGTCTCGCAGCTGAACCTCGAGCAGTCGGCGCTGCTCGCCGGCCTGCCGCAGGCGCCCTCGCAGTACAACCCCCTGCTGAACCCCGCGGCCGCCAGGGAACGACGCAACGAGGTGCTCGCGAAGATGGCCGAACTGCACTACATCAGCGAGGCACGGGCGCAGGCCACCGAGCGCGCGCCGCTGGAGATACATCGCGGCAACTACTACTCGGAACGCAAAGAGGACTTCTTCTTCGAATACGTGCGCCAGCAGCTGATCGAACGCTACGGCGCGAAGACCGTCGAACAGGGCGGGCTGAAGGTCTACACGACGATCGACCTGCAACATGCAGCGCCTCGCGCGCAAAGCGATCGCGGAAGTGCTCGACGAACCCGAAGACCCGGCGTCGGCGATCGTCACGATCGATCCCCGCACAACGGCGACATCGAGGCGATGGCCGAGTCCGAGAGCTACGAGCAGTCGCAGTACAACCTCGCCGCCGACGGGCACCGCCAGCCCGGCTCGACGTTCAAGGCGATCGACCTCGCCGACGCGCTCTCGCGCGGGATCGACCCCAACACCACCGACTACTACTCGCACACGCTCGAGCCCGGCTGGCTCGCGGCGGAACCGAAGTACGAAGTGAAGACGTTCGAGGGCGTCTCGGAAGACAAGTCGATGAACCTCGTCACGGCGACGCTCAAATCCGACAACACCGTCTACGCGCAGCTGGCGGCCGACCTGGGCGAGGAAACGATCACCCACATCGCCTACGAGATGGGCGTCAAGACGCACCTGCTCGGGCAATCCCGGCCCAGGCCCTGGGCGGCCTCGACGCTCGGTGTCACGCCGCTGGAAATGGCGGACGTGTACGCGACGCTCGCCGACGGCGGCTGGCGCAACACGCCGATCGCGATCACGAAGGTCGTCTTCCCCGACGGCCGCGTCGACGAACAACTGGGGCACGCCGCACCGCGTGAAAGTGCTCAGCGAAGCGGTCACCGCCGAGGAGACGAGCATCCTGCACGAGAACGTCGCACGGCGGCACCGCCACGCGCTCGGCGATCGACTGCCCCACCGCCGCCAAGACGGGCACGACCAGCGAACCTGATCGACGCGTGGCTCGACGGCTACACGCCCGCACTACTCGACGGTCGTGTGGATGGGCTACCCCAAGCGCGACATCCCGATGACCGACGTGCACGGCGAGCCGCAGCAGGGCGGCTACCTGCCGGCGGAAATCTGGCACGCCTACATGGCGGCGGTCACCGAAGGCCAGCCGTGCGTCGAATTCCCGCCGTCCAAGGAAGCGATCGCCTACGAGCCCTTCTACGGCAAGTACGCGAGCACCGGCCTCGCAATCGCGGCACAGGAAGCCGCGAGCTCGAGCCGAACAGGCCGCCAAGAAGCGGCCCCACAAGCAGGCCGAACCGACCGAACCAGGCGCCAAGCACACCCCCGGTCAGACCGAAACGAGCACCCCCGGTCAGACCGAAGCGAACACGCCCGCTCCCGGCGCCCAGCAGCCGAGCGTGCCGCCCGCCCAGCACGTCGCCGAAGAACCCGCCGACAAGCAGACCGGCGGCGCGGGCCCGGGCTGACACTCCTCGCCGGCACGGCCCGCAGCACCCTTCGCGGCTCCGGCGCTGGTAGTTTGAGTCCCGATAGAAACGGATCACTACGGTCGCTCCCGCCGAAAGGCAGGCGACCAGATGGGATACAGCGTGGCAAAGGAGGACAAGGTTGAATTCGAGGGCGAGGTGATCGAGGCCCTGCCGAACGCGATGTTCCGCGTGAAGCTCGACAACGACCACGTCGTCCTCGGCCACGTCGCGGGCAAGATGCGTCGCTTCCGGATCCGCATCCTGCCGGGCGACCGCGTCCGCTGCGAGCTCTCGCCCTACGACCTCGACCGCGCGCGGATCGTCTACCGGCACCGCTGAGCACCGACTCGAGCACCGGCATCGCTGAGCGCTCCCTGATCGAGTCCATCGCCGCCGAGCTGGCGCGCTCGCGCCCGCGCGGACCGAGTCCTGCGCGGGATCGGCGACGACGCCGCGGTCGTGCGTGCGCGCGCGGTGTGCGTGACCTCGGTGGACGCGATGGTCGAGGGCGTCCACTTCCGCCTGCGCGAGGGCTGGGCGACGCCGGCGGAGGTCGGGACACCGCGCGCTCGCGGGCGCGCTCTCGGACCTCGCCGCGATGGGCGCCGATCCCGGCGAGGCCTACCTCGTGCTGGGCCTGCCGGCGGGCTTCGGCGAGGCAGCACGCGCTCGAGCTGGTGCGCGCGGCGGCCGCGCTCGCGGCCGCGCACCGGCACGGCGATCGCCGGCGGCGACGTGGTCGCGCGCGCCGGTTCTGACCGTGTCGGTCACCGCGGTCGGCTGGGCGGACGAGCGCCGAGCGGCTCGTCGGCCGCGACGGTGCGCAGCCGGGAGACCTCGTCGGGGTGACCGGGCGCCTCGGCGCCGCCGGCGCGGCGCTCGCGGTGCTCGAAGGCCGCGCCGCGCGAACGCGCGCGGCGCGAGGCCGCGCTCGACGCGCTCGCGCGCGCCGATGCCGCGGCTGCGCGAGGGTCGCGCGCTGGCGGCGGCGGGCGTGCACGCGATGATCGACCTCTCCGACGGCCTCGCGACCGACGCCGGCACATCGGCGCGCGCGAGCGGCGTGCGACGTGCGCGTCGAGCTCGCCGCGCTGCCGCTCGAGCGACGGCGTAGCGGAGGTCGCAGCCGAGCTCGGCGACGCCGCCGTGGCAGCTCGCCGCCGCGGGCGGCGAAGACTACGAGCTGTGCTTCTGCGCCGCCGCCGAGCGACCGCGGGCGCGTGGAGCGGCCGTCGCTGCGCTCGGCGCCGTACAGGTCAGCTGGATCGGCGAGGTACGGCCGGGAGCGCCCGGCGTGACGCTCTCAGACGAGCGGGGCGACCCTGTCCGGATCGAGGGATACGAGCATCGGTGGTAGCGCCGACGCGCGCGCTGGGCGCGCACCGCTTCGATCGGCCGCGGGATCGCGTCGCCGGGCAGCACGCGCGCGGCGCCGACCGGAACGGTGCGCGTCAGCCGCGCGTACACGAGCAGGCGTTTTGCGGCGCTGAACAGGGGCGTGCACGCCGACAGCACGAGGCGCGTGTAGCCGACGCTCGCGACCGCCGCGGCGACATCGGTCGGCGCGACCACCCGCTGGCCGGTGACGGTGTAGGTGAAGTGCGCGTATGGCATGTCGAGCGAGGACGCGGTTACCCGGCTGCAGCGGCGTTGATGTTGCGAAACGGCGCCAGGTAGGTGGTTCGGTGCCCGGCGATCGCGGTCGTGCCGGAGATCCCGGGAAAGCTCGTTTCGGCGTAGATCCCCGGCCCGCTCTTGAGGTCTTCGGTGTCGGTGCCGTTGACCACCACGTAGCTCGCGCCGACCCGCGGGATCACGATGCGCCCGACCGGACTGCCGTCGCCGGCGTGACGTTCGAGCTCGCCGGCGAGGAACGCGATGCGGCGCGCGCTCGTCGGTCAGGCTCGCGAGCGCACGCCGCTCGACGGGGGTCGGGGCGGCATGTTCGACCTTGCGCAGGTCGCCGCTCAGGCGATCCTGGCGCAGCAGCGCGTACAGCGCCGAGATCGGCTCCTGCCAGACGAGCGTGACGAGCGCGTCGAGCAGCGCCAGGCTGCCGAGGACGATCATCAGCACGGCCAGCGCGCGCACCGCGCGCGACGTCGGCGAGCGGCGCTCCCCCTCCGGCGCGAGCGTCGCGCCGGGCGTTGCGGTGGCAAAGGACTTTGGCACTGCGCCTATCGTCGCAGAGCGGACTCGGTACCACCAAGCGATCCGGGGCCCGCATAGGAGAGCGGGCCGCGGATCGTGACGTCGAACGGCGCCGTCTCGCGCGTCTCGGCGAGCACGTGCCGGGGTGCGAGCGCGATCATCGCCGCGGCGGCGGCGCAGCCGAGCGCGAGGCTCCACAGGATCGCCCCGCCGAGCCCGACCTGCCCCGCGGCCAGCAGCAGCACGCCGGTCCACGCGACCTCGCCGAAGCCCAGCCCGAGCTGGTGCGCGTAGAACGCAACCAGCGCCGCCAGCGGCAGCAGGCCGAGCGCGACGACCGCGAACGAGACGAGACGGCGTGAAAGCGGGCCGATGTCCCACCGCTGCGGGCTGCCGCAACACCAGCCACAGGTGCAGCGCCGGCAGCGCCAGCAGCGCGGTGAGGGGATTGCCGACCCACGCGAGCAGGCCGACCGGGAACAGCACCAGCGCCAGCGCCAGCGCCGCCACCGTCGGGGTCGGGTCGCACACCCCAGCCCAGCCGGCGCATCAAACCGCCCCACAACAGCCACGTCAGCGCGAACGTCAGCGCGACCGCGACCACCGCGGTCGCTACCCAGCCGCCGAACGGCAGCGCACCCGGAAGCACGGGCGCAGCCGGCGTCGCGCCGAGGACCCCGAGCCAGCCGAGCACGTACGCGAGCACGGCGCAGCTGAGGAACGGCAGCGCGCAGCTGAGCGCCCACAGGGTCCAGCGCCCGACCGGCACGCGCCGGCGGCGCGCGCGGGCGAGCCCGTCGAGCGCGGCGATGAGCACCGGCAGCAGCAGCGTCAACACGAGCAGCCGCAGCGCCCAGGCGGGCATCGTCTTGCTGCTGCAGGAGCAGGCCGCTCTGCGTCGCCTGGGGGATGTCGGGCGCCGTGTCGAGCGCGTCCACGGCGCTCAGCACCGCGCGCCCGAAGCCTTCCAGGCGTTCCATGCTCACGGCCTCGCGTGGGCGCCGGTGCCACGTTCGCCGGAGACCTGGACGAGCACGGCCGGGATGCCGCCGGCGTTCGAGCACGCCCTGTTCGCCGAGCGCTCAGCGGAAACGCCAGGTGCGCGAGCTGTCCGAGCATGCTCGGCGAGCCGGGGTCGGCGCCCGCCTCCTGGGTGATCGCCGTCGTCGACCGTGCGCTGCAGCTCGCAGCGGCGCGGCGCCGGAAGCCGTCGGAGAAGGGCACGACGAGCGGGGCGCGCGTGCGCGTGCCGGCGAGGTCGCCGAGCACGATCGCCGCGTCGATCGGCGGCTGGCCCGCAGCCGTCGCAGCGCCGAGGCTCGCGAGCTCGCCCGCCAGCTGTGCCGCGCCGGCGTCGCCGCCGCTGCCGCCGCTCGTCGAGGCGAGCACGATCGTGCGCTTGGTCTCGCGCGCGGCGAACACGCGGGCGAGCTCGAGCAGCGCGGCCGTGCCGGACAGTTCCGCCCTCGACCCCGGCGCCGCTGCGTCGCGGTGCGCGAGGATCACGATCGGCGCGGCGCTGGTCGAGCCGGGACGCTGCGCGATCGACCGTCGCTGAGCGTGCGTTCGCCGTCGATCGTCTGCGCGTCGAAGTGTAGGTGCGCACCGAGAAGCCGCCGCCGGCCGTGCCGCCGAGGCCTTCGAGCGTCGCGCGGCGACGTAGCGCGGCCAGCGCTTCGTCGCCGGCGCTGCCCGGCGCGCCGCTTCGGGAAGCTGCGCTGGCGAGGCTGCTGCAGTTCGGCGTATGCGCGCGCGCCTTCGAAGGCGTCGGGCGCGAGCGTCGAGCGCAGCGGCGCCGGGCGCGAGCCGAGCGAGAACGCGGCGATCGCGAGCGCGAGCAGGAACGGCACGAACGCCGCCCGATAGAGGCGCGCGTTGAGCATGCCCGTAGACCATAGTCCGCCCGCCGGCTCTCGCGCGCAGCGCTCCGATCGCGACCGCGGTCGGAGCCGCATGTTGCAGGAAGCTCGCGTCGCCGGGTTCGAGCGCCGGGTTAGGTATCGTGCCGCCGCGTGCTCCAGCCCGTCGCCGTCGCCCACAAGACGCTCGCCGACTACACGCACATCTGCGGCCGCGAGCTGATCGCCGAGATCCGCGAGCTGGCCGAGCCGCTGAAGGGCCAGCGCGTGGTGCACATCTCGGCGACCGCGTTCGGCGGCGGCGTCTCGGAGATCCTGTACACGCTCGTGCCGCTGATGCGCGACGTCGGCCTGGACTGCGAGTGGCAGGTGATCTACGGCCGCGAAGAGTTCTTCAACGCGACCAAGCTGATGCACAACGCGCTGCAGGGCGCGCCCCAGGATCTCGACGAGGAGCAGTGGGCGACCTGGCGCAGCTACAACGAGATCAACGCGCGCGAGCTGACCGGCGGCTGGGACGTGTGCCTGGTGCACGACCCGCAGCCGGCGGCGCTGTGCAAGCTGGTGCCCGAGAAGGCCAAGGGCTGGGTGTGGCGCTGCCACATCGACCTGTCGACGCCCAACCCGGACACGATCAGCCAGCTGCTGCCCTACATCCAGGAGTACCCGCAGTCGCTGTTCCACATGCGCGAGTACGTGCCGGAGGGGATGAACGGCAACGTCAACGTGGTGCCGCCGGCGATCGACCCGCTGACGCCGAAGAACATGGCGCTCTCGCCCGAGGACGGCGCGTTCGTGTGCGGGCAGTTCGGGATCGACGTCGACCGGCCGCTGATCTGCCAGGTCTCGCGCTTCGACCCCTGGAAGGACCCGCTCGGCGTGATCGACGCCTACCGCCTCGTCAAGGAGACGATGCCCGAGGTGCAGCTCGCGCTGGTCGGCTCGATGGCCAGCGACGACCCCGAGGGCTGGGACTTCTTCAACGCGACGATCGCCCACGCCGACGGCGACCCGGACATACACATCCTCAACAACTTCAACAACGTCGGCGCGATCGAGGTCAACGCGTTCCAGTCGCACGCCGACGTGCTGATCCAGAAGTCCACCCGCGAGGGCTTCGGGCTGACGGTCTCCGAGGCGATCTGGAAGGCGCGCCCGTTCGTCGGCGGCAACGTCGGCGGCATCCCGCTGCAGATCGAGGACGGCGTCACCGGCTTCCTCGTCTCCAGCGTCGAGCGAGTGCGCCCAGCGCACGCTCGAGATCCTGCGCGACCCCGAGCTCGGCCGCGCGCTGGGCAGGCGCGGCAAGGAGCACGTGCGCCAGCACTTCCTGACGCCGCGCTACCTGCGCGACTATCTGCGGATCTTCAACGAGCTGCGCGAGGCATGACCGAGCGAGCCGGCACAGCGGCCTCCGCTGGTGCTGGTGAGCAACCGCGGGCCGGTCACCTTCCACGCGGACGGCGAGGTCCAGCGCGGCTCCGGCGGGCTGGTGACGGCGCTGACGGGCCTCGCCTCCCACCGCGACGCGATCTGGATCGCCTCGGCGATGAGCGAGTACGACGCGGAGGTCTCGCGCGAGCACGGCGGACGCGCGTTCCCGGTGCGCTCGCCCGCCGGCGGCGAGTACCAGGTGCGCCTGGTGGTCAGCGACCCGGAGGCCTACGACCGCTTCTACAACGTGTTCGCCAACCCGATGCTGTGGTTCATCCAGCACTACCTGTGGGATCTGTCGAACGCGCCGGACATCCGCCGCGAGGAGATCGAGGCGTTCGAGTTCGGCTACAACGTCGTCAACGAGGACCTCGCGCGCGCGGTCGTCGAGGAGCTCGAGGGCACCAGCGAGCCGGTCGTGATGGTCCACGACTACCACCTCTACACGCTCCCGGACCTCGTGCGCCGGGCGCGCCCGGACGTGTTCCTGCACCACTTCATCCACATCCCGTGGACGCAGCCGGACGCCTGGCGGGTGCTGCCGACGCGGATCCGCGAGGAGATCTTCGCGGGCCTGCTGGCGAACGACATCATCGGCTTTCACACGCGCTCCTACCGGCACAACTTCCTGCAGTGCTGCCGCGACCTGATGGACCTCGAGGTCGACTTCGAGCGCGGGCGTCGTGCGCTTCGGCGAGCGCGAGGTGTGGGTGCGCGCCTACCCGCTGCCGATCGACCATCGCGCGACGCGGCAGATCGCGCAGAGCGCGCGCGTGCGCGAGTTCGAGGAGCAGCTGCTGCGCCGCCGGCGCGACTTCCTGATCCTGCGCGTCGACCGCGCCGACCTGAGCAAGAACGTGCTGCGCGGGTTCTCCGCGTTCGACCTGTTCCTCGAGCAGCACCCCGAGTTCACCGAGCGCGTCACGTTCATGGCGCAGCTGATGCCCTCGCGCACCGACGTGCCGCAGTACGCGGAGTACCTCGAGCGGATCGAGGCGCTCGTGGCGGTCGTCAACCACCGCCACGGCACGCCCGACTGGATGCCGATCCAGCTGAAGCTGCGCGACGACCTCGAGGAGGCGATGGCGGCCTACAAGCACTACGACGTGCTGCTCGTCAACGCGATGTTCGACGGCATGAACCTGGTCGCCAAGGAGGGGCCGATCGTCAACGAGCGCGAGGGCGTCTCGATCCTCTCGGAGAACACCGGCGCACACGAGGAGCTCGGCGAGTACGCGCTGTCGGTCAACCCGTTCGACATCCAGGAGCTGGCCAACTCGATCTACGCGGCGCTGACGATGGACCCGCGCGAGCGCCGCCGGCGCGCCGAGGGGCTCGTCGCAGATCGTCACCTCGCGCGACCCCGGCGACTGGATCGACGAGCAGCTCGCGGACATCCGCGCCAAGGGCGCCTCGCGGTAACGCGGCTCGGCGACACCGCTACTCTGTTGCGCCTGAGCGATCGCATGACCCTGCCCGCACCCACATACGATCTCGTGCTGCTGCTCGACACCGCAGGCGCGAGGACGGCGACGCGCGCGAAGATCGTCGCCGACACGCGCGCCGCCGATCGAGGCGCAGGGCGAGCTGCTGCGCCACGACGACTGGGGCGAGCGGCCGCTCGCCTACCCGATCGACCAAGAAAGCGAGCGCCGAGTACCACCTGCTGCAGTTCCACGCGGGCTCGACGCGAGCTGCTGAGCGGCCTCGACCGCACGCTGCGGATCACCGACGGCGTCCTGCGCTTCCGCATCATCAAGCTCGCAGCCGGGCGTGCCCGACGCGCCCGACATGCGCTCGCTCGCGCCGGCGCCCGCCGCGCGCCGAGCGCTGTCGAGACGCGAGCCCGCGAGCGGCGCCCGCCGCCGAGCCGAGCTGACGTCGAGGCCGCGTCGAGCGAGCCGTCGAGCCTCGCGGCGCTCGCTGCGAGCCGTCGGCGCTCGCCTGGCGCGGCGTAATAAGATCGAGCCCATGAGCTGGGCCGAGGCTGAGGACATGAGCGATCGAACGCACAGCCGCACGCGACGTGCTGCGCGCCTCGCCGCCGATGTTCGACTCGCAGCGTGCTCGACGCGCTCTCGCGCGTGCATCCGACGGTGCCCGTGGTCATCTTCCTGCCGGCGATCGTCGCGCTGGGCGCCTGGGGGCTCTCGGACGTGAGCGTGCTCGTCGACGCTCGGGCTGGCCGTCGCGCGGCTACGCGCTGTGGACGCTGTTCGAGTACTGGCTGCACCGGATCGTGTTCCACTTCGAACCGGAGGACGGGCTCGGCGCGCGCCTGCACTGGATCATCCACGGCGTCCACCACGACCACCCCAACGACCCACTGCGCCTGGTGATGCCGCCGGCCGTCAGCGTGCCGCTGGGCGCCGCCGTGTTCGGGCTGCTCTACCTGATCTTCGGCTCGCGCTACGCGCCCGCGCATCGGCGCCGGCTTCTTCGCCGGCTACCTGGTGTACGACATGACCCACTACTACCTGCACCACTTCCGCCCGCACGGACGGCTCGGGCGGATGCTGCGCGAGCGGCACATGCGCCATCACTTCCAGGACGACACGCGCGGCTTCGGGATCAGCGCGCCCTACTGGGACGAGGTGTTCCGCACCTCGCCGCGCGCGAAGCGATCCTCGCAATGAGCGGGATCGGAGCCCGCCCACGCCGCCGGCGCGAGAGTCGCGCCCGCAGGCCGCTCTAGACTCGGTGATCGAGCTCACGGGCCGACAGATGCATGGCCCACGACGACTGAGCAACAAGCTGAAAGGAAGAGCAGCCGTGGCCGCCACCAACATCAACCGGGTCGTGCTGACCGGAAACCTGACCGCCGATCCCGGAGCTGCGCTCGCTGCCGAGCGGCACCTCGGTGTGCAGCTGCGCGTCGCGTGCAACACGCGCCGCAAGAACCGGAGCACGCGGCGAATGGGAGGACAAGCCCAACTACTTCAACGTCACGGTGTGGGGCGCGCAGGGCGAGAACGCCGCGCGCTACCTGTCCAAGGGACGCCCGGTGGCGATCGACGGGCGCCTCGAGTGGCGCGAGTGGGAGGCCCAGGACGGCGACGAAACGCCAGGCAATCGATATCATTGCCGACTCGGTGCAGTTCCTGGGCTCGCGCGACGACGCCTCCGGTGGGGGCGGGTTCGCCGGTAACGGGGCCTCCAGGGGCAGCGACATCCCCGTCGACGAAGGGGATTTCCAGCCCGCACCGGTCGCCGGCGCAGCCGGCAGACGACGACATTCCGTTCTAGCCAGCACAGCGAGGTACCAGTGTTTTCCAACGTAGCCAGCATGCCCGACGATGACCGCAGCCGCGGCGGAGAGCGCTGATGGCCAAGGCACGCGGTCGCGGCAAGCCGGTGCGCCGGCGCGACAAGAAGGGCGGCCCCGGCAGCGGGCGGCGCAAGCCGTGCCAGCACTGCCGCGACAAGGTCGAGCAGGTCGACTACAAGGACGTCGCATCGCTGCGCAAGTTCATCTCCGAGAAGGGCAAGATCCGCTCGCGGCGGATCACCGGCTCGTGCCGGCGCCACCAGGTGCAGATCGCGCGCGCCGTCAAGCGCGCGCGCGAGCTGGCGCTGCTGCCGTACGTGAACGAGGGCGGTCGCGACGACAGCCCCCGTCGCGACCGCGGCGACCGGGATCGCGAGCGCTAGGCAGCCGATGCCCGAGGCGATCCTCCTCAAGGACGTCGAGACGCTCGGCGAGCAGGGCACGGTCGTCGACGTCTCCAAGGGCTATCTGCGCAACTACCTGATCCCGCGCAAGCTCGCGCAGCCGGCCACGAAGGGCGCGATCGAGACCATTCGCCAGCGCCAGGCGGCGGCCGAGCGCGCCGCGCGCGAGGCCGTCGAGCGCGCGCAGGAGAACGTCAACCTGCTCAACCGCACGGTGCTGACGATCCCCCAGCAGGCGGGCGCGGACGGGCGGCTGTTCGGCTCGGTGACCGCGCAGGACATCGCCAGCGCGATCCGCGAAGCGCGCGGCCTGCGGATCGACAAACGCAACGTGCATCTGCCCGAGCCGATCAAGAACGTCGGCACGTACATGGTCGTCGTCGATGTGGTCGAGGGCGTACACGCCACGATCAAGACGATGATCGTGGCCAAGAAATAACGCTCCGCAAGTGAGTCGATCGGCTCTGGCCGCTTACGCGGCGGGAGCCGAGTCGCCTCACTTGCTTCGCTTGGCCTAGAACTGCCGCCATGCGCCCGGTCCGTCCTTGCTTGGTGCGAACATCTGTTCGTGCTTCGTCTATCTAGCTTTTACTGCCGCGATTTGCGGAAACGGGCTCCAGGCCAGGACGGCGGCGACCTAGACTCGGCCGGACCATGCCCATAATCGCCAGCCCCCAAGCCAACGGCTCCAACGGCGCCTCCACCGGCGTGATCACGCCGCCGCACAACCTCGACGCCGAGCAGTCGGTGCTGGGCGCGATCCTGCTGTCGGATCGCTCGCTGTACGCGCTCGTGATCGAAGAGGGGCTGCGGGCGGAGGACTTCTACCGCGAGCGCCACGGGATCGATCTACGAGGCGATGCTCGCGCTGTACAACGAAAGCGAGCCGGTGGACGTGCTGACGGTCACCGACCGCCTGCGCCAGATGGGCAAGCTCGAGGACGTCGGCGGCGCGGCGACGGTGGACGAGCTGACCGGCGTCGTGCCGGCCGCCGGCCACGCCCGCCGCTACGCGCAGATCGTGCGCGAGAACGCGCTGCTGCGGCGCCTGTTGAAGAGCACGTATGAGATCCAGGAGAGCGTGCTCGGGCACAGCGCGCCGCCGCGCGAGCTCGTGGAGCAGGCCGAGAAGGCGATGCTCGAGGTCGCGCGCGACGACCGCCAGCAGGACTTCCGCGCGATCGAGGAGGTGCTGCACGAGGAGCTCGACAAGCTGCACCGCCTGTCGCTGGAGGGCACCTCGCTGACCGGCACGCCGTCGGGCTTCAAGGACCTCGACGAGATCACGGGCGGCTTCCAGGCGGGCAACCTGATCATCATCGCCGCGCGCCCTGCGATGGGCAAGAGCGCGCTCGTCTGCAACATCGCCGAGAACGCGGCCGTCGAGCACGGCAAGCCGGTGGCGCTGTTCTCGCTGGAGATGGCGGAGGCCGAGCTCGCGCAGCGGTTCGTGGCCTCGCAGGCTCGGATCAAGGGCGAGGAGCTGCGCAAGGGGCGCGTGGCCGAGCAGCGCTGGCCGAAGATCCTCAAGGCCAGCCAGCGCCTCTCGGCGGCGCCGCTGTGGGTGGACGACTCGAGCGACGTCGGCATGCTCGAGATCCGCGCGAAGGCCCGGCGACTGCACAGCCAGTGCGAGGGCGGGCTGGGCCTGATCATCATCGACTACCTGCAGCTGATGCGCACCGACAGCCGCTACGACAGCCGCGTGACCGCCGTCGGCGAGCTGAGCCGCGGCCTGAAGATCCTCGCGCGCGAGCTCGGAGTGCCGGTGATCGCGCTGTCGCAGCTCAGCCGCGCGGTGGAGACGCGTCCGGACAAGAAGCCGCAGCTGTCGGACCTGCGCGAGAGCGGGAACCTCGAGCAGGACTCCGACCTCGTGATGTTCATCTACCGCGACGAGTACTACAACGAGGACTCCGAGCGCCCCGGCGAGGCCGACCTGATCATCGCCAAGCATCGCAACGGCGCCGTCGGCAAAGTCACGCTCACGTTCCAGAAGGAGTACCCGAAGTTCATGAACTACGCCGGGGAGCGCTACTCGGAATGAGCACCGGCGAGCAGCTGTTTGGCGGCGACTCGCCACGGTCGCACGAGCTGACGGCGCGACGCATGAGCGCCGGCGCTTGCCCGCTCGGCGTGTGCGACGGCAGCGGCTTCGTGGTCGACGAGGCGACGAACACCGCCACGGACTGTCGCTGCCGCGCGGCGCGGATCGCGGCGGCACGCACAGCGCGGCTCGAGGGACGAATCCCGAAGCTGTACCGCGGCGTCTCCTTCGATCGTCCGCCGGTCAGCGACATGGCGAGGACCGCACCCGACCAGGTCCGCACCGTGCGGCGCTACGTGCAGGCGATCGACGCGAACATCGATGCCGGGCGCGGCTTGTGGATCCAGGGCGACGTCGGCACCGGCAAGACGACTCTCGCGATGCTTGTCTCCAAGGCAGCGCTCGACGCGGGGCGCTCCGTCGCGATCTACTCGCTGCCGCGACTGCTCAACCTGCTGCGCGAGTCGATGGAGTCCGATGGCGGCCTGCTCGACTTCTCGATCGGCTGACCGCCGTGGACCTGCTGCACATCGACGACCTCGGCGCCGAGAACCGCACCGACTGGGTGCTCGAGCAGCTCTACTCGATCGTCAACGCCCGCTACGAGTCCGAGCGCGCGATCGTGGCGACCACGAACCTGATGCCAGACGAGCTCACGGAGCGCCTCGGAGCGCGCACCGTCTCGCGCCTGGTGGAGATCTGCGGCGATCTGATCCCGCTCGTACGGCGAGGACAAGCGGCGCGAGTACAGGGCCGGGCCGACCTCGATGATCGAGCACACCGGCGCTGGACAGCCTCGATAGCCCCCTAAACTGCACTGCTCATGCCAGGCATAGTGATAGTGGGCGCCCAGTGGGGCGATGAGGGCAAGGGCAAGATCACCGATCTGCTCGCCGAGAGCGGCGATGCGGTCGTGCGCTTCCAGGGCGGCAACAACGCCGGGCACACGATCGTGCGAGGCGAGCAGGAGTGGAAGCTGCACCTGATCCCCTCGGGCATCCTGTACCCGGGCAAGCGCTGCGTGATCGGCAACGGCGTGGTGATCGACCCGAAGGTGCTGATCGACGAGCTCGACGCTCTGCGCGCCAGGCGTGTGGACGTCAGCGGGCTGCGCATCTCCGCCAACGCGCATCTGATCATGCCCTACCACCTGCTGCTCGACTCAGCCGGCGAGGCGAAGCTGGGCAGCCTGCAGATCGGCACCACGCGCCGCGGCATCGGGCCCTGCTACGCGGACAAGGCCGCGCGCCTCGGCATCCGCGTGCAGGACCTGCTCGACGAGAAGATCCTGAAGAAGAAGATCGTCGCGGCGATGGAGCCCAAGCGCCTGTCGCTGCGACCGTTCGAGAAGGACCCGGCGCTCGACCTGCATACGATGACCGAGGAGTACCTGACCTACGGCCACCGCCTGGAGCAGCACATCGCCGACACCTCGAAGCTGATGTGGGAGATGCTCGACGCCGGCCAGAACGGTGATCCTCGAGGGCGCGCAGGGTGCGATGCTCGACATCGACCACGGCACGTATCCGTTCGTCACCTCCTCGAACCCGCTGTCCGGCGCGGCGTGCGTGGGCAGCGGCATCGGACCGAAGGCGATCGAGGAGGTCTGGGGGATCTCCAAGGCGTACACGACGCGCGTGGGCGCCGGGCCGTTCCCGAGCGAGCTGCACGACGAGATGGGCGAGACGATCCGCCAGCGCGGCGGCGAGTTCGGCACGACGACCGGACGCCCGCGGCGCACCGGCTGGCTGGACCTCGTCGCGCTGCGCTACGCGGCGCGCCTGAACACGCTGACCGCGCTCGTGGTGACGAAGCTCGACGTGCTGTCCGGGCTCGACCGCATCTACGTCTGCACGAGCTACCGCGGCGCGGACGGTGCCGAGTTCGAGGACTTCCCCTACCACCAGACGGTGCTGCACCACACGACCGCGGAGCTGACCGAGCTGCGCGGCTGGGAGGAGGATCTCGGCGAGTGCCGCACGATCTCCGACCTGCCCGACGGAGCACGCGAGTACCTGGACTTCATCGCCGAGCACGTCGGCGCGCCGGTCGCGCTGGTCGGCGTCGGTCCGGGTCGCGAGCAGATCATGTGGACCGACGCCGGCCGGCAGACGATCCTCGGCGCGAACAGCCTGCAGCCGAGCGCCTGAGCGCCAGTCGGAGCTGGTCGCGCCGACGCGGCCCGACCCGTTGCGCACGAGGGCGCGCTGCCGGGACGGACCGCGAGGTGCGTGCCTAGCGAGCCTGGTCGGGCACTACCCCCCGAATGGCCAGCCGTGGCCATGCCCGTTGTACGGCGGCCACTGCGCCTGGTAGGCCCGGTAGCTGTTCACGCCGGCGGGGAACTCAGCGTTGAACAGGAGCGAGCCGGAACGGCTGAACTCCGAGAAGTACGGCAGCGATCCCCAGCCCACGACAAGGTTGCCGTCCTGGGTCGTCTGGGCGTCGCCCTGCGACGGTGCCGAGAGGCCCTCGGGCTGGTCCTCAGAGGCCAGCAGCGTCGCCGTCCTGTTCTGTGGGTTAAGCCTGACGGTGACCGCGCGGCTGTACGGCAGCAGCGGCGTGCCCGACGAGTCGTTGTCGAAGAACGTGTACACGCCGTTGCCCAGCGCCTCGGGGTCATGCTGCCAGGCGAAGATCTCGCCCGCGCTGTCGAGCACCTGCCCGGGCCCGGCCAGGAGCTTGAAGCTCGAGGCCTTGCCGCCAAGCTGCCAGACAGTGTTGCCGCTCTGCGGGTTGACCTCATATGTGGTCCAGGTGTCGCGCCCGTCGATCAGGAGGTTGCCGTTGGTGTCGAGCTTGACGGCGTTGATGTGGAACCAGTCCCACGGCGTGCTGGCCGAGGCCGGCAGGGGCTGCTCGCTCTGGCTGAACGGCACGTGGTCCTCGCTGTTCCACTGGAACAGCACCTGACCGGTGGCGATGTTGATCTCCTGCACGACACCGTTGATCACGGTCTGGTCGGCCGGCCCGCCGATCGACGTGAGGTCCGCGGTTGCCGTCGTGTAGGACAGGATCAGCGCCGTGTTCCAGGGCGTGATCAGGAACTCGTGGCCGTCGGCGCTGAGGCCGTTGCCGGCGTTGACCGTGGCGATCTGCTGGTAGTGGTCGTTGTATATGTAGTCGGTGCCGGCGGAGAGGCCGCCGAGCCCGGTTCCCTGCCAGAAAGTCAGGACGGGCTGGTGGTTGTAGGTCTGGACGCGGAAGTCGCTGGCCTCCTGGCCGGCGGGAACCGCTTTGAACCAGACGACGTCGCCCTGGCTGTCGACGATCTCGGGGCCGTTGGCGTAGGTGCTCGTGTCGCCGAACGGGGAGATGAAGAAGTCCCCGCCCTGTGCGACGAACGGCGATGACGTGAGGATCGTCACCGGGGGCGGCGACGTGGGGTTGGCCGCGGACGCAGCGCTTGCGCCGACGAGCGCAATTAGAGCCGCTCCGACGACGAGCGCGACGGCGCCTATGAGCATCTGCAGCCGTCGCTGCAACCCGCTGCGGGGCGCATCTGTGGACGTTAGCTGAAGCATATTCTCGTTCCTTTTGTTGGGGTTGGGTTGTGCTTTTAGAGCTGTCGACCGGTTTGGCCTCAGCCTCAGGGACGCACCCTAGGACAGAAACCCCATAATTTCAACTGGATTTGTGATGATTGTTCACGATGGCTTCAGTGCTGGGGAAACTGACCCTCGGACATAAAGCTCATAATTTCGATGGAATTGCTAGAGTTTGCTCACGAAAGAGCCCCCTGACAGAGCCCTCCTGGAGCCTCTACGAAGCCGACTGGCTTTTGAGCGCGCCGATACCGAGCGACCCGTCACCTGCGGCGCTGGGGCCGCTGGGGACGGTCTCTCCGGGGGCGGCGCCCTCCATTTCGGCGGTGGCCGTGGCGTCGTCGCCAGTCGCACCCGGCAACGGCGGAGGGTCGTCGAGGTAGTCCGAGGTGGGCACGAAGAACAGGGTGCCGGTCACCGCCGTGGAGAAGTCGAGGATCCGGTCGTGGTTGCCGGGCGGATCCCCGATGAACATGCGCTGCAGCATCAGCTCGGTGACCGAGGGGGTCGCGGCGTAGCCGATGAAATACGTGCCGAACTCGCCGGCGCTCAGCGACCCGAAGGGCATGTTGTCGCGCAGGATCTGACGCTGGGTGCCGTCGGCATCGACGATCGTGTTCAACGCGACATGGGAGTTCGAGGGCTTGACATCGTCGTCCATCTCGACGTTGGAGAGCTTCGCCCGCCCGATCACACGCTCCTGCTCCTCGACCGTCAGGGCATTCCACGCGGCCATGTCGTGGAGGTACTTCTGGACGATGACGTAGCTCCCACCGGCGAACGCCGGGTCCTCGGCCCCGATGGCCACCGCGGCCTCGGCTGCCGACCCAGTCGGGTTCTCGGTCCCGTCGACGAAGCCGAGCAGGTCCCGCTCGTCGAAGTACTTGAAGCCGTGGACCTCGTCGACCACCGTCGCGACCCCCGCCAGGCGGCCCGTGAGGAGCGACGCCAGCTCCCAGCACAGATCCATGGTCGCGGCCCGGATGTGGAACAGCAGGTCACCCGGGGTGGCCACAGCCCGATGCCGAGCGCCGTCGAGGGCCTGGAACGGGTGTAGCTCGGCCGGCCGCGGACCAGTGAAGAGACGATCCCACGCCGCCGATCCCAGCCCCGCCACGACGGCCAGCCCACCCTGCGGGGAGCGGAAGGCGACCGTGCGTGTCAGTCCCGACAGATCGCCGAGCAGGTCGTGGACCACCGACTCGCCATCGCCGTCGATCGTCAGGACGAGGATCACGGCGCTGGCGGTCAGCGGGGTGAGCACTGGCTGGGACACGAATGTATGGGCCGTGCAGGAATCGAACCTGCAACCTTGGGCTTAAGAGGCCCCTGCTCTGCCGGTTGAGCTAACGGCCCGTGAGGGCGCCGGCGGAGTCGGCCGGCTCGAGCGAGGATTCTATCCAAGCGGGCTCGGCGCCAGCACGCCCCATGCCCCCAGACCGGGCGCGCCCCGCCGGCGGCTACTTGCCCTTCGTCGTCGCCGTCTTGCTCGTGGAAGTCGATTTGGTCGGGACTTCGGTGCCTTCGAATTCTTTTTTGGCGTTCAGCTTGCCGACATACTTTTTGCCGTTCGTCGTGGTCGTGTACGTCTTTTCGCCCGACGGGTTGGCCTTGACTTCGGCCAGCTCCTGCTTGACGCGCGTGCGATCGGCGACCGGGGAGAGACTCGACCGCCTTTTCCGAGGCCAGATCCCCGACGCGATTGTTCTTGGCTTTGTAGGCGTACTCGGCGAGCTCCGCGTAGAAAGAAGCGCACCGTCGGCCTGGCCGCGACGATGATCTGCAGGACTTCGACCGCCTTCGCCGGTTCGTTGAGGCCCGCTTCGCCGTACACGGACAGCATCAGCTCCGCGAGTTCGCTGTTGGGCTTGGCTGGGTTCAGGGCGATGTAGCTGCTCCAGGCCCGCGAAGCCTGGCGGTACAGTTCCTTGCCCTTGCTCGTCGCCGTGCCCGCGCTGGTCACGTACGCTTCGCTGCTCGCGGCTTCGTGCAGCAGGTTCTTCGTCAGCCCTTCCCACGCGGCGGCGTCGTTCGGGCTGCTCCTTGGTCAGCTTGCGGTACTTGGAGATCTGGCTCGAGTAGCTGCTGCCGCCGCTGCCGCCTTCGTTTTGGTGAAGGCGCTGAACAGGCCGCTGCTGCCGAAGCCACCGCCGACACCGAAGCCCGACGAAGCCCGAGCAGGAATAGCAGCGCGAGCCCGATGTAGATCACGCGCACCATCCGTCGGCGGCCGCGTCCTCTGGGTCGAACAGCATCAGCCTTGACAGCCTTGGGTCTATGGTGGTCGATCAGCTCCTGCACGGTTGGCTCCCCTGGGTCCTGCGACGGTGACGGCGCCGGATCTCCCATCGGAGGTCGGGTGCCTGCGGTACTCGCGCTGTCCTCCTCGGCCCGGGCGGGATCCGCTCGTCCGAGCAGCGCTGCAAGCAGGATACTCGACCTCGTAGAGCAGGTACAGCGGCACCGTCTCCAGGATCAGCGTGATCGACGTCACCGGGAAGGAACGCAGCGACGGCCGCACACGCGACGATCGCGTAGCGACGGCTCTTGCGCAGCTGCCTGGGCGTCACGATCCCAAGGCGGGTGGCGCCGATGATCACGACGGGGATCTGGAAGACGAGCCCCATCGCCAGCAGCACGGTGGCGGCGAAGCTGTAGTACGGGTTGGCCTGTACGAGCATGTTGAACTCGCTCGAGTTGAAGTTGACGAAGAAGTGGACCGCGGCTGGCAGCACGACGAAGTACCCGAACGCGACGCCCGCGGCGAACAGGAAGGGCACCGCCGTCAGCAGCGGCATCGCGACGCGGCGCTCGTGCGGCGCCAGCGCGGGCAGGATGAAGCCGTAGAGCTCGAACAGGATCACGGGCAGCGAGACGATCAGGGCGAAGTACAGCGTCACCGTGATCGTCGTCGTGAACGGTTCGCCGATGCCGAGCGTCGCCGGGTTGTCGCCGACGGGGTTGCGAGGCATCTTGGCGACGTCGGCCTTGCAGCGTCGCGATCAGCGGCGTGAGCTGCGCGCGCGTGTGCGCGGAGAGACCGCTGCGCGGTTCGGTGAGTACGCCCAGGGTCGCCTGCGTGTCTGGTGGCGAGGTTCAGCAGCCCGCTGCTGGGCGAGGACCGCCTGGCCGACAGTGCCCTCGCCCTTGGCGACCTGCTTCTGCGTCTGCTGTCTGCAGCGGTTCGTTGATGCACGTCGCAGCAGCGCATGGTTCTGCCACAGGCAGATGCCGAACGCGACGGCGAGCACGGCGACGCTGACGATCAGGCGCGTGCGCAGCTCTTCGAGGTGGTCCACGAGGCTCAGCCGGTCCTCGTGGCCGATCGTGCGGATCGCGCTGGCCATGGGCCTCATGAACCTACCACCGCGCCGGTAACGGTCCACCACGCTAAAGGCGCCAGCTCCAGGCGTCGATGACGACCGAGAGCTTATGGAATCCGAGAAGGACCCCGACATCCGCCAGCATCCGCCGACTCCGGCTGAGCAACCCGGCTGGCGTCGTGTACGGCGACCCAGGGTCAGCCCGCCGACGGCACGTGCGCTCCGGCGCAGCTGCACATCTGCTTCCACTGCGCCGGCGAGCTGGTGTACCCGCTCGACTGGTCGGAGGAGGGTCCGCGACACTGGCGCATCGTGCTGCGCTGCCCCGAGTGCGAGTCGCGACGCGAAGGCGTCTTCGACCAGGCCGCGGTCGAACGCCTCGACGACGAGCTCGACCGCGGATCGAGCGCGCTGCTGGGCGACCTGCGGCGCATGACGCACGCCAACATGTCCGAGGAAATCGAGTTCTTCGTGCGGGCGCTCGACGCCGACCTGATCACTGCCGAGCGACTTCTAGCGAAGCGCTCGTCTAGCGGTAGCGCTCGACGACGGCGTCGGCGACCAGCTCCAGCAGCGTCGGAGCGGCCGTCCGGCAGGATCGCCGGCAGCGCCGCCTTGGCCTCGGCGACGACCGCCAGCGCCCGCTCGCGCGCCTCGTCCAGCGCGCCGGTCGCGGCGATGCGCTCGCACAGCGCCTCGGCGTCTGCAGCCCGCCGCGCCACCGCCCGCAGCCGAGCGAGGTCGAAGCTGCGCCAGGTCGGGCTCGCGCTCGCGCGCGAGGATGAACGGCAGCGTGACGGTGCCGTCGAGCAGGTCGGTGCCGCGCGACTTGCCGGTCCGCTCGACCGGCCCGGACACGTCGAGCACGTCGTCGAGCATCTGAAAGGCCAGGCCGATGCCGCCGCGCGAAGGCGCCCAGCGCATCGGCGAGCTCGCCGAGCCCGTGGGCCGCGGTCAGCGCCCCGAGCCGGCACGCCGCCTCGAACAGCGCCGCGGTCTTCAGCTCGCAGCGCCGCAGGTAGCGCTCGACGGGCACGTGCGCGGCGTAGGCGTCCTCGCGCTGCAGCAGCTCGCCTTCGGCGAGCGCCGAGCTGGCCTGCGAGAGCGCGCGCAGCTGCTCGGCGTCGTCGTTGCGCGCGAGCTCGGCGAACGCACGCGAGAACAGCAGGTCGCCGGTCGCGACCGCCATCTGGCGCCCGGCGACCGCGGCGACGGTCGGATGGCCGCGGCGCAGCAGGGCGCCGTCGATCAGGTCGTCGTGGACGAGCGTCGCGGAGTGCACGAGCTCGACCGCGACGGCCGCGCGCACGAGCCGCTCCTCGCCCTCGGGTGTCGGCGGCGGCCCGCCGGCCGACTCGGCGGCGAGCACGACGAGCAGCGGGCGCAGGCGCTTGCCGCCGGCGAGGACCGTGGCGTTGGCGTGCGAGGCCAGCGGCGTGCCGGCCTGCGCGGTCACCTCGCTCGAGGTGGCGCTCCGTGCGCTCCATCCGCCCGCGCAGGCTCTCGCCGCCGCGGCGCATGATCGCGTCGAGCCCGTCCACGCCTGCTCCCGGCGCGCTGGCCGCCGTGCTGTCCACGGCGCTCATGATGCCCTCTCGGCGCGGCACGGTACCGGCGTGGATCGCGACGATGCCGCCGGCGGTGAGCAGGTAGCTGATCTCGACCAGGCCCGCGCGCTCCATCTCGGCGGCGAGCGCAGCCGGGCCGGGGAAGCGCTTGACGGAGTTGGGCAGGTAGGTGTAGGCCTCGCGCGATCGTGCCCTCGCCGGCACCGCCGTCACCGCGCCCGCGAGCGGGCGGCGAGCGCGCCGGTCAAGCGGCCGAGCGCGGGGACGATGCGGTCGAACCACAGCCCGTAGAAGAGCGACAGCGGCGCGCGCGTGGGGGTGGTGATCTCGAGCACGACGACGCGCCCGCCTGGGCGCACGACGCGCGCCATCTCCGCGAGGCCGCGTGCGAGGTCGCTCGAAGTTGCGGGCGCCGAAGCCGACGGTCGCGGCGTCGAAGGCCCGTCCGGGTAGGGCAGCGCGAGCGCGTCGGCCCATTCGAAGCGCGGGCGCACCTCGCGCCCGGCCGCGCGGCGGCCTTGGCGCGCGCGCGGTCGAGCATGCCCTCGGAGAAGTCGCTGCCCACGACCTCGCCGCCGGGGGCGACGCGGCGCGCGAGCTCGAGCGCGAGATCGCCGGTGCCGGTCGCGACGTCGAGCACGCGACTGCCCGGCGCCGACCCGCGCCAGGTCGACCGCGCGCGCGCGCCAGCGGTGGTGCAGGCCGGCGGTCATGACCGTGTTCAGCAGGTCGTACACGCCCGCGATGCGGTCGAACATCGCGCGCACCTCGCCCGCCTCCAGCGTGCCGGCGCCGTCGCTGAGGCGAGCTGGCACCGCCGCGGCTACTTGAGCTGCGAGAGGAAGTTGACGATCGCTTCGAACTTCTTCGGCGGCAGGTTCTTGAACGACGGCATCGGCGCCGTCGGGTTCACGAGCGTGCGCGCGATCGCCTGGCGGGGGAGCCGCGACGCGATGTGCGTCAGATCGGGCCCGGGCCCGGCGTTGCCGTTGTCGCCGATCTTGTGGCACGCCAGGCAGCCCGACTGGGCGACTACCTTGCTGGCCTGCTTCGTATTCGGCGAGCTGCTTGCCACCGGCCTGCATGACGGCTGCCGGCGTCGCCATTTCGATCGCCGTCGGCGAGCCGGCGTTGGCGCCCGAGTAGGTGAGGTAGGCCATCGCGCACGATCACGAGCGATGCCGGTGATCGTCGCGACCGGCCGGCGCTCGGGGCGGCGCTCGGGGCCGCGGTCGTAGAACGGCAGCAGGAACAGCAGGATCATGCACGATCGTCGGCACGCCGATCGTCGCCAGCGGCACGAGGCTCGGCGGCTTGATCACGCGCAGGACCTCGAACAGGAAGAAGAAGTACCACTCCGGCCGCGGCACGTAGGTGGTCGTGGTGGGGTTCGCCTTGGAGCCGAGCTCGGCGCCGAGCACGAGCGACATCGTGATGATGACCGCCATCACGACGCACGCCATGATCGAGTCCTTGGCGACGGCGTAGGGGAAGAACGGCTTGCCCTGGGCCTTCAGGGCGAGTATTCGCGGAGGTACTCCTCCTTCTCGCGCTGGTTCATCGCCGGCAGCCCGGCCCAGAGATGTGATGAATGCCCAGCATTAGACCTCGGCCTCGCGCAGCTCGTGGCGCTTCTCGGCTTTCGTCCACGGCGGCGCGGTCGTGCCGAGCTTGGCGACCAGGTACAGGTGCGCGCCGATCAGCGCCGCGATCAGACCCGGGGACGAGCAGCATGTGGATGGCATAGAAGCGCGACAGCGTGGTCGCGCCGAATTCCGAGCCGCCGCGCAGGAAGTCGCTCAGGTAGGGGCCGATCAGCGGGCCGGTGCCGTTGATGTTGACGCCGACGATCGTCGCCCAGTAGGCGCGCTGGTCGAACGGCAGCAGGTAGCCGGTGAAGGACATCACCATCGTCAGGATCAGCAGCACCACGCCGATCACCCAGTTGAGCTCGCGCGGGTACTTGTAGGCGCCGAAGAAGAACGTGCGGCCCATGTGCAGGAACACGAGCACCACCATCACGCTCGAGCCCCACTTGTGCATGCCGCGCACGAACTGGCCGAGGAACACGTCGTTGGTGACGTAGCGGATCGATTCGTAGGCGCCGCCGGAGGGGTCCGGGCGGTAGTACATCGCCAGGAACACGCCCGTGACGGCCTGGGAGAGGAACGCGAACATCGTCGCCGAGCCGAGCGTGTAGAACCAGTTGGTGCCCTTGGGCACCTTGCGGAACATCATCCAGCGCGCGGCGCCGCTCAGCGAGGTGCGCTCGTCGACCCAGTCGACGACGGTGATCCCGGCCTGCTTGGCGTCTTCCGAGCGGGCCCGACTTGCCGTTGCCCTGCCCGGGACGCGGCGGCGGCGCCTTCAGCGGGGCGGGAAGCGGGGGGGCGGGGAGCTTGGGCACGATGTCTGGAGCTCGGGTCCGCGGCTACAGTTTCTGGGCGCCGGGGCGCGACGGGTAGAGGTACTGGCCGATGCCGTCGAGCGGCTCGCCGGGGTCGCGCGGGGAGAAGCGGCGCAGCTGGCTGTTGACGCTGAAGCGCGGGCCGACTTCGACGTTTTCGCCGACGACGCGCGTGTAGAAGCGGTCGAGCGGGCGCACCGGGCGGCCCGCCGACGCGGCGTCCGAGCAGGTCGTAGACGCCGCCGTGGCACGGGCAGATGAAGCGCTCGGCGGCGTCCACCCAGCGCACCGGGCAGCCGAGGTGCGCGCAGCGGCTGGAGATCGCGATGTACGGCGTGTGCGCTGGTCGTAGGCGAGTCGGTGTCGATTTCGGGGTTGAACTTGCGCACGTACACGGTCGACTTGCCCGCCTCGCCGATGTTCGGCGTGAGCGTGATCACGACCGGGATGTAGTTGTTGTCGGGGAACTGGTCGATCGTTGCCCACGACTTCCCAGCGATGCGGCGTGCTTTTGAAGATCGGCCCGATCGCGAAGCCGAGCGCGGGCAGCGCGAAGGATGCCGCGGCCACCGCGCCGGCCGCCGTGCGCCGTGCCGGTCATGAACCGCCGCCGCGTGATCGTCTCGCCCTCGAAGGCGCCCGGGATGCCCCGGTCGAGCGTGTACTTGGACTTGTGCTTGTCGCGCTTGTCTGGCACCGGGCGCAAAGAATATCGAGGCGCGATTCAGGGCGGCGCGATCAGGCCATCCGCTGCTTGTGCGCATCGCCTCGATCGCCTCCGGGGCGCCCGCGCAGCACGAGCTCCTTGGCGCGCGCGTGGGCCTCGCTGCGAACCCCAGCCGACCGCGCGCGCGCCGGCGCACCAGACCGCCTCGGCGAGCTCGTCGGCGCCGGCGCCCTGCGCGAGCGCGCTGAGCGTGATCGTGTCCGCGAGCTCGGCGACCGCGGCGGTGTCGCCGAGCGCGACGAGCCGCGCCAGGCCGATCGCGTAGAGCCGGTCGCCGGCCAGCAGCCCCAGGTCGGCCTCGGGGACACGCACCACGCGCGGCACGCCGTAGTGCAGCAGGTAGCCCTCGTAGATCGCCTCGACGCAGCAGCTCGTACTCCTCGCGCCTGCCGGCCGCCCGCGGCCCGCTCGCGGCGATCCGCGCGGGGCCCTCGACCTGCCTGGAGTCGGCGTGCTCGCCGGCGGCCGGCGAGCACCCGGCGGCCGGCTCGACGAGCGTCGCCATCAGCCCGCCGTCTCGGCGCAGCAGCGCGCGCAGCCGCTCGAGCGCGTCGCCGGCGTCGTGGCCGCCGTTGCCGGTGCGCTCCGCCGTCGCGCTCATGCTGCCATCCGCTGTGGCAGACAGGCGAACGCGGCGGCGGCGGCCTCGACGGTGCGCTCGATCTGCTCGCCGGTGTGCGCGAGCGACGGGAACCAGGCCTCGAACTGCGACGGCGGCGGGTAGACGCCGCGCGCGAGCAGCTCGCGGCACCAGGCCGCGTAGGCATCTAGGTCGCACGCCTGCGCATCGGCGAACGAGCGCGACAGGGCGCTCGCTGAAGAACACGGTCAGCAAGCCCGGCATGCTGACGACCTGGACGGGATACCCGGCCGCTGCGTGGCCGGCGGCGTCGCGCAGGCCCGTCGGCCAGGCGCTCGGTGGTCGCGGCCAGGCGCAGGTAGGCGGGCTCGTCGAGCAGCTCGAGCGTGGCGAGGCCGGCCGCCACGGCGAGCGGGTTGCCCGACAGCGTCCCCGCCTGGTAGACCTCGCCGGCGGGCGCCAGCATGCGCATCAGCTCTGCGCGGCCGCCGACGGCCGCCGCCGGCAGGCCGCCGCCGATGATCTTGCCCATGATCGTGAGGTCCGCGTACACGCCGAACAGCTCCTGCGCGCCGCCGCGTGCGACGCGGAAGCCGCTGATCACCTCGTCGAGCACGAGCAGCGCGCCGGTGGCGTCGGCGCGCTCGCGCAGCAGCTCGAGGAAGCCCGCTCGCGGCGTGCCGCGCGGCACGAGGCCCATGTTCGCCGGCAGCGGCTCGGCGATGATCGCCGCCAGCTCGTGCGCTCGGTCGCCGCGACCAGCGCGTCGGCGTCGTTCCACGGCACGACGATCGTGGCCGCGGCGGCACCCGCCGGCACGCCCGGGCTCGCGGGCAGCCCTGCGTCGCGAGGCCCGAGCCGGCCTGCGCGAGCAGCCCGTCGGAGTGGCCGTGGTAGGCGCCGGCGAACTTCAGGATCGTGCTCGCGCCCGGTCGCCGCGCGCGCGAGGCGCAGGGCGGTCATCGCGGCCTCGGTGCCGGAGGAGGTCATGCGCAGCATCTCCACGCCCTCCATCCGCCGCGCGACCTCGTCCGCCAGCTCGACCTCGCCGGCGGTCGGCGCGCCGAAGCTGGTCCCGCGAGCGGCGGCGTCGGCGATCGCGGCGAGCACATCCGGGTGGGCGTGGCCGTGGATCAGCGGCCCCCACGAGCAGACGTAGTCGACGAAGCGGTTGCCGTCGACGTCGATCAGCTCCGCGCCCTCGCCGCGCTCGATGAAGATCGGGTCGCGCCCGATCGCGCGCATCGCGCGCACGGGCGAGTTGACGCCGCCGGGGATCAGCTCCAGCGCACGCCGGTACAGCTCGGCCGAGCGCGTGTCGGTGAGCGAGGCGGTCACGAGCTCAGGCGCTCAGCGCGTGCGCGCTCCCAGTCCTTGAAGTCCTCGGTGAAGTACAGCAGGCGGATCTTCTTGAACTC
Organism: uncultured Solirubrobacteraceae bacterium; assembly: GCA_963797105.1. Classification (GTDB taxonomy): domain Bacteria; phylum Actinomycetota; class Thermoleophilia; order Solirubrobacterales; family Solirubrobacteraceae; genus Palsa-744. The sequence continues at coordinate 138,117 of CAWCOB010000001.1, forward strand.
GGTGGAGGAGTACAGCGTGGCGCGCTCGTCGATGCCGGTCATCTCGGCGATCGCGTCGAGCACCGCGTCGCACTCCTCCTTGGAGCGGCCGTGGGCCATCGTGAAGACCGAGTACGGCCAGTCCTCGTAGGTGGGGCGCTGGTAGCAGTGGGAGATGCCGCGCACGGCGGCCATGCGGCAGCCGAGCTCGAAGATCTGCTCGTCGGGCACCTTCCACACGCCCATGCCGTTGGCGGAGAAGCCGGCGCGGCGGTGGTAGAGGATCGCGGCCACGCGGCGCAGCAGACCGCGCTCCTGCATGCCGGCGAGGTGGTCGAGCAGACGCTCCTGGGTGATGCCGAGCTCGACGGCGGCTGGCGCGTAGGGCTCCTCGACGACCGGCATGTCGCCCTGCAGCGCGCGGATCACCGCGATGTCGAACTCGTCGTAGGGCTGGCGGCTCGAGCTCGATCGGCTCCTTGACCTCGGCGGCACTCGCGAGCGCCTCGGTGTCGCCCTCCATCTCGAGGTCCATGCGGATCTTGAACAGCCTGCAGCGTCGGCAGCTGGCGCACCGACTCGGCGCCGGCCTCAGCGCGCGAGCACCTCGAGCGTGCCCTCGAGCCCGAGCTTCGAGTCGGGCTCGGTGGCGATCGTGAACCACAGGTTGAACTCGTGGTTGCGCAGGTAGTTGTGCGAGACGCCGGGGTGAGCGTTGATGATCTGCGCGGCGCGATGGGGGTGCTCGGGGTCGACCTTGGCGGCGACGAGCATCGAGGAGTAGCCGAGCGCGCGCGTGTCGAAGATCGGCGTGACCTGGCGGATGATGCGCTTGTCGAGCAGGCGCTGGACGCGGCTGCATGACCTCCTGCTCGGACACCTCGCCGAGCTCGGCGACGCGCTGGTAGGGCCGCGGCGCGATCGGGAAGCTGCCCTGCATCAGGTTGAGCAGCTTGCGGTCGATGTCGTCGAGCGCGATCGCGGCGCCGTCCTTGCGGCTGCGGATCTTCGGCGGCGCGGTCGTCTGGCTGTCCGGATCCGCGACGGCGGCGAGCGGCGATGCGACGGCCGCGTCGGGCTCGATGCTCATGTCTGCTCTGCCAGCCATCGGGCGGCGTCCTTTGCGTGGTAGGTGATGATCGTGTCGGCGCCGGCGCGGCGCAGGGAGGTGAGGATCTCGAGCACGGTGGCGCGCTCGTCGAGGTAGCCGGCGGCGGCGGCGGCCTTGACCATCGCATACTCGCCGCTGACGTTGTAGGCCGCCACCGGCAGCCGCGTGGCGCGCTTGACGGCTCTGATCAGGTCGCCGTAGGCGAGCGCGGGCTTGACCATGACCATGTCGGCGCCCTCCTGCACGTCGAGCAGCGCCTCGCGCACGGCCTCGCGGCCGTTGGCGGGGTCCATCTGGTAGCCGCGGCGGTCGCCGAACGCAGGGGCGGAGTCGGCCGCGTCGCGGAAGGGGCCGTAGAAGGCGGAGGCGAACTTGGCGGAGTAGGCGAGGATCGGCGTCTCGGCGAAGCCCTCGCCGTCGAGCTCCTCGCGGATCGCGCCGACGCGTCCGTCCATCATGTCCGACGGGGCGACGATGTCGGCGCCGGCGCGCGCGTGGCTGACGGCCGTGCGCGCGAGCAGCTCGAGCGTCGCGTCGTTGTCGACGGACGGCTCCGGTCCGTCGGCGCGCAGCACGCCGCAGTGCCCGTGGGAGGTGTACTCGCACAGGCACACGTCGGTGATCACGAGCAGCTCGGGCACGGCCTGCTTGATCGCGCGCGCGGCCAGCTGTACGACGCCCTCGTCGTCCCACGCGCCGGAGCCGCGCTCGTCCTTCTCGGCGGGCATCCCGAACAGCATCACGGCGGCGATGCCGAGCGCGGCCGCCTCGCGTGCCTCCTCGACGACGGCGGTCAGCGACAGGCGATCGACGCCTGGCATCGTCGCGATCGGCTCGTGCCCCGCGCGCCCGCCGGCTGGCGTCGAGGGGTCGACCTCGGTGACGAACAGCGGCAGCACGAGCTGCCCGGCGCGCACGTCGGTCTCGCGCACGAGCCCACGCAGACCCGACGTAGCCCGCAGCCTGCGCATGCGCGTCTGTGGAAAGGCCATCGCCGTCGAGGATACCCCGCCGACGGCGACAAACCGCCCGCCCGCCCGCGCCGGCGGCACTCGCGCGAGGCGGCGTGCCGGCTCTATTCGACCTGTCGCAGACCCACGCGCGCGAGCGCCGCGAACACGGCGGCGAGCACCGCCAGGTGCGCCAGGGGCAGGCCGATCGCGGGCGAGGCGCCGTTGACGGCGGCGTCGAGCGCCTGCAGGGCGGCCTTGAACGGAAACACGAACGAGATCGCGCCGATCGACGTCGTAGAAGCCGCTGGAGACCGAGCCGGCGGGCACGAGCGCGAGGAACGCGAGCGGCAGCGACAGCAGGAACGCGAGCAGCGAGGCGGCGCGCACCTCGCGCGCGAGCGCGCCGATCGCAACACCGAGCGCGCCGAAGGCGAGGGCACCGAGCGCGAGCGCGAGCAGCCACTCGCCGACGCGGCTCCAGTCGAGCGCGACGAACGCGCTGATCCCGGCGAGCATCGCGAACGCGATCGCGAAGGCGCAGCCGGCGGCGAGCAGCGTCTTCTCGACGAGCAGCGCCTCGCGCGAGATCAGCGCCGCCCCGGCACTCCTGCGTCGCGGCGCGCGCGGCCTCCTCGACGTGACCGCGGAGGGCGGCGCGTCACCGGGAGCGCGGCGAGTCAGGCGCGCGAGCGTGTGCTCTTCGCGCTCGAGCGCGACGCCGCCGGCGGCGAGCAGCACGCACATGAACATCAGCGACACGGTCACGGCGACGACCACCGCAAACGTGTCGAGCGGGGTGCGGCGACCGTGCAGCAGCACGCTGTCGACGCGTATCGGCTGCGCCGATCGTCGACAGGACCTGCTTGGCGAGGGACAGGTTCTGGACGGCAAAGCCGGCGAACGCCGCCACCCGTTCGAGCTGCGTGCGATCGTGCCCGCGCGGCTGATGCGCGATCACGGCACCGAGCGTCGGTGGGATCTGGGCGAGGCCGATCAGGCCTCCCGGCGGGCCGATGCCGCCGAGCGCGCCGCCGCGCAGCAGCGAGCCGATGACCGTTCCCGCCGCTTTCTGGATCTGCGCGGAGAAGCCGAGGTTGGCCTGTGCGAGCGCGGAGTTGAGCGTCGACTGTACGAGCGACTGCTCGAGCGCGTCGCCGTTGTAGAGCACTTCGAGCTGCGCCGCCTCGGTAGCGGAGGCGACGCGCGCGGCGATGTTCGGCGGGATCACGACGGCGGCGAGCACTTCGCCCGACCTGACCTTCGCGACGGCCTGCGCGCGCGAGGGCACGTCGACTGCCTGGACCTGGTCGAACAGCTGGCGCGCGTACGCGCCGACGGGCACGCGCTGGGTGCCGACGACGAGCGTTTCGCCCGGCGGCGTCTCGTCGACGATCGCGACGCGCGGGCGCGAGGGGCTGCGCGAGATCGCAAGGCCGATCAGCAGCGCGATCGCGACCGGGTAGACGATCAGCAGCGCGACGAGCAGCCGCGAGCGGCGCAGGATCAGGAGATCCTTGCGGAGCAGCCATCTCATCGGCGCGCCGCCCGCTCATGACTGTCGCTCGTTCATCGCCGGCCGGCCGCTTCCTCGAGCGACGCGGACGCGCCGGCGCGCTCGCGCAGGAAGCGCACGAGCGCCCGCTCGAGGTCGCCGTCCTCGCCCTCGCCGCCCTGCTGCATGAGGGCGCGCGGGCTGCCGTCGAACAGCAGCCGCCCGTTCGCGAGCACCAGCACGCGGCCAGCGTGGCGCTGGGCCTCGCTGACGTTGTGCGTCGAGAACAGGACGGTCGTCCCGTCGGCGACGCGCGCGGCGACGAACTCCCACAGGCGCTCGCGCTGGTCGGGATCGAGCGAGGCAGAAGGCTCGTCGAGCGCGAGCACCGGCGGGTCGCCGAGCAGGCCGATGGCGACGTTCACGCGCTGGCGGTTGCCGCCCGAGAGCCGGCCGACGGGCTCGCGCGCGCGATCGCCGAGACCGGTCTGCTCGAGCATGCGTGCCACCACGGCATGCGGATCCTCCACTCCCTCGAGGTGGGCGAACAACTCGAGGTTCTCGAGCGACCGAGAGCTTGGAGTAGAGCGCGGGCTGTTGAGGAACCCACCCAACCCCCCACCCAACCCCCGAGCCGACCCCGAAGCGCTCGCCGCGCCCGCCAGCCGGACCGACGGCGACGTCCGGGCTGGCACCCGCGCAACTCACGGCGCCCGCGCTCGGCTCCTGAACGCCGACGATGATCGACAGCAGCGTGGTCTTGCCGGCGCCGTTGGGCCCGACGACGGCGATCAGCTCGCCGGCGGCGGCCTCGAAGCTGACGTCGCTGAGCGCCTCCAGCTCGCCGTAGCGCTTGGCGAGCGCGCTGACGCTGAGCACGGCGCTCACAGCATTCCGCTGCTGCCGCGATCCCAGGGCTCGAGCGTCAGGTGGCGGTTGAGGTAGACGGCGGTCTCGCGCAGCACCGCGAGGATCGGCAACGCGAGCAGCGCGCCGAGGATCCCGTAGACCTGCAGTCCGAGCAGCAGCGCGAGGATCACCAGCAGCGGGTTGATGCGCAGCGTGTGCCCGAAGATCTGCGGCGCGACGACGTGCCCCTCGAGCTGTTGCAGACCGACGAACAGCAGCGCCACCCACAGCGCGGTGATCGGTTTCGTGAACAGCGCGACGAGCACCGGCGGGATCGCGCCGAGGATCGGCCCAACATAGGGGACCAGCTCCATCATGCCGTAGAAGACCGCGAAGGCGACGGCGTACGTGCGCCCGTCGGGGAAGATGCCGATCACGCCGAACAGATAGAGCGCGAGGCCGGTGGAGGCGCCCATGACGGTGCTGAACAGGAGCTGGCCGCCGACGTAGCGCGAGACGGCGCGCTGCACCAGGTGCGGGTAGTCGTCGGCCTTCGAGCCGTCGCCGTCGGGCATCGCGCGGCGTACGAGCGCTCCGATCTTGGCCCCGTACAGCAGCATGTACACCGACAGCACGAACACGAGCACGAGGTCGAAGATCGCACCGGCGGCTTCGGTCGCAAGGGCGCCGCCGAACGACGCCAGTTTGCTCGCTTCCTTGGCCACTTTGCCCTCGATGCTCTGGAGTGCCGTTTTGCCCTGTTTGACGATTTTCAGGTGGACGCCGTGCCGGTTCAGTTCGCTCTGCCAGTTAGCGATCGTCTTGTTGGCTTCGTTGACGATGTGGGGGAGGTTGTCGCTGAACGTGCGTACCTGATTGGAGATAGGGTTGGCCAGCAGGAAGCCGATGCCGGTCAGCGTCAGGAAGAATGCGAGGTATACGGCTAGCACCGCGAGCCCACGGGGAAGGCGCGTGCGGTGCAGTAGGGCGACGGCCGGATTGAGGATCAGCGCGATGAGACCGGCGACGATGAAGATCACCAGGACCTTTCCCGCGGCTTTCGCGAGCGCCCACACCGCGAGCAACGCCAGCGGCAGCAGCACCAGCTGGACCCAGCGCGGGACCACCACGCGCGGGGGCTCGAGCGCTGGCGCCGCCTCCTCCTCAGCGACCCCGCCCTCCACCGAGTCGCCCGCGAGCTCGCGCTCCTGCTCCGCCGGCGGCTCGGCCGGCGGTCCCTCGGTCGCAAGGGCTTTTCCCCCTTGCGGGGACGACGCGGAGACGCCGCTCACCTATCTCCCACCATCGCCAGAGTATGGCTGAGCCCGAGGCGGCCGGCGGCGGCGCCAGGCCGGTGCGCATCCTGTTCGTGGGCGATGTCGTCGGCGGCCTCGGACGCCACACGCTGCTCGACTGCCTGCCGGTCCTGCGCGAGCGCTACGCACCCACGTTCGTGGTCGTCAACGGCGAGAACGCGGCGGGCGGCCTCGGGATCACGCCGAAGATCGCCGAGCAGATGTTCGCGGCGGGCGTCGACGCGATCACGCTCGGCAATCACACCTACCATCGCCGCGAGATCTACCCGTATCTGGACTCCGGCAAGCCGATCGTGCGCCCCGCCAACTTCCTGCGCAGCCAGCCGGGGCGCGGCGTCTGCGTGGTGGAGCGCGACGGCGTGCGCCTCGGCGTGGTGAACCTCAGCGGCAATCTGTACGTGCGCGCGGGGCGCTCGGCGTTCACCGAGATCGAGGTCGCGCTCGGGGAGCTGGGCGAGGTCGATCAGATCCTCGTCGACATGCACGCCGAGGCGACCTCGGAGAAGGTCGCGATGGGCTGGCATCTGGACGGGCGCGTGACGGCGGTGGTGGGAACGCACACGCACGTCCCGACCGCCGACGCGCGCGTGCTGCCGGGCGGTACCGCGTACATCACCGACGTGGGCATGACCGGCCCGCGCGGCGGCGTGATCGGCGTCAAGCGCGAGCAGGCGGTCGAGTCGCTGCTGACGCAGATGCCGATCCGCTTCGAGACCTCCGAGCGAGGATCCGTGGCTGATGGGCGTGCTGATCAGCTGCTCACGGCGGCTGCGCGCAGACTCGATCGAGCAGGTGCTGATGCCGCGACCAGCGGCTGCGCCGGATCGCTGAGACGCCCGAGCAGCGCGACGATCACGAGCGGGAAGAACCAGGGGATGTACAGGTAGAACCAGTGTTCGATCCCGAGCTGCTCGGCGAGCATGACCGCCGCGCAGGCCGCCGCCAGGCCGACCAGGTCGTGTGCGTCGCGGGCACCCACGAGCGCCAGCACCAGCGCGAGCGCGACGGCGGCGACCTCGACGAGCGTGCTCGAGGCCCTGCAGCCCGTACAGGCCCCAGATCGAGAACGGCGAGCCGCGGTCTGACTGGTAGACGATCGTGCGCTCGTAGATCGTGTGCAGCGAGTCGTGGCGGAGCGCGGGAATGAACGCGAGCGCCACCGCCGCCGCGAAGGCGACGACGAACAGCGCAAGTGCGCGCGACGCGGCGGGCGCGCGCGAGCTCGCCCAAGCCGTGGGTCGCCAGCAGCGGCGCGAGCGCCAGCGGCGCGAACTTGGTGAGGCCCGCGAGCGCGGCGAGCGCGCCGCGGCCGGCGCGCGCCGCCTCGGTCGCGTAGCTGGCTGCGAGCAGCGCCGCGAGCACGAGCGCGCCGACCAGCGTGTCGTTGGAGTTGCTCTCGAGCGCGATACAGCGTGAACGGGTAGGAGACCCACGCGTACGCGAGCGCGACGCCGAGCGTCGGACCGCGCATGCGCCGCCCGAGCAGGAACAGCAGCGCCGTGGCGAGCAGGTCGAAGAAGATCGCGGCCGCGTGCGCCGCGGGCAGGTCGTCCCAGTTGCCGCTCCAGCCGAAGATCTGCTCGAACGGCACGTAGACCTCGTAGTTGACCGGGCCGTAGGTGTCCCCGTGTTCGTTGTCCGCAGGCCAGTGCCCGTACAGCGGCTTTGCCGCCTGACGATCCGCTGCGCGCCGATCACGCCCGCGTAGCCGACGTCGATGACGTTCGAGTCGGTGACGTTGAGCGCGATGCGAAAGCCGATCAGGAACACCACGCCGAGCGCGAGCCACGGCGCCGGGACGAGCAGCCGCAGCCGTGGCGGCTGCCGGCGTGAGGCGGAGCCGGCTCGCGCCGCAGCAGCGCGAGCATGCGCGCGAGCAGATACAGCAGCGGCGGGTAGGCGAGCGGCACCGACGCGTAGATGTGGGCGTGGTTGAAGAACGCGAGCGACACCGAGAACGACAGCAGCACGAGCAGGTCGAGGTGCAGCAGCGAGAACGGCCGGCGGAAGTTGACGAACGGCAGCATGAACAGCACGCACAGCGGCAGCCATACGTACAGCGCGTTGACGTGCCTGCCGAACGCGCCGGGATAGCCGCGCGCCATCGTCCACGCGACCTGGAAGCCGGTCCACTGTTCGAGCACGCGCCCGTCGAGGTCGTCGATGATCACCTGGCCGATCTCCTTCTTGCCGTCCCGCGAGAAGTAGCTGACCTGCCAGTGGAACGGCGCCCTTCAGGTAGGCGCCGCCGTAGGAGCCGCGGTATTCGCGGCGCAGCGGCGCGCATCTCCGGCAGCGCGGTCGGCGATCGCGAGCACCCGGTCGGCGGACAGCCTGCGCCCGGCCGGCGGGCACGCTCGAGACGCGCCACCGGGATCGGCGTTTCGGCGCTGGTCGCGGAGCGGGCGCTCGAGCCGAGTCGTGCGGCGTCGAGCCGTGCGCATGCGCGGCGTGGCTTCGCGCCAGCGAGCGCAGTGAAACCTGATCGAGGCGGCGTCAGCCGAGCAGCGTCGCGCCCAGCGAACGCGACGCAGATCGCCAGCGCGGCGTGCGGCAGGGACACGCACCCGAGCCGAGCCTAACGGCGTCAGCGCGCGGGATCGAGCCCGAAGTGACGCAGCACGAGCGGGGCGACGTCGCGGATCGCCCACTGCGCCGGCTCGGGCTCGGGCAGCGCGACGCCGCTGAGCACGAGCGCGCCGAGCGAGTCGGAGGCGTGCAGCGAGCCGTGGCTGCCGCCGCCGACGTGCGCCTGGCGGCCCCAGTCGATGAACTCGTAGCCGGGGGCGGCCGACAGCAGCACCTCGCCGGAGGTCGGGCAGGTGAGCGCCGACCAGACGCGGGCGAGCGCGTCCGGATAGGCGGGGCGTGAGCAGCACGCCGTCCTGGACGCTGCGCGTCGATCACCGCGAGCGCGCCGTCGACGCTCCAGGCGACGCCACGCGGATCGACGACGCCGCGCCGCCCGGGCGCGAAGCGCAGCTCGCCGTGCGCGCGGGCTCGCGATGACGCCCTCGCGCGGCGCGTCGTGCGCGTCGCGCTCGAGCCACATGCACGAGGTCGACGCCGTCGATCGCCAGCGCGCGCGCGACGACCGACGCGCGCATGGCGTCGCGCTCGGACTCGTGCAGCGCGTAGACCATCGCCGCGCGCTGGGAGGGGCAGACGGCGATCCGCGGCTCGGCGCCGCTGCACGCCGAGCGCCGCCGGCCGGAGCGCGCGGGGCCGAGGACGCCGAGCTCGGCGAGCTCGTCCTGCAGCGCGATCGTGTCGGTGACGGGCGCCTGCGAGTGGTCGGCCATCACGATCACCGCGTGCTCGTCGCAGGAACTCCTCGACGCCGCCGGCCGGCGTTCATCACGCGCGCGAGCTGCAGGTCGGCCTGGGCGATCGAGTGGATCTGCGCCTCGGGGCCGCGCTTGTGCGAGTACCAGTCGTTGTCGGGCAGCGACAGCAGCAGGAAGTCGAACAGGTCGTGCTCGACCATGTAGGCGGACACGCAGCCGGAGTGGCGGTCGCGCACGCCGGGCATGCCGAGGCCCGAGCGGCAGCCGGTGCGCCGCGAGGCGAAGATGTCGGCGTAGAACAGCTCGCGCGGGCCCATCACCGGGTGGCGCATGAGCGTGGAGGCGACGCGCGTGAGCGCGGTGTCGCGCTGGGGCTCGTGGCGGTGGCGGCCCGCGGTACATCAGGTAGGTGGTGCCGGCGGTGCGCACGTCGGCGTCGTCGAGCGTCTCGAACACCGTCGGCGTCTCGCGGCGAGAGGTGGGCGCGGTTCATGTTGTAGACCGTGTCGGTCAGCTGGCGCGCGATGCCGAAGCGCTGCGCCGCGCGGAAGCTCGAGCCGTACTCGACGTAGCGGTGCTCCTCGCGGTGAAACCAGTTCATGCGCCGGGATCCGATGCTCGTCCTGGCCGACGCCGGTGACGATCGAGGCGGCGCACACGGGCGTGACCGACGGGAACGCGGCGACGCAGTCGGGGACGTAGCGCCCGCGCTCGATCGAGCCGCTCGAGCACCGGCGCCACGCCCGCGTCGATCGCGCGCTCGAGCATCGCGGGCGCCATCGCGTCGATCACGCACAGGACGAGCTTGGGCGGCGAGCGAGCTCACGACGCGACGCATCAGCGGCGCAGGATGCGCAGCCCGGCGTACTTTTCGTCGCCGCGCGCGCGCCCGCGCCAGGCGAACCAGGCGAGCAGCGCGACGAGCGACGTAGCCGAGCGGATGCAGCAGCGCGACGAGCGCCGCGAGCAGCAGCGCGGCCGCGTCGAGGTAGACGCGTCAGCGCCTCGCGCGCGCGCGCGGTCGGTCAGGCGCGCGCGGGCGCGAGCGATCGACCGGCCACGACGCGCGCTGGCGCGAGACCGGCCGCGAGGATGCCGCCGAGCAGCCCCGGCCACCAGGCGTCGCCGTGCGCGGCGAGCGTGCCGGCGAACAGCAGCGCGCCCGCGCCGAGCGCGAGCCCGGCGAGCGACGCGGCGAGCGGATCGCTGCGCGTGCTGCGGTCGCCCGGATCGAGCGTCGGCGCGAGGCCGCAGCAGCGAGCTGCAGCGCGTAGGCGAGCACGAGCGCGACGACGACCACGCAGCAGCCACCAGCCCGACTGCAGGAAGCGGAACGGGTCGTGCGCGAAGCTCACCCCGAGCGCGTCCGCGGAGGCGAGCGCGCCGGCGAGCAGCAGCGGCAGGAACGGCCGCAGGCCGCAGGCGGCGCGCGAGGCCGACGCCGAGGCCGATGTAGAAGAAGAGGCCGTTCATGCAGGGGTGCGGTGCGCTACCGTGCGGATGCGGCCGATCGATGCGGACGATGCGCGCCGCGAGGTGCGACTACCGCGGCGGCGAATAGCGGCGGTCATGGACGATAGACGACGGGCACGCGGCCCGGCACGGCGCACGAGCTCGCGCGCTACGAGGCGCTGTTCGCGGCGCGCACGCGCGGCATGAAAAGCTCGGCGATGCGCGAGATGATGGCGCTGACCGAGCGCCCCGACGTGATCTCGCTGGCCGGCGGGCTGCCCGACACCACCACGTTCGCGCCGGAGCTGTACGCGAAGCTGATGGCGCAGGTGGCCGCCGAGTCGACCGCGCGCGCGCTGCAGTACGGGCCGACCGAGGGGATGGCGGCGACGGTGGGCTGCATCGTCGAGGTGATGGCCGCCGAGGGGACGCTGGTGGATCCCTCGGAGGTGATCGTCACGACCGGCGGCCAGCAGGTGATCGACCTGGTGTGCAAGACGCTGATCGACCCCGGCGACGTGATCGTCGCCGAGGCGCCCACCTACCCGGGCGCGGTGCCGACGTTCAGCGCCTACCAGGCCGAGGTCGTGCAGATCGAGATGGACGCGCGACGGGATGCCGATCGACGAGCTCGAGCGCACGCTCGACCGCCTGCAGGCGCGAGGGCCGCAGGCCGAAGTTCATCTACACGATCCCCAACTTCCAGAACCCGGGCGGGGTGACGATGTCGCTGGCGCGCCGCCGGCGGCTGGTGGAGGTGGCGCGCGAGCGCGAGCTGCTGGTGCTCGAGGACAACCCCTACGGCCTGCTGCGCTACGAGGGCGAGCCGCTGCCGACGCTGTACTCGCTCGACGCCGCAAGCCGTCGGCCGCGGCGGGGCCTCGGACCTGGTGATCTACCTGGGCACCTTCTCGAAGATCCTCTCGCCCGGGCTGCGTCTCGGCTGGGCGCGTCGCGCCGCGGCCGGTGCTCGAGAAGCTCAACCTCGGCAAGCAGGGCGCCGACCTGTGCTCCTCGCCGGTCACGCAGCTGTTCGTGGCGGCCTACTTCGCCGAGCGCGACGCAGCCGGCCAGCCGGCCTGGCTCGAGTACGTCGAGCGCCTGAAGCGACCTCTACCGGCGCCGGCGCGACGTGATGCTCGAGGCGCTGCAGGAGCACTTCGGCGGACGCGCGAGCTGGACGCAGCCGCAGGGCGGGCTGTTCATCTGGGCGACGCTCGACGGCGGCATCGACACGACCGACCTGCTGGCGCCGCAGCGAAGGCGTCGCGTTCGTGCCGGGCCGCGCGGCGTACATGGACGGACGCCGCGGCAGCTCCTCGATGCGCCTGAACTTCGCCGGCGTCCCCGACGAGGACATCCGCGAGGGCATTCGGCGCATCGGCCGGACCATGGGCGGCGATACGGGCCTGCTGGGCACACTGACGGGATCCTCGCCGGCGGCGTCTTCCACTCCGCACGCCGGCGCGACCCGACCACGGCGATCGGCGCCCGGGCGGCGAGGACTCGAGCCCGCTCGCCGACGTCGTCGCGCTGCCGCGCCGCGATGCCGAGGACCCGCCCGCGGCAGCGCCGGCGCCGGGATCGATGAGCGCCGCGCAGCAAGGTCGCAGTGCTCAAGGGCGGGCGCTCGCTGGAGCGCACGGTCTCGCTGCGCTCGGGCGCACGCGCGCAGCAGGCGCTGGGCCGGCTCGGGCACGAGGTGGTCGCGATCGACGCCGGCCAGGAGCTCGTGGCGCAGCTGCACGACTGCGCGCCTGACGTCGGCGTTCGTGGCGCTGCACGGCCGCGACGGCGAGGACGGAACCGTGCAGGGTCTGTTGGAGGCGATCGGCGTGCCCTACACGGGCTCGGGCCCGGCGGCGTGCATGCGCTGCACGGACAAGGTGCTCGCCAAGTACCTGATGCGCGAGGCCGGCATCCCGACGCCCGACTTCACCGCCATCAAGGAGAGCTCGATCAAGGAGCTGGGCGTCGCGGCGGCGCTCGAGGACATCGAGGCACGACTCGGCTTCCCGCTGGTCGTCAAGCCCGCCAGCCAGGGATCCGCGCTCGGCGTGAAGTTCGCGCGCTCGCAGCGAGGAGCTGCCCGGGGCGATCGTCGGGGCGCTCTCCTATGACCGCAAGGTCGTGATCGAGCGCTACGTCAAGGGCCGCGACCTGGCGGTGTCGGTGCTCGACGCGCGACTGCGCCGACGGCCGCAGGCGCTGCCGGTGGTCGAGGCGATCCCGCGCGAGGAGGAGTTCTACAACTACGAGTCGCGCTACGAGATCGGCATGACCACGTTCGTGTGCCCCGCCGAGCTGCCCGACGGAGACGACCGAGCGCGCCCAGGAGCTCGCGCTCGAGACGTACAAGCTGCTCGGCTGCCACGGCGTCGCGCGCGTCGACCTGATGCTCGACGACGACACCGGCGAGCTGTGGGTGCTGGAGACGAACGTCGGCCCGGGCTTGACCGAAACGAGCCTGCTGCCGCAGGCCGCCGACGCCGCCGGCATCGGCTTCGACGAGCTGGTCGAGCGGATCCTGGCCAGCGCCTTTACGCGCTAGCTGTCGCCCGCGGCGAAGTCCTCTGGGCAGACCTGGTCGAGGAACTCCTTGAACTTCTCGACGACGTCCTCGGACTCCTCGACGTCGTGCTCGAACTCGATCGCCGACTCGGAGATGACCTCCTCGGCGGCGAAGATCGGCGCGCCGGAGCGCACCGCGAGGGCGATCGCGTCGCTCGGGCGTGAGTCGATCTCCAGCTCGCGCCCGCCGACGCTGAGCGTGATCGAGGCGAAGAAGGTGTTCTCGCGCAGCTCGGTGACCGACACCTGCGTGCACTTGACGTCGAGCTCGCCGAGGATGTCGCACAGCAGGTCGTGGGTCATCGGCCGCGGCGTGCCGGCGCCCTGCAGCTTCATCAGGATCGACGCGGCCTCGGGATGCCCGATCCAGATCGGCAGGAACTTGTTGCCGTCGACCGTCTTCAGGAGCACGATCGGCTGCTTGCCAACCATGTCGAAGCTGACGCCGTAGATCACCATCTCCTGCACAGGGATCCTCCGAGAGGGGGGGAGTCAGAGTATAGGTACCGACAGGGCCGCCGACGAGCGGCCACGCGGCGCGGCGCGGCGCTCAACGGGGCGACGCGCCCATGCGCCTCAGCGGAAGCTCCACAGCTTGTTGCCGAGGAAGTTGAGCGGCATCGAAGCCGCCACCGCGAGCGCCTGGGCGGGCACCTTGGCGACGCCGGCGCCCTCGCACGAGCAGCGTCAGCAGCGAGCAGGCTGAACGCCTCCGCGACGAGGCTCACGACGAGGAAGCGAACCGCCTGGAAGCGCGCGCGGCCGTCGCCGGCGTCGAACGTCCAGTGGCGGTTGAGGACGAAGTTGTTGAGCACCGCGACCAGCCACGCCGACCACGTTGGCGACGCGGTAGTCGACGCCGACGCCGTGCACGAACAGCGTGTAGACGGCGAGGTTGACGACGAAGCCGACGCCGCCGACGAGACCGAAGCGCACCAGCTGCAGCCAGTTGGCGGGCCTGCGCATCCCGTGGAGCAGGCGGACGTGCGGCCGCAGCTCGACGGCCGTTGCTTCTTCGCGCATCGCTTCAGGGTAGCGGCCCATCGCGCGGCGGACGGTGTCGCTAGCCTAGGCGTCATGACCTGCTCGCGGAAGGCACTCGCGACGCTCGGCTGCCTGCTCGCGACGAGCGCGCTCACCGCGTGCGGCGAAGCGACCGTCGGCTCGGTTGCGCCGGCGGCAAAGAGCGCTGCCAAGTCGGACCCGCCGCCGGGCGCGGCGGCGACCTCGACGAGCGCGGTCGCGAGCACGCCGCAGCGGTACCGCCGGGCCTGGCGTTGCCAAGGAGGTCGCCGACCCGCTCGAAGCCGACAGCTATCCCCGCGCCGGCGTCGGTCAAGCACGCGAGCGCCGCGACTCCGGCGAAGGCCGGCGAAGCGATCGTCGCCGCGGGCGCGCCGTCGGATGCGGAAGTGCGCAAGGAGCTCGCAGCAGATGCAGGCGGTGGAACGCAGCGCCAGCCAGGCACAGCAGCAGCGGCTGACGCCCGTGCCGGGCGGCGAGTCGATCGGCGGCAACGGCGCGATCCCGATCCCGACGGGCGTCCCGGAAGTCATCCAGAAGGTGATCGCGGGCGCCAACGAGATCGCCGACTTCCCCTACGTGCTACGGCGGCGGTCACGCGTCGTTCGTCGACAACGCCTACGACTGCTCGGGCTCGGTCAGCTACGCGCTGGCCGCCGGGCGGGCTGCTGAGCGCGCCGGAGACCTCCGGCGAGCTGGAGAGCTGGGGCGCGCCCGGCCCTGGCAGGTACATCACCGTGTACGCAAACGCCGGTCACACCTACATGTACGTCGACGGCATCCTCTACGACACGGCCGGGACGCAGCGGCGTGTACGCGTCGCGCTGGCAGGTGCAGCCGACCGACAACGCCGGCTACGTCGTGCGCCACTGGCCGGGGCTGTAACGGAATCGCCGTCGCGCCGTCGCGCTCGTCAGCCGAGCGTGACGTTGCTGAGGACCGTCGTGGTGATCGGGTTGCTCTTGGCGGCGTTGCGCACTGTCATGCGCAGCATCAGCGAAACCTTGTGCACGTGCGCGAGGCGCGCCGCGGTGCGCTTGGAGAACTCGATGTGCACCGCGCTGTGGCCGGCCTTGGTCGTCACGAGGATCGCTTTCGCGATCACGAGCTCGGACGGTGTGCCGGCCGGCAGTTCGGTGGCGAGCGTTCCGGTGATTCCCAGCTTGTGCGCGATCGTGCTGCTGAGCAGCACCTCGAAGCGCCCTGCGACCTGCTCGTTGACCGAGTAGCTGACGAGCAGCCCTCTGCGCAGTGCGGTGCGCAGTGCCTGGCGCACGATCGCGGCGGCGGCGATCGGCGCGGGCAGCGGCGAGCCGGAGCCGGAGCCCTGCGCGCCGCTTCCGCCGGCGCCGCCGGAGCCGCCGCTGGAGGAGCCTGTCTTGGGCGGCGGCGGCGGGCCGTCGACGGTGACCTTGTGTTCCACTGACGTGCTGTTCCCGGCGATGTCTTTGACGGTAAGCGTGACGTTGTACGAGCCGCCGTACTGGTAGGAATGGAACACGGTCGCGGCGCATGGGCTCAGGTACGGCGTTTCGCACGTCGGCGAGCCGGGCGCGTAGCCGCTGACTTCAGGGGTGCCGTCGCCGAAGCTCCATGTGTAGGTCGCGTAGTTGGGTTGCGGCGCGCCCGAGCTCGAGTAGTCGATCCCGGAGTCCAGCGCGATGTCGGACTCCGCGCCGTTGAAGCCGATGGTTTCACCCGCGTTGACCGGGTTCGGAGCGGTGAATTTGGGCACCAGGTTGACGTTGTTAAGCACGGGACGCCGGGGTAGGCGAGCCGCTCGGCGGCCAGGTCAAAAGCGTCGTTCAGGTAGTAGTTGTTGCCGTTGCCCAGAACCTGGTCGTACAGGGTGCCCGCTTCGATTTCTGGGATGTAGGTGGCGCTGCCGCCGCGCACGGGCCCGAACAGGAAGCGGCACTCGTCCGTGTTCTCGTATTTGTGTTCGTCCTGCCAGGCGTTAAGCAGCGGGTCCGTGACGATGTTCTGCTGCTCGAGGCCGATCTGGCCGATGATCAGGTCAGAGAGCCCAAGGTCGCAGACGCCGTTGGTGTTCGGGCACGGGATCTTCGAGTTCGGCTCCTGCTCAAACGGGTGTTCCTCGGGTTCATAGCCAGCTTTGCCCGCGGGGCTGATGCCGTCGTCTTGGCAGTCCCAGCCTGGCCGCCGGTCTGCTTCAGTGAGATCCCAGTCGCCATAGCCACCGGCCGTCCATGGGATCACGCCGTACAGGATCGTGTTGCCGTCACCCGAGGCGAGGCCACCGGGGTTGATGGCGCCGTGGTAGCTGCAGAAGCTGTTGTCGTAGCTTTCTTCGCTGGATTCCGAGAAGTCCGAGCAGTGGCCCGTCGCTTTGCCGCTGTCGAGGCAGACGGTGACACCCGGGGGGGTGAGCAGGTAGTAGACGGTGCCGAGGCCCTTGGGAAGTTTGTTCGCGGCGATGAAGGCTTCCAGTTCGCTCGATATCTGCGCGCTCGTCAGGCACACCGGGGTCGGAGCGCCTTCGAGCGTCAGCCCGATCTGGTCGACCGCTTCGAACGGTTCGGGGTCGACACAGCCCGGTGTCGGATAGGCGTGGTAATCGTCGTAGGCGCCCTTGAAGTTCTGGGAGTAGACCGCCGGCCGGTTGGACTTGTCCGTGTACTGGCCGTCGACGGCGAAGACCGTGGAGAGCGCTCCGCTGTCGGCTCCGGCCTGTTCGAAGTAGCCATCGATCCCGGCCTGCCATTCGCTCCAGTAGTGATCGGTGGGGTCCCAGTAGATCGCGTAGACGCCGGTCCCGTGCAGCACGGGGTTGCCGGCCGGGTTGGCGTACGTCTTCGGCTTCTCGGCCGCCGGGTAGACGGCACTCGCGCGTGGTTGCACACCGACGGTGACGGGCCCGACGGTAGTAACTACGGCACCTGCGGGAACAGCGGCGACGAGTAGCGCCGCGGTGAGCGCCACGAGGCCGCCTGCGAGCGTGAGGCGCTTGATCGTGCGCCGGTCGGTCAGGCTGGAGAGCAAGCGCGCAAAGATGGTCACGAGCCTCTCATCGGCAGCGACCGCCGGTTGCCTTAGCGCCCTGGACAGCCTTTGGCGAGCACCCGCTCACCATGGCCGGCGAACGTGCGACGCGGCAGTTGCGGCGGCGCCCGCCATCCGTCCAGCGGATGCCCCGGCCCGACAGCAGCCCGCGCGGCGATCCGATGCCGGCCGGGTGCATACGAGTAGACATAGACGTACCGGATCAACAGTGCGGTGGCGCAGGAGCTTCTGGGCGGTCGTCGCGGTGGTGCTCGTGGTGGGGGGATCGCTCGCGGCGGTGCTCGGCGCGCGCGCCGTGGCGCGCTCGGAAGCAGGCAAGGCGCGACTCGCGTTCCACCTCGGCCTCGGACGAGATCGCCTCTACGCTGAAGCTCGCGATCCAGCACGAGGAAGACCTGGTCGTCAGCGCGAGCGCGTTCGTCACCGGCAACCCCGGCGCATCGGCCGCCGGCTTCGACCGCTGGGCGGAAGCAGTGCATGCGATGCAGCGCTACCCGGAGCTGCAGAACATCGGGCTCGTGGAGCTCGTGCCGGCCGTCGCATCTGACGGACATTCGAGGCGCGCCTCGCGGCCGACCCGGTGCGCCCGCTGGGGCCCGACTCGGCCGGATCGACGGGACCGCTTCGAGATCCTGCCCGCCGGGCAATCGGCCCTACTACTGCTTCGCGGTCGCGGGCCTGGCCCGCGACGCGCGCGAGCTACATACCAGCGGGCATGGACTACTGCGCGCTCGCGCCGACGCTGATCAGCGCGCGCGACACCGGGCGTTGCGACAGCTACGCGCCGGTCGTCGACGGCAAGACGACCTCGCTCGGCGTCGAGACCCCGGTGTATCGCGGCGGGCGGGTACCCGCGACGGCCGCCGCACGGCGGCGAGCGTTCGTGGGCTGGCTCGGCGAGCTGCTCGTGCCTGGCGTGGTGCTCTCGCGAGCGCTCGAGGGCCACCCGAACCTGGCCGTGCGCTTCCGCTACTCCTCGGGGCATTCGCACGTCGGCATTCACGCAGCGGCACCGTCCCCGCCCACGCGATCAGAGCGCGAGATCGGCTTGCACAACGGCTGGACCGTGCAGAGCTTCGCGCCGGCGCCGTCGCGGCAGCGTGTTCGCAAACTCGCACGCGCTCATGCTGCTGATCGGCGGGCATGCTGTTGAGCGTGTGCTCGGGCTGCTCGTGCTCGTGCTCGCGACCGGGCGCGGCGGGCGCTGTCGCTCGTGCACGAGAAGACGCGCGAGCTCTCCCACCAGGCCCTGCACGACACCCTCACCGGGCTGCCCAACCGCGCGCTCGTGCTCGACCGCGCCGAGCAGATGCTCGCGCGCACCGCGCGCCAGCCGGGGATCGTCGCCGGGGCGCTGTTCATCGACATCGACGGCTTCAAGCACGTCAACGACAACCTCGGGCACGCGGCCGGCGACCAGCTGCTGAGGATCGTCGGCGAACGGCTGCAGGGCGCGGTGCGCGACGCAGGACACGGTCGGCCGCCTCGGCGGCGACGAGTTCGTCGTGCTGGTCGAGGCGACGCCCGACGAGGCGACGCTCAGACGTGCTCGCCGACCGCCTGACCGAGGTCGCTGCGCGAGCCGGTCGAGCTCGACGACGGCCGCAAGATCTTCTCGGTCACCGCCAGCATCGGCGTCGCGATCGGGCGCTACGCGACGCCCGACGAGCTGCTGCGCGACGCGGACCTCGCGCTGTACGCGGCCAAGGCGGCCGGCAAGGACCGCTACGCGCTGTTCGACGCGAGCATGTACGCCGACGCCGAGGGCCGCCTGGCAGCTCGAGGCCGATCTCAGCACGGCCGTCGACGAGGACCAGCTGTTCCTGCTCTACCAGCCGATCTTCGACCTCGCCGAGCGCAGCGCATGGTCGGCGTCGAGGCGCTCGTCCGCTGGCGCCATCCCCAGCGCGGGGTGGTGCCTCCGGACAGCTTCATCCCGCTCGCCGAGGAGAGCGGGCTGATCGTGCCGATCGGACGCTGGGTGCTCGAGGAGGCCTGCCGCCAGGCGGCGAGCTGGGCCGCCGCGGGCCTCGACGCTCGGCATCTCCGTGAACGTGTCCGCCTACCAGCTCGGCCGCAGGGAGTTCGCCGAGGACGTCCGCGCGCGCTCGCAGAGCTCCGGCATCGCAGCCGTCGCTCGCTGACGCTCGAGATCACCGAGACGACGCTGATGCGCGACGTCGCCGGCGGCGTGCGAGCACCTGCAGGCAGTCAAGGCGCTCGGCGTGCGCGTCGCGATCGACGACTTCGGCACCGGCTACGCGTCGCTCTCGCACCTGCAGCGCATGCCGGTCGACATCCTCAAGATCGACAGGAGCTTCGTCGCGGCGCTGAACGACGGCGGTCAGAGCCGGCGAGCTGCTGCACGCGATCCTCGGCGTCGGCCAGGCGCTGTCGCTGAGCGTGGTCGCCGAGGGCATCGAGGAGCACGAGCCAGCTGATGACGCTCGAAGAGATGGGCTGCGAGATGGCTCAGGGCTTCCTGCTCGGCCAGCCCGGGCCCCCCGGCGACATCGAGGCGCTGCTCGCGCATAGCGGGTTTACTGCGGTCAGTCCCTCGATCGCCTGACGCAGCCGTGTCTGCCGGCCCTGCTGGCGGTTCCAAGACGGGCCGGGAACCTATACTTCGCCGCCCTGACCTGTGGGGGGTCATCTGTCAACTCGACTGAGGAGGATCCGATGAGCAAGCTCGTCGACCCGCATCGGGATACCCGCGCTCACCGTCCTCGCGCTCGCCGGCTGCGGGAGCAGCAGCAGCGGCACGAGCTCGACGGCAACCACCACGACGACGACGTCGAGCAGCCTCGACGCGACGATCGCCGCGCAGGTTCCAGCTGCGATCAAATCGAAGGGCACGCTGATCGTGGCGACCGAAGCGCAGTACGCCCCCAACGAGTTCATCGCCTCCGACGGCCACACGTCATCGGGATGGACGCCGACCTGATGAAGGCGCTCGGCGAAGTGATGGGCCTGAAGGTGGAACATGGTGAACGCCAACTTCGAAGCGATCATCCCGGGGCTCGCGGCGGGCCGCTACGACGTTGGCGCCTCCTCCTTCACGGACACCAAGGAACGCGAGAAGATCGTTAACTTCGTCGACTACTTCACCGCCGGTATCTCCTTCTACGCGAAGGCCTCTGCCAACCCGGGCGTCACCGAACTCGCCGACCTGTGCGGCAAGACGATCGCCGTCGAGAAGGGCACCGTCGAGCAGGAAGAAGCCGAAGCGCAGAGCAAGAAGTGCACCAAGGCAGGCAAGAAGGCCGTCACCGTGCTCATCTACGCCGGCGCAGAACGCGGTCAACCTCGCCGTCTCCAGCGGCCGCGCCGAACTCGGCATGGCCGACTCGCCGGTCGTCGCCTACCAGGTCAAGCAGTCCAACGGCCAGCTTCAAGCTGATCGGCAAGAGCTACGAGTTCGCGCCCTACGGCCTGGCGATCCCGAAGACGAGCGGCATGACACAGCCGATCTTCGCCGCGCTCAAAGCAGCTGATGGCCAACGGCACGTACGTGAAGATCCTCGAAAAATGGGGAATCCAGTCGGGCGCGATCACGAACCCGAAGATCAACGGCGCAATCAGCTGAGCGGTCGTCGGTGCCCTCGTCACGAGGTCACCGAGGCAGACGGGACGGCCCGAGGAGATCCGGGCCGTCCC
This sequence comes from uncultured Solirubrobacteraceae bacterium, assembly GCA_963797105.1. Classification (GTDB taxonomy): domain Bacteria; phylum Actinomycetota; class Thermoleophilia; order Solirubrobacterales; family Solirubrobacteraceae; genus Palsa-744. Next base: position 158,831 of record CAWCOB010000001.1, read on the forward strand.
GGTCCGCCACCCGGGGCGCTGGGTGGCGGCCGCGATCGTGCTGGTGGTCGCGGTCGCGCTCGTCCACTCGGTCGTCACGAACCCGCCGCTTCGAGTGGGACGTCGTCGGCGCATTACCTGTTCGACCGAACGCATCCTCGAAGGGCTCGCGCGTGACGCTCGAGCTGACCGTGATCGCGATGGCGATCGGGGTCGTGCTCGGCGTCGCTGCTCGCCGTCATGCGGCTGTCGCCGAACCCGCTCGTCTCCGGCGCGAGCTGGCTCTACATCTGGTTCTTCCGCGGCACACCCGTGCTCGTGCAGCTGCTGCTTCTGGTACAACATCGCCGCGCTCTACCCGAAGATCGACCTCGGCATCCCGTTCGGCCCGGCGTTCGTCCACGTCAACGCCAACACGCTGATCACGCCGTTCATCGCGGCGATCCTCGCGCTGGGCCTCAACGAGGGCGCCTACATGGCGGAGATCGTGCGCGCGGGCATCATCTCCGTCGACGAGGGACAGACCGACGCCGCGCGCTCGCTCGGCATGACGCGCCTGCAGACGATGCGCCGCATCGTGCTGCCGCAGGCGATGCGCGTGATCATCCCGCCGACCGGCAACGAGACGATCTCGATGCTCAAGACGACCTCGCTCGTCGAGCGCGATCACCGTCGGCCGAGCTGCTCTACTCCGTGCAGAACTGATCTACTCGGCCAACTTCAAGACGATCCCGCTGCTGATCGTCGCGAGCATCTGGTACCTCGCCTGCACCAGCGTGCTGTACGTCGGCCAGTACTACCTCGAGCGCTACTACGGTCGCGGCTCCTCGCGAGAGCAGGACGCCTCGATGCCGGCGCAGGTCTTGCAGCGGAGTGCTGAGCTTCCGTCGGCGAGGCGAGGGCTCGCCGGCCCGGCGGAGGCGAGCACCGATGAGCCCGCCGATGGTGAAGGCCGAGGCGGTCCACAAGCGCTTCGGGCGCCACGAGGTGCTGAAGGGGATCGACCTGGAGGTCGCCGCCGGCGAGGTCATGTGCCTGCTCGGGCCCGTCCGGCTCCGGCAAGTCGACGTTCCTGCGCTGCATCAACCACCTCGAGAAGATCAACGCGCGGGCGGCTGTCGGTCGACGGCGAGCTCGTCGGCTACCGCCAGGTCGGCGACAAGCTCCACGAGCTGCGCGAAGCCGAGGTCGCGCGCAAGCGCGCGGAGATCGGCATGGTCTTCCAGCACTTCAACCTGTTCCCGCCACATGACGGCGCTGGAGAACGTCACCTGCGCGCCGATCCGCGTCAAGGGGACGCCGCGCGAGCAGGCGCGTGCGCGAGCGCGCGACGCTGCTCGACCGGGTGGGCCTCGCGCGACAAGCTCGACGCCTATCCCGCACAGCTCTCCGGCGGGCAGCAGCAGCGCGTCGCGATCGCGCGCGCGCTGGCGATGGAGCCGAAGCTGATGCTGTTCGACGAGCCGACCTCGGCGCTCGACCCCGAGCTCGTCGGCGAGGTGCTCGAGGTGATGCGCGGCCTCGCCGCGCGACGGCATGACGATGGTCGTCGTCACGCACGAGATGGGCTTCGCGCGCGAGGTCGCCGACACGCGTGGTGTTCATGGACGGCGGGCGTCGTCGTCGAGTCGGGCGCGCCCGGCGAGGTGCTCGCCAACCCGCGCCACGAGCGCACGCGCGCGTTCCTGTCGAAGGTGCTCTGAGGCTCCCGCGGCAGGGGGCCGGCGAAGGCGGGCTGAGCCCAGCGGTCCCGCTGGCGGTGGCGCCCTAGCCGAGGTATTCGTCGAGACGCGCGATCGCCTCGGCGAGGTTGGCGCGGCCGAAGCCCACGCGCACGTGGCGCGGCTGCCCGTAGACAGCCCCCGGCAGCAGCAGCACGCCGGCGCGCTCGGCGATCTGCTTCGCACCATGCCTGCACGTCGAAGTCGCCGGCGACACGCGGGAAGCCGATCGGCCCGGCGGTCGGACGCACCCACTCGAGCAGGTCGCGCGCGGCGGGCTAGCAGATCGTCGACCAACGGCAGGTTGGCGAGCACGAGCCGGCGGCTGCGTTCCACGAGCTTCTCGCCGTGGCGCAGCGCGAGCGCGACGAGCAGTTCGCTGGGGGCACTCGAGCAGATCGTCGTGTAGAGCTTGAGTCCGTGATCCGCTCAAGCAGCGCAGGCTCGCGGCAGGCGAGCCAGCCGATCCGCAGCCCGGGCAGACCGTACGCCTTGGACACGGTGTTGAGCGAGATCGCGCGCGAGTAGAGCGTCGCAGGCGGACGGGAGGCGCGCGGCGGGGTCGTGCTCGAGCCCCGATACACCTCGTCGCTGAACAGCACAATCGAGCGCTCTGCGAGCAGCTCGACGAGCCGCGCGAGCGTCGCCATCAGCATCTGCGTACCGGTGGGATTGTGGGGGCTGTTGATGTAGACGAGCTTCGTCTCCGGGCGCAGCAGCCGCTCGAGCTCGTCGAGGTCGTGAGCCCACCCGTCCTCGTAGCGGCGCTGCCACAGGCTCACGTCGGCGCCCGTGCTGTGCGCGAGCTCGATCGCCGATCCGTAGCAGGGCGACTCGACAATCACATGATCGCCGGGCGCAAGCAGCGCGTGGTAGGCGAGTGAAGATGCCCTCCTCGGCGGCCGCGAGCGTGAGCACGTTCTCGGGCGCGAGCTGCTCGTAGCGCGCGGCGGCGGCGGCCCGCAGCTCGGTCGATCCCGGCACCTCGGTGTAGCCGAGCCGCAGCGTAAGCAGGCGCTCGTGCGCGTCGGGCTCGAGTGCGAGCAGCTCCGCGATCGCCTGGGACTCGCAATCGCTGCTCGACAGCATCAGCTCGGCGCGGAACTCCCAGCGCTCGTAGTAGCGCTCGATCGCGAAGGGCTCTATCTGCACGGTCTGATGCTATGCGCCGAGAGACTTGCGCGCGGTGGGATAATCCCTGCGGCGAGGACATGGCGAGCATCACGGACCACGAGGCGGAGCAGATCGCGAAGGCCAACGCGTCGGGACGCACGCCGGTCGTGTTCGTGCATGGCCTGTGGCTGCTCGCAAGCAGCTGGGAGCACTGGGGAGCGCTGTTCGATGAGGCGGGCTACGCGGCGGTGATGCCGGGCTGGCCGGACGATCCGCAGACGGTCGCGCAGGCGCGCGCGAGCCCGCGGGCGCTCGCCGGCAAGACCGTCGGAGCAGTGGCAGCGCACCTCGAGGAGGTGCTCGGCAGGCTCGAGCGCAAGCCGGCGCTCGTCGGGCACTCGTTTGGCGGCCTGCTCGTGCAGCTGCTGGCGGGCGAGAGCCTCGCGGAGGTGACGGTCGCGATCGACCCCGCGCCGTTCCGCGGCGTCTTGCCGCTGCCGCCCTCCGCGCTGCGTGCCGCGAGCCCCGTGCTCGCCAACCCGCTCAACCGCTCGCGCGCGGTGTCGCTCTCTTACAAGCAGTTCCGCTACGCGTTTGCGAACGCTGTCAGCGAGCGGGAGGCCAGGGAGCTATATGACACATTTGCCGTGCCGGCCCCCGGGGCACCTCTGTTCCAAGCCGCATTCGCGAACGTCAACCCGTGGACGGAGCTGAAGGTGAACAGCGAGAGCCCGACCCGCGGTCCTTTGCTGATCACCTCCGGCGAGCGCGACAACACGGTGCCGTGGGCGATCGCGAACGCGGCCTACAAGCGCCAGGCGCGTAATCAGGGCGTGACCGAGATCACGAGCATCCCCGGCCGCGGGCACGGGCTGACGATCGACAGCGGCTGGCGTGAGGTGGCCGAGACGGCGCTGGCGTTCGTGAAGCGCTTCACCTAGACCGGGCGCTTTGCCACGGACGGCTCGGGGCGGCGGCGCCGTCGGACGGTGTGACGTGGTGCCGTCAGGAACTGGTGGGCTGGTCCTCGCCGGCGCGTGCATCGAGCGCGCGCAGATGCGCCTGCACCTGCGCGTCGCGCTCGAGCCGCGCGTCGCTGAGCGGGCCGAGGATGCCGCGCAGCACGGCCATGGCGGTCCAGCGGCGCGGCTGGATGACGCGCGGCTGGCGGCGCTCGACGGCGCGCACGATCGCCTCGCCGGCGACGCTCGGCTGCAGCCGCTTGCGCAGCGGCTTGGGCAGCGAGTTGGTCATGTCCTTGACGAGCGGATCGCGATCGAGGCCCTGGTGGACCATCTCGGTGTCGATGAAGCCGAAGTACGCGACGGTTGCGCTGGCGCCGTGCTGGACGAGCTCGACGCGCAGCGCGCGCCCGAGCTGCTCGACGGCGGCCTTGCTCATCGCGTAGGGGATCTCGCCGATGCCGTTCATGAACGCGTAGATCGAGGAGATGACGACGATGTGCCCCTGGCGGCGGATGATCTCGGGCAGCGCCGCGTCGACGGTGCGATAAACGCCCATCAGGTTGACGTCGAGCACGCGCTCGAACGTCTCGGTGGCGTACGCGCGAAACGTGGCGACGCGCGCGGCGATGCCGGCATTGGCGACGGCAACATCGAGGCCGCCGAAGCGCTCGACGGCGACCGCGACCGCGCGCTGCATCGCGGCGCGGTCGGTGACGTCCCCGGCGATGCCGACGGCCCTGGAGTCGTGCAGCTGCGCGGCAGCGGCGCTCGCGTCCTCGGCGCGCTGGTCGACGATCACGACGTGGGCGCCCCGCGCGACGAGCGCCCGCGCGGTCGCAAAGCCGATGCCGCGCGCGCCGCCGGTGACGAGGGCGACCTTGCCGTTCAGCTCGTAGCGCTCCACGGTGGTGACTCTATGAGGTTCGCGCTCGAGCGGTAGTGTCAAATCGCGATGGCGCCGGAAGACGAGGGACAGCCGCGGGTAGCCGTCATCGGCGGCGGCGTGGTCGGCTGCGCCGTCGCACATGCGCTCGCGCGGCGGGGGCTCGCGGCGGTGCTGCTCGAGGCCGAACCGGAGCTGGCGCTGGGCGCGAGCGGCGCCAACTCGGGCATTCTGCACACGGGCTTCGACTCGACGCCGGGTGAGCTCGAGACGCGCTTGATCCTGCGCGCGGGCGCGCTCCGCGAGGAGCTCCTGGGCGAGCTCGGCGTCGCGGTGTGGCGTTGTGGCGCGCTGCTCGCACCGCGCGACGCGGACGAGCGCGCGGCGGTCGCCCGGCTGGCGGAGAACGCGCGCACACACAACGTCGAGGCCCACCTCGATGAGGACGGGACGCTGAGCGTTCCCGGCGAGGCGGTGACCGACCCCGTGGCATTCGTCCGCGCCCTTGCCGGCGCGGCGCAGGCCGGCGGTGCGACGCTGAGACTCAGAGCCCGGGTCACCGGCCTCGCCGCACGTGCTGGCGAGCGGCTAGCGGTCGAGCTCGATACAGGCGAGGTGCTGGGTGTCGATGCGGCCGTCAACTGCGCCGGCCTGCGCGCGGATGAGCTGGCGCGCAGCGCCGGCGATGAGCTGGTCGAGGTGTACCCGCGCAAGGGCGAGTTCCTGGTCTTCCCGGCGCCGCACGGATCGCCGCTGGAGCAGATCCTGCTGCCGGTGCCATCGGCGCTGGGCAAGGGCGTGCTCGTGTTCCCGACGCTCGACCGCCGCGCGGTGATCGCCGGCCCGACGGCGCGCGAGCGCGAGGACAAGCGCGACTGGTCGGTAGAGGCCGACGCCGCCGAGCTGATCGCCGCGAAGGCCAGGCGCATGTACCCCTCGCTCGAGGGATCCGAGCCGGCCGCTGCCTACGCGGGACTTCGCCCCGCGGGGCGCAACGCCAACTACGTGATCGAGCGCTCGCGCAGGCTGCCGGGGTTGATCCACGTGGCGGCGATCCGCTCCACCGGCCTGTCCGCGTCGCTGGCGATCGGCGAGCACGTCGTGGCGATGCTCGCAGAGGTCGGCGCGATCGCGCCTGGCCCCGTGCGCGCGCTGGCGTCGCCCCCGACCGTTGCATCCGCCTCGCCGCCGGCATCGGCCTCGCCGCCGGCATTCGCCTCGGCGTCATCTCCGGCACCGGTGCCGCCGGAGACATGGTGGGAGCGCGCGGCGCGCCGCAGCGGGACGCCATCGACAGCGGCGCCGCGCGCAGCGGAGTCCCCGTGAGCGACGGACTGCTGCTCGGCATCGACGAGGGCACGACGGCGGTCAAGGCCGCCCTGTTCGACCTCGATCTACGCCCTGTCGCCGAGGCACGCCGCCCGGTGCCCGTCACGCACCCGCAGCCCGGCTGGGTCGAGCAGGATCCCGAGCTGATCCTGCAGGCGGTCGTCGAGGCGGTCGCAGAGGTGCTCGAGCACAGCGGCGGGCGCGCGATCGTCGCAGCGGGCCTCGACCATCAGGGCGAGTCGGTGCTCGCGTGGGACGCGCGCAGCGGCTCCGCGCTGACCCCGGTGATCGTCTGGCAGGACAAGCGCCAGCAGGCGCTGCTCTCAGAGCTCGCCGGCAGCGACGGCGGGCGCGACATCGGCGCGCGCGTGACGGAGCGCTCGGGACTGCCGCTCGACCCGTACTTCTCGGCGGGCAAGCTCGCGTGGCTGCTCACCCACGACGAGGCGGTGCGCCGAGCGCGCGAGGCGGGCACGCTGCGCATGGGCACCGTCGACGCGTTCCTCACCGACCGCCTCGGCGGGCGCTTTGCCACGGACCTCTCGACCGCGTCGCGCACGCAGCTGCTCGCCGCCGGCGGCCGCGACTGGGACGAGGAGCTGCTGGCGGCGTTTGGCATCGAGCGCGAGTGGCTGCCGGCGCTCGGCCCGAGCTTCGGAGCGCTCGGCGAGCTGCGACACGAACGTTGGCCGGTGGCGCTGGCGCTCGCGGCGCAGCTCGTCGACCAGCAGGCCGCGCTTGCGGGTTCGGGGGCGGTGCGCGAGGGCGAGCTGAAGGCGACATACGGCACCGGCGTGTTCGTGCTCGGCCGCACGCGCGAGCCGGTGACCGCGAGCGGCCTGCTGCCCACCGTCGCCTGGGCGGCGCCGACTCGCGGCGATGCAGCCGATGCCGGCGCTCGGCCCCGCATCGGCGATGTCTTCCACGCGCTCGACGGCGGCGTGTTCGCCGCCGGCTCGCTGCTCGATTGGCTCGCGGGAGGGCTCGGCCTGGCCGCGGATGCTCCCGCGCTGGCCGCGACTGCCGCGAGCGTGTCAGACAGCGCCGGGGTGATGTTGCTTCCTGCTCTCGCCGGGCTGGGCGCCCCGTGGTGGAGCTCCGGCGCCCACGGCGTGATCGCGGGGCTGCATCCGGCGGTCGGCCCTGCGCACGTCGCGCGGGCGGCGCTCGAGGCGATCGCGTGGCGCGTCGCCGACATCGTCGAGGCCTTCGCAGCCGTCACACCGGTCCAGCAGGTGCTCGTGGACGGCGGCCTCACCAACGACGAGACGCTGCTGCGGATCCAGGCTGACGCGCTCGGCCTGCCGCTCGCGGTCGGCCGAGCCGACACGACCGTGCTCGGCGCCGCCATGCTCGCGGGCGTCGGTGCAGGAGTCTTCGAGAGCGTCGAGCAGGCCGCTACCCGGCTACCCCGAGGACGCGTGACCGAGCCGCGTGTAGATCAGCGCGAGCGCACCGCACGACGTGAGCGCTGGCGCGCATTCGTACGCGCCAGCGCGGAGCTGTGAACGGCGTCGGGGATGGATCGGGATCAGGTATCCGGCGACGTCTGTGTCGCAGGCACGAGATCGGCTTGCGTGGATCCGGCCTCGTCTGAGTCACCGGCCGTCGCGCCCAGAATCTCGGCCGACGAATATGGGTCAGGCGTGGGCGCCAGCTTCCGCGCGTCCTTCTTCGCCCGCTTGTCCAGCCGACGCTCGCGCAGGCGGCTTTCACGGGTGAGCTTCGCCATCGTGGTTCGCTTCTTACCGCTTCCGGCCATATGTATCAGTCCCTCGTCGTGGAGAAGAAGCGCTACAGCGGCTGGACGTTCGCGGCCTTCGGGCCCTTGTCGCCCGCCTCGGCCTCGTAGGACACCTTGGCGCCCTCGGCGAGCGACCGATAGCCCTCGCCGACGATCGCGCTGTGATGGACGAACAGGTCCTTCGACTGGTCATCGGGTGTGATGAAGCCGAAGCCCTTGTCATCACTGAACCACTTGACGGTTCCGGTAGCCACTTGCGTTCCTCCTGCGTCGATAGTGCTGCGAACGCGGAGATTGTCGACGACCAAAGGCTACGAGCGCTGGCACTGCTGTGCTGGGCTGATTGCCCAACCTGATGCACCGAACGTTAGCAGCAGCCACAACCCATGGACTGGCCGGCGCGGGCATTCAGATACCGGCCTACTCGCCGCTCACCTCATACCCCGCGTCCGCGAGCGCCGCCAGAACTTCCTCCGTGTGCCCGCGCCCGCGCGTCTCGAGCGTCAGCTCGACGCCAGTCTCGCGCACGTGCAGCGGCACGGCTTCGCGCACGTGCGCGACGGTCACGAGGTTCGCGCGGGCGCGCGCGACGAGGTCGAGCAGCTCGGCGAGGCCGCCTGGGCGGTCGGGCACGCGCGTGAAGATACGCACGCGCCGGCCCTCCTCGGTTTCGTGGCGCAGCAGCAGCCCGGCGAGCAGCCCGCTGTCGACGTTGCCGCCCGAGACGATCGCCACGGTCGTGCCCGCTATCGACAGGCAGGCGGCCGCCGAGCAGCGTCGCCACGGCCACCGCGCCGGCGCCCTCGGCGACCAGCTTGGCGTGCTCGGCCAGGAACACCATCGCGCCCGCGATCTCGCTCCTCGCTGACCGTCTCGATGCCGTCCAGCAGCTCGCGCAGCAGCGGCAGCGTGAGCGCGCCCGGACGCTTGATCGCGATGCCGTCCGCGATCGTCGCGCCCGCCGCGAGGTCCGGAGCATCGGCCGTGTCGGCTCCCGAGCCCTCGTGACGCAGCAGATGCGCGTACGGCGCGCACGCGGCGCCTGCACCCCCACCAGCTCGACGTCCGCGCCCGGCGCGGCGTAGCGCGATCCCGATCCCGCTCGCCAGCCCGCCGCCGCCCACCGGCACGACCACGCGCGCGAGATCGGGGACGTCCTCGAGCAGCTCGAGCGCGAGCGTGGCCTGACCCGCGATCACGTCGAGGTCGTCGAACGGGTGCACGAGCGCCGCGCCGGTGCTCGCCGCGCGCTCGTCGTGCCAGACCGAGCGCCTCCTCGACCGATGCGCCATCCAACTCGACACTCGCACCCAGCCGCTCGACCGCCGCGACCTTCGACACCGGCGCGTCGCGCGGCATGAACACCTCGCATCCGACGCCCGTCAGGCGCGCCGCCTGCGCGACCGCGCGCGCGTGGTTGCCGGCGCTCGCCGTCACCAGCCCCGACGACGCGCGCGCGCCGAGCGCCGCGACCTTGCTGAGCGCGCCGCGCAGCTTGAACGACCCCGTCGCCTGCAGGCACTCCGCCTTCAGCGCCACCGACGTGCCCGCCGCCTCGCTCAGCTCCGCGCACACGATCGTCGGGGTGCGCGTGCCCGCTGCCATCGACCGCGCGCCGGGCGCGCGTCGAGATCGGCGCGCGCGATCAGCTCGGCCGGCGCATCCGAGCCCGACACGGCTCCGCCGGAGACGTCGCCCTCGGTCATGTTCTTGAAGGTATAGGTTGCATGCCTTATGGCGCAGACGATACGGTGCGGGCGTGGCCCGGCTGGAGGAGATCCTGGCGCGTCTGCAGCCGACGCTCGGCGAACTCGCCGGCGAGCCCGCAGCCGCTGTCCGGCGGCATCACCAACCATAACTTCCGCGTCACGCTCGGTGGCGAGGACTACGTCGTTCGCCTACACGGGCGCGACACCGACCTGCTCGGCATCGACCGCGAGGCCGAGCGCATCGCCAGCGAGCCCGCCGCCGAGCTCGGCATCGCGCCCGAGCGTCGTCGCCGCGCTTCGAGGACTGCCTCGTGACGCGCTTCATCGCCTGCGACCCGGTCGGCCCGCACGAGCTCGCCGCACGACGTCGAGCGAGATCGCGCGCGCGCTGCGCAGCTTCCACGACTCGCCGGCGATGCTGCCCGCGCGCTTCTGGGTGCCCGACCTGCTCGAGGACTACGCGCGATCGTGCGCGAGCGCGGCGTGCGGCTGCCGTCCGACTACGGTCGCGCGGCTGCCATCGCCGCGCGCATCGCCGACGCGCTGCCGCTGCGAGACCCGCGGCCCTGCCACAACGACCTGCTTGTCGGCCAACATCATCCGCGCCCGCGACGGCGGCCGCCTGCTGATCGTCGACTGGGAGTACGCCGGCATGGGCCACCGCTACTTCGACCTCGGCAACCTGTCCGTCAACAACGACTTCGACGAGGCCGCCGACGAGCGCCTGCTGCGCGCCTACCACCGCCGGGCGCCCACCGACGCCGAGCGGGCGGCGCTCGCGCTGATGCGCATCCTCTCCGACGCGCGCGAGGCCGCCTGGGGCGTCGTGCAGGCGGAGATCTCCGAGCTCGACTTCGACTTCGACGCGCTACGCGCGCACGCACTTCGAGCGCCTGCACACGGCCGTCGAGCAGCCGCAGCTGGCGGAATGGCTCGCGGCGGCAGCCGCCGTCGCGGCGAACACGGGAGAGGGAGAGGACGACGATGGTCAGACCGCGTGAGCTTCCCGACCGCGCGCGCGTGGTCATCATCGGCGGCGGCGTCGGCGGCGCCTCGATCGCCCACCACCTCGCCAAGCTCGGCGAGCGCGACGTCGTGCTGCTCGACCGCAACGAGCTGACCAGCGGCTCGACGTTCCACTCCGCCGGCCTCGTCGGTCAGCTGCGATCGAGCGTGTCGCTGACGCGGATGATGATGGACTCCGTCGAGCTCTACCGCACGCTCGACTGCGGCTGGGTGCAGTGCGGCGGCATCCGCCTCGCGTGCACGCCCGAGCGCGAGCAGGAGGTCATGCGCCAGGTCGCGTGGGCCAAGACGTTCGGCCTGCCGCTCGAGCTGATCTCCGCCGAGGAGGCGCGCGAGCTGTTCCCGCTGATGAGCACCGACGGCGTGCGCTGCGCCTCCTACCTGCCGAGCGACGGCTACCTCGACCCGTCGCTGCTGACGACCGCGCTCGTCGACGGCGCGCGGGCGGGCGGCTGCCGCATCTTCACGCACACGCGCGTCACCGGGATCGACGTCGATCACGCCGCGGCACGGCGTCGCGTGCGCGGCGTGCAGACCGAGTGGGGGCCGATCGAGGCCGAGGTCGTGGTCAACGCCGGCGGCATGTTCGCCGCCGAGATCGGGCGCATGGCGGGCGTGCGCGTGCCGATCGTGCCGTTCGCGCACGAGTACCTCGTCACGCAGCCGTTCCGCGAGCGCGCGTCGAGGGCGAGCACCTGCCGACGCTGCGCGACCCCGACCTGCTGATCTACTTCCGCGAGGAGGGCGGCGGGCTGGTCATGGGCGGCTACGAGCGCCACTCGGCGCCGTGGGCGCTCGACGAGCATCTCGTCGACGCGATCCCGCAGGACTTCAACGGCCGCCTGCTCGAAGAGGACTGGCCGCGCTTCGAGGAGATCGCCGTCAACTCCCGCAAGCGCGTGCCCGCGATGGACGAGATCACGGTCACGCGGCTGATCAACGGGCCCGGAGGCGTTCACGCCCGACAACGAGTTCTGCCTCGGCGAGAGCGAGGTGCGCGGGCTTCTTCGTCGCCGCCGGCTTCTGCGCGCACGGGCTCGCCGGCGCGGGCGGCATCGGCAAGGTGATGGCCGAGTGGATCCTCGAGGGCGAGCCGTCGATCGACGTCTGGGAGATGGACATCCGCCGCTTCGGCGCCGCACTTCCGCTCGCCCAGCTACACGCTCAAGCGCACCAAGGAGGTCTACGAGACCTACTACGACATCCGCTACCCCGGCCACGAGCGCCTGGCCGGGCGGCCGCTGCGCACCTCCAGCGCCTACCCGTGGCACGCCGAGCACGGCGCCGCGTTCGGCGAGAAGTCCGGCTGGGAGCGCGTCAACTGGTACGAGTCGAACGCGCCGACGGGCGACGAGTCGCTGCGCCCGCGCGGCTGGGCGGGCATGCACTGGTCGCCGGCGATCGGCGCCGAGCACCGCGCCACGCGCGAGCGCGCCGGGCTGTTCGACGAGTCCTCGTTCGCCAAGCTCGAGATCGCCGGTCCGGGCGCCGCCGAGTTCCTGGCAGCGGCTGTGCGACAACCGACGTCGCGCGCGACGTCGGCGCGATCACCTACACGCAGATGCTCAACCGCCGCGGCGGCATCGAGTGCGACTTCACCGTCACGCGCGTCGAGGAGGAGCTGTTCTCGATCGTCACCGGCACCGCCTTCGGCAACCACGACCTCAGCTGGATCCGCCGCCACGCGCCGCACGACGGCAGCGTGCGCTGCGCCGACGTGACCGCACGCTGGGCGTGCTTCGCGCTGTGGGGCCCGCGCGCGCGCGACATCCTCGCGCCGCTGACCGACGATCCGCTCGACTTCCCCTACATGCACATGCGCGAGCTCGCCGTCGGCGACGTGCCCGTGCGCGCGCTGCGCGTCACGTTCGTCGGCGAGCTCGGCTGGGAGCTGTACTGCCCGACCGAGTACGGCGCCGGGCTGTGGCGCACGCTGTGGCAGGCCGGACGCGAGCACGGCCTGACGCGCCGGCGGCTACCGCGCGATCGACTCGCTGCGCCTGGAGAAGGGCTACCGCGTGTGGGCCGCCGACATCACGCCCGACGAGACGCCGTACGAGGCCGGCCTCGGCTTCTGCGTGCGCAAGGACGGGCGGCTTCATCGGCGCGCGCCGCGCTGGGCCTCGGCGGCGGCGAGGCCCGCACGCTCAGCGCCGGACAGCGCCTGCGCTGCCTCGTGCTCGAGGACCCGCGCTCGGTGGCGCTCGGCAACGAGCCCGTGCGCGTCGACGGCGAGATCGTCGGGCGCGTCACCAGCGGCGGCTACGGCTACACCGTCGAGCGCTCGATCGCCTACGCCTACCTGCCCGCCGAGGTCGAGGTCGGGACGGCGGTCGAGGTCGACATCTTCGGCGAGTGGGTCGCCGGCGAGGTGGCGCGCGAGCCGCTGTTCGACCCCAAGGGCGAGCGCATCAGGGCTGCGAGTGCGCCTGCGATGCCTGCGCCGTCGGGTTGAGATCCGCGAGGCTCAGCGGGCGCGCCGGCGGGCAGTCGAGAATCACGCGCGTGCGCACCTGCAGGCTCGCGTCGATGTGGAGCAGCTCGCCGGAGTCGAGCAGCCGCCAGCCGGGGTCCGCGTCCATGCGCTCGCTCGCGAGCACGACCAGCGGCCGCGCGGACCCAGCCTCGGTGTGCACGCGCGTGCCGAGGCTGCTTTCGTGCATCAGCGGCTCGCCGGGCTCGCGCTCGAGCACGTACAGCGGGTGCGTCTGCGGATAGCGCAGCGCCCACAGCCCGTGCGCGTCGGCGAGCAGCAGGTTGATCGCGAACAGCGGCAGGTTCGCGGCCACCCATCCGCACGCGGCCTCGATCCCCGCGCCGACGTCGCCGTCGCGAGCCGCGATCTCGCGCGTGATCAGCGCGAACAGGCGCTCGGAGTCGGTGTCGCCTTTGACCAGGCGCAGGTCGTCGCCGAGATACGCCTCGAGCGCCGGCAGATCCTCGATCACGCCGTTGTGCGCGAACAGCCGCGCGTGCTGCTCGAACGGGTGCGTGTTGCGCACCTCGAGCGCCCCCGTCGAGGCGAAGCGGACGTGTGCGACGAACGTCGTCGAGCTGACCTCGCGCGCCTCGCGCGCGAACCTCCGGTCCTCGTAGGCGGCGTGCGCCTGCTTTGAGATGTGCGGCTTGCCGTCCGCGTCGAACCAGCCGAGTCCGGTGCCGTCGGGCTCGCGGTGGCTTTGCACCGTCAGGCTGTCGGGCGCGTCGAGCAGCCAGAACGTCGCCCGCGTGGGCTCGCTGCCAGCGCTCATGCCGAACAGGCGACACACAGCTCAGAAGATCGCAGGTGTCGGGGTCGGACGGTGCCGACGCCGGGTCGGGGTTGGGGTCGGGCTCAGCGACCGGCGTCGCTGAGCCACAGGCGGCGCTTCTCGACGTAGCCCGGCGGCAGCACGCCGTCGAGCCGCTCGATCACCTCGAGCCACTCGAGCGCCGAGTCGAAGTGCCGGTCGGCGCCGTCGCGCTCGGCAAACGTCAACGCGAGCTCGCGCGCCTCGTCATGCAGGCGCTCGCTCCTCGCCGGGTCCCGATCCGAGGGCTCGAGGTCGGCGAGCGTCTCATCGCGCGTGAGCGGATCGTGCCCCGCCAGGTAGGGCGCCAGGTGGCGCCCGGCGATCTTCGCGGGCGGCCACCACAGCGGGTTGACCGCCACCTCGGAGGAGCGCTCGCCGGCGCCCGTCAGCTGCGCGCGCAGATACGCCGGCGCGATGCCGGTGAGGAGCATTCCGCGGAGCATCGGCTGCTGGCGTGAGGGCGTGAGGGCGTCGCCGAGGCGCACCGCGATCGCCTCCGCGACGGCGTCGGCCTGTTGCGCCGCGATCCCGCCCTGCTTGATCGGGAACGTCGTTCCGTCGCCAGCCCCGTACACGTCCGCGAAACCCACTACGCGGCCGCACTCGTCGACGGGGAGAAAGCCGCTCACGTCGCAGGGCAGCCCGGCGATCGCGTGACCTTCGAGCGCCGCGAGCGCGACGAGCTCGTCGACCGCGAGCGCCGGCCCGGTCTCGAAGTGCAGCTGGCCGTGCTCGAGCCGTCGCGCATGCGCGCCCGTCTTCAGCGCTATCCCCCGATCGGCGAGCAGGTTGCGCACCATCCTCCCGGCCGCCGGACCGAACACGGCCAGCGGATCGGCCTCAGGCGTCGCCACCGTCAGCTCGACGCCGATCGCGCCTGCGTCGGCGAAGTAGGAGGCGCTCAGCAACGCGAGCTCATACGCGGGCAGCGTCCAGCCGAAGCCCGGGGGGCTGACGAAGCACAGGCGCGTCTCGCGCCCGGACGCGACGCGCGCGAGCGCCGACTGAAACGCCTTCACGTCGGCCGCGCCGCCGAAGTGCAGCGCTCCCTCCAGCCAGTCGACGCGCCACGCGCCGACGGCAACCACGAGGGCGTCGTAGACCAGCTCCTCGCCGCTCGCAAGCCGCACTCGACGGGCGTGGGCGTCGACGCTCTCGAGCGCGTCCTCGTGCAGCCGCGCATCCTGCTCGCCGCAGAGCTCGGCGAGCTCGAACACGTTCGTCTCGGCGAGACCAAACGCCGCCGCGACCGCGAGCGGCTGGTAGACGAAGTGGCGGTTGGGAGCTACGAGGTGCACCTCGATGCCGACCTGGATCAGGGCGCGCAGCGCGAGCAATGCCTCGACCGCGGCGACGCCACCGCCGCATATCACCACCTGCTTCGGGCCCCGAGACTCGGACATACGGGAAGGCTACGTCCACGCGCGCGCCTTGGCAGCCGAGGAAAGCCGCCCTCACCGCGGGCTAACTACGTAGTGTGCGACCGTCGGGGATGCGCGCCGAAAAGCGTTGTGCGTCGCCTGGAGCTGCGACGATGCAGGACATGAGCGTGATCGAGCCAAGAACGGTTTCCCTCCACGGTCGCCAGCTGAGATACGTGGAGGCTGGCGAGGGCCCGGTGCTGCTCATGATCCACGGTATGGCTGGCACGTACGAGAGCTGGGAGGCGGTGATCGGCCCGCTCGCCAGCCGCCACACCGTCATCGCACCCGATCTCCCCGGTCATGGCGCCTCAGAGCCCGGCGCGGGCGACTACTCGCTCGGGTCGCTCGCCGCCTGCCTGCGCGACCTGCTGATCACGCTCGGGCACGATCGCGCGACGCTCGTCGGGCACTCGCTCGGCGGCGGGATCGCGATGCAGTTCGCCTACCAGTTCCCGGAGATGACCGAGCGCCTCACGCTCGTCTCCAGCGGCGGGCTCGGCCCCGAGGTCAGCCCCGTCCTGCGGGCGGCGGCGCTACCGGGCGCCAACCTGTTCATCGCGGCGACCGCTGGACCCGGGCGCGTGGCGGGATCGGCGATCGCGCACGGGCTCGCGGCCCTCGGGCTGCGGCCGAGCGCCGACGTCGCCGAGGTCGCGCGGGGCTACGCATCGCTCGCGGACGCGCGGCGTCGCAGCGCGTTCCTGGCGACGCTGCGCGGCGTCGTCGGCACCGAAGGCCAGCGCGTGGAGGCCGGGGACAGGCTGTACCTGGCCGAAGGGGTACCGGTGCTGATCGTCTGGGGCCGCCGCGACCGGATGATTCCCGTCGCGCACGCCGAGCACGCCCACGAGGCGATTCCCGGCAGCCGCCTGGAGATCTTCGACTCAGCGGGGCACATGCCACAGCTGGAGGCACCCGCGCGCTTCGTCGCGTCGCTCGAGCGGTTTCTCGAGGAGGTCGAGCCCGCGCAGTGGAGCTCCGAGCAGTGGCGCTCACGGCTCACGGGCGCCCGCGTCCAGCCGCTGCGATCTAAGGGCCGAGCTCGCGGCGGAGCTTCTTCAGCCCGAGCCGCATCCGGCCCTTGACGGTCCCCGCCGGCAACGCCAGCCGACCGGCGATCTGCTCGTGCGTGAGCCCGTCGAAGAATCCCAGCTGGATCACCTCGCGCTGCGCCGCCGGCAGACACGCCAGCAACCGCGTCAGCCGCTCGCGCTCGTCGCGCGCGTCCATTTCGCCCGCCACATCGTCGCGCGCGGGCTGGCGCTCGACGCGCAAGGATCCCTCCTCGCGCGTCGCCGCGAGCGCACGACGCCGCGCCAGGTAGATCGCGCGGTGACGGACGATCGCCATCGCCCAGCCCACGACCGATCCGCGCGTCGGCTGGTAGGTCAAGCGCGACGACCACATCGACACGAACGCATCCTGCACCGCATCTTGGGCGCACTCGCGGTCGTGGCAGACCGACAGCGCGGTGCGGAAGGCGCGCACCGCAAAGCGGTCGTACAGCTCTCCCAGCGCGTGGCGCTCACCCGCTTGGACCTCGCGCATCAGCACGGCATCCGTCAGACGCAGCGACGACGCGCGCGTCACCCGGACGCCTCCATCGGCTCGAGGAAGAACATCTCACACGCGATCCCCGGCGAGGTCTGGTTGCCGCTCAGGAACGCCACCACGCGCCGCAGCGTCAAGCGTTCGATCGCCCGGCTGAAGGCGTCCTCGCGCTCTGCCTGGAACGCGATGCGCCCGTCGAGCACCGCGCCGACGCTCCCCGCCGCGACCAGCGCCTGCTCAGCGGTCGAGAGGATGTGCTCCAGGATGCACACGACGACGTCGCCGTTGATATAGGTGCTCGCGGTCGTCCGGTCGTGGCCGTAGACCTCGCGATACAGCGTCACCATCGCCGCCGAGATCGCGCGCGTGACGCCATCGTCCGCGTTCGGGACACTGCCATCCGCCATCTGCGCCTCGGTTCTCTCGGCTCGATCGACGAGCGCGGCGGGCACGAGCCCAGGGAGCAGCCCGACGCTTTCAGCCTGTTGGCGACTATAGACCTCTACGGCTGCGGCGGCGCCAGCCGGGCGAGCTCGGAGGCGTCGCCGCTGCGCTGGAAGAACTCCGCAATCGCGGAGGAGTCGAGCGGCCTCGCGAACAGGAAGCCCTGGCCGTGGTCGCACTCCTCGTCCTTGAGCAGCGACAGCTCGTGCTGCTCCTCGATGCCCTCCGCGAAGGTCTCGATCGAGAGCGCCTTGCCGAGCTGCACGAGCGTGCGGATCAGCGTCTCGCCCTCCTTGTTGTCCCGAAGCCCGGCGATGAACGAGCGATCGATCTTGAGGGCGTCGACGGGGAACTGCTGCAGGTGCGCGAGCGATGAGTAGCCGGTGCCGAAGTCGTCGATCGCGATACGCACGCCGAGGCGCTTGATCGCGCCCAGCCTGCGCACGGTGTCCTCGATGTTGCGCATCAGCGTCGTCTCGGTGATCTCGATCGTGAGCGCCGAGGCCTCCAGGCCGCTGTCCGCCAGCGCGCGCTCGATGTCGACGATCAGCTCGTCGGTGTCGAGCTGGCGCGCAGAGACGTTGACGGCCATCGCGATCGGCCGGCCGTCCTCGCGCCACGCGGCCGCCTGCCGGCAGGCCTCGTGCAGGACCCAGCGGCCGACCTCGGTGATAAGCCCCGTCTCCTCGAGCATCGGGATGAACGCGTCCGGCTGCACGAGCCCGCGCGCCGGGTGCTGCCAGCGGATCAGCGCCTCCACGCCCGTGGGCGTCATGTCGCTGAGCGCGAAAGTGGGCTGATAGGCAAGGAAGAACTGCTCCTGCGCGAGCGCCTCGCGGAGATCCATGTCGAGCTCCATGCGGCTCTGCACGTTGTCCCCCATCTCGCTCGCGAACACCGCGTAGCGGTTCTTGCCGTCCCACTTGGCACGGTACATCGCTATGTCCGCGTCGCGCAGCAGGTCCTCCGCCGAGGTTCGCTGACCGACCGCGATCCCGATGCTGGCCGTCACCGTCACCCGCGTCTCCTGCTCGGGGCCGAGCTTGAAGGGGTGCGACAGCGCCTCGAGGACGCGCTCGGCGACCAGCTCCGGGCCGACTGACGCGGACAGCTCCTCGGCGATCACCACGAACTCGTCGCCGCCTAGTCGCCCAAGCGCGTCGGCGTGCCGCACGACGCCCTCGAGCCGCGCCGCGACGGCACGCAGCAGTTCGTCGCCGACGCCGTGGCCGAGCGTGTCGTTGATGCTCTTGAAGTTGTCGACGTCGATGAACAGCGCCGCCACCGGCGTCTGGCTGCGAACCGCGCGCGCGAGCATCTGCTCGACGCGATCGAGGATCAGCGTGCGGTTGGGCAGTCCGGTCAAGGGGTCGTGCGTAGCCAGGAACGCGAGCTCCTCCTCGCGCCGCGTGAGCTCTTCGTCAGCGCGGCGGCGCTCCGTCTCGAAGCACTCGCATACGCGCAGGAGGTTGAACTCGACGCTCAGCTGCACCATGTTCAGCGCCTCCGCCAGGGCGTCGGCCGAGATATCCCGCTCGATCGCGATCTCGCGCAGCACGCTCGCCATCACGTTGCGCCACCACAGCGTGCGGCGGGTGACCTCGGTCAGCGACGCCGCCCGGTGAGCTGCCAGCTCGCCGAAGATCTGCGAGGTCTCGCGCGCGGCGGCATTGGTCACCTCGAGACCCTCGCCCGCGATCCAGCGGGCGACCGCATCGGTGGAGCTCACGCAGATCCGTTCGAAGCGCTCCTGCACCATCGCATCGACGCTCTCGCCCGAGCCGGCGGTGTGCTTGACGGTCTCCGCGAGCACCTGCTCCGAGCGGGCTCTCAGCGTCTCGCCGAGCACGCGCAGCTCCTCGCCCTGCTGCTCGGGCGGAGCCGTCGGCGGGAGCGGGACGCGTATCTCACGGCGTCCTGGGTCGGTCGGCTGAGTCGCCATATCGGGTAAGGGCATCGGCGCGCGATGGCCGCTCCTTGAGCATTTTTACAACGTGAACATCCAGTGACGGCCGCCGTAATCTGAAATTGGAGGTGGTAGAAGGCGCAGCACCTACCTTCAAGGATCGGAGATCTCGTGCGCCGCATCAGTGCCCTGCTTTTCACCTTTGTCGCACTCATCGGAACTTGTGCGGCAGCTTTCGTCCTGAGCGCCACGGCCGCCGCATCCGAAGGCGGCACGACCTACACACCCGAAGCGCCGGTCGTGGACACGATCTCCGAAGGACCGTGGAACACCTCGCAGGGCGATCCCTCGGCGGGCGGCGCGTACTCGAGCGCCGATCTGCTCCCCAGCTTTGCGTTCGGCGGCAGCGAAACGACGCTCGGGGGTGTTAACGAGCCGAACGTTGCCGTATATCCGGGAACCGGCACGGTCCCCTACCCGAGCGGCGTCGCCGGCACACCCGGGCCGCTCGACGGCTACTGCAGCAGCCTCGGGGCGAACCCCGAGACCGGCTCGCCGGTGTCACAGCCGGCCGGCACCTCGCTCCCGTTCTCGCCTTACTACTTTCCGGACATCGTGCGCAACGCCGACGGCTCGCTGACCGGCTACTTCGACTACCGGCCCAAGGATGCCGACGAGGCGATCACCGTTGCCCGGTCGACCGACGGCGGCAGGAGCTGGACGAGCGAGGGCAAAGCGCTGGAGCAGAATCCGGGCTACTGCCCGACCGCCGACACCAACGACGACGGCCAGGGACACCCGTACGTGGCTCCGATCGGCGCGAGCACGAAGCTATACACACTCAATCGTCCCGCGGGCGATTACGAAGGGGTGGGGCTGCTCGTGCACAACGTCGAACCGTCCGCGGCGGACCCGCTCGCCCCGCTGGCGAGTACGGAATCCGTTGGCATCGACCCGAACACGTACGCCGAATCCGAAGTCGAAGTCCCGACCAGCGGCGGCGTCAGCATCCCCGTCTCGACGCTCGGAAGCGAAGGCTCACCGGAGCACATCGTCGCCGGTCCGTACGAGGACTACAACGCCGCCGCTCCCTCTAAATCCGTCATCACCTGCAGCGGCACCAGCCCTGAACCGCTCGCGCTGACGGGCTGCACGGTCGCGGGCTCCTCGCCCCTGCTCGTCAAGTCCAGGGACGACCTCGTGCAGGTGATCGCGACCGCCAACCCCGAAGAAGTCGGGTCGAAAGAACTCAAAAAAGGCGCGACGTACACGGTTCCCGCGGGGCCGAACAAAACCAGCGGCGAAGGCGGGCTGGAAAAGCTCGGCTTCCTGAACGGCAACTCCGTCGTCTCCCCGTTCACGACGTTCATCCTCAACGAAAACGCGCCGAACCGCGTCTACATCGACAGTGTGACCGTCTACTGCGCTCAGTCCAACGCCAACCCGACGACGAAAATCGAGAACTGCACCACGGCCGACGGCGCGCCGCTCGTCGTTCACCAGGGCGACGCGATCACGGCCGACCCGATCGTGCCGCCGGACGCGACCATGACGACGGGCCTGAAGGCGCCCGACGGCATCGTCGGAACGCTGCCGAGCTACCCCGGAGCGCCCGCAAAAGCGACCGTGGTGCTCTACACGGAGAAGCTGCTCGCCTACTTCATCGTCGGCACGACCAACGGCTCGGTCAGCGGCTCGACCTTCAAAGCCGGCTCCGTCACCCTGCCAGGCGCGGGGACCGTGACGATCAACTACACGCCGTCGGTGCACCCGAGCGAGCCGCTGCCCAGCTCGGGCTCGTTCAAAATCTACCTCGGCACCACCGTCACCTCGCCGATTCAGGAAGTGACGTGCACCGGCGTGACCGCCGCCTCGCAGACGGGCGTGCCGGCGGGCAGCGAGAACCTCACCGGCTGCACGGGCGGCACCGGGACGGTCAAGGAAGGCAACTGGGTCGGCGGCCCGAACGCAGCCGTCGCGCCGCTCGCGACGCTCGAAAAGATCGGCGAGGGCAAGAACTCCGCCTCGAAGGGCCCGCAGAAGCTGTTCGCGAACAACGAGGACTACACGGTGCTGCGTGCGGCGTACACCGAAAACGGCATCGACTTCACCGACCTCGGCCCGATCAGCGGCACGACCTCGGGCACCGGCAACGACGCCGGCTCCTACGACGACATCTCCAACCCCTACCAGCAGACGAGCCCGTCGAGCTCGAGTCCCACGAACCTCGCTCCCGGCGAAACCGACACGACCGAGCTCCGCTACGTAGGCTCGCGCGGCACGATCGTCACCAACCCCGACGGCAGCTTTGGCATGTTCCTGTCGGGGTCCTGGGCAACCGATGGCGACAGCGACGCGTTCAACCAGATCTTCTACACCAGCTCGACCAACGGCAAGGAATGGTCGGTGCCGAAGGTGGTGGTGAGCACGGACTACAGCTTCTCGGCCTCTGCCAAGGAGGATGAAGAGCTCGCCAAAAGCGAAGACACACCCCTGGGAGTGAGCGCTTACTACTCCGGCCGCGCATACGGCCCGGCCGTCGTCCAGAACCCCGGCGGCTCGCTGACGATGGTCTTCAGCGGCTACCGGCTGCCGAAACCGGTCACGGCGGTCGGCACGGTGCTCGGCACGAACCCCGCGGACCGCTACACGATCGGCGCCAAGGACCCAGCGCTGTACCGCAACATCCTCACGTTGAGCCTGAAAGCAGCCACCACGCCGGGCGTCGCGACGACGACATCGCTCAGCTCCTCCGACGAAGGCGAGGGCGTCGTCGGTCACGACGTCACCTACGTGGCGAGCGTCGCACCCGTCGCGCCCGGCACGGGTACGACGAGCGGGACAGTCGCGTTCTCCGACAGCTACGGGCCGATCGCCGGCTGCCGGCGACGTGCAGCTCGGTCTCGGTTCTCCCGACACCGCAACATGTACAACCGTGCTGGCACACCCGGGGAGCGACGAAGTCACCGCGAGTTACGCCGGCGACGCCAACTACGCGG
The DNA here is from genome assembly GCA_963797105.1 of uncultured Solirubrobacteraceae bacterium. Classification (GTDB taxonomy): domain Bacteria; phylum Actinomycetota; class Thermoleophilia; order Solirubrobacterales; family Solirubrobacteraceae; genus Palsa-744. Next base: position 180,917 of record CAWCOB010000001.1, read on the forward strand.
GATCGGCGGCCACGGCCGGCCAGACCATTGATGAAGCGCCGGCGATAACCTCGGAAGGCGCGACCACGTTCACCGAGGGTGACTCGGGCTCCTTCACCGTGACGGCGACCGGCACACCGGCGCCCACATTCACGGAGAGCGGCACGCTGCCACACGGTGTCACATTCGACGAAGCGACCGGCGTGCTCTCCGGCACACCGACACAAGAAGGCAGCTACCCGATCACGTTCACCGCCGCGAACGGCGTGGCCCCCGATGCCGAACAGAGCTTCACGCTCACGGTGGATGCTCCCCCAGCAATCACCTCGGAAGGCGCCACTACGTTCACCGAGGGCACCGAAGGGAGCTTTACGGTAACGGCGAGCGGTACACCTACGCCCACGTCCACGGAGCGCGGGACGCTGCCGCACGGTGTGACGTTCGATGAAGCGACCGGCGTGCTCTCCGGCACACCGACACAAGAAGGCACCTACCCGATCACATTCACCGCTGCCAACGGCGTCGGTGTGACCGCGGAACAGAGCTTCACCCTCACCGTGGACTCGGCTCCCTCGATCGCCTCGGCAGGCGCCACCACGTTCACCATGGGTGATGCGGGTTCCTTCACCGTGACGGCGACGGGTACGCCGGCGCCCAAACTGACTGAGAGCGGGACGCTGCCGCACGGTGTGACGTTCGATGAAGCGACCGGCGTGCTCTCCGGCACACCGACACAAGAAGGGGTGTACCGGATCAGCTTCACCGCGACGAACGGCGTGGGCTTCTCCAGCCAGAGCTTCACGCTCGCGGTCGACGCGCCCGCGGTGATCACCTCGGCATCCAGTACGTCCTTCAGCTACGGCGTAGCGGGATCGTTTACGGTGACCGCCAGCGGCACGCCGACGCCGACGATCGAAGAGTGGGGCAACCTACCGCCAGGAGTCAGCTACTCCGACGGGGTGCTGTCGGGATCCCCCACCGAGATTGGCACGTTTGAGCTGACGTTCACCGCCAGCAACGGCGTCGGCGCCAACAGCGTCCAGCACTTCACGCTGACGGTGCTCGGGCTGCACGTGACGACCGGCTCGCTGCCCGAGGCGACGCTCGGCGTCCACTACTCGCAGCAGTTGCAGGCGGTCGGCGGCGTCACCCCGTACAAGTGGAGGGTGACCTCGGGGCACCTGCCGAAAGGCCTCAAGCTGAACTCCGCGGGGCTGCTGTCGGGGACGGTGTCGGCCAAGCGATACCCGGACGGGGGCTCGTTCCCGATCACGGTGAGCGTCACCGATCACACCAAGAAGACACACCAGCTGGCGACGGCGACGTTCACGCTGGTCGTGTCCTGAGCGACGGGAGCGGCGGCCGGGGCCAGAGGGCCTTCACCCAGCCGCCCGATGAATGACCGGGGAAGGCCGCCGGCTATGCCTCGTCGAACGCCGGCTCGGCCGTGCCGAGATCGTTGTCGAGCGCGATGTGCGGCAACCGTTTCTCCATCCACGCCGGTAGCGTCCAGGTGCGGCGACCGAGCAGCTGTAGGACCGAGGGGAGCAGCAGGCTGCGCACGACGAACGCATCGAGGAACACGGCGCTTGCGAGACTCAGCCCGAACAGCTTCAGAACGCGTTCGTCACCGACGGCAAACGAGCAGAACACGCAGATCATGATCGTGGCCGCTGCGGTGACGACGCGGCCGGTCGAGGCGAGGCCAGTGCGCACGGCCTCGTGCGGGTCACGCGTGCGGGTCCACTCCTCGTGGATACGCGACACAAGGAACACCTCGTAGTCCATCGACAAGCCAAATACGATCGCGAACAGCATCACGGGTATGAACGCTTGGATCGGGGCGCCCTTCACCCCGAAGACGCTCCCGAGCCAGCCCCACTGGAAGATCGCGACGACAACGCCGAGCGCGCCACCAATCGACAGCAGGTTCATTACCGCCGCCTGCAGCGGGATCACAAGCGATCTGAAGACGACCATCAGCAGCAGCGCTGAGAGCAATACCACGATGCCGACAAACAGCGGCAGCTTGCTGGAGAGAACGTGCGTGAAATCGATCTCCGCGGCATTCGAGCCACCGACGAGCAGCGTCGTGCCCGTGGCGGACGCGAGCGGGGGCAGCGTGTGCTTGCGCAGCGTCGTCACGAGCTCGGTGCTGGCGAGTGCCTGCGGCGCAGAGCGCGGGTAGACGTTGAAGACCGCCGTCAGCCCGCGTGGGCTCAGGCGCGCGGCCGACACCGCAGCCACGTCGCTGCTCGCGCGCACAGCGCTCGCGATGCTCGTCAGCACGGTCGCGTCGTTTTGGTGCGGGAGGCTTGCAACGAGCAGCAGCGGCCCGTTGACCCCGGCCCCGAAGCCCTTCGCGAGCAGGTCGTAGGCCTGGCGGGTCGTCTGGCTGGGAGGGTTGTTGCCGGCGTCGCTGTTGCCCAGGCGCAGCGCGAGCGCAGGCGATGCGAGCGCCAGCATGATCGCGAGGCCCGCGATCATGCCCTGCCACGGGTGCCGCTCGATCAAAGCTGACCAACGCACCCAGAAGCCCGTCTGGGTGTTGGTCTGCGAGACACCGAGCGCGGCGCCAGTGCTCTGCGCACGCGCGCGCATGCCGCGGCGCCGCACGATGCGCTCGCCGTATCGCGACAGCAGCGCGGGCAGCACGGTCAGCGCCGCCAGCATCGTCATCAGCACTGCGAGCGAGGAGGCGACGGCGAGGCCGTAGAGGAAGGAGACGCCGAGCAGGAACTGGCCGAGCAGCGCGATGATCACGGTTGCACCCGCAAACAGCACGGCGCGGCCGGCGGTGTCCATAGCCCCGATCGTCGCGGCCTGCACGTCCCCGTCGCGTAGATAGTTCTCGCGGAAACGGGTGACGATGAACAGCGCATAGTCGATCCCGACGCCGAGGCCGATCATGGCCGCAAGCTCGGTCGAGAAGCTGGGCATGCCGATCAGGTGCGAGGCGAGTCCCGCGAGGCCGATACCCGTCAGGAGGCCCAGCAGCGCCGTCACGATCGGCAAGCCCATCGCGATCAGCGAGCCGAACGTTACGAGCAGCACGATGATCGCTGCGAGCAGGCCGATCGCAGTTGCGGCACCGAGCGAAGGCTTCTGCACTTGTTCGATCGCCTGTCCGCCGAGCGCGACCTGCAGGGTCGGGGATGCGGCGTTTTTCGCGACGCTGATCACGCGTTCGGTGGCAGCAGGGGGGATCAGGTTCGCGCGTTTGTCGAACGTGACGGTGGCAAACGCGATCTTGCCGCTCGCGGAGATCGTCTTCGCGCCCTTGGCCGTGTATGGGCTGATCACGCCGGTGACGTGCGGAAGGCGAGCTATCGAGGCGAGCATCGGTTCGACACGCGTGCGCGTGGCCGGGTCGGTTATCAGTCCCTGGCGAACCGCGAACACGATCTGGTCAGCGTCGCCTGCCTGTGCCGGGAAGTCGCGGCTGAGCAGATTCGCTGCGCGCTGCGATTCGGTCCCCGGGAGCGAGAAGTTGGTGGAGTATTCGTTGCCGATCGCGGAGGAGATGCCGAGCGCAGCGATCACCAACACGAGCCAGCCGATCACAACCGAGCGGCGGTGTGCCACCGCTGCGCCCGCGACGCGGGCCACGATTCCCGGCTGCTGCGGGCCCGGCTGCTCTGGCACGCTCATGAGCGGCACCTCCTGGTGGCGATATACTTCGTACGAACTGTTGCAAACTGGAATACTTTGATATTGAAAGTAGCACGCCGACCCGCGCATGCCATCTGCCACGCCCCAAGCCGACCCAGCCACGGCGATCGACGCCGACCTCGACGAGCTCTTCTCGCTGCTGTGGGAGACGCTCCGCGACCTCAAGCACTCGAGCCCCCCGCCACAGGAGCTGCGCGACGCGGCTGAGCGCGGCTCGCTCGGACCGCGCCACATGCCCGCGCTGCTCGCCGTGGCGGCAGCCGGTCCGCTGAGCGTGAGCGAGCTGGCACGGCGCATGGGCCTGGGACTGTCGACGACGAGCGCGATCGTCGGGCAGCTGAGTCGCGCGGGGCTGCTGGAGCGCGCCGAGGACGAGGCCGACCGCAGGCGCACGATCGTGCGCCTGCACGAGGACTACAGCGAGGTGATCGGCGGCTGGCTCGAACTGGCGCTCGCGCCGCTGCGCCACACGCTCGAGCGGCTGCCGGCGCCGGCGCGCGCGCAGTTCATGGCGGGCTGGCGCATCCTGCACGAGGAAGCCACGCGCGCTGCGGCCGGGGACACCGGCGGCGACACCTGCTAGATCCGCCTTTCGCCCGCCGCGGTGCCTATTCGCCGGCGACGGCGCGGCCTTCGAGCTCCGGCGGGTCCGTCGTCAGGCGGAGCATGAACGCCAGCACGGTGCCGCCCACGCAGAACATCGCGATCACCGCGAGCACCAGCACGACGACGCTCCCGGTCACGCAGGCAAGCGCGATCAGGCCCACCGGGATCGAGATCCCCAGCACTCCGATGATCAGCGGTCCAGCCTCCAATGCGCCCGAGGCGTCGTGGTCGCTGTCAGCTTCGTGCATCGTGGACCTCCTGGGGACGCCGGAGGGAAGGCGTCGTCGAGATTAGGGAACGGGACGGTTACGTCTGGGCCCAAAGGGTACTAGCAAGCCGGCTGGGATTGACGCGACGGCTGCCCAAACATGGCCGACCACGGCCCCGACAGCTGACCAATGCGGCAGCTGCTCAGACGCGAGCGGCCAAGCCGATGACGACATGCACTGGCAGCTCGGCCGGAGCCTCGCCCGCGCGTACGAGCGCGGCAACCTCCGCGAGCAGCGCCGTTCGGCGCGCCTGCGGCAGCGTCGCGATCCAACTGAGCGACGCGAGATAGTCGACGAACCGCTCACGCTCCGTCCGCTGCAGGGTTGTGAGGCTACGCTCGCGCGGCTCGCTCCAGCCACCGGCCTGGCGCACGGACCTCGTGCGCCCAGGAGGCTCCGCCCCAGTCGGGAACGGTCGTCAGCACCGCGAGCCCGCCGCCCGGTCGCAGCACACGTGCGATCTCAGTCAGCGCTATGGTGCGGTCGAACCAGTGGAAGGCGTCGGCCACCGTCACCGCGTCAACCGAGGCGTCGGGGAGCGGGATCGCCTCGGCGACCCCGTCGTATACGCGCTCACCGCCGCCAGTGGCGACCAGGATCTCGCGCAGCTCCGGCTGCGGCTCGACGGCGAACACCTCCAGGCCACCGGCGGCCAGCGCACGCGTCAGCTTGCCGGTCCCGGCCGCCAGGTCCAGCACGGGTGCGCCAGCCGCGAGCCCCAGCTCGCCCACGATCGCGTCCACGACCTCGGCGGCGTACTCCGGGCGTCCACGCTCATACGCGCCGGCCGCGCCGGCAAAGCTGGCCGCGAGTGGATGCAGCGCCGCCATCGATGGGCGATCCAGGATTCGAACCTGGGACCTCTTCCTTATCAGAGAAGCGCTCTAACCAACTGAGCTAATCGCCCGCGGTCGCCGATTCTAGCGAGCGGATGCCGATGCGCTGCGCCAACTCGAGCGCCTCCTCCGCGTTCGCGAACGAGAGCTGCGCGCTGTAGCGCCCGTCGCCGGTCGGCTTCACGCGCACGTCCGCGCCGAGCGCAGCCCCGAGCGTCTCGGCGATCTCGCGTGCCGCGTGCTCCTGGTCGGGGTGAACGCGGGCGGATGCGCCGCGCTCGGGCCTCGCGCTCGAGCCCTCCGAGGCGTTGCTGTCGCGCGCGCGCGCTTCGGTGACGCGCACCGACCAGCCCTCCGCCACGGCTTCGCGCGCCAGAGCGCGGCGCGCGGCGTGGTCGTGGGCGAGCAGCAGCGCGCGGCCGTGCCCCTCGCTGAGCGCGCCGTCCTGCAGCAGCTCGATCGTCTCGTCGGGCAGGTCCAGCAGCCGTACGAGGTTGCTGACCGCCACGCGGCTGCGCCCCACGCGGCGGCCGACGTCCTCGCGCGTCAACCCGAGCTCCTCCACGAGCGCGGCGCAGGCGCGCGCCTCCTCGATCGGGTTGAGGTCCTCGCGCGCCATGTTCTCGATCAGGGCCGCTTCCAGCGCCTGCGCGTCCTCGCGATCGCGAACGATCGCCGGGATGCTGCTCAGGCCGGCGATCTGAGCGGCGCGCCAGCGTCGCTCGCCCGCCACGAGCTCGTAGCTGCCGCCCGGTCGCGGCCGCACGAGCACCGGCTGCAGCACCCCGCGCTCGCCGAGCGACCCCGCCAGCGCCTCCAGCGAGTCCTGGTCGAAGTGCCGCCGAGGCTGTCGCGGGTTGGGGGCGATTAGCTCGACCGACAGCTCGCGCAGCTGCTCCTCGCCCTCGCGCACGCCCTCTGTCGACACCGACAGGATCGCGCCCAGGCCCCTGCCCATCCCAGGTCTCGGCTTAGCCACGCGCCGCCACCTCCTTCGCGAGCTCGAAATAGGCCTCGGCGCCGGCGCTGTGAGGGTCGTGGTGAGTCACCGGCAGACCGTAGCTGGGAGCCTCGCCGACACGCACGTTTCGCGGGATCACGGTGTCGAACACTAGGTCTGGAAAGTGCGCGCGCACTTCGCGCTCGACGTCCTGGCCGAGACGCGTGCGACCGTCGTGCATCGTCAGCAGCATCCCCGCCACCGACAGGCGCGGGTTCAGCTCTCGCTGGACCAGCGCCAGCGTCTCGAGCAGGCCCGCAAGCCCCTCCAACGCGAAATACTCGGTCTGGACCGGCACGATCACGCGGTCGGCGGCCACGAGCGCGGCGACGGTCAGCGGTCCCAGCGACGGCGGGCAGTCGAGCAGGGTGTAGCGGAAACTGTCGCGCAGCGGCTCGAGGCACTCGCGCAGGCGCTGCTCGTAGCCGTCGATGCGCGGGAGCTCGATGTTCGCGCCTGCGAGGTTCGGGCCGGCCGGTAGCGCGCGCAAGCCGGGGATCGGCGTGTCCACGAGCGCTTCGCGTGCGGTGGCCTCGCCTGAGAGCACCTCGTAAAGGCCCGGGATCTGGGCGCGGGCGATGCCCAACCCAACCGTCGCGTTAGCCTGCGGGTCGACGTCGACCAGCAGCGTCTCGTATCCGGCCTCGGCGATGCACGCCGCGACGTTCACCGCCGTGGTCGTCTTGCCGACTCCGCCCTTCTGGTTGGCGATCGCGTAAACGGTGCCCATCGAGCGCACGCTAGCGCCGATTGCCGCCGCGTGGCTGCTCATCCGCCCAGAGCCGCTCGCAGCGAGGTTTCACGGCCGATCCTCACGCCCCCAAAGGGCGCTTGCGGGCGATCCCGGCGCGTCGGGGAAAGCGGGCGGGCGTCTCCTGCACCTTCGTGAACACATGCAGGTGGCGATCCGTCGCCTGCTCGAAGGGCGTGACGTGCCGAATCTCGACGCGACGCAGCCCGAGCAGGCTCGCGGCTCGGTCGGCGGCGTCCTCCGCCAGCGGGTCACGTCGCCCGCGCCAATCGACCAGCGCGCCGGCCATCCGCAGCAGCGGCGCGGCGTACTCCAACACGACCGGCTGCGGAGCGAGGGCGCGCGCGAGCACCACGTCGCTGCGCGCTGCGCCAGCGCTCCAGTCCTCCACCCGCGTACACACGACGCGAGCGTTCTCGACCTGGGCGGCTGCGCACATCCGTTCCAGGAACTCGCACTTTCGGCGCTGGCTCTCCACGAGGCTGACCTCCACCCCGGGCAACGCGATCGCGATCGCAAGCCCCGGAAATCCTGCGCCGCTGCCGATATCAGCAATGATGCGCGAGCCGGAGACGACCCCCAGGTCGAGGGCGACGAGCGAATCGGCGAGGTGGGCGCGGGCCGCTCCTTCGGCGTCGCGGACCGTCGTCGGCGCGTGCTCGTCGCTTTCGAGCACCTGCAGGACCGCGTCGAACTGCGACAGCTGCGAGGCACTCAGACCGCGGGCCCAGGGAGCTCGTTGCGCCGGCCCGTGCTCGCTCATCGCGCTGGATGTTTCCCGTGAAACGCTCTGCGCCGTCAATCCGCGCGGGGCGTCACGACCAAGTAGCGCTCTGGCTCGTTGCCCTCGCTGTGCGTCTCGACGTCGCCGCGATCGCGCAGGTACTCGTGCACGATCCGCCGCTCGAAGGGCGGAAGTGGGTCAAGCTCGACCGGGCCGCCTGAGCTGACCGCCTCATCCGCCGCCTCATCGGCTTGCGCCCGCAGCGCCTCGGTGCGCCGCTCGCGATATCCGTTCGCGTCGATGACCACGCGCACCGACGACGGGCCGTCGGGGAAGACGATTCGCTGCGCCAGGTGCTGGACCGCGTCGATCGTCTGTCCGTGACGGCCGATGAACAACCCGACATCCTCGCCCTCGAGCTCGCCCGCGAGAACGCCATCGCGCTCCTCGACCCTCACCTCGGCGTCGAGCCCCAGACCGTCGGCGATCTCCTCCAGCAACTCTTCGAGCGCATCCACGGGCTCGAGATCGCCGGGCGTGAGGTCCTCGTCGAGCTCGTCGTCCTGGTCGCTCATCGCCGCCTCCCCGAGCGCTTCTTCTTCTTGCGTGGCGAACGTGGCGGCGGCGGAGCGGCCGAGACTCCGCCGGCGGCGCCTGCCACCTCCGGCTGCGGAGCGCTTGCGGCTGCTCCTCCCGCTGCCTCCGCGATCGCCTGGCGCAGCGAGCGGCTCGGCTTGCCGTTGTCCGTGGGTGTCGGGCGCTCCGGCGGAGGCAGGCGGCGACGGATCAGGAACTGCTGTCCGACCGTCCACAGGTTGGTGGTGATCCAGTAGACCAGGAGCCCGGCGGGGTAGCGATACAGGATCACGACGAACACGACCGGTATCAACAGCATCAGCCGGCGCTGGTTGGGGTCTGCGGTCGCGGTCGCGATGAACGTGGAGGCGAGCTGCGAGCCCACGTAGAGCACGATCAGCACGACCAACACGACGCCGGTGGCCTTGTTCGTGATGTCCGGAATGAACAGGAACTTCGCCGAATGGGGCGCCACTTCGTTACACGTCGCTTTTTCGATCGCCTTGGACGTGACGATGTGGTGCGCGGTCAGCGCGGCGCCGCAGATGTGCTTCTTGAGGTCGGTCCGCAGCATGTAGAACAGCGAGATGAACACAGGAAACTGCATCAACAGCGGCAGGCACGATGCCAGTGGGTTGATTTTGTTCTCCTGGTAGAATTTCATGATCTCCTGCTGCTGGCGCTGTTTGTCCTCCTTGTACTTCTCTTTCAGCTTGTTGATCTCCGGCGCGAGGCGCTGCATCTCCTGCATCGACTTCAGCTGCCTGTAGGTCAGCGGCACGAGGATCGCGCGGATCAGCACCGTCAGGCCGACGATCGCAAGCCCCCAACTCCCGCCCACCACGTGACCGTGGATGAAGACCATGATTTCTTCGAAGACGCTGATCAGGGGCGAGAAAGCGTCCTGAATCACGTTGGCGAGGATTGGCATGGCTTCTTAGGGACTCTCTGCGATCGTGGTGATGGGCACGTGTACGGGGCCTGATGGGCTAGGGGTGCCGACCGGCTGCGGACTGCTCGCCCCGCACCCGTTCAACCGTCCCTGTCGGAACTGCTCTTGAACACTCGCTGGGCCTCTACCGGATCGTATCCGCCGTGGCTCAACGGGTTGCAACGAAGCAGACGCCACCCCGCAAGCACCAGGCCCTTAAGTATGCCGTACTCGCGGATCGCCTCGATCGCATACCGAGAGCACGTCGGCTCGTACTTGCACCGGCGCGGTATCGCTGGGGACACCACTCTCCGGTAGACGACGATCGGCGCGACGAGGACCATCCGCGCCCAAAGGACAGGCCCGTGCAGCTCGGGCGTCGCTGCCGCTGGCGACCCCGCCGAGCTCATGAGCCTCCCTCAGGGGGCTGCTCGGCCGGAGCTTGAGCCGAGCCCCGCAAGCCTGCCTTGCCGATCAACTCGGCGAGCGCCGCGTCCACGCCCGCGAGTCCCTCGCGTTCGGCGAGCTCACCGGCGGGGGGCCGCGCCACCACCACCAGATCCTGCCCTGGGATCAGATCGCCCTCCTCCTGCGCGAACGCCTCGCGCAGGAGGCGCTTGACCTTGTTGCGCTGTACCGCACCGCCAACCTTCCGAGACACGGACAGGCCCAGGCGCGGCCTCTCCGTCGACGCGTTCGGAAACGAGTAGAGCACGAGCTGACGGTTGGCGACCGAGCGGCCATGCCGATACACGCGCTCGAACTCGGCGCTGCGCGACAGCCGACCGCGCGAGGAGACCCGCGCGGTCATCGTCGGTCCGCCAGCGTCGGGGTGCGCGCCGCCACGACCGTCAGGCTGAGAGGCGCTTGCGCCCCTTGCTGCGACGGCGCTTCAGCGTCAGGCGCCCCGCCCGTGAGGCCATACGCTCACGGAAGCCGTGCGCGCGGGCGCGCTTGCGCTTCTTTGGCTGGTAGGTCCGCTTCATGCCGGCCTGCAGTATAGGGACGCTTTGCGCCCCTCGCGAATTTTCCCGCCAAATGCGGGCAGCTTCGGCGAGCGCCGATGGGGGTTGGGTATAGTCGCCCGACCGGGCTCTCGGGCCCTCCTTCGAATAGTTCCCAGCACCATCTCTCGCAGAGGAGCGAACTCGCGCTGCCGTGAGCCATGAGCTTGACCACATATGGTCGCGGGTGCAGGCACAGCTTGCGCTCGTCGTCGACGAGTCCACGTACCGCATCTGGCTCGAGCCGCTGCGCGCGCTGGAGCTCGAGCAGCAGCATCTCCTCGTCGAAGCCCCCGTTCACGCCTGCCGCTGGATACGCGAGCGCTTCGGCCGCACGATCCAGGCGAGCGTCGAGCTCGTGATCGGCCCGGAGGCGAGCGTCGAGATCATCGCGTCGTCGCCTGCCGACACGGTTCCCGAGCCCGGCAACCCAAGGCAGCGCTCAGGCAGGCGCGCGAGCCGGCCGACACGAGCCGGCACGGCCGCCACAGCACCGCCGCCGCACACTCCCAGCGGCCCGCTCGGCAACCCCAAGCTCACCTTCGACCAGTTCGTCATCGGCGACTGCAACCGCCTGGCCCATGCCGCCGCTCTGACCGTCGCCGAGATGCCGGCACAGGCATACAACCCACTGTTCATCTACGGGCCCCCCGGAGTCGGCAAGACGCACCTGCTCAGCTCGATCGCGATCTTGCTGCTCGCCCACAACCCCGGCCTGACCGTGCGCTGCACCACAGGCGAGGGCTTCACGAACGCGTTTCTCGCCGCGCTCTCAGGGGGCGATACGGAGGCCTTCAAGCTCCACTTCCGCGACATCGACGTGCTGCTGCTCGACGACGTTCAGTTCCTCGAGCGCAAGACGAAGACAGAGGAGGAGCTCTTCCACACCTTCAACGCCCTCCACGACGGCGGGCGGCAGATCGTGCTGACATCGGACCGGCCTCCACATGACCTGCAAGCCCTCGAGGACCGCCTGCGCGAGCGCTTCGAGGCCGGACTCGTAGCCGACATCAAGCCACCCGACTTGGCGACGCGCCTCGTCATCCTGCGCAAGCGCGTTCAACACGACGGCATCGTGCTCGCGGACGACACCGCGCTCGAGGTCCTCGCGACACGCATCTCCTCTAGCGTGCGGGCGCTGGAGGGAGCCCTCATACGCGTAGTCGCGTTCAGCTCGCTCACAGGCCGGCCCCTCACGGGCGAGCTCGTAGCCGAGGTTCTCGACAGCCTCTACCCAAGGCGCGCCGCAGAGGCCAAGCAGCCGCGAACGATCGCCGACATCCAGGCCGCCGCCTGCTCCCACTTCGGGCTCTCCACCGACGAGCTCGTCTCATCCGCGCGTAACGCGCGCGTCGCCTGGCCACGGCAGCTCGCCATGTACCTCTCACGCGAGCTCACAGATGAGTCGCTGCCAGCCATCGGCAGGCACTTCGGTGGGCGCGATCACACGACGGTCATGCACGCGTGCAAGCGCGCATCGGCGCGCATCGCCAGCGACGACACCTACCGCGAGGCTGTGGAGAACGTGCGCAAGTCGCTCGAGAGCCAACGCTCGTGACGCCCGCGAGCGCCGTCGACCGGTCATCCTGAGAGACTTCAGCCAAACCGTCCACAGCCAACCAACAGGCAAACGGCAAGACACGCCGCTGTCGCACACCATCTTCACATTTCCACAGCCCCTACTTCAGCTTAGATCTAACTAGCCATATCGTCATGAAGCTCTCCCTCTCATCAGCCGACCTGCTCGCGCAGCTCCAGACCACGACACGTGTCGCCTCGTCGCGCAGTGCCGTTCAGGCGCTATCCGGCGTGATGATCTCCGCCTCCGTGGAGGCAGGAACCGAGCTGCTTGCCACAGACATGGAGATCGGCCTGCGGGTCCCTCTCCAGGCCGAGGTGGCGCGTCCGGGCTCGGCCGTCCTGCCCGCAAGGCTCCTGCTCGATGTGGCTCGGTCGCTGCCGTCGGAGACGCTGACGATGGAGCTGCGTGCCGCTGAGCAGGACGTGGAGCTGATCTGCGGACCGACGACGTTTCATCTGCGCACGCTCCGTGCCGAGGACTTCCCTTCGCTGCCGGCGCCCTCGCCCGAGTCGCGCGTCGTGCTGCCTGCGGAGGCGTTCGTACAAACCGTCGCCCGAGTCGCCCGCTCGGCCTCGCGCGACGAGACGCGCCCGGTACTGACCGGCATCCTCATGTCGGCCTCGGGCCAGGAGCTGCGGATGGTGGCGACCGACTCCTATCGCCTGAGTGTCAAGGAGACGCGGCTCGAGCAGCCGCTGCAGGGGAGCCTCGAGGCGAACATCCCCGCGCGAGCGCTACAGGAGCTCGTGCGGATCGCGCAGCAGTCTCCAAGCGAGACGATCGCCGCGAGCGTCGGCCAGAACCAGGCGGTGTTCGAGCTCGGCGACGTGGTGCTGTCCTCGCGGCTGATCGATGGCCAGTTCCCCAACTACCGCCAGCTGCTACCGGAGTCGGTCGAGCACGAGTTGCGTCTCGCGAGCGCCGAGGTCACGGATGTCGTGCGCCGCATCAGCCTGCTCGCCCAGAAGAACGCCCCCCTGCGCTTGAGCTTCAGCGAGGGGACCCTCACGGTCTCGGCTCAGACGCCTGACGTCGGTGAGGCGAGCGAGGCGATCCCGGTGCCGTTCCACGGTGAGGCCTTCGAGATCGGCTTCAACCCGGAGTTCCTGCGCGACGGGCTCGAGAGCATCGAGTCCGACGAGCTCGTCTTGAAGCTGATCAGCCCGCTGCGTCCAGGGCTGATCGAATCCCCCGACACCGGCGACTTCGTCTACCTGATAATGCCGATTCGCCTGAACGTCTGAAGGTGCGGGCGTGCGCGTGCTCAGCGTGCAGCTGCGCGACTTTCGCACGTACACGCGCGCCGAGGCGAGTCTCGGGGAGGGCCTGACCGTCGTATACGGGCCCAACGGGGTCGGCAAGTCCAACCTGCTGGAGGCGCTCTACTACGGCTGCACCGCGCGCTCGCCGCGTACACGCAACGAGCGCGAGCTGATTCGTTTTGGCGCGCAGGCGGCACGCGTCTCGGTGCGCCTGCTGGACGGCGCGGAAGGCCACGAGCTGAGCGTCGGCTTCGGCACCCTCGGAGACGGCGGCCAGCCCGTCAAGCGCATGACGGCCGACGGCGCACCCGTCGAGCGCCTGCTGGGGGTCGAGGCTCGCCCGCTCGTGAGCGTGTTCATGCCCGATCGGCTCGAGCTCGTGAAGGGGCCGCCAGCCGTCCGCCGTGCGCATCTCGACCAGCTGCTCGCCGCCATCTGGCCGATGCGCGCCGAGACACGCAGGCGCTACTCGCAGGTGCTGGCACAGCGCAACGCGCTTCTCGGCCGCATCCGCTCAGGCCGCGGCTCGAGCTCCACGTTGACCACATGGGACCGTGAGCTGGCCGTAAGCGGGCTCGAGCTGCGCGCTCACCGCGCCGAGGCCGTGGAGCTGCTCGCTGAGCCGTTTACGCGGCGTGCCGCCGCGCTCGGCTGCGCCGGCGAGCTCCTGCTCGAGTACAAGCCGCGCGCTCGAGCCGCGGACGAGCTGCAGTACATGGCCGAGTTGAGCGAGCGCCTGCCCGGTGATCTGGAGCGCGGCTTCACCGGCTATGGGCCGCACCGGGACGAGCTCGCGCTCGTGCGCGACGGCCGCGAGCTGCGTGTGTACGGCTCCCAGGGCGAGCAGCGCCTGACCCTGCTCGCCCTGCTGCTCGCCGAGCGCGCGGTGCTCGCCGAGCAGCGTCGCCGTCAGCCGTTGATGCTGCTCGACGACGTCATGAGCGAGCTCGACGCCGAGCGCCGCGAGCTGCTGGTCGCCGAGCTGCGCACAGGTGGACAGAGCGTGATCGCGACCACGGATCTCGCTCACGTTCCCGGAGCCACGGATGCCGCGGTGGCGCGGCTGCGGGTGTCGCCAGGCACGATCCTCCAGGAGGCGATCGCAGCGTGAGCAGGTACGCACCCAGACCGCTCGCCGCCGTGCTCGGCGAGCTCACGGGGGCGCTGGCGCCGGCGAGCACGCTCGCGCGGGTGCAGGAGGTGTGGGACGGCGCTGTCGGCCCCGCTATCGCCGCGTCTGCGCGTCCCACCGCCGAGCACGAAGGCCTCCTCACGATCACCTGCGATGCCTCTGTGTGGGCGCAGGAGCTGGAGCTGATGGGCGACGCGCTGATCGCACTGCTCAACGAGGCGCTCGGAAGCGAGGACGTGCGCGCCCTGCGCTGTCGCACGGGCTGACAGGGGTTGCCGTCGAAGCGGCGTGCGAAGGGTGATCCGCACTTATCCGAAAGGCCTTCGTTTTCGGCCAGTTTGCAGGCATTTAGAGCCGTTTCATGGCGTGGTCTGAGGGGCTCCCGTGCTATCATTTTGGGCACACCTAACCCGCCCCGACCGTGGACCCAGCGCCCCGGAGACCGGGGCGTTCTTACGTCACCGGAGGGCCATTTGGCGGCAGGCAGCAACAGCTCTGAAGAGGGCAGAGGAAAGGGCGGCGTGAACGACCCGTCCATGGGTGGCGGCTCCGCCGACTACGACGCGCAGGACATCACCGTTCTCGAGGGCCTCGAAGCGGTTCGCAAGCGGCCCGGGATGTACATCGGCTCGACCGGTGTGATGGGCCTGCACCATCTGGTCTACGAGGTCGTTGACAACTCGGTCGACGAGGCGCTCGCCGGCTTCTGCACCGAGGTCGCGGTCACGATCCACCCGGACAACTCGGTCACCGTCTTCGACAACGGACGCGGAATCCCGGTCGCGAAGATGGACAAGGAGGGGCTGCCGGCCGTACAGGTCGTGCTCACCGTCCTGCACTCCGGCGGCAAGTTCGGAGAGGGCGGCGGCTACAAGGTGTCGGGCGGCCTGCACGGCGTCGGCGTCTCGGTCGTCAACGCCCTGTCCGAGCGCCTCGTCGTCGAGGTGCGCCGCGACGGCCATGTGTTCTCGCAGGAGTACTCGCGCGGAGCGCCGCAGTCAGAGCTGATCAAGGGCGACGACGCTTGCCCCCGGTGAGGGCACAAGCAACTCCGTCACGTTCCTCCCCGACGCCGACATCTTCGAGACGCTCGAGTTCGACTTCCACACGCTCGAGGAGCGCTTGCGCGAGACGGCCTTCCTGACACGTGGCTTGAAGATCTCGATCGTCGACGAGCGCGGCGACGGGCACTCGGCCGAGTTCCAGTACGAGGGCGGCATCGAGGACTTCGTCGCCTATCTCAACGAGAACAAGGACACGGTGCACCGCAAGGTGATCTTCTTCACCGGCGAGTCCGAGGAAGGCGCCGCCGAGGTCGCGATGCAGTGGAACTCCTCCTACCAGGAGTCGATCCACTCGTTCGCCAACAACATCAACACGCGCGAGGGCGGCTCGCACATGAGCGGCTTTCGCTCCGCGCTCACGCGCACGCTCAACAAGTACGCGCGCGACCACAGCCTGCTGAAGGAGAAAGAGGACAACCTCTCGGGCGAGGATGTCCGCGAGGGCCTGACGGCCGTGATCTCGGTCAAGCTTCGCGACCCCCAGTTCGAGGGCCAGACGAAGACCAAGCTCGGCAACCCCGGCATGGCCGGCTTCGTCGAGTCGATCGTCAACGCCGGCCTGGGCGAGTTCCTCGAGGAGAACCCGAGCGAGGCGCGCGCCGTGATCATGAAGTCGGTCCAGGCGCAGCGCGCCCGCGAGGCCGCCCGCAAGGCACGCGATCTCACACGCCGCAAGTCGGCGCTCGAGAACTCGACGCTGCCCGGCAAGCTCGCCGACTGCTCGATCAAGGATCCGTCGCTCGCCGAGCTGTTCGTCGTCGAGGGCGACTCCGCGGGCGGCTCGGCCAAGCAGGGCCGCGACCGCGAAACCCAGGCCGTGCTGCCGCTGCGCGGGAAGATCCTCAACGTCGAGAAGTCGCGTATCGACAAGGTCCTGCAGAACACCGAGATCCAGGCGCTGATCACCGCGATCGGCACCGGCGTGCGCGACGAGTTCAACATCGAGAACGCGCGCTACCACAAGGTGGTGCTGATGACGGATGCGGATGTCGACGGCGCCCACATCCGCACGCTCGTGCTGACGCTACTGTTCCGCGAGATGCAGGAGCTGATCGAGGCGGGCTACGTGTACATCGCCAAGCCGCCGCTCTACAAGCTCAAGCAGGGCTCGCGCGAGCGCTACATCGAGAAGGACTCCGAGCTCGAGGAGATCCTGCTGTCGGACAAGTGGGAGAAGATCGAGGTCTTCGACCGCCACGGCACGCAGTTCAAGCTCACCGAGACGCGCTGGCAGCGATTCTCGCGACTGCTCAAGCAGTACGAGGGCTGGTCCCTCTCATTGCGCGGGCACTACGGCCACGACGTCGTGCAGTTCCTCGAGGAGTCCTCGCTGCTCGGCGAGCAGGTCATGAGCGTCGACGCCGCGATCGAGTGGCTCGCACGCGCCAGCGAGGCCGGCGACACCCACCTCGCCGAAGTCGTCGACCAGGACCCGCTCGCGATCCGCGTCAAGGCCGTCGAAACCAAGACAGGCTTCGCGCGCACACACACGATCAAACGCGACCTGTTCGACTCCCAGGAGTACCGACAGCTGGCGCGTGTCCATGCTCAGCTGATCGAGCTCGTGGGCAGCCCCCCGTTCGACGTCCGCCTCGCCGACGCTCGCGAGAGCGCCACGACCTTCGAGGCGCTCCACGAAGCCGTCCTGACCGTCGCACAGAAGGGCATCAAACTGCAGCGCTTCAAGGGGCTCGGCGAGATGAACGCCGATCAGCTCGGCGAAACGACGATGTCGCCGGCTACGCGCACGCTCGCGCAGGTCACGCTCGAGGACGCGTTCGCCGCCGACCGCATCTTCTCGATGCTGATGGGCGATCAGGTCGAGCCGCGGCGCGCCTTCATCGAGGACAACGCAAGAGCCGTCGCCAACCTGGATGTGTGACGTCATGGCCTGCGCATCTCAGCGTCCTCAGTTGCTCGCGTGCGTAGCACGCCACGCTCCTTGCGTCCTTGACCTGCTTGACCCTGACGTCACACAGGGGGTGACTAATGGCATCGCCTGATGTCATCAGCGGAGGCAACATCGAACCGCGCGCGCTCGAGGAGGAGATGCGCACCGCGTACCTCGACTACGCGATGTCGGTGATCGTCGGTCGGGCGCTGCCCGACGTTCGCGACGGTCTCAAGCCCGTCCACCGTCGCGTGCTCTACGCGATGAACGAGCTCGGGCTCGGCCCCACCCGCTCGTACTCCAAGTGCGCGCTGATCGTCGGCGAGGTGATGGGCAAGTACCACCCGCACGGCGACTCCGCCATCTACGACACGCTCGTACGCATGGCGCAGGAGTTCTCGATGCGCTACGAGCTCGTCGACGGCCAGGGCAACTTCGGCTCGATCGACGACGACCCGGCTGCTGCCATGAGGTACACCGAGGCCCGCCTCGCGCGCATCGCCACCGAGATGCTGCGCGATCTCGACATGGACACGGTCGACTTCGTGCCGAACTACGACGGCTCCAAGCGCGAACCGCTGGTGCTCCCGTCGCGCTTCCCGAACCTGCTCGTCAACGGCTCCTCGGGCATCGCCGTGGGGATGGCGACGAACATCCCGCCGCACAACCTGCGCGAGGTGATCGACGCGACGATCGCCTACATCGACGACCCGGAGATCGAGGTCGAGGGCCTGATGCGCCACATCAAGGGCCCGGACTTCCCGACCGGCGGGATCATCCTCGGCCACGCGGGCATCAAAGACGCGTACGAGACCGGCCGCGGGCGCGTGCGCGATCCAGGCCCGCGCGCACATCGAGCCGCTGAAACAGGGCAAGGAGGCGATCGTCGTCACCGAGCTGCCGTTCATGGTCAAGAAGGGCGGCGAGGGCGGCCTGATCGAGAAGATCGCGGACCTCGTCGACGACAAACGGATCCCCGAGATCGCGAACCTGGACGACCACTCCGACAAGCGCGGCATGCGCCTGGTGATCGAGCTCAAGCGCGACGCGATCCCGAAGGTGGTGCTCAACAAGCTCTACAAGCACACGCCGATGCAGAGCACGTTCGGCGTGAACATGGTCGCGCTCGTCGACAACGTGCCGCGCACGCTCGACCTGCGGGCGGTGATCCACAACTACGTCGCGCACCAGCGCGAGGTGATCGTGCGCCGCACCAAGCACGAGCTCTCCGAGAAGGAGGCGCGCGCACACATCCTCGAGGGGCTGCTGATCGCGCTCGAGCACCTCGACGAGATCATCGAGCTGATCCGCGGCTCGCGCGACCGCGACAGCGCGCGCGAGCAGCTGGTGGCGCGCTTCGAGCTCAGCGGCGATCCAGGCGACGGCGATCCTCGACCTGCGCCTGTCGCAGCTGACCGCGCTCGAGGCCGACGGCATCAAACAGGAGCACGCCGACGTGAGCGAGCGGATCGCCGAGCTGCGCGCGATCCTCGGCGACGAGGGCCGCGTGCTGGCCGTGATCAAGGAGGAGCTCGCGGAGATCTCCGAGCGCTTCGGCGACGAGCGGCGCACCGAGATCAGCCACTCCGAGGACGAGATCGACATCGAGGACCTGATCGCCGACCAGCAGATGGTGATCACGATCACGCAGACCGGCTACATCAAGTCGCTGCCGCTGGCCACCTACCGCCAGCAGCAGCGCGGCGGTCGCGGCGTGACCGGGATGGACATGAAGGACGGCGACTTCATCGAGCACCTGTTCGTGTGCTCCTCCCACGACTACCTGCTGTTCTTCTCCAACCGCGGCAAGGTGTACCGCTCGAAGGTCTACGAGCTGCCGGAGGCGCAGCGCACCGCGAAGGGGCGCGCGCTCGTGAACATCCTGCCGCTGCGCGAGGGCGAGCGGATCCAGGCGGTCGTCTCCACGCGCGACTTCACCGAGACCGAGTACCTCGTGTTCGCCACGCGCAACGGCACCGTCAAGAAGACCGAGCTGCAGGCCTACAACACGCCGATCAAAGCCGACGGCATCATCGCGATCAACATCCGCGACGACGACGAGCTGCTGGCCGTGCGCGCGGTCGACCCCGGCGACGAGGTCATCATGGTCTCGCGCGCCGGCCTGACCGTCCGCTTCGCCGAGTCCGACGCGCGCTCGATGGGCCGCGACACCACCGGCGTGCGCGGCATGGACGTCGGCAAGACCGGGCGGGTGATCGCGATGGACGTCGCCCGCGACGACATGGACCTGCTCGTCGTCACCGAGAACGGCTACGGCAAGCGCACCCAGATCGCGCAGTACCGCAAGACCAACCGCGGCGCCAAAGGCGTCAAGACGATCGGTCTGACCGAGCAAAAGGGCGCGCTCGCGGGCGCGCTGGTCGTGCGCGAGCACCAGGAGCTCGTGTTCATCAGCGTCGGCGGCATGGTCCAGCGGACCGCCGCCGGCAGGCATCTCCCAGCAGGGCCGCTCGGCCACGGGCGTGCGCGTGATGAACCTCAAGGACGACGACGTCGTGAGCGCCGTCGCGCTGGTGGTCGACACCGGCGACGATGGTGAGGCGACGCGGGCGCACCGGATGGCGGCGACGCTGACCAGAACGCGGGCGCACCGGACGGCGGCGCCGACCTGAACGCGGACGTGCCGGAGATGCCTGCCGCAGAGTCCGCGGTCGACGAGCAGTAGCCCGCAGAGTCCGGTTGGCCGAATGTCCGGGTGATGGCGGGTAGCTCGCAGGATCCCGGCCGATCACCTCCCAACCGTCCAGAATCGTCGGCGCTCGCTCAGACGGGGGCACGTGAGCAACCGACAGGCTGAGGGTGAACCTCAGCCGTTGCTCTTCAGTACTTCTCCTCACGACTCTCATCTGCGCCGCCCTGATCGGCGGCTCAGCAACGAGCATAGCCGCCGCTGCTCAACCAACGGTGAGGCAGCCAACGGGATTCACCCCCGCGCCACGGCCGCGGAGCGCGCACATGCAAGCTGCGCCAGGCGCGCGACTCGCGCCGCACGTCGCGCGTGCCGCCTCGAACGCAAACTGCACGCGAGCGGCACGCCAAAACCCCACGTGTCCAAGCCGCGCACGCCGAAGCCGCACGATCGAAGTCGCCCAAGCCCCACCGCGCGAAGGCTCCACGCACCGAACGCGCGGAACCCTCGTCGAGCACGACGCCCGAACCGACCGCGGCGGCGTCCTCGCAGCCGTCGTCCGCCGAACGGACCGCGGCGACGATCGCCGCCGTGCTCGCGACGCCCTGCCAGAACACCGAACTGACGCCCGAAGCGGGCAACATCGCGCTCGTCCGCGCCGCCGTCCTGTGCCTGATCAACCGCGAGCGCGCCGAAAACGGCGAGAGCCCGCTGACGACGAACCCCGAGCTCGAACGCGGCCGCCGAAGACCACTGCGAGGAACTGATCGCCGACGACTACTTCGCGCACGTCTCGCCCAGCGGCGAGACGCCCGTGGACCGCATCCGCGACACCGGCTACATCCCGAGCCCGACCGACGGCTACGTGATCGGCGAGAACCTCGCCTGGGGCACCTACCAGCTCTCCACGCCGCAGGCGATCGTCGCGGCCTGGATCGCCTCGCCCGGGCACCTCGCGAACATCCTCGAAGCCCAGTACCAGCGAAACCGGGAATCGGCGATCACGCCGGCGGTCCCCGCATCGCTCGCGCCGACGGCGCACCCGGCGCCACCTACGCGCAGGAGTTCGGCGTCATCATCCCTGAGCGCACGGCGTTGGCTGGACGGTGCTCCGACGCCCGCATGTCATCTCCGTTCGCTACTCTGGCCAGACCAGAGAAAGGAGGTGGTCCAAACGTTGAGTGACAGTTCTTGCGGGACCCTGGAGGTGACCGGCCGCTAGGTCGGGCAGGCTGGACCGCTTAGCGGAATCCAACCCGGGACACCCCGAGACGACCGCCGGTCCTGGTCCCTCCGGCCTCGCAGTTCGTCGCTCTCGGTCTTTCCAGTCAGAGCAGTGCGAAGGGCGCCGCCGGGCGCCCTTCGTCGTTCAGGCCGCTCGCTTGCGCCGTCGGTCGCCGGCGCCGCGCCTGGCAGCGGCTCAGGCCGCCTGCGGCAGGTACTGCCAGCCAGGCCGCCGGGATCGTGGGGCTGGCGACGTGGATGAAGATCTCCGCGCGCGGCGTGCGCGGGGCGTGCCGCGGGTGCATCCCGGCCTGGCGCGGCAGGCGGTCGCCCTTGCGCCGGTTGCACGGCGCGCACGAGGCGACGATGTTCTCCCAGCTCGAGGTGCCGCCCTTGGAGCGCGGGATCACGTGGTCGACCGTCAGGTTGGAGCGCGACCCGCAGTACTGGCAGGTCCAGCTGTCGCGCGCGAACACCGCGCGGCGGGTGATCTTGCGCCGGTGGGCGTCGCGCGGGACGTTCACGTAGCTGACCAGCCGGATCACCACCGGCCGCGCGAGCGTCGAGCTCTCCGAGTGCAGCTCCCAGCGGCCGCGCTCGAGCAGCTCGGCCTTGTCCTTGAGCAGCAGCACGACCGCGCGCCGCACCGTGCACACGTTGATCGGCTCATACGTGGCGTTCAGGACGAGCACCCGACCACCCATCGCCGTCGCGGGCGATGTGCCAGGTCCGTGCCGCTGGTGCTCTGAGGGCGACACGGACCCCACCGGCTCTGGTGGGACTGTGCTCTCCATATTCAGGGCCGCAGTGTAGCGGGGCGCCGACATCGCGCGGCACAGGGCCGCGCGATGTCCGCTCCGTCTCACGCGCTCGGCGCCGCCGCCGCGCGGTAGGAGCCGAGCACGCGCACCTGCTCGCACATCGCGCGCACGCCCGCGATCGCCTCCGCGACGGGCCGCTCGCTCGGCGCGACCGGCGAGGTCGGCGAAGAACATGTAGCTGCCGAGCCGCTCGCGCCGCGGCCGCGACTCGATCTTCGTGCAGGTTGATGTCCCGGCGCGCGAACTCGTCCAGGCAGCGCACGAGCCAGCCCGGGCGCTCGGCGCCGGCGCCCCAGAACACGAGCGATGTCTTCCATGCGCCGCGCCGCGCCGCGCGCAGCGGCGGCCGCTCAGGTCCGCCGCTCGTGCCGTGCCCGCGCGAGCCACACGAAGCGCGTTTCGTTGTCCGTCGCGGTCCTCGATCCCGCTCGCGCAGCACCGTGCCCCCGTAGATCTCGCGCCGCCAGCGCGGTCCCGAGCGCCGCCTCGCCCGGGCCGCGCCGCCGCGACCACCGTGCGCACCGCCTCCGCGGTCGAGCTCGCCGGCAGGACGCGCGCACGCGCCAGCTCGCCGCGCAGGAAGCGCGTGCACTGCCCGGGCACCTGCGGGTGGGTGATCACCGTCTCGATCTCCGCGAGCGGCACCGGCGCGGCCGCGATCAGCGAGTGGCGCGACGCGCAGCAGCGCCTCGCCCACGATCTCGACGTCGCTCGCCTCCCCCGCGAGCAGGTCGAGCGTCACGTTGATCGACCCCTCGAGCGAGTTCTCGATCGGCACGACCGCCCAGCGCACCTCGCCGCGCCGCAGCGCCATCACCGTGTCGTAGATGCTCGCCAGCGCCACCGGCTCGACCGCGTCCGCCGTCGGCGCTCGCCAGCAGCGCCTCCTCGCTGAAGGTCCCGGCGGGCCCGAGATAGCCGACGCGCTCGCGGCCGCGCGGCGGGCGTCTCAGGCGGTGTCGGCTCATCAGCGGCAGCCTGCGCCGCCGCCGCCGGCGAGCGCGAGGCGCACCGCCTCGGCCTCCTCGGGAGAGAGCTCCAGTTCGCCGCGTCCGCCGCGCACCTGCTTGCCGTACACGCGCGCCTGGTCGCGGTGGTGGATGCACGACAGCACGATGCCCGAGCGCTCGTCGTCGAGCAGCGCGATCGACATCGACTGCTGTCCGGAGAGCTCGTTGTAGGCGTCGTAGCGCACGAGCGCCCGGTGCGCGATGCGTCCCCGCAGCGCGCGTCTCGACCGCCGCCAGCCGCGCGTCCAGGCGCGCCGCCGTCTCCTCGCACGTACGTCGCTGCAGGCTCGTCGAACGCCTCCTGCAGCGCGGCGGCGTGGGCGACGACGTCCTGCTCGCCGTGCTCGCCGAGCACGAGCCGCTGCGCGCGGCGCAGCCGCCGCAGCCGATCGCCGAGCGCCACGCAGCCGAGCAGCGCCACGAGCGCCAGCGCGCCCGCGCCGCGATCGCGATGATCCCCTGCGTGTCGGTGATCGATGCGGCCATCGCCACAAGTTAGCCGCTGGCGCCGTCGCCGCGCCCGGCAGGCGCCGGCAGGCCGTCCGTTCGGCCCTATTCGCCGAAGATCGCCAGGTAGACGCCCTTGTTGCCTTCGTGGTTGGTCTCGCCGGGCACCGGCGTCGACCTGCACTTCGATCTTCGCCGGCTGCCCCAGCGGGCACGCCGGTGATCGGGATTTCCACGTTGGCCTGCTTGCCCGGTTCGGTCTTGTCGATCACGTGCGAGGCCTTGTACTGCTTGCCCGCGGCCGTCACCGTGACGTCGACCTTGACGTCGGTCTCGGCGAATTCGCCGGCGTTTTCGACCGTCACCGTGAACGTCGGGCTGCCGCCGCCGCTGATGTGGTTGATCGTCGGTTCCGGCTTCGAGCTTGGTCGTGCCCACGCTCACCCCGGTCAGCGCGCTGCCGTGGTGCCCGGAGAGCGTCTGCGCGCTCGTGGAGGAGCTCGAGCGGCTTCGCCGGTGAGCCGCGCCGCGACGGTGCTCGCTTCCAGCCAGCCGATGTTGGGCAGGAAGCGGGTGCTCGCCGTGGTCAGGCCGCTGATCCCGTCGGCGGCGAGCGCCTGCTGGATCAGCGGCGCCACGCGCTGCGAGTAGATCACGTCGGAGGCCAGGAAGATCTCCATGTCGCCGGCGATCTTCGACGCTCGCCTGCTTGGCCTGCCCGCCGAGCGCGCTTGGGAGCGAGCGCCGCGAGCTTCGTCATGCCTTCGACGCGCAGGTCGAGCGCCAGCAGCAGGTCGCTGCTGCGCGTCCGCCATTTCGCCGGGCACGCTCAGGCCCTTGGCGTGCGTGGCGACGCTCTGCGCCTGCTTGCAGCAGTTCGTCGACCTGCTCCTCGACGTCGAGCGCCGACTTGCCGGCGGCGCCCGTCAGCGCGACGAACAGCGGATGCGAGACCTGTGCGTCGGATTCCTGCGCGAGCGCGCTGACTTCGCGGTTGTAGTTCTTCAGCGACTGCTGCTTTTCGCTTTTCAGGCAGCCGTTGATCAGCAGCACGATCACGATCAGCAGCACGACCGCCACGCCCGCCGCCCAGCGGCGGCGCACCATCAGGGTGTGCTGATCGACGCCCGCCGCCGCCGGCAGCTGCGGCCGCCGCGGACGCGGCTGGCGTGGCGGCGCGCCCGTCGCCGACCGCTCTCCGGCGGTCCGGCGTCGCGGTGCTCGGGATGACGGTCGAGGCGCTGTCTCCTCGTCATCGTCGAAGAACGACAAAAGC
Source organism: uncultured Solirubrobacteraceae bacterium (assembly GCA_963797105.1). Classification (GTDB taxonomy): domain Bacteria; phylum Actinomycetota; class Thermoleophilia; order Solirubrobacterales; family Solirubrobacteraceae; genus Palsa-744. The sequence goes on from CAWCOB010000001.1 coordinate 205,624, forward strand.
CAACCGCTCCTTTGCAGGGACTTTACGAAGAGGCCCAGTATGACTGGCGGCCATCCCCCTCGCGAGATCTGCAACTTCTCGGTCAATGCGGGTTTTCCTGCCCTCGTCGGCAGGGACGGGACCGGCCGACGGCGAACGCGGGAGCCGGTGGAGTCGCCACAGACCCTCGTCCAAGCGTCCCGCGGCAAGCGCGACGAGCCCGCGGACCCGCCGCCGCGTCGCCGGATCGCGCGCGCCGCCGCCGAAGCCGGGCGGCCGCCGACGAGCTCGTGCTCGAGCCGCTACCGGCTGCTCGAGCGGCTCGGCAGCGGCGGCTTCGGCGTGGTGTGGCGCGCCCACGACGAGCTCCTGCACCGCGAGGTGGCGGTCAAGCGCGTCTGGCTTGGGCCCGAGCGGAGACAGCGAGCGCGCCACCCGCGAGGCGCTCGCCTCCGCGCGGCTCTCGCACCCGGCGATCGTCGCCCTGTACGAGGCATGCGCGCGCGACGACGCGTTCTACCTGATCTCCGAGCTCGTCGACGGCGACACGCTCGCGCGGCTGATCGCCGCCGACGAGCTCGAGGACGAGGAGGTGCTCGAGATCGGCCTCGCGCTCGCGAGCGCGCTCGAGCACGCCCACGCGCGCGGCGTGATCCATCGCGACATCAAGCCGCAGAACGTGCTCGTCCCGCACCCGCGCGAGGACGCGCGCGGCGCCGCGAGCGCTGCCGCCGCCGCCAAGCTGACCGACTTCGGCGGCGCCAGCCTCGTCGGCGAGGACGCGCTCACGCGCACCGGCGACGTGCTCGGCACGCTCGCCTACATGGCGCCCGAGCAGAGCGAGGGCCGCGAGGTCGACGCAGCAGGCCGACCTGTACTCGCTCGCGCTCGTGCTCTACGAGGCGCTGTCCGGCGTCAACCCCGTCCGCGGCGCCACGCCCGCCGCCACCGCGCGGCGCATCGGCCGCGCGCTGCCGCCGCTCGCACGCCCGCGCCGCGACCTGCCGCGCGGAGCTCACGCGCGCGATCGACGCGCGCGCTCGCCGCCGCGCCCGAGGGCCGCGGCACGCTCGAGGAGCTGCGCCTCGCGCTCGAGGACGCGCTCGAGCAGGGCTCAGGCGCTCGCGCTGGCGGCGCTCGCGAGGCGGCACGCCGGACGCGACGCGACGAGCGGCGCCGGCCGACCAGCGAGCGCCGGCTCGCCGTGCGGCGCTCACGCCAGCCCCCGCAGCCGCTGCGCCGCCGCGCGAGCACGACGCGCGGCGGTCCTCCGCGCGCGAGCACGCAACTGCCGAGAACGCGCTCGGCGAGCGGCCTGCGCCTGCCGCGCGGCGCGGCCTGAGCCTGCCGCGCGGCGTGTGGCTCGCGGCCGTCGCGCTCGTCGCCTGCTGGCAGGCGTTCGCCGGGCGCCCCGGCGTCGCGCTGCTGGCGCTCGCCGCGCTCGCGCCTGCTGGCCCTGCTTCCGGGCGAGCGCGAGGACTCGCGCGTGGGCGGCAGGTGGCTGGCGTGCGCGCTCGCGCCCGCGCTCGGCCTCGCCGGCCTCGCCGGCGCCTTCCCGGCGATCGCCGGGCAGGCGTCGCGCTGGCGCGAGCGCGCCGCGCTCGGCGCGCTCGGGTACTGGTGGCTGGCGCTCGCCGGAGCCGCTGCTGGGTCGCGAGCTGTGGCTGCGCGAGCCCGCCGGCACGCCGGCCCGCGCGGTCTGGGAGGGCTCGCTCGGGCAGCTCCGCCGCGCACGTGATCGCGCCGCTGCTGACGCTCGGCGTGCTCCTCGGAGCGCTGCTTTGGGGCGTCGCTGCGGCGGCGCTGCCGTGGATCGTGCGCGGTCGCAGCGCCGCACGCGACCTCGTCGCGGTCACCGCCTGGTCGGCCGCGCTCGCTGCCGCGGCACCCGCGCTCGACGCGGGCTTGCGCGCTCAGCGGCGCACGCGACGCCACGCGGCGCCGTGCTCGGCGCGCTCGCTCGGCGCCGTGCTCGCCGTCGGTGCCCGCGCTCTGCGGGGCCCCGTCTAGAGCCTGTTCCGAGGCACGCTCGAGGACTCTCGAGACGGGTCCGCAGCGAGGGTGCGTAGCATGGCTCCCGGCTCGCGCGCGATCCTCAGTGGTCAAGCAGACGCCGATCCCCGCACTCCGCCGAACCGCCCGCCGATGAACCCGCTCAAGAGCGTCGAGACCACGATCGCCAGCCTCGTCGAGGGCACCTTCGGACGCGCTGTTCCGCTCGGAGGTCCGCCCGATGGAGCTCGCACGCAAGCTCGCCCGCGAGATGGACGCGCATCGCACCGTGTCGGTCTCGCGCGTGTACGTGCCGAACGAGTACTCGGTGTGGCTGTCGCGCGAGCGACCGCGCGCGCTACGAAGGCGTCGAGCACGAGGTGATCGACGAGCTGTGCGCCTACCTGCTGGAGCACGCGCGCCGCGAGGACCTGATCCTCGCCTCGCCACCGCTCATCTCCTTCCACACCGACGAGCGCCTGTCGCTCGGCGAATTCGGCATCCAGGCGCAACTGGTCCGCGCCGGCGAGGACGAGAGCCCGCCCGCGCCTTCGCCGGCGCCCCGCGCCGCCCCTGCTCGCGCCGCCCCTCCTGCGCCCGCGCCCGAGCAGCACGGCCAGACGATGATCTACAGCACCTCGGCGCGCGTTCGCGAAGCCGGTCGAGGAGGTCCACGCGCAGCGCCCGCCGGAGCGCGCGCTGCTGGCCGTCGGCGGGCGACGGCTGCTGGTGCCGACCCGCGGGCGGCACCGATCGGACGCAGCCGCGACTGCGACATCGTGCTCGAGGACGCGGGCATCTCGCGCCGCCACGCCGAGCTGCGGCCAGGCCCTGACGGCTGGACGGTCGCGGACCTCGGCTCGACCAACGGCGTGCGCGTCAACGGCCGCAGGTGCGCGGCGTACAGCTGCTGCGCTCCGGCGACCTCCTCGAGCTCGGCTCGACGGAGATCGTCTTCGAGGTCTCGTGAACACGCTCGCGCCCGTATCCGTCGCGCTGAAGTTCGGCTTCCTGGCCGTCCTGTACCTGTTCCTGCTGTGGGTCGCGCGCAGCGCGCGCCGCGACCTGCGTCGCAGCGCCACGCCGGGCGAAACGAGCGCGGGCCAGCCGGAGCGCATGCCGATCCCGGCGGACGCGACGGGCATGTACTCGGCCTCGACGCTCGGCACCGTCGGCGCCGCGCAGCGCTCGCCGCGGCTCGTGGTCGAGCGCGCTCCGGGTCACGAGGCCGGGCATGATCTACGACCTCGACGGCGACCTCGTGCTCGGTCGCGGCGAGCGCGCCGAGATCCGCCTCGAGGACCCGTTCGCCTCCTCCCGCCACGCGCGCGTCTACGAGCAGGGCAACATAGTGGTCATCGAAGACCTCGACTCGACCAACGGCACCTACCTCAACGAGGAGCTGCTGCAGACGCCCCGGCCGCTGCATCCGGGTGACCGCGTGCGCATCGGCGACAGCGAATTCACGTTCGAGGTCGGCTGAGATGCTGCGCGTGGCCGAGCAGTACGCCGGCAGCGACACCGGGCGCCAGCGCCGCGCCAACGAGGACTCGCTGCTCGCTCGCGCGCCGCTGTTCGTCGTCGCCGACGGGATGGGCGGCGCGCAGGCCGGCGAGGTCGCCTCGCGGATCGCCGTCGAGGTCTTCCAGCCGGGCCTGCCCGACGACCGCGCACCCGGAGCTCGAGCTCGCCGAGCTCGCGCGCGCCGCCAACGCTCGCATCCACGAGCTCTCGCACACGAACGCCGAGCAGGCCGGCATGGGCACGACGCTCACGGCCGTGTACGTCGGCGAGCAGGAGGTCGCGATCGCGCACGTCGGCGACAGCCGCGCGTACTGCCTGCGCGACGGCCAGCTGCTGCGCCTGACCGACGACCACTCGCTCGTCGACGAGCTGATGCGCCAGGGGCGGCTCACGCCGGAGGAAGCCGTCGAGCATCCGCAGCGCTCGGTGATCACGCGCGCGCTCGGGCCCGAGGGGATCGTCGAGGTCGACACGCGCTCCTTCCGCGCGCGCGCCGGCGACGTGTACCTGCTGTGCAGCGACGGGCTCACGACGATGCTCTCCGAGCAGCAGATCGCCGCCGTGCTGCTGGCGCACCCGCGTCTGCGCGACGCCGGCGAGGCGCTGATCGCGGCGGCCAACGAGGCCGGCGGGCGCGACAACATCACGGTCGTGCTGATCCGTCTCGAGGATGTCCAGGTGGGGCAGGCGCCGGCCGGCGGCGAGCACACGACGATCGTGGGACTCCCCGCGGTGCCCGCGCCCTACGCGCCGGCTCCGTCGGTGGCACCGGAGATGCTCGCCGACGAGATCGTGACCGGGGCGCCCGCGCCCGCCGAGCGCGAGCGCGCCCGCCAGCGCACGCCACGCGTCGCGCGCCCGGGAGAGGCTCCGGCGCCTCGCGCTCGCCGCCGCCCGCGATTGCGCCACGCGAAAGCGCTCACGTTCCTGCTCGTGATACTCGGCCTGCTCGGCTCCGGTGCCTACCTCGCGCTGCAGTCGGTGTACTTCATCGGCACCAACAGCCGCGGCCTCGTGACGATGTTCGAGGGGCTGCCGTACAGGCTTCCGGGCAACCTCACGCTGTACAGCAGCCAGTACGTGTCGGGCGTCAGCGCGTCGACGCTGACAGCGCAGAGGCGACGCTCGCTGCTCGATCACTCGCTGCGCTCGGAAGCGGACGCCGGGTCGCTGATCCGCAGCCTCGAACTGGAACAGCTCGAATGAGGCGCACGCCTTGAACCGTCCGATTATCCGCCTGTACGGCCTCGTCGCCCTGCTGTTCGCGCTGCTCGTCGCGTTCACCTCGCGCTGGACGGTCTTCGAAGCCGCATCGCTGCGCGACAACGCGCTCAACAAACGCACGCTGCTGGAGCAGGAGCGGATCGAACGCGGGCCGATCCTCGCCGACGACGGGACCGTGCTCGCGCGCAGCGTGCGCGGCGCCGAAGGCGTCTACCAGCGCGTCTACCCCACAGGCGAACTGTTCGCCCAGCCGATCGGCTATCACTATCTCGAACCGGACATCGGCAGCACGGGCGTGGAGCTGTTCCGCAACAAGGAACTGAACGGCCAGAGCGGGACGAACCTGCAGAGCGTGCTCGATCAGCTGCAAGGCAAGGAACCGCAGGGAGACAAGCTTGTCACGACGCTCGACCCGCGCGCCCAGCGCGTCGCCAGAGCCGCGCTCGCCGAACACGAAGGCGCGGTCGTCGCGCTCGACCCGCGCACCGGCGCCGTGCGTGTGATGGCCTCGACGCCGAGCTACAACCCCAACGCGCTGCGCTCGCCCGCGGCTGAAAGCAAACAGAGGCGCGAAATGGCATCCAACCCGGCCACCAAGTCGGAAGTCAACCGCGCCGTTCAGTTCGGCTACGCACCCGGGTCGACGTTCAAGATCGTGACCGCGACGGCCGCGATCGACACGGGCGAGTACACGCCCGAATCGACCGTGAGCGGCCGCAACGGCATCGTCGTCTCGGGCAAGCTGCTGCAGAACGACAACGGCGAGAGCTTCGGGGAAATCACGCTGAAGTACGCGCTCGCGCACTCGGTCAACACCGTCTACGCGCAGGTGGCCGAGCACCTCGGCAAGCCCACGCTCGGGCGCTACATGGAACGCTTCGGCTTCGACCGCAAGCCTGAGCTGGACTACCCGGCGGACGAGATGTCGGCGAGTGGCGAGCACAGCGGCGAAAGCATCGTCGCCCCCACCAGCCCGTCGGTCGACGTCGGGCGCATGGGCATCGGCCAGGACAAACTCGCGGTGACGCCGCTGCAGATGGCCGAGGTGGCGGCCGCGGTCGCCAACCACGGCACGCTGATGGCGCCTCACCTCGCGCAGCGCATCGTCGACTCCGAAGGGCGCACCGTGCAGACGATCGCCCCGCGCGTGCAGTCCGTCGTGATGAAGCCCTCGACGTCAGCGGCCGTGCGCTCGATGATGGAAGCGGTCGTCGAGGAAGGGACGGGCACCGCGGCGCAGATACCAGGCGTCCAGGTCGCCGGCAAGACCGGCACCGCGGAGACCCAGTTCGGGAACTCGATCAACAACGTGTGGTTCATCGCGTTCGCGCCCGCCGCCGACCCCAGGGTCGCGGTCGCGGTGACGCTCAAGGCCGTCCCCGGGGAAGGCGCGACGTTCGCCGCGCCCGTCGCCAGGGCCGTGATCGAAAGCCTGCTGAGCTCGCAGTCATGATCGAGCCCGAGACGATCATCGACGGCCGCTACCGGGTGATCTCGCGCCTGGGCTCGGGAGGCATGGCCGACGTGTACCTAGCGCAGGACCAGCTGCTCGGCAGGGATGTCGCGGTCAAGGTGCTGCACCACCACTTCGCCGAAGACCAGGAGTTCGTCGAGCGCTTCCGCCGCGAGGCCTCGAGCGCCGCGGCGCTCTCACACCCGAACATCGTCGGGATCTTCGATCGCGGCGAGTGGAACGGCACTTACTACATCGCGATGGAGTACGTGGCGGGGCGCACGCTCAAGGCGATCGTGCGCGAGCAGGGCGCGCTCGACCCGGCGGCGGCGATCGAGATCGTCGTGCAGATCCTGCGCGCGGCGCGCTTCGCGCACCGCCGCGGCGTGATCCACCGAGACCTCAAGCCCCACAACGTGATCCTCGACGAAGAGGGCCGCGCGCGGGTCACCGACTTCGGGATCGCCCGCGCGGGCGCATCGGACATGACGCTCACGGGCTCGATCATGGGCACCGCCCAGTACCTGTCTCCCGAGCAGGCGCAGGGGCACGCCGTCAGCGCCGCCTCCGACCTGTATTCGATCGGCGTGATCCTGTACGAGCTGCTCACCGGCGTCGTGCCATTCGAGGGCGAGACCGCCGTGGCGGTCGCGTTCAAGCAGGTCGCGGCGGAGCCCAATCCGCCGAGCGTGCTGCGGCCGGGCCTGCCGCCCTCGCTCGACGCGGTCGTGCTGCGCGCGCTCGCCAAGGACCCGGCCGAGCGCTACGCCAGCGCCGACGAGCTGATCGCGGCGCTCGAGCACGAGCGCCAGCTGCTGCCCGCGCTCGCCGGCGCGGGTGGGGTCAGTGACCAGGTCCACCACGCCCCGCAGCCGTTGCCGCCGCACGCCGGCGTCGGCACGATGCTGCTGTCACAGCCGGGCACCGGGCAGTACGAGCTGGCGGGCGGCCAGGCGCCCGGCGAGCGCCGTCCCGGATGGCAGCGCGGGCTGCTGTGGGCGCTCGCGATCCTGCTGGTCGCCGGGCTCGCGGTGCTCGCGGTGGTGCTGCTCGAGCAGCCTGCCAAGTCGGTGACGGTGCCGAACGTGACGGGGCTGAGCGAAGCAGCCGCCGGAGTCGCCCTGCGCGGCGCCGGCCTGAGCCAGCAACCATCGCTGGCCGCGAGCGTGAGCGTCCACAGCGGCCTCGTGATCAGCCAGACGCCGGCGGCGGGCTCGACGGTGAGCAAGGGCTCGCGTGTGGGGATCGTCGTCTCCGAGGGGCCCGCGAACGTGCCGTTGATGGATGTCACGAGCCTCACCGAGGCACAGGCGGTCGCGCAGCTGCACAAGGCGCGCTTCAAGACGAAGACGAAGTCGGAAGCGAGCAAGACGGTCGAAGTGGGCCGCGTGATCGGCACCGAGCCGCCGGCGGAAACCGACGTCGAGGAAGGACGCCTGATCACGCTGCTGGTATCGAGCGGCCCCGCGCCGGTGCACGTGCCAGATGTGACCGGACAGACGCTCGAAGCGGCGGAAGCGACGCTCACCAACGACGAACTGGGCGTCGGCACGGTCACCAGGCGCGTCTCCGCAACGCAGTCGCCCGGCACGGTGCTCGAACAATCACCTGGCACCCGCAGCTCGGTGAGCGCCGGCTCGAAGGTCAACCTGACGGTCGCGCAGGCGCCGAAGGAAGTCGAAGTCCCGAACGTCGTCGGCGCGACCGAAGTCGCCGCCGAGGCGGCGCTCAAGCACGCCGGCTTCAAATCCGCGGTGCAGACGCGCCCGACGAGCGAACAGACGCAGGTCGGGATCGTGCTGGAACAGAGCCCGGCGGCGGCGGCGCGGGCGCGCAAGGGTACGACCGTGACGCTCGTGGTCGGCATGCTCAGCACGACGACGACGACCGGCACGACCACGCCGACGACGACCACGACGACCACGCCGCCGACGCCGCCGGCTCCCGGCGAATGACCGGCGAGCGGCTCGTCGTCGCCGTGCTCGCCGGTGGCCGCTCCTCCGAGCACGACGTCTCGCTGTCCTCGGGAGCCGCCGTGCGCGAGGGGCTGACCGGCGCCGGCCACGAGGTCGTGTGGGTGGAGATCGGCCGCGACGGGGTGTGGCGTTGCGAGGGGCAGCCGCTGAGCGTGATGCCGGGGGGCGGTCTGCTCGGCGCGGATGTCGTGTTCCCGGTGCTGCACGGCCCGTTCGGTGAGGACGGAACGGTGCAGGGGCTGCTGGAGACGCTCGACGTGGCCTATGTGGGGGCGGGTGTGGCGGCATCCGCGGTGTGCCTGGACAAGGTGCTGTTCAAGCAGCTGATGTCTGCGATCGGGATCGCGCAGGTCGACTACGTGGGTGTGCGCGCGGAGCGCTACATGCGCTCGCGCGAGCACGCCCTGGCGGAGATCGCGAGGATCGCGCGCCTCGGCCTGCCGGTGTTCGTCAAGCCCGCCCATCAGGGCTCCTCCGTCGGGATCGCCAAGGTGAGCGCCGAGGAGCAGCTCGCGGACGCGCTCGAGCAGGCATTCGGCCACGACGGCCTCGTGATCGTCGAGGCGGCGGCGGTCGGCAAGGAGGTCGAGTGCGGCGTGCTCGGGTCGCTTGGCGAGGACGGGCGGCAGGCTGGGGAGCCGGCGTTCGCCTCAGAGCCCGGCGAGATCTTGTTCTCGGGCGACTTCTACGACTACGGCGCCAAGTACTCCCCGGGCGCGATGGAGCTGAGGATTCCCGCTGAGATCTCCGCCGGCGTCCGCGAGCAGGTCCGCGAGCTCGCCGTGCGCGTGTTCGAGGCGACGGGCTGCGAGGGCCTGGCGCGAGTCGACTTCTTCGTCGCACCGTCCCCCGGCGGGGACGGCGAGCGCGTGCTGGTGAACGAGCTGAACACGATGCCCGGCTTCACGCCGACGAGCGTCTACGCAAAGCTGCTCGAGGCGTCCGGCGTCCCGTATCCGCAGCTTGTCGATCGCCTCTGCCGGCTGGCGCTCGAGCGCCACGAGCGACAGCGCTCCTACAGCTTCTGAGTCGCGTATCCACGCGTGCGCCGCTGCCGGGGCTCCGCTCGCGGCGGCGTTACTTGAACAGCGTCAGCTCGGCGATCGTCGCCGACTCCATCCCCGGCGGAAGCGTCGTCAGCCACACCAGGTAGTAGCGATGAGGGCGCCCGTGGAGCGCGAGCGGGACGCGCTCGCCGCTGCGCACGTGCGCGCTCGCGCCCACCGGGCCCTGCCACCCGCGCGCCAGCAAAGGCGTCGAGTCGCCGTAGCCCAGTTCGAGCTGGGGGCGGTCGCCCACGTAGACCTGCACCGCGAAGCCCGGGGTCGGCGTCTGGACTTCGAGCGCCTTGGCGAGCACCCGCGGAGCGGCATCGAGGTAGATGCCGAGGCCGACGCCGCCGGACTTCTTGAGCGTGCCGTCGTAGTACTGCTCGGTGCTCCACGTCGTGTTCGGGTCGCCGTCGACGACGTTGCCGATCAGGTCGCGGTTTTCGGGGCCCGTACCGAACGGGTTGTAGTCGTGCGCCGCCGCCTGGCCCAGCTGCACGGGTTCCAGCCCGGCGTGCGCGACGATTCCCGGCACCTGCCCCGGGCCACGGTGAGCCCGGTCGGCCGCGATCGCGAGCACGATCGCGGCGATCGCGACGAGCAGCCCGAGCGACAGCGCCCAGCGCGCCGGATGGCGCATGCGCCACGGCAGCCGCCGGCGGGCCGAGCCCGGAAGCGTGCGCAGCACGCTCGTGACCTCGCCGGTCGCCTGCCCGGAGCGGGAGGCCTCGACGGCGAGCACCTCCTCGAGGTCGGCGACCATGCTGGCGGCGTCCTCGTAGCGGCGCGAGAGGTCCTTGGAGACCGCGCGTTCGACCACCGCCGCGGTCGCCGCCGAGATCTGCGGGCGCAGCCGCTGCACGTCGGGGACGTCCTCGCGCACGTGCTTCATCGCGACGGCGACCGGCGAGCTGGCATGGAAGGGGACCTGCCCGGTCAGCATCTCGAACAGCACCACGCCCAGCGAGTACAGGTCCGACTGTCCGGTCACCGGCTGCCCGAGCGCCTGCTCGGGTGAGACGTAATCGGTCGTGCCGAGCACGCGGCCGGCCATCGTCAGGCCTTCCTCCGAGAGCGAGCGAGCGATGCCGAAGTCGGTGATCTTCGCGCCGCCTTCCTCGCTGATCAGCACGTTGTGGGGCTTGACGTCGCGGTGCACGATCTGGCGCTCGTGGGCCGCGCCGAGCGCGCGCGCGATCTCGATCGCATACGCGATCGCCTGCGGGATGTCGAGCGGGCCCTCGCGGCGGATGACGTCCTTGAGCGTCTCGCCGTCGATGTACTCGAGCACGATGTAAGGCGTGCCTACGGCGCCGTGAGGGTGGGTGAGGCTCGGTTCCCCGCCCTCGGGCGAGGCCTCCTCGCCCGCGTCGATCACGGTCACGACGTGCGCGTGGTTGAGCTGCGCCACCGAGCGCGCCTCGCGGCGGAAGCGCTCGAGCTGATCGGAGTCGGCAGCGATCTCGCGGTGCATCAGCTTGATCGCGACCGGTCGCTCGAGCACCGTGTCGAACGCGCGATAGACGGTCGACATGCCGCCGCGGCCGATCTCGGCGTCAAGCCTGTAGCGCCCGCCGATCACCGTCCCGAGTGCAGTCATGGGCCCCTATTGTGCGCGCACGCTAGGCGGCGCGGCGGCTGCGCGCGATCACGAGCGCCGCGAGCGCGCAGCGGTAGAGCGCGGCCGGCCACAGCGGCTGGCCGTCGCGCAGCTGGCGCCGCAGCGCTCGCGCGCTCGCCAGCGTTGACAGGAACGCAGCGCCAGCGCCGGCGCCCAGCACGACGCGGTGCTCGCGCGCCACGCCGCCGCGCCGCATGCGCACGCTCTTCAGAGCGCTGGCGCCAAGCATCACGGGAAGCCCCGCATGCCAGGAGAGCCGCTGGGCGTCCGCGCGCGCGAATCCGCGCGCGCGCGCCGCCGCGAGCGTGGCTCCGTTACGCGAAATGCCCGGGATCAGCGCCGCTGCCTGCGCGAGGCCCAGCGCCAGCCCGTCGCGCGCGACCGCGTCCTGGAGACCGCGTTCTCCGTCCGTCCGTCCGTCCGCCCGCCGGTCGGCGAGCGCCATCGCCACGCCTCCAGCGGCCAGCGCCACCGCGATCGAGCCGGGCTCTCCCAGCGCTCGCTCGATCGCCGGGCCCAGTGCGTAGCCCGCGAGCGCCGGCGGTGCCAGGGCAAGCGCGATCACGCTCGCCCGCCGGCGGTCGACGTGCGTCGCCTCGCCCAGCAGCTCGCCGCGCATGTGGATCGCGAGCGCCACGGCAGCACCTGCATGCAGGGCGACCTCGAAGGACTTGCGCAGCGCTCCGTCCAGGCGCGCGTACGGCCAGCCCGCGAGCCACGGCAGCAGCGTGGTGTGGGCCGAGGAGGAGATCGGCAGCAGCTCGACGGGCCCCTGCAGCAGCCCGAGCGCGATCGCGTGTCGCAGCGCCAGCGCGCCGTCGGGACCCTCAGCCGACGGCATCGGCCGCCGCGTCGCGCCGCGCCCGGCGGCGACGCACGAGCGCGTAGACGATGCCCGCCACGATCAGGGCGACGACCACGTAGTCGACGTACTCGAAGCCCTTGCGCACGCTCGTCCAGTCGTTGCCGAGCGCGTGCCCGGCGAGCGCCAGCCCGAGCACCCACGGGAGCGCGCCGATCAGCGAGAACACCGTGAAGCGCCCGAGCGGCATCCGCGCGACGCCCGCGGGCAGCGACACGAACGCGCGCACCACCGGGATCACGCGCCCGAACAGCACGGCGGCCTCGCCGTGGCGCTGGAACCACTCGTCACCTCGTTCGATCTGCGCCGGTCCCATGTGCAGCTTCGCGCCATGGCGTTCGAACAGCTCGAGGCGCCCGCCGCGCCCGATCGCGTAGGTGGCCCACGAGCCTACCATCGTCCCGAGCAGCCCCGCGAGCACGATGCCGACCATCGTCAGGTGGTGGTGCGATGCGCTCTGACCGTGATCGGCGACGGCGAAGCCGGCGAACAGCATCACGACCTCCGACGGGATCGGGATGCACGCGCTCGAGATCGCCATCAGCGCGAAGATCCCCGGCAGCCCGGCGTCGCGGACGAAGTGCGAGGTTTCGTTGACGAGCGTTTCGGAGATCGAGGCGAGCACCAGCATCGGCCGGCCAACGATAGCTGCGATCCAGGGCCGATCGCCGTCGACCGTTAGCGTCTGCGCCGATGCGCGTCTGGATCGACCTCACGAACAGCCCGCACGTGCTCGTCATGCGCCCCGTGATCGAGCGCCTGCGCGCGGACGGCCACGACGTGCGCGTGACCGCACGCGACTTCGCCCAGACGATCGAGCTGTGCGAGCGCCTCGGCGTCGCGCACACGCAGATCGGCCACCATCGCGGCGGGCGCATGGGCGCCAAGGCGGTCGGCCTCGCGTCGCGCTCGGCAGCGCTCGTACGCTGGGCGCGCGCCGAGCAACGCGGGTCCGGAGCTCACCCGCCGTTCGACATCGCGCTCGGCCACGGCTCCAACGACATCACCATCGCGGCCGCGATGCTGCGCATCCCCAGCTCGACGATGTTCGACTACGAGTGGGCGACGATCCAGCACAACGTCAACTGCCGGCTCGCGCGCGCCGTCGTCGTCCCGGATGCGATCCCGCCGCAGCGCCTGGATCGCTACGGCGCCAGGGGAAAGGTGCGCGCGTACGCGGGCCTCAAGGAGGAGTACTACCTGTCCGACTTCGAGCCCGACGCACGACGGTGCTCGCCGAGCTCGCCCTCGAGCCGTCCCGCGCGATCGTGGTCGTGCGCACGCCGCCCGTCGTCTCGCTGTACCACCGCTTCGAGAACGATCTGTTCGCGCGTGTGCTCGAGCGTCTGAGCGCGTCCGCGGCCGAGCACGGCACCCAGGTGGTGGTGCTGCCGCGCGTCGCCTCGCAGCGCGAGGAGCTCGCGCGCGTGCCCGGCTTCGTCGTCCCCGAGCACGCCGTCGACGCGCAGTCGCTGATCGCCCATGCCGATGTCGTGATCTCGGCGGGAGGCACGATGAACCGTGAGGCGGTGGCGCTGGGCACGCCCGTCTACACCACCTTCCAAGGCCGGCTGGGCGCGGTCGACGAGCGCCTGATCGCCGAACGGCGGCTGCGCATGCTCACCGCCGCGGAGGATCTCGAGCTGGGCAAGCGCGCGCCCGGCAGCGCAGTGCCGCGCGTACGTCGCGACCCCGGCGTGCTCGTCGGGCTGCTGCTCTCGCCTGTGTCCGACTGAGCCGCGGGTGCGTGGGCCGCAACGCGCAGTCGTGACGACGCTTACAATCCTCACAATGCGCCGACGGATCCGCTCGGCGGCCCTGCCCCTCCACCGTCACTCGCTGCCACAGCTCGCCGTGGACGGGGCGCTGGTCGCGCTCGCGTACTACCTCGCCTTCCAGCTGCGCTTCGAGAGCGGCCCTTCGGCCCAGTACGCGCACCTGCGCGAGGACACGATCTGGTGGGTGCTGGCCGGGAGCCTGCCGGTGCTCGTGCTCTCGCGCGTCTACCAGCGCCGTTGGCGCTACGCCGGCCAGCGCGACTACGAGTCGCTCGTGCGCGCAGTGGTCGTGATCTTGCTGCTCACGGTCGTCGCGATCCAGGTGCTGCGCCCGGTCTACCGCTACCCCGGGGGCAACACCGTCGCCGTGGTGCTGCCCAACGGCGTGATCGTGCTATTCGCGTTGCTGTCGCTCGTGTTCCTCGTGGGCGTGCGCGCGCTCGCGCGCAGCGTCTACGAGCGCCGGCCGCTCGCGTTCTTCGCGGGCAGCAAGAGCGAGCGCACCGTGCTGATCGCCGGCGCGGGCGACGGCGGGCGCATGGTGATCCGCGAGATCATGCGCAACCGCGAGCTCGGCCTGCTGCCGGTGGGCTTCCTCGACGACGACCCGTTGAAGCTGAGCCTGCGCATCGACGGCGTGCGCGTGCGCGGCAACACCCAGGGCGATCTGCCGCGCATCCTCGACGAGGCCGAGCCCGACGAAGTGATCATCGCGATCCCCTCCGCCCCGGGATCGACGCGCGCGCGGATCGTGCGCGAGTGCCGCTCGCGCGGGATCCCCGTGCGCACGCTGCCGACGGTGTTCGAGCTGCTGCAGACGCGTGGCACGCTCACCAGGCAGATGCGCGAGGTGCGCGTCGAGGACGTGCTCGGGCGCGAGCCCGTGCTCATGGAGCTCGAGCGCGTCGGCGCGTACCTGGCCGGCGAGACCGTGCTCGTCACCGGCGCCGGCGGCTCGATCGGCTCCGAGCTGTGCCGTCAGATCGCGCGCGTGGAGCCGCATCGGATCGTGCTGTTCGATCACGCCGAGGACAACCTGTTCGCGATCCAGCGCGAGCTCGAGGACGAGCGCCACGTGCCGCCGTCGATGCTCGCGGCGGTGCTCGCCGACTGCAAGGAGGAGGAGCGCATGCGCGAGGTGTTCGGAGAGCACGAGCCGACGGTCGTGTTCCACGCGGCCGCCTACAAGCACGTCGGCCTGATGGAGACCAACCCGGTCGAGGCGGTCCGCAACAACGCGATCGGCACGCGCGTCGTCGCGCACGTCGCGGGCGAGACGGGCGTCGCGCGCTTCGTGCTCGTCTCGACCGACAAGGCGGTCGCGCCGGCGACCGTCATGGGCGCGTCCAAGGCGCTCGCCGAGTTCGCGCTCGAGGCCGCCTCGGCGCGCTGGCCGCAGACGCGCTACAACGCCGTGCGCTTCGGCAACGTGCTCGGCTCCTCCGGCAGCGTCGTGCCGATCTTCCGCCGCCAGATCGAGCGCGGCGGTCCGGTGACCGTGACCGACGAGCGCATGACCCGCTACTTCATGACGATCCCCGAGGCCGTGCAGCTGATCATCCGCTCCGGCTCGCTCGCGGCCGCCCGCGACGCGCGAGGCGCCGAGGTGTTCGTGCTCGACATGGGCGAGCCCGTGCGCATCATCGACCTCGCGCGCGCGATGATCGAGCTGTCGGGCCTGGACCCCGATCGCGACATCGACATCGAGATCGTCGGCGCGCGCGACGGCGAGAAGCTCGACGAGGAGCTCTTCAACAGCTACGAGCGCCGGCGCCCCACCGACGCGGAGAAGATCGTGCTCGCCGAACGCGAGCCGCTCGCCAGCGACGCGGTCGAGTCGATGTTCGCGGAGATCGGCCTGCTCGTGCTCGAGGGCGACGCCGCCGGCCTCGCGGCGAAGGTCTCCGAGCTCGCGGCCGCGCGCCGCGAGACGCCGGTGGCGGACGCGCTCGAGGCGCTCGACGGGGGGGAATCAAATGGTGTGGGCCCGCTTGACCGGCACGATGCGCCTGCGCCCCTCGTACACTCCCCGCATTCATGAGCTTCCTGCCGTTCGCGCTCTCGCTTTCGAGCACGTTCACCAAGATCGGCGCGATCGCGGCGTTCGCCGCACTGATGGGCATCGCGATCCTGTCGCTGTTGGTCTTCTCCCAGGCGCGCGAGCTCAAGCGCCTGCGCGAGTGGGCCGGCCGCGCGCCCGAGCGCGCCGCCGACCTCGAGCAGCGCGTGAGCTCCGCGGCGGCCGTCCGCGTACAGCAGCAGCCGCCCGCCGCCCAGATGGCGCGTCCGGTCGCGCGTGCCGCGCCGATCCCGGCGGCAGCAGCCGCGTCCGCCACGCGGGTCCTCGGCGAGCCCGTCGCGCCGGCCGGCGTGCCCGTGCCCGTCGCGCAGGCGCCGGCCGCCGGGGTGGCAGCCGGCACGCCGGCGATCCCGGCGCCGGGTGCTCCCACGCCGCCGCCGGGCGCGCAGCCCGCGACCCCGCCGGGTGGCGCCCCGAGCGCCGCACCGCCGGTGCCGGGCCAGCCTCCCGCCACCGTCGCCGCACCGCCGGGCCAACCGCCCATGCCGGCACAGCCGACGCCGGCCGTGACGCGCTCGCCGGTGCCCGTCCAGCCGTCCGCCGGCAACGGTCCGCCGGCGTCGGCGCCGCCGCTGGGCGCACCGACGCCGCCCGCGCGGCCGCTGCCGGGCGCACCCATGCCGACGGCACCGGACCCGCGTTCGCCGATGCCCGCCCCGGCGCCCGCCCCGGCGACGGCGGCTGCCAGCGCCGCGGCCTCCCGTGCTCCGATCGCACCCGCGCCCGCGCCGCCGAGCACGCCCGCGGCGGCGACACCCGCGGGGCAGCTCGCACAGGACGCCGCCGCGCCGCGCCGTCCGGCGCCGCCAGTGGGCCGAGCGCCCGGAACGCCGGTGGCCGCGCAGGCAGCCGACCCGCGCACGTCGCGCCAGAGCATCCCGCCGCCGCTGGAGGGAAGGTCGATCTACGCCGCCAAGCGCTCGCGTGGAAGAGCTGTCGCGCTGATGGTGGTCGGTGTCGTCGTCGTGGCCGCCGCGGTCGCCGTCGTGCTGACGTCGCTCGGCGGCTCGTCGAGTCCCAAGCACGCGAGCACCACGACGACCACCGCCGGCCGCGGCGCCACCCCCAAGGGACACGCCGTGCACAAAGCCGCCAAACCGGCGCCGAAGACCCCTGCGCTCAGCCCGGCCGAAACGAACGTGGCGGTGCTCAACGCCACGGAAGCCGAAGGCCTCGCGTCCCGAACCGCGAGCGCTCTGCAGCAGAACGGCTACTCGCAGGCGGCGGCGCATTTCGGGAAACCCCCCGGCTCCGGGCAGGTCAGCGTGGTCGAGTACGCGAGCGGCCATCAGGCCGAAGCGGAAGGCGTTGCCCACTCGCTTTCGGTGTCCCACGTGCTGCCGATCGAAGCGGCCGTCACCGCGCTCGCAGGGTCCGCGGGCGTGGTCGTGATCGTCGGGTCCGACAGGGAACACGAAACGTCGAGCCCATAGCCGGCTTCCTCGACATCCCGGCGCGGTCGGTCAAGCCTCGCGAGTGCGGCATCACACATGTCATCGACAGGGGTCTGTCGGTCGCCGAGGCGGCCGGGATGCTCGAGGTCGCCGGTGACAGCGTCGACATCGTCAAGCTCGGCTGGGGCACCGCCGTCGTCACCGCGAACCTCAAGCCGAAGCTCGAGCTGTTCGCCGAGCGCGGCATCCCGGTGGTGCTGGGCGGCACGCTGACCGAGGTGGCGATCCGCCAGGGACGGGTGGATGGCCTGATCGCGTGGCTGCGCGAGCTGGGCCTGCGTCACGTCGAGATCTCGGACGGCACGATCACGCTCGACGCCGACGTCAAGCGTGAGCTGATCCAGCGCCTCTCGCGCGAGTTCACGGTGCTCGCGGAGGTCGGCAGCAAGGACGCGGACTTCATCATGGCGCCGTACATCTGGGTCGAGCAGATCGAACGCGACCTCGCGGCGGGGGCGTGGAAGGTGATCGCGGAGTCGCGCGAGTCGGGCACCGCCGGCATCTACCGCGCGGACGGCGAGGTGCGCACCGGGCTGATCGACGAGATCGCGCACGCGATCGACCCCGAGCTGCTGATCTTCGACGCACCGCTTCAGCGCCAGCAGGTGTGGCTGTTGAAGCGCTTCGGCACCGAGTGCAACCTCGGCAACATCGCGCCGGCCGACGTGCTCTCGCTCGAGACGCTGCGGCTCGGGCTGCGCTCGGACACGGTCAAGCGCTTCGCGCTGGGCGGCTGGGATTGACCGAGGCGGACGCCGGGGTGAGCGACCGGCACGACCGCGGGGGGGGTGGGCCAGGAGCCGCGCCTGGCAGCGAGCCGCTTGCTCGAGGCGTGTTCGTCTTGCTGGTGGTCGCGTGCTTCGCCGCGTTCCTGATCACGCAGCGGCTCAAGCACACGCCGACGGCCGTGCACCGCTACACGCTCGCGTCCGCGTTCTCCCCGTATCCCGGCCAGCGGTCGAAACTGGAGGCGATCGCATTCGAGCTCGCCAACACCGAAGCGGTGACGGTGACGATCGTCGACGGCGACGGCAACACCGTCGCCACGCTCCTGCGCAACTACCCGCTGGTGCGCTACAAACAGTTCTCGCTGCGCTGGAACGGGCACCGCGGCACCGCACTCCATTACGGCCATGCCGTGACGCCTGACGGCCGCAGGATCCTGGTGGCCGAGCCGTCGGGCCCGATTGCGGCGCCGGGCGAATATCGCGTCGGCGTCGCCCTGCACGGCCGCGGTCAGCAGGTGCTGCTGCCGCGCAGCTTCTCGCTGGTGAAGCCGTGAGCGCGTCGCTCGCACGGCTCGCGACCAGCCTGCCGAGCACGGGCGTGATCGCTGTAGGACTCGTCGGTGCGCTCGTCGTGATCGCGGCGCTCGCGCTCGCGATGCGCCGTCACCGCGAGGCGTTCCCGCTGCTGGCCGTGTTCGCGCTCCCGTTCAGGCTGCCGATCACCGCGGACGGCAGGACCGTGAACCTGCTTGTGCCGCTGTACCTGGTCGTCGCGGCCGGGACCCTGGTGCACCTCGTGCCGCTGCTGGCTCGCTCGCGTGCCCGCGGCGAGGGCGCCGGGACGGGCGCCGCCGGTGCCGACTCCTTGCCGGCACCCGCCGGTCCCGATGCGCGCTTCTCGCCGTCCAGGCCGGGCTCGTGGGCGACGCCGCGCGGCGTGGAATGGCTGCTGGCGATCGCGGTCGGCCTGTACGCCGTGCAGACCCTGTACTCGGGCGACCGGGCGAAGGCGGCTGAGAACATCGCCTTCTTCTACGTGCCGTTCGCGCTGCTGTTCCTGATCCTGCGCGACGTTCGCTGGACGCGCGAGCTGCTGCAGCGCTGCCTCGGCGTCGCGGTCGCGCTCGCGGTGCTGTTCGCGGGGGTCGGCTTCGTCGAGTACTACCGCAAGTCGCTGTTCCTGAACCCGAAGGTGGTCGCGGCGGACCAGTACGACAACTACTTCCGCGTCAACTCTGTGTTCTTCGACCCCAGCATCTACGGGCGCTTCCTGGCGCTGGTGATGATCGCGGTGATGACGGTCGTGCTCGCGGGACGGCTCCCGGCTGCATACGCGCCAGCTGGCACCGCGGATGCAGCCGGCCCTCCACGACGTCGTGAGCGCCGTCGCGAGACGCTCGCCGGGGCGGCGGTGCTCGCGTGGCTGCTCGCGGGCCTCGTGACGAGCTTCTCGCAGTCGAGCATCGCCGCGCTGCTTCTGGGGCTCGCGTTGCTCGCCGCGTGGTGCTGGGGCGTGCGCGCGGCCGCGTACGTGGCGGGCGCCCTGCTGGCGCTCGCCGTGGCGGTCGTGCTGCTGGCGCCCGCGAGCTTGCACTTCGGCCTGAAGGGCTCCAGCGGCTCGGCCAGCAACGCGACCAGTGGGCGCACGACGCTGATCTCCGGAGGTCTCGACCTGTTCGCGGCGCGTCCGCTCGAGGGCTACGGCTCGGGGTCGTTCGAAAGCGAGTACAAACGGCAGAGCAAGGCGTCGACGGCGAGCGCCGCGAACGCGACCTCGGCCTCGCACACGATCCCGATAACGATCGCCGCCGAGCAGGGGATCGTCGGTCTGGCCGTGTACGTCGCGCTGCTCGTGTCGGCGTTCGCGGTGCTGTTCCGCGATGCCGGACGCTCGCCGGCGCGGGTCGCGGTCGCGGCCGCGTTCGCGGCGCTCGTGCTGCACACGTGGGTGTACGCGGACTTCCTCGAGGACCCGTTCACGTGGACGCTGCTGGCCCTAGGCGTCGCCCTCGCGCGCCAACGGGCGACGAGCTCCTCGGGCTCCGCCGAGGCGGATCCAGCCGTGGGTGCGGCGGTCGCGCCGGCCAGTAGCGTCTGAGCCGTGCGCGGCTACCTCAAGCGCCTGGTCACGACCGGCGCGGCCTACCAATTCGGGGACATCCTCGCGAAGGGCTTCGCGCTGCTGACGGTGCCGCTGTATACGCGCCACCTCGACCCGAAGGCTTACGGCGCCGCGGAAACGCTCTTGACCGCGGTGATCCTCTTCAGCATCCTCGCCCGCGCGGGGATCGGCGAAGCGTTCATCCGCTTCTACTTCGACGACGAGGACACCGAGCGGCGCGAGCGGATCGCACGCACGGCAACCGCGGCCGTAGCGTGGACGACGACGCTCGCCTCGCTGCTCGCATTGCTGTTCGCCGGGCCACTCTCGCGCCTGGTGCTGAAATTCGACGACCCGCTGCTTTTCGACTGCGCCGTGCTCGGCCTGTGGGCCTTCACCAACCTGGAGATGGTCTACGCCCAGCTCCGAGTGGACGAACGCAAGCGCGCGTACGTGTACGCGTCGGGGGCGAACGTGGCGATGACCGTCGCGTTCACGGTGTTCCTGGTCGTGTTCGCCAACCAGGGCGCACGCGGCCTCTTGCTCGGCAACTTCGCGGCATCCGCCGTCGTGGTGCTCGGCCTCTGGTGGGTACTGCGTAAGCGTGTCTCGTTGAACGTGAGGATCGCCGATCTGCGCGCGATGCTGCGCTTCGGGCTGCCGACCGTCCCCGCGGACGCGAGCGTCTACGCGCTGCAGGTGGCCGACCGCTTCTACCTGTTCAGGATCTTCTCTCAGGAAGCCGCCGGTCGGTACGCGATCGCGATCAAGCTCGCCACCGTCGTGTTCGTCGCGGTGCGCGGCTTCCAGTACGCGTGGCCGCCGCTGGCGTACTCGATCGAGGACGACGAGCAGGCAGCGCGGCTCTACTCGTTGGTGACCACCTACTACGCGCTGGCCACCGGCGTCGTCGTCTGTGCTGTGGCGCTGCTCGGACGCTGGATGGTGCGGCTGCTGGCAGCGCACCAGTACTTCGGCGCATACCGCGCGCTGCCGTGGCTGGCGCTCGGGTGGGCCCTATACGGCCTGTATCTCGTGTTCGTAGCCATCTCCGGCCGCGCGCGCGTCACCTCACGCAACTTTCCCGCGGGCGCGACCGGCCTCGCCGTGAACGTCGTCCTGCTGCTCCTGCTCGTACCTCGCCGCGGCGCCGATCTGGGGATCGCCGGTGCCGGCATTGCGCTGTGCGGCGCCTACGTGGCGATGCTGCTCGTCATGTACCTGCTTACGCGCGGCCTGTTCAAGGTTGGCTTCGAATGGCTGCGCCTCGTCAAGCTCGTCACGATCCTCGCGGGCGTAGCCGTCGCCGGGGATCTGCTGCTGCCCTCGCACGGCCTCGCCGGCCTCGCGGTGCGCGTCGCGTGGCTTGCGCTCGTGCCGGCCGCGCTGCTGCTCACGCGCTTCTTCCACCCCCACGAGCGCGCGCAGGCGAGAGCGCTCGTCGCCGATGCGCGTCGGCGCGTGCGGGCCTTTCGCGCCGGACACGGCGACCTCGAGGCCTACGCGGAGGACCCGCTCAAGGATGTGTGATTGCTCGACCGCTTGGCCGGGTGTCTAGTCGGCCGATTATTGGCTCAAGAACGCGACATTTACAGCCGATGCCTGGCCTGTCGTGCAGGAACTGACCGTCAAGCCATCATCCCGCGCGGGTGCCAAGGAGCGCCGGCGCCGCGCGGAGGCTCTCAGCCGCCACCGCGCCGATGCGCGCGTGAAGAGCCTCGCGCAGGCGGGCGAGCTCGCCTACGTGCGCGAGCAGCTGCGCCTCGCCGCGAGGCTGACCGCGGAGCTTGCCACCAAGAGCGACGTCTCCGAGATGGCGCAGCTGGTCGTCGACGAGCTGCACGAGACGTTCGCGTTCTATCTCGCGGCGATCCAGCGTCTGGACGAGGACAACGTGCTGCGCCTGGTCGCCGGACGCGGGCCGCTGGCGGAGGTGATGACCGAGTTCCTGCTCACCGAGCAGCCCGCGTCGCAGGGCGTCAACGGCAAGGTCGCTCGCTCCGGCCAGACCGCACCTGATACCGGACACCCGCGAGGACCCCGACTACATCGTCCGCGACCCGAAGACCGACCCGCTGTCAGAGCTGGCGGTGCCGGTGCTCGTGGACGGGGAAGTGTGGGGCGTGCTGAACATCGAGGCGACCGACGCCGGCGCCCTCACCGAGGCCGACGCGGTGCTCGTCGAGGCGATCGCGACGAGCTTCGGCGTGGCGGTGCATCGCGCGCAGCTCGTCGCCGATCTCGAGGGCGCGTTCACGACGACGCTGGCCGCGCTGACGAGCACGGTCGAGGCCAAGGACGACTACACCGCCTGCCACGGCGAGGACGTCGCCGTGCTCGCCGAGCGCGTCGCGCTGCGCATGTCGCTGTCGAGCCCCCAGGCGCGCGACGTTCGCTACGCGGCGATGCTGCACGACCTCGGCAAGGTCGCGGTGCCGAGCGAGATCCTGCTGAAGCCGGGACCGCTGACCGACGAGGAGTGGGTGACGATGCGCAGCCACGCCGCGATCGGCGGCGAGCTCGTCGCGCGCATCGACGCCTTCGCGCACCTTGCCCCGGCGGTGCGCGCGAGCCACGAGCGCTGGGACGGCGGCGGCTACCCGGATGGGCTGGCCGGCGACGCGATCCCGCTCGCCGCGCGCATCATCGCCGCGTGCGACACCTATGACGCGATCGTGACCGACCGCCCCTACCGCCCCGCGCGCACCCCTCAGGAGGCGTGCGAGGAGCTGGGCAGGGTCGCGGGCGCACAGCTCGACGCAGACGTCGTCGACGCGCTCGTGGCGGAGCTCGCCGAGGCTTGAGCGACGCGGACGCGGACGCGGTGCTCTCGTTGACGATCGACTGAGCCGGGCACGATGCGCCCGGGGCGCTCACGGCCGCGCGTTGTACTCCGCGGCCGCCTCGCGCAGCCCCTCGCCGCGGTCCGGGTGAAGCGCGGCCGCGACGTGCAGGCGGTAGCGCCTCGGGTCGTGCCCGGGCAGGGCCAGCGCGGCGAGCGCGCGCAGCGCGTAGCTCCACGCGGTCAGCCAGCGCACGGCGCGCGCCTGCCAGGCGGCGTGGTGCTTGCGCATGTACATGTCGCGTCCGCGCGCCAGTTCGACGATCCGCCGCTCAGGCAGCGCGCCGGTCGCAAGCTGCTCGTGGTGCACGGCCACGGCCTGCGGCACGTACACGCTGCGCCAGCCCGCGTCGCGCAGTCGCCGCGCGAAGTCGACCTCGTCTGAGTACACGAAGAAGTCCGGGTCCAGGTAGCCCACCTGCGCGGCCGCCTCGCGGCGCACGAGCAGCGCCGAGGACTGGCACCAGTCGACCTCGCGGATCAGGGTGCCTCGGCTCTGCACGGTGTAGAGCCGGTGCAGCATCAGCGCGCCCGCGAACGCTGTCGCGAGCGTGGGGAAGCGCCAGGCGCACGCCTGCGCGCGCCCGTCGGGGCGCAGCAGCTGCGCGCCCGCGCACGCCGCCCGCGGCCGCTCCCGCAGCGCCTGCCACAGCGCGAGCGTCGCGCCGGGGCGCAGCTCGGAGTCCTCGTTGAGCAGCAACGCATAGCGCCCGCGCGCGCGGCGCAGCAGCTCCGAGTCGTTGAGAGCCTTGCCGCGGCGCTCGTCGAGCGCGATCGTCTCGTCGACCGCCGGGTGCTCGCGCGCAGCCTGCGCGGAGCCGTCGCGCGAGCCGTTGTCGAGCACCAGCACCTCGGTGGCGAACGGCAGGGACCTGCGATCGAGCGCGATCACGTCCAGACCCCGCATCAGCAGCTCCCGCTGCGAGGTGTTCACGACGCAGTAGGTCAGCTCGATCTCGGACACAGCGAGACCCTACTTTCAAGCGCGCGCCTACCCGGCGGGTGCCTACCTGCCGGTCGTACGGTGCATCGTCCCGCGTGTGTGACCGCGGCTCCCCCGACCGGTGCTCGTGCCGCCGCCGGCGTTGCCGCGGGCCGGAGGCGGCGTGCGACGGATGAGCAGCCGCAGCGTGTGATCGTCCGGGCTCTCCTCGGCGCGCTCGCTCAGCGCATCGGGATGGACCGTCCGCATCAGCGGGCCGCGAGCGCGATCGACGATCGCCACGATGACCTTGGATCTGCTCGGCACATCGAAGACGATCCCGTCGAGATCGGGCCCGCCCACCGCGACCTTGACAAGCCCGCCAACGCTCACCGCATCCATCGTCACAGCGTACTCGGCCGCGCGCGCTCGGCCGGGCAGGGCCGCCGCGGACGCTTGCGACGGCCGCCGCGCATAACCTCTAGCCATGCAAGCGCTCCAGGAGTTGCGCGAACGGATGGCCGAGCTATCCGATCTCGGCGCCGTCCAGATGCTCGCCGGCTGGGATCAGCTGGTGATGATGCCCGCCGCCGGCGCGTCGTCGCGCGCGCACCAGCTTGGAACGCTCGCGCGCCTCGCCCACGAGCGCTCCACCGGCGCGGAGATCGGCGAGTGGCTCGAGCAGATCGATGCCGCGGCAGCGGACCTCGACGAGCTCGATCGCGACCTCGTGCGCGTCGCGCGCCGCGACTGGGAGCGCGCGCGGCGCGTGCCCGACGAGCTCGCGGTCGAACGCGCCCGTGCCGAGGCCGACGGGCAGGAGAGCTGGCAGCTGGCGCGGGCTAACGATGACTTCGCGGCGTTCATCCCGGCGCTGGAGCGCAACGTCGAGCTTGCGCGCGCCTACGGCGAGTGCGTGGCGCAGGACGGCGAGAGCCGCTACGAGGGGCTGCTCGAGCGACTTCGACTTCGGGCTGCGCACGCAGGAGCTGCGGAGGGTGTTCAGCGCGCTCGCGCGGGAACTGCCGCCGCTGGCCGCCGAGGCCAGCGCGCTGTCGCCGCCTCGCACGCTCGAGGTGCCGGTCGCCGCGCAGCAGGCGGCCGTGGCTGGCACGCTGCGACGTCTGGGGGTCGACGAGGCGAGCTGGCGCGTGGACGTCTCCACACACCCGTTCACCGCGTGGGTCGGCCAGGGCGACTCGCGCGTGACGACCCGCTACAGCGACGGCGACGTCGAGTCGCTGCTCAGCTCGCTGCACGAGTACGGCCACGCGCTGTACGAGCGCCAGATCGACCCCGCGCTCGACCGCACGAACCTCGGTACCGGCACGTCGATGTCGATCCACGAGTCCCAGAGCAAGCTGTGGGAGAACCACGTCGCGCGCAGCCCCGCGTTCGCGGAGGTGCTTGCGGCGGAGCTGGGCGCGGGCGGCTTCTCCGTATCCGCCGCCGACCTGCACGCGACGCTCGTCGGCGTCGAGCCCTCGCTCGTGCGCGTGTCCGCGGATCCGCTCACCTATCCGCTGCACATCGTCGTGCGCTTCGAGCTTGAGCTGGCGCTGATCGAAGGCGATCTGGCGGTGGCGGACCTGCCCGCCGCGTGGCGCGAGCAGATGCGGCGCCTGCTCGGCGTCGAGGTCCCCTCCGACGCGCTCGGCTGCCTGCAGGACGTGCACTGGGGCGCCGGCGCGTTCGGCTACTTCCCCAGCTACGCGCTCGGCTGTCTGATCGCCGCGCAGCTGTGGGAGGCGATGGAGGCCGAGATCGGGCCGCGCGAGGACGAGCTGCGCCGGGGCGAGGTCGAGCCGATCCAGCGCTGGCTCGCCGAGCACGTGCACCGCTTCGGTCGCCGTCTCGACACGATGCCCCTCGTCGAGCGCGCCACCGGGCGCACGCTGGAGATCGAGCCGTTTCTGCGCTACGTGGCGCCGCTCGCGGGACGTTGAGCGGCCGGCCTGCCGCAGGGCCGATGCGCGTCCACGTCGTCGACCCCTCGGCTTACACGCCGCCGTACGACCACGCGCTCTGCAGTGCGCTGGCTGCGGCTGGAGCGAACGTCGAGCTGTACACGAGCCACTTCGCCCACGGCCCGGTGGCCGCACCCGGGGGCTACGCGCGCCGCGAGCTTTTCTACGGTCTCGCCGCCCGTGTCCCCGGCGCTCGTGCCCGCCGTGCGGGCAAGCTCGTCGAGCACGTGCCCGACATGCTGAGCTACCGCCGCGCGGCGCGGGCGGCGGATGTCGTGCACTTTCAGTGGCTGACCGTGCAGCACATCGACGGGCATCTGCTGCCGGAGGGTCGTCCGCTGGTCCTGACGGCGCACGACGTGCTGCCGCGCGAGGCCAAGCCGGGCCAGCGTGTCGCGCAGCGGCGGCTGTACGGGCACTTCGACGCGATCGTGGCGCATTCTGAGCACGGTCGGCGGCGCCTGACGGACGAACTGGGTGTCGATCCAGCGCGTGTGCACGTGATCCCGCACGGGGTGTTCGAGCACCTCACGGTGGGCCCCGCTCCCCGCGCGGACGACGACGAGTCCTTCCTCGACGCCGCGCGCGAGGCAGCGCCGTTCGAGACCGACAAGCCCGTCGTCCTGTGCTTCGGATTGATGCGCCCGTACAAGGGCATCGACCTGCTGCTGGAGGCGTGGCGCGGCATCGAGGACGCGGAGCTGTGGATCGCGGGAGCACCGCGCATGGACATCTCGGCGCTGCGCGCCGCGGCCCCCCCCGGCGTGCGCTTCGTGCCGCGCTTCATCGGCGACGACGAGCTGCCCGCGTTCTTCCGCCGCGCCGACCTCGTCGTGCTGCCGTATCGCGAGATCGACCAGTCGGGCGTGCTGTTCACGGCGCTCGCGTTCGGCAAGCCGCTGCTGCTGAGCGACGTCGGCGGCTTCCCCGAGATCGCCGCTACGGGCGCAGCGCGCACGTTCCCCGCGGGTGACGCCGACGCGCTGCACGACGCGCTGCACGACCTACTCGGCGACGAGAGCGTTCGGACCCAGCTGGCGGCGCGCGCGCGCGAGCTTGCGCATGGCGAGTACTCGTGGAATGCCGTCGCGCGGCGCACGATCGCGTTGTACGAGCAGCTGTTGGCGGGCTGAGTAGCAGCACGAACCAGGTATCGCGCGCTCGCTCAGCGAGAATCACGCTAGTGCTCGCCCTCGAAGTGCTCTTCTGGCTGTGCATCGGGCTGATCGTGTGGACGCAGCTCGGCTACGCGGCCGCGCTCGCGGCGCTCGCCCGCGTGCTGCCCGCCGCGGTGTCGGGGCCGCGCGAACGCAGGCGGCGGAGCCCGGAGGGCGAAGCCCCTAAAACATCGTCCCCCCCGTCCTCACCCCCGACCCTGTCGCTGATCGTGGCTGCGCACGACGAGCAGGAGGTGATCGCGGCGAAGGTCGCAAACGCGCTCGCGCTCGACTACCCGCGCGAGCGCCTGCAGGTGATCGTCGCGTGCGACGGCTGCACCGACGAGACCGCCGCGCGTGCGCGCGACGCGGGCGCTGACCTCGTGCTCGAGCTCCCCCGCGGCGGCAAGATCCGCGCGCAGGACGCCGCCGTCGAGCGCGCGAGCGGCGAGATCGTCGCGTTCTCCGACGCCAACGCGCTGTGGGAGCCCGATGCTGCGCGAGCGCTCATAGGCGCGTTCGCGGACCCGCGCGTCGGCTATGCGTGCGGGCAGGTGCGCTTCGTGCAGGCCGTCGCCGGCGGCGGCAACCAGGAGGGTGTGTACTGGCGCTACGAGCTCGCCGTGCGCGCGCTCGAGTCGCGGCTGTCGTCGATCACGGCCGGCAACGGCGCCATCTACGCCACGCGCCGCGACTCCTACATCGTCGTCGACCCGATCATGGGCCACGACCTGTCGCTGCCGTTCAACACGGTCAAGCGCGGCCTACGCGCCGTGTACGTGCCGCAGGCGCGAGCCAGCGAGAAGATGGTGCCGTCGCTCGCCGGCGAGTTCGCGCGCAAGCGGCGCATGATGAGCCACACCTGGCCGATCGTGCTGCGCGGTGGCATGCTCTCTCCCCGCGGCTACCCGCCCGGTTACGCGCTGATGATCCTCTCGCATCGCCTGTTGCGCTACGGCAGCGCGGCGCTGCATGCGGTCGCGCTCGCCGCCAACCTTGTGCTCGTCGCGCGCAGGGCCGGTGTGCTCTACGACGTCACGCTCTCGCTGCAACTGGCGCTGTTGCTCGGTGCGGCGCTTGCCGGAGTGCTCCCCCTGCGGCCGCTCCTGATCTCGCGGTACTACGTGCTGACCACGGCCTCGCTTGCCGCTGGGTTCTGGGACTGGCTGTGCCACGGCACGGACGCGACGTGGACGGCGGCGGAGGGGACGCGGTGAGGCGCCGCGCGCGCCCGCTGCGAGAATCCCCGCCGTGATCCGCCGCGCCGTCGACATCGTGGTATCCGCGACGGCCCTCGTCGTTGCTTCCCCGGTCCTCGCGCTCGCCGCCCTCGCGATCCGCCTGGAGACCCCCGGCCCGGTGATCTACCGTCAGCGCCGCAGCGGCCTGCACGGCCGCGAGTTCGACGTGCTGAAGCTGCGCACGATGGTCGACGGCGCGGAGTTCCAAGGCGCGGGCCTCGCGATCAACGAGAACGACTCGCGGATCACGCGCGTGGGCGCGTTGTTGCGCCGCACGTCGCTGGACGAGCTGCCGAACCTGGTGAACGTGCTGCGCGGCGAGATGTCGCTGATCGGGCCGCGCCCGACGCTGCCGGCGCAGGTGGCGCAGTACACCGAGCGCCAGCGCGGCCGGCTTCAGGTCAAGCCAGGCATTACCGGCTGGGCGCAGGTCAACGGCCGCGCGACGCTGCCATGGTCGCAGCGGATCGAGCTGGACCTGTACTACATCGAGCACCGCTCGCTCGCGCTCGACCTGCAGATCCTGCGCCGCACGATCGCGATCGTGCTGGGTGGCTCGGACCTGTACAAGGGCACGGCGGGCGGCTGGGAGGGCGAGCTGTGAGCGGCCCGGTCAGGACGCCCGCGCCGCTCCCGGGGGACCGCCCGGCGATCCTGCTGACGGGCACGGGCAAGCGCTACGACATCGTGTCGTGCTTCGCCGCGCAGACGTTGACGATCGCGGCGGACCCCTCGCCGCTGTCCCCGGCGCAGTACGCGGCGCACGTGCGCATCGCGGTGCCGCGCATGGACGACCCCGAATACGTACCGGCGCTCGAGGCGCTGTGCGCGGAGCATCGGGTCGGCGCGGTGCTGCCGCTGACGGATTTGGATATTGAGATCCTGGCGTGCGCGTTGGAGGAACAGCGGCTGCCGGCGCTAGTACCGGCCGCGGCGATAGCGCGCGCGACGTACGACAAGTACGAGACGCACCTGCTGCTCGAGCGGCTCGGGCTGCCCTCTCCGCCGACGGTCCTGCCTGACGAGGACCTCGACGCGCTCGACTACCCGGTGATGATCAAGCCGCGGCGCGGCTCGGGTGCGCGCTCGATCCACCTCGCACACGACGCTGCGCAGGCGCGCCTGTTCATCGATTACGTCGAGCGGCCGCCACACGCGACTCGGCCGAAGGGCCTTGCGGGCGGCGAGCCGGTGATGGTGCAGCGCGCGATGGGCGGCGACGAGCTCTCGGTCGACTGCCTCGGCGACCGCGACGGGCGCTGCCTGAACGCGATCCCGCGCACGATGCTCGAGTCGCGCGGCGGCGAGTCGATCAAGGGCCAGGTGGTCCGTGACGAGGAGCTGATCGAGCTGGGGCGGCGCGTGATGGAGGCACTCGCGGTGCGCGGGCCGGCGACGATCCAGGTGTTCCGCGACCCGGACATCGGCCTGGGCATCACCGACGTGAACACGCGCTTCGGCGGCGCCTTCCCGGCGCCCGCATACGCGGCGCTGCCCGGGCGCAGCTACCCGGAGCTGATCGTGCGCATGGCGGCCGGCGAGCGCGTCGAGCCGCACGTGGGGGAGTTCCGCGCGGGCGCGACGTTCACGCGCTACTACTGGCAGCTCGAGCTCGACGAGCAGCTGCAACCGACGGGCCGCGAGATCGCCCGAAGGTAGAATCGGAGACGATGGCAACGCTGCTCGCCGACTCACCGCCTGCGCCTCCGAACGCGCAGGCGCAGCCGGACAGTTCGAACGGAGCCCCGGCCGGGCCTCCTGCGCCGCTGCCTGAGGCCGCGTCGGCAGGTCGCGCCTGCGGCCGCTGCGGTGCGGAGCTGGCAGCCGGCCAGGACTGGTGCCTGCAGTGCGGCTCCGGCGCGCCCGGCAGCCTCGGCACGCCGAGCTGGCGCCCGGCCGCGACCGTCTTCGTGCTCGTCGCCGCGCTCGTGCTGGGCGCCGCCGCCGCGGCGGTCGCGGCGCTGAGCAAGGGCAGCGCGAAGGCGCCGGTGGTGACGAAGACGGTTGCCGCCGCGCCCGCGGCGAGCACCCCCACGACGACCGCTCCGACGACGCCTGGTGCCACCGTCACGACGCCCGAAGCCAAATCGCCGCTCGGGACGGTCAAACCG
The DNA here is from genome assembly GCA_963797105.1 of uncultured Solirubrobacteraceae bacterium. Taxonomy (GTDB): domain Bacteria; phylum Actinomycetota; class Thermoleophilia; order Solirubrobacterales; family Solirubrobacteraceae; genus Palsa-744. The sequence goes on from CAWCOB010000001.1 coordinate 235,685, forward strand.
CCGAAGATCCCGCTCGCGGCGAGCACCCCCAAAGCATCCGAAACGACGAGCACCACGACGCCGTCCTCGCAAACCACCACGAGCACCCCGACGACGAGCACGACTCCCACGAGCGGCTCGGGCGCGAGCGGCGAAAAAGCGAACGAAGAATCCCAGCAGGCGGCGATCGAGCTCGACACGAACGCCGCCAGCACGTACAACCCGTACGAATACCCCGCGAGCGAATTCGGCGATCCGAGCCTCGCGATCGACGGCGACCCGACGACCGCGTGGACCGCCGAGGTCAACCCGGCGACCGCGCCGAAGATGGCGGAGGGACTGCTGATCGACCTGAAGGCCCAGCAGAAGGTGGCGGTGCTCGAGCTGATCACCTCGACGCCCGGCATGACCGTGCAGGTCTACGGCGCCAAGGGCAACCCCGCCCCGACCTCGATCACGGACCCGGCGTGGATCCCGCTCAGCGCTCCGAAGGCGATCAAGAAGAAGCACACGCGGCTCACGCTGCGCGACGCGAAGAAGGAGTTCACGTACATCACGCTGTGGATCAGCCAGGCGCCGCAGCCCGCCGCCGGCACGGCCGCGGCGCCCGCGCACGTGGACGTCAACGAAGTCGAACTCTTCCCGCCCAAGCCCTAGCGCCGCGCGGCGCCGCCGCTCAGGCCGAGCCGCTGCGAGCGCGTTTGGGTGCCGCGCGCTTGCTCGTCGCGCGCTTGCTCGCAGTCCCCGCGCGCCGACCCCACACCTCGTCGAGGAACGCCGCGATCTCGCCGGTGAGCCGCTCCGGCTGCAGGCGCAGCTCCACCAGCGAGTTGGCCTCGAGCAGCCTGGCGTTGGGCATCTCCTTGGCGAGCATGCCCGCGTCGGAGAACGGGTGCACGGGGTCGCGCGGGTGGCCGAGCACGAGCGTCGGCGTGGTGAACGTCGCGCGCTCGCTGCGCGGCGGCGCGATGCGCCCGAAGAACAGGCCCTGCAGCAGCGCGCCGCCCGGCCCGGGCTCCTGGCGCACGAGGTCGAGCATGACGTTGCCGTAGTGCGGGAGCAAGCCGCGCGGCACCGCGCGCGTGGTGCGCGCGAGCAGCTTCATCACGGGCTCGCCGAACGTCAACGCGACGAGCAGCGGCGTGAACGTCAACGCGCTCCACAGCAGGCCGTTGTCGAGCACCGGCATCTCGATCACGAGGCCGCGGAGTCGCTCGGGATGGCGCGCGGCGACCTCGAGCGCGGCGTTGGCGCCCAGCGAGGTGCCCATCACGGCCGCCTGCTCGATCCCGAGATGGTCCAGCAGCGCCACGATCTGCTCGCCGTAGTTGGCCATCGAGTAGCGCCACATGTCGCGCGGACGATCCGAGTGCCCGTGGCCGAGCAGGTCGAGCGTGATCACGCGGTTGCCGTGGGCGGCGAGGTCTTCGGCGAGCGGGCGGTGCATCTCCTGCGAGAGCAGCAGCCCGTGCAGCAGCACCAGCGGCCGTCCGTTTGCGGGCGCGCTGCGCGCCGTTCGCCCGCGCGCGCCGCGCGGACTGACCGCCGCGGGCCCGCCGCCGAACTCCGTGTAGGCGAGACGCTGCCCCTCGAACTTGAAGAACGGCATGGCTGGGACGATACTACGGGGAAGCTGGCTGGCTGGCCAAAGCGCTAGCTTTGCAAGAGGACTCTTCAGCCAGCCACCTTCAGGAGGGACACCATGGCCAAGCAACCGCGCATCCTCGCGGGACAGACAGCCGCGATCACGGGCGCCGCGCGGGGCATCGGACGCGCGACCGCCGAAGCGTTCCTGCGCCAGGGCATGCGCGTGGCGATCGGCGACGTCGATCTCGCGTCCGCGACCAAGACGGCGGACGAGCTCGGACCGGCGCGGTCGCGCTGCGAGCTCGATGTGACCGACCGCGCCTCCTTCGGCGCGTTCCTCGACGCCGCCGAGGAGCAGCTCGGGCCGATCGACGTGCTTGTCAACAACGCCGGGATCATGCAGATCGGGCGCTTCATCGACGAGGACGACCTGACCGCGCGGCGCATGGTCGACATCAACGTGCACGGCGTCATCCTCGGCATGAAGCTCGCGCTCGAGCGGATGATCCCGCGCGACCGCGGGCACATCGTCAACATCTCCTCGCAGGCGGGCAAGTTCGGCGCCCCCGGCGGCGCGACCTACTCGGCGACCAAGCACGCCGTCGTCGGCCTCACCGAGGCCGTCCGCGGCGAGCTGCGGCTGATGGGCGCGAACATCGACCTCAGCTACGTGATGCCTGTCGTCGTCAACACCGAGCTCGGCTCCGGGCTCGGCTCGGTCCGCGGGATCCCTAGCCTGCGAGCCGACGGACGTCGCGGATGCGATCGTCGAGGCGCTGCAGCTCGGCATCGTCGACGTGTGGGTGCCCAAGTCCGTCAAACGCACGAGCATGCTCGTCTCGATGCTGCCGCGCGGCGTCGGCGAGGGGCTCAGCCGGGCGATCAAGGCCGACCGCGTGCTCGCGGGCGCCGACGCGAGCATCCGCCGCGACTACGAGCTGCGCGCGGCGCACTCCGAGCCGGGGCTCGAGCCGGCGCCCGAGCGCCCGCGCATCACGCAGTCGGCCGGGGAGTGACAGCCGCACCTCGCCTCGCGCGAGCTGTCGTCGCGCTGCGCCGGGCCAGGGCGCAGCGTGGCGGATGGCTCAGCCGGCGGTGAGCCAGTCGGCGATCAGCGAGCCGATCAGCGGCCCCTGGTCCTCCTGCAGGAAGTGGCTCGCGTCCGCGATCGTACGCGGCGTCTCGCGCCCGATCGACTCGGCGAAGCGCTCGCCCGTCGACAGCGGCAGCACCGGGTCGGAGTCCGCCCACAGCATCAGCGTCGGGCGGCGGTCCTCGCGCAGCGCCGCGTGCACGCGCTGGCCCGCCTCGGCTCCGGGCGCGTCGGGCGTGCGCGGGATCAGCAGCGGGAACGCGCGCGCGCCCGCCTTCGAGGCGGCGTCGGGATACGGGCGCGTCGTAGGCGGCGATCACCTCGTCGCCGGGGTCGGTCTTGCACGCGCCGCGCACGAGGAAGCCGACGGGCAGGTCCTCGGTGCGCGCGACGAAGTCGCGGAACGCGATCCACGCGTCGCTCATCTTCTGGTGGCCGGTGAACAGGCCGGTGTCGAGGATCACGATGCGCTCGATGCGCTCGCGCTGCTCGATCGCCAGGCGCAGCCCGATCGGCCCGCCCCAGTCGTGCACGACGACGGTCGCGCCGCGCACGTCCAGATCCTCGAGCAGCGTGCCCGCGAGCTCGCAGTGGCGATCGTAGGAGTAGAAGTCGATGTCGGTGGGCTTGTCCGAGCGCCCGAAGCCGGCGAGGTCGGGCGCGATGCAGCGAAAGCCGGCGTCGCGCACGGGCGGGATCACCTTGCGCCACAGAAACGACCAGGTCGGCTCGCCGTGGAAGAAGACGACCGGGGCGCCCTCGCCCTCGTCGAGATGCGCGAGCCGCAGCCCGTCGAGGTCGCGATAGCTGCGAGACGAAGGGAAAGTCGGGGAGCCCCTGCAGCGCCTCCTCGGGCGTGCGCGTGACCTCGCTCATCAGGCGCCCAGCATACCGGCGGCCCGGCCCGTCAGAGCGCTCGCGAGGAGGTATGGGTGATCGACGAGCGGCGGGCGATCGTCACCTTGGCCCGCGAGAACCCGGCGTAGCTCTGGCGGTAGCCCCCGATGACAGGGTTGGCGCGGCGTTGCGCAAGCACCTCCTCGGAGCTCCTGTCAGCGATCGCGGCCGCGCGTCCGAGCGCCACGGCGAGCACCGCGCTGAACCCCAAGGCGCCTAGCGCTGAAGCGACGATGATGATGATGCACCACCCCCTTTGCCCCTACTGGGCCAACTCCCACGACGACCCTCGCATACCGTCCGGACGGCGGTCCAGTCTTCGGCGCGCGAACATCTCGCTAACTCCGTAGGTTTCTGCGTCGGGAGGGCGATCTCCTCCCCCGCCAACCCGAGAACCCAACAGAAGGGAACGCGCAAATGGACGTTCTGGCCCAACTCGACGAGGCACGCGCCGCGACCAACGTGCTCGAGCACCCGTTCTACCAGCGCTGGAGCGCCGGCGAGCTGAGCGCCGGCGAGCTCGACCTCTATGCGGGCGAGTACCGGCAAGCGGTGGTGGCGCTGGCGGATGCCTCCGCCCTGGCCGCCGAGAGGGCGCGCACACAGGGCTCGACCTCGCCGGAGCCGGCGGGATACGCCGAGGGGCTGCGCCGCCACGCCGAGGAGGAGGCCGCGCACGTGGCGCTGTGGGAGCAGTTCGAGCGGGCCGCGGCATCGACGTCGCGCGCATCGACGGACTCGCGGGCGGCGGCCGCGGAGCTCGAGCAGACGCGTGCGTGCGTGCGTGCGTGGACGGCCGGCGAGAGCCTGCTCGAGCACCTTGCGGTGCTTTACGCGATCGAGGCGGGTCAGCCCGCGATCTCGGCGACGAAGATCCGAGGGCTGACCGAGCACTACGGCTTCAGTGCGGAGGGCCCGGCTACGGAGTACTTCCGCGTGCACGAGCTGCGCGACGTCGAGCACGCGCGCGAGGCGCGCGAGCTGATCGCGCGGCTGATGGCCGACTGCGAGGACCCCGAGGCGCAGGCCGAGCTGATGCTCGCACGCGCGCGCGAGGCGCTGCGCGGCAACTGGCTGCTGCTCGACGGCGTCGAAGCGGCGGCTTAAGGGAGCGGCGACAGCGGCCGGGCCGACAGCCGCCACGCGAACAGCACGGCGGCGACGGAGGTCGCGAGGTTGAGGCTCGAGACGCCGGCGCGCATCGGGATGCTGACGCGCGCGTCGGCGCTCGCGAGCAGCTCCGCGCTGAGGCCATGGCGCTCGGTGCCGAACGCGAGCACCGCGCGCGCCGGCAGCGCGGAGGGCTCGAGCGCCTCGCCGTCGGGGTCGATCGCGAGCAGCGGCCGCCCGGACTCGGAGAGCTGGGCGAGTTGCTCGAGGCGGGCGACGGGCACCGCGAAGTGCAGCCCGGCGGCGCCGCGCGATCGCGTCGGGGTGCCACGGGTCGTGGCTGCCGGTGGTGAGCACGCCGGCGGCGTCCGCCGCGGCGGCGACGCGCACGCAGGCGCCCATGTTGCCGAGGTCGCGAGGATCCTCGAGCACGACCACGGGCGCGTCGCGCGCATCGGCGAGCACGGCGCGAGGGTCGACTGACGGCCGCGCGGCGAGCGCCATCACGCCGGTGGCGGGCGCGAGCGGCGCGAGGCGCGCGAAGGTCTCGGCGTCGATCTCGCGCACGAGCTCGCGCAGGCGGGCGCTGAGATCTGGCGCGAGCTCGGCCGTCAGGCGCTCGAGCGCGCGCGCGTCGCTCGTGACCGCCACCAGCACGTCGGCGTCGAAGCGCAGCGCGTGCTTGAGCGGATGCAGGCCTTCGAGCACCGCGAGCCCGGGGTCGCGTCGCGCGCGACCGAAGCGCGGGATGAGCGATCCATCTTGCACTCGGGCGATAATGGCACCTCGATGAGGCTCGAGGGCATCCACCACATCAGCGCGATCACGGGGGACGCCGCCGCGAACGTCCAATTCTACACGGGCGTGCTCGGTCTGAGGATGGTCAAGCGCACCGTCAACCAGGACGAACCGAACATGTATCACCTGTTCTACGGCGACGAGCACGGCTCGCCGGGGATGGACCTGACGTTCTTCGAGTACCCGGGCGCGGCGCGCGGCGTCGCGGGCGCGGGCATGGTGCACCGGATCGTGTGGCGCGTCGGCTCGCGCTCGGCGCTCGAGTTCTGGATGCAGCGGCTGACCGCGAGCGGGGCTGACGCCGAGCTGACCGAGGACAGCCTGCTGTTCGCGGATCCGGAGGGCCTCGAACACGAGCTGGTGGTGAGCGCGGTCGCCGATGCGCCGCTGAGCGCCGAGTCCCCGGAGATCCCTTCCGAGCATGCGCTGCAGGGGTTCGAGGGCGTGCGCGCCTACAGCAACGCGCCGTTTCGCAGCGAGCGGCTGCTGGGCGAGGCGATGGGCTTCACGCGAGGTGCGGGGGAGCACTGGGAGGTGCGCGGAGCGAGCCGCGGCGGCTTCTACGCGTATGACCCGGCGCCGCCCGAGATCAACCGCACGCAGGGTGCCGGCACCGTGCACCACGTCGCGTTCGCGTCGGTGATGGAGGATCTCGAGGCGTGGCGCATGCGCGTGGCCGACGTGGGCGCGCGCCCGACGCCGGTGATCGACCGCTTCTACTTCAAATCGGTGTACTTCCTCGAGCCGAGCGGCGTGCTGTTCGAGCTCGCGACGATCGGACCGGGCTTCGCGGTCGACGAGGACGAGCGCCACCTCGGCGAGGGCCTGTCGCTGCCGCCGCCGCTCGAGCACCTGCGCGATCAGCTCGAGCGCACGCTGAGCCCGCTGCCGTATCCGCCCGCGTGGCGCGCCGCCGCCGAGGCTTGATCACGTTCGCGAAGCCTTGCGCAGTCGTGCACCCGCGCTCGCGCAAGCTTGCTCGCAAGCGGTGAGGACTCGTCCAACCGGCGTACAGCCGGTTCAGGCGTACGCCGGTATGGGCGATAAGTACGTATGAAAGGCGACGAGGATCGGGGGATCGTCGACCAGTCGGCGGTGCGCATGCGCGTGGCCACGGTCTCGGCGGGCGTGTGGTTGAGCTACGTGGTGTGCGGCTCGAGCGCGGTGTACCTGGCGCTGACGTGGCAGCGTCCTCACCGCACGCTGATCGCGCTGCTGTTCGGGGCGGGCTTCGTCGGCGCCGCGATCGTGTCGCTGCTGCCGCGCGAGCGGATCGTGCGCAGCCGCTATCGCGAGGCGTTCTTCCTCAGCTGGAGCCTCATGGACCTGGCTCTGATCGCGGCCGGCGCGCTCGCGGACGGCGGCACGGGCAGCCCGCTGGCGCTCGTCTTCTTCATACCGGTCGTGTTCGCCGCGATGTCCTACCCGCTCGGCTCGGTGGTGATCGTCGGCGGGCTCAGCGTCGCCGGCTACCTCGCGCTCGCGCTCGCCGTCGGCGGCATGGGCTGGGCGTATCAGGCGGTGTTCGCGGTGATGCTCGCGTGCGCGGGGGCGATGAGCGCGTGGCAGGCGCGCAACCACGATCGCCAGCGCTTGGCGCTGATGGAGGTCTCGCGGGCAGACCCGCTGACGGGCTGTCTGAACCGGCGCGGCTTCGAAGAGCGCGCGAGCTCGGTGCTCGGCACCGCCGCCCGTCAGTCCGGCAGGGGCGCGGTGCTGGTGCTCGACGTCGATCACTTCAAGCGAGTCAACGACGAGCATGGGCACGCGGCGGGCGACGAGCTGCTGCGCTGGGTCGTGCAGACGCTCAAACGCTCGGTCAGGCCGGCCGACGCGATCGGGCGCATCGGCGGCGACGAGCTCGCGGTGCTGTTCGTCGACCTCGATCCCGTGGACGCGCTCGAGAGCACCTCGCGGCTGCTCGAGGCGCTGAGCGAGCGCGCACCGTGCTCGGCGGGCGTAGCGGCGTTCCCGCTGGACGGCATGGAGCTCGAGGAGCTGATGCGCCAGGCGGATATGCGGCTGTACACGTCGCGCCACGGGCGCGCCGAGCGCGACGCCAGCGTCACGGAGCGGCTGAGCTGGGCGGCGACGCTCGCGCACGCGGTCGACCTGCGCATGGACGCCGCGCACGAGCACTCGCGCGCGGTCGCCGATCACGCGGTGTCGATCGCCGCGCGGCTCGGCTGGCAGGAGGACATGCTGGGCATGCTGCGGATCGCGGCGACGCTGCACGACGTCGGCAAGATGGCGATCCCCGATCGGATCCTGTGCAAGCCGGGGCGCCTGACGGCGGAGGAGTTCGAGCTGATCAAGGGCCACAGCGTCGCGGGCGCGGAGCTGGTCGCGGGAGTGGAGGGGCTCGAGCCGATCGTCCCGTGGATCCGCCATTCGCACGAGAGCTTCGACGGCTCCGGTTACCCCGAGGGCCTGCGCGGCGAGGAGATCCCGCTGGCGTCGCGCATCATGCTCGTGGCGGACGCGTTCGACGCGATCACGAGCACGCGCCCGTATCGCGCCGGCTCCTCGACGGCGCACGCGCGCGAGGAGCTCGTGCGCCACGCCGGCACGCAGTTCGACCCGCGGTGCGTGGATGCGCTGCTGGCGTGTCTCGACGACGAGCTGATGCTGCGCGCGCCAGGGCTCGCGCTGGCGTAGCCGGCGGGCTCGCGCTGGCCCCCGACGCAGGTTCGCGCAGGCCCGGGGGGCAGGCTCGCGCAGGCCAGCCTAAGCGGCGTCGCCGAGTCGGCGCTGGCGCGGCGAGCGCCGCGCCAGCACGGCGCCCCAGTCGCCGTCCTCGATACGCCCGGGGCTGGTCTCGTCGATGAACTCGCGCAGCAGCCGTGCGAGCTCGTGTGGGTCTTCGAGATGCGGGAAGTGCGCGGCATCGGGCAGCGTCCTGAAGAAGCTGTGCGGGATCGCTTCGTGCGCGCGTCTGCCGTGGACGAGGGGGATCGTGTGGTCGCGCTCGCCCCAGACGATCATCGTCGGCATCGTCTCGAGCAGGTACAGGCGGTCGGTGGCGCTGACGCGCTGCCCGTGTACGTCGATCACGGAGCGCAGCGTGGTCAGGAACGCCTGGCGGGCGTCCGCGTTCTCGAGCGGCCGCAGCGCTCGCGCGATCGCCTGCATGTGAACGCCGCCGGCGAGCGCGCGCTCGCGCATGCGGCGGCCGGTGCCGGCGAGCGCCGCCAGCAGGCGGGGCTGGATCGTCATGGACAGGAGCGCGGAGACGCCGGGCAGCGCGGCGGTGCGCAGCATCGGGCTGACCTCGTGGCCGAGGCCGCCGCTGGAGATCAGCACGAGGCGCTCGACGCGCTGGGGGAACTGGTAGAAGAACTGCATCGCGACGCCGCCCCCGAGCGAGTGCCCGACGATCGTCGCGCGCTCGATCCCGATCGCGGCGAGCAGGTCGCGGATGCTGGCGGCGTGCGCCCCCAGCGAGTAGTCGCCGCGCGGCGCCGCCGAGTCGCCGTGCCCGATCAGGTCGGGCGCGACGACGGTGTGCTCGCGCGCGAGCTCGAGCGCGACCGACTGCCAGTGGCTGGAGGAGTTGAGCATGCCGTGGATCAGCACCACGGGCGGTCCGCTGCCGGCGATCCTGTAGACGGCGCGACGTCCGTGCAGCGCGATCTGCCACTCCTCGAACTGTCCCGCGGGCGCGGGAACCCGCGCGAAGCGCCCCTCGCGCGCTCGGGCGCGGTCGCCTGGGGCGTGGCTGGATGTCAGCGCGGCACCTCGCGCGCCACCCTAGCAAAGGGGTCATACTCGCTCTCGGATGCTGCGGCTGGTGACGATCCCGATCAGCCACTACTGCGAGAAGGCGCGGTGGGCGCTGGATCGCGTCGGGCTCGAGTACCGCGAGGAGCGCCACGTGCAGGGCATTCACCAGCTGGCGGCGCGGCGCGCCGGGGGCGGCGTGACGGTGCCGGTGCTCGTGACACCGGAGCGCGTCATCGACGACTCGGCGGCGATCCTCGCGTGGGTCGACGAGCGCACCGCGAGCGAGCATCGCCTGTATCCGGAGAATCGGGACGAGCGCCGCGAGGTGGAGGCCCTCTGCCGTCGTTTCGACGAGCGGCTCGGGCCGAGCGGCCGGCGCCTGATCTACGTGCGCATGCTCGCCCAGCGCGAGCTGATGCTGCGCTTCAACAACCAGGGCGTGCCGGGCTGGGAGGACCGCGTGATGCGCTCCTTCCTGCCGCTGTTCCTCGTCCTCGTGCGCCGTGTGCTGGAGATCCGACCGGGCGTCGAGGTCCAGGACGAGGCGCAGGTGTGCAGCGAGCTCGACTACGCGGCGGGCCTGCTCGCCGACGGCCGCCGCTATTTGTGCGGTGAGCGCTTCGGCGCCGCCGACCTCACGTTCGCGGCGCTGTGCGCGCCCGTCCTCATGCCGGCGATCTACGGGGTGGCGCTGCCGCCGCGCGCGAGCCTGGACGAGCCGACGGCGGCGCTCGTCGAGCGCGCCCGCGCGCATCCCGCCGGGGCATTCGCGCTGCGGGTGATCGCCGAGCATAGGCACGCGATTCCGGGCTCGCCGCTGCGGGTCGCCCAGCCGCTGCATTGATCCGTCCGCTGGGGCCGCGGGGCGCTAGCTCGCCGGCCCGTCGTCCCACAGGCGGGTGTTGCGCCGTCCGGCGCGCCGCGCCCGCCGCAGGGCGCGCTCGCGCGTACCGAGCGACGCGTCAGCCGGCTCTGTGTGCTCGTCGACGTCGGCGCGGGAGTCGTCGGGTTCGGCCCACTCGTACAGGCAGTGGCTGGCGGACGCGAGGCGCCGGCACGCGCGTTGCAGCTCCTCGGCCAGCTCGAGCCAGGCGTCTGACGGCGGCGGCTGGCTGGCGTCGAGCAGGTGCGCGGCTCGCGCGAGGCGCTCGCGCAGGCTCTCGCGGAAGCGCTCGATCTCCTGTGCGGCGAGGGTGTGCGCGGTGCGCCAGGCGCGATGCTGCGGCGACTCGGGCAGCGGCGTCAGCAGGCCCGCGCGCCGCGCCGCTCGCAGGTGCGCGAGCCCGGCGCCGCTGAGCGCCCACGTCGGCACGCTGTGGCGCCGAGCGCGCTCGAGCAGGCCGGATTCCTGCATCGCCTCCAGCCGCTCGCGCACGTGGCGCGCGGCGGCTGAGCGCCGGCCGATGCCGAGGTGCTCGAGGATCGTCCACACGGGGACCGCCGGGGTGTCGCGTGTCTGGTGGCGCACGGCGCGCTCGATGGCGGCGAGCACGAGCTCGTCGGATGGGGGAGCCGGGTGTTTGGGGCGTGATGGTCGGTCGCGGTGGGGCATGGCGTCTCCTCTGTTCGAGGGCGCCGAGGGCGCAGGCCGATTCCGCGATCGCCCGGGAGGTGCGGCGGGAGCCGCACTGCGGGACAATCTACGGGCATCGAGGCCGAGCAACTCGGTGCCGGGCCCGGGGTGTTGGCGCACCGCCGGGCCATATTTCTGCAGTACGTCGAGCACGCTAGCCGCGCTGATGGTCGAGACGCGTGAAGCTGGTAGAAAGACTCAGTGTTGACACGCCTTTGTTTCATGGCGGGCACAAAATTGAGCGCCGGGTGAATACCGAGCGCCAGGACCAGACGCCGTACCTGGATGCGCTGTGCGAGTACGCAGAGCGCAAGCCGGCGCGTTTGCACGTGCCCGGGCACAAGGGCGGGGCGGGCGCCGACGAGGGCATGCTGCGGGCGTTTGGCGAGCGGGCGGTGAGCCTCGACATCCCGGCGCTGACGCACGGCATCGACGTGGGCGTCGAGCCGACGCCGTTCGAGCAGGCGCAGCGGCTCGCGGCGGAGGCGTGGGGGGCGAAACGCGCGTGGTTCTTGATCAACGGCGCCTCGCAGGGCAACCTCGCGGCGGGCCTCGCGCTCGCACACTACGGCGAGGAGGTCGTGATCCAGCGCAACGCGCACTCGAGTGCGATCGACTCGCTCGTGCTGTCGGGCCTGCGCCCGACGTTCGCGGCGCCGGAGGTGGACCCCGAGCTGGGCATCGCCCACTGCCTGTCGCCGGAGACGCTCGAGCGCGCGCTCGCCGCGACCCCCAGGGCGGTCGCGGCGTGGGTGATCTCGCCGACGTACTTCGGCGCGGTCGCGGACGTGGGGGCGCTGGCGGCGGTCGCGCACGAGCGCGGCGTGCCGCTCGTCGTGGACGAGGCCTGGGGCGCGCACATGGCTTTCCACGAGGAGCTTCCCGACCACGCGCTGTCGCTCGGCGCGGACCTGGTGATCTCGAGCACGCACAAGATCGTCGGCAGCCTGACGCAGTCGGCGATGCTGCATCTCGGCGACGGCGGTGGCGAGCTGATCGGCGAGGACATGGTCGACCGCGCGGTCACGTTGACGGAGTCGACGAGCCCCAACTCGCTGCTGTGCGGGTCGCTCGATGCGGCGCGCCGGCAGGCGGCGGTGCACGGACGCGAGCTGCTCGGCGCGACGATGGCCGCGATCGCACGGGCGCGCGATGAGATCCGCGCGATCGACGGGCTGGACGTGCTCGACGACCGGCTGGCGGGACGCCCGGGCGTGTTCGCTTACGACCCGCTGCGCCTGGCGGTGGACGTGCGCGGCGTGGCCGCGAGCGGCTACGAGCTCGCGCCGCTGCTGCGCGAGATCGACGACATCAACCTGGAGCTGTACGGCCAGAACGTGCTGGTGGCGGTGTTCGGGATGGGCGAGCGCGGCCTGCCCGAGGCGGCGCGGCTCGTCGGCGCGCTGCGCATCGCGGCGGAGCGCGTCGGGCTCGACCCCGGCGGCGCGCAGGCCAGCTTCGCGGCGCCGCCGCCGTGGGGCGAGCTGGCGATGACCCCGCGCGAGGCGTACCTGGGCGCGCAGGAGGTCGTGCCGGCGGCGCAGGCGGCCGGGCGGATCGCGGCGGAGTCGCTGGCGACGTATCCGCCGGGCATACCGAACGTGCTGCCGGGCGAGCGGCTGACGGCGGAGACGCTCGCGTACGTGCAGAACACGCTCGAGCTGGGCGGCAGCGTGCGCGGCGCGAGCGACCGGCTGCTGCACACGGTGCGCGTCGTCGTCGAGCGCTAGGCGCGGCTGCCCGGTCAGGCCGGCGGCTGCTCGCCGTCGTAGTAGTCGGCGGCGTCGCCGAGACGGAACAGCGTCCACAGGCCGCCGCCGTCGGGCAGGCGCTCGAAGGCGCCGAGCTTGCCCGAGTCGGGGTAGATCACGACGTCGGGCTCGCCGCTCGTGCTGAACGACAGGAAGCGCACCGTCCCGGCCGTGCGGTTGACGAGCTGGTGGCCGCCGTGCTCGCCGCGGGGGAACGCGACGACCTCCCCCTGGCGCAGCTCGCGCCAGCCGTCGGGCGTGCGCAGGCTCGGCGTGCCCTCGACCACGAGCACGAGCTCCTCCTCGGTGTAGTGGAAGTGGTACGGGTAGGCGGCTTCGCCGGGCGGCACCTCCCACAGGCTCAAGCCGAGGCGCTCGCTGCCGGCCTGGCGGCTGAGTCGCGCGCGCTTGCACTGGAAGCCGGGGTGCTCGCGCGGCTCGTCGAAGAGGGGATCGTCGATGTTCGGCATGTATGAAGGGTAAGCGCGAGCGGGGCGGGGCGACGGACGCGGATGCACCGGCGTGGTCGAGCGTGCAAGGGTGCAGGCCGTGAGCGACCTGCAACTCGTGATCTTTGACTGCGACGGCGTGCTCGTCGACAGCGAGGCGATCTCGTGCGGCGTGATCGCGAGCATGATCAGCGCCGAAGGCCTCCCGACGACGCTCGCCGAGTCCCGGCGCGACTATCAGGGGCTGCGGCTCGACGAGGTCCTCGCGAAGGTCGAGGCGAAGCTCGGCCGCCCGCTGCCGGAGGACTGGCTTGCGCGCTACGAGCGCGAGCGCGCTGAGACATTTCGGCGAGACCTGAAGGCGGTCCCGGGAGCGGCCGACGCGGTCACGCGCGTTGCCGCGGCCGGCGTCGCGGTGTGCGTCGCCTCGCAGGGCAAGCTCGAGAAGACGCGCCTGACGCTGGGGCTGACGGGCCTGCTCCCGCTGTTCGCGCAGGACGCGCTGTTCTCGGCTCACTCGGTGCCGCGCGGCAAGCCTCACCCGGACCTGTTCCTGGCGGCGGCGAGCGCGATGGGGGCGGAGCCGGCGCGCTGCGCGGTCGTCGAGGACACGCCGTCGGGCGTGACCGCGGCGGTGGCGGCCGGCATGCGCGCGTTCGGCTACGGCGCCGACAGCGACGAGACCGCGCTGCGGGATGCAGGCGCGGAGCTCGTCGCGTCGCTCGATCGGCTGCCGGCGCTCTTGGGGCTCGCCTGATCAGGCCTGCTCGTATCGCAGCGAGCCGGGCGTGGTCAGCTTCTCGCCGGTCTCCAGCAGCGTCTTCAGGCCGGAGAGGATCATCGGCCAGCCGCCGTAGAGCTCGCTGTTGGCGTTCTCGCGCAGCCGGTCGTGGGTGAGCGTCAGCCGGCACGAGTCGCCGATGGGCTCGATCTCCCATGTGATGCGCGAGGTGCCTTCGCCCTTGACCTCATCGCTCCACAGGGCCCTGAAGCTGTGGACGAGCCGCAGCGGCGGCTCGACCTCGAGGATCTCGCCCTCGCCGATCGCGACGCCGGACGGGTGGTAGGTCTCGATGCTCGCGCCTGGTGTCCAGTCGGAGCGCACGCCGACGCCGAAGGAGTACTTGCGCCGCGTCTCATCGTCCGTGATCGCCTCCCACAGGCGCTCGGGCGTGGTCTTGATGTAGATCTCGAAGACCTTGTCCGTTGGGGCTGCCGTCCACGGCCGCTTGCCGCTGGGCTGCGCGTCGATCTCTGCCTGCGTGGTCATCTCGGGTTCCTCCTCGAGTCGTTGCTTTAGGCCGCTGAGCGTCGCCGCCCACGGCTCGGCGTACTTGCTCACCCAGCGGTCGTGGACGAGCCGGATCGGGACGGGGTTCAGGAAGTGGAGCTTCTCGCGCCCGCGCTTGCGCGTGGTCACGAGCCCCGCCTCCTCGAGCACCTTCAGATGCTTCATCACGCCGAAGCGCGTCATCGGCAGTCGCCGCTCGAGCTGGCCCAGCGTCTGCCCATCGAGCTCGAACAGCTCGTCGAGCAGGCTGCGCCGCGTCGGGTCGGCCAGGGCTCTGAACACCTCGTCCACGGGGTGGATGATAGGTGACTAATTAGTCACATGTCAAGGGCGGGCGAAGACGGCTTCAGCTCACCCAGCTCGCGAGGAGCGGATCGTCGGCTGCCGCGCTTCGGAGCCGCTCGATGGTCGCGGCACGTAGGTCGTGCTTGGTGCGCGCGTACACGTCGGCCGGCAGCGCGGCGAGGTTGGCGGCGAGTGCGAGGGCGCGGGGCAGGACCTCGTCGGCCGCGAGGACCTCGTCGAAGATCCCGAGACGCAGGCACTCCGCCGCGTCGATCAGCTCGTTGCCGAGCGCGAGCACGCGCGCTGCGTGTGGTGCGAGCTCCGCCGCCACGACCCCGATCGCCGCCTGTGGGTAGGGCACGCCGACCTTGACCTCGGTGAGCCCGTAGCGACCCTCGCTCGAGGCGACGCGGAGGTCGGTGCAAAGCGCTAGCACGAGGCCGCCGGCGATCGCGTGCCCCGTGATCGCGCCGATCACCGGGCATGGCAGCTCGTACACGTCGAGCGCCATCGCGTTGATGCTCGCGACCATCTCGCGCTGCTCCTCGGGGCCGTAG
The DNA here is from genome assembly GCA_963797105.1 of uncultured Solirubrobacteraceae bacterium. Taxonomy (GTDB): domain Bacteria; phylum Actinomycetota; class Thermoleophilia; order Solirubrobacterales; family Solirubrobacteraceae; genus Palsa-744. Next base: position 250,778 of record CAWCOB010000001.1, read on the forward strand.
CCGGGGACCAGCTTGAGATCGGCTCCCGCAGAGAAGACCCCGGGCCGCCCGGCCAGGACCAGCGCTCTTGGCGGCGCGCTCGCGACCTGCGCGACACCGGCAAGGACGTCCCGCAGCAGCTCGACGGACATCGCGTTGGCGGGCGGTCGATCGACGCTCATCACGACTACACCGGGGTCGTGCTCTCGCAACGTCACATGCTCCATGAGGCGGAGCCTATTGCGCGTGATTTGTCTATGGAGCTAGGGTTGTGTGGTTGCGGCACATAGTGGACTGATGTCTCGGGACATGCTGGACGCCTACGAAAGGCGGCTGGTATGGATGGGACGGGGTTGGCGCGGTATGTGGTGGATGCGGTGTTGTTGGAGGGGAGGAGCGCGAGAGAGATCGCGGCTGCTCACGGGATCAGCAAGAGCTGGATCTATGTGCTGATCAAGCGCTACCGGGCAGGAGGCTATGAGGCGCTCGAGCCGCGCTCCAGACGGCCACGCTCCTGCGGACACGAGACCACGGCTGAGGTCGTGCAGGCGATCGTGGCGCTGCGCCGCGAGCTGCAGGCGGACGGCCACGACGCCGGCGCGGCGACGATCGCCTACCACCTCGCCGGGCGCATCAAGGCGGTTCCTTCCCGGGCAACGATCTGGCGAATCCTCAAACGAGAGGGATTGATCGTTCCCCAGCCCCAGAAGCGGCCTCGCTGCTCGCTGATCCGCTTCCAGGCAGACCTACCAAACGAGACCTGGCAGACCGACATCACGCACTGGCAGCTCGCCGGCGGCGAGCACGCGGAGATCCTCAACTTCATCGACGATCACTCCCGCCTGTTCCTGGCCTCCGACGCCTACCCCACCACCAAAGCCAAGGACGTTGTGGACAGCTTCCACAAGGCCGCCACCCTGCACGGCCTGCCCGCATCGCTGCTCTCCGATAACGGCGCAGTGTTCACAGCCAGCCCCCGCCACGGCAAGGTGCTGCTGCAGTCAGAGCTCGAGCGGCTCGGGATCGCCTCCAAGAACTCACGGCCCTACCACCCACAAACCTGCGGCAAGGTCGAGCGGCTACACCAGACCCTCAAGCGCTACCTCGCCAAGCAGCCACCCGCCAACAGCCTCCCACAGCTACAGGCCCAGCTCGACACGTTCATCCACTACTACAACGACATCCGCCCCCACAGAGCCCTCGACGGACGCACCCCGCTACAGGCCTACAGCACCCGCATCAAGCCCAAACCCACCGGCCAGGACACCAAAGCCCACTTCCGAGCCCGTCAAGACAAGGTCGACGAGACCGGCAAGATCAGCCTTCGATACCACAGCAAGCTCTACAAAATCGGGCTAGACAGAGCCCACAAAGGCCGGCCAGTCAAGCTCCTCATCGCCGACCAACAGATCCACGTCATCGACCTCCAAGGGCAACTCATCCGCGAGCTCACACTCGACCCCACCCGCAACTACCAGCCCCACACAACCCTAAACTGACCACAATCTCCCGAGACACGCGTCCAGCATGTCCCGAGACAAAACATCTATGGACTTTCGGGTACTACGAACAAACCCCGAACACCGGGTTGAGGCTTTGCGGGAAGCGCTATGGGAGGTCTCGAAAAGACATACGTGACGCATGGTCGGCTGATCCGGCCACCTTCGCGGAATAACCATCGAACTTGATCGTACCCTTGCCTCCCCGCTCTGCGTAGTAGGAGCCCGAGATCTCCTCAACAGGACGGCCAACGAGTGCCAGCTCACAGGCTCCCTCTGTCGCCCGGTTTCGCGCTCGATTGGGAGCGGCGGCCTGCTGGCGATAGATGTATCGAAGAACCTGGCGGTGCGTATCCCTCTCGATAGTTGCTGTCAGGGACCATGACTCGGAGTTCTGTGTCGGGAAGTAGCACCGCACATTTACAGCCGAATAGGTCTGATGTACTGCCATAAAGATGCGTTGCTCGCCCGGCGCGCCATCTGCGTCAGCAACGTAGCTAAGCGCGCCGCGCCAGGTACCGTGAATGATCCGGCTGCCGCTTAGCTCAGTCGCGTTACGAATGAGTGGCCATCTCCAGATCCAGCGATCAAAGGCCAAGAGCAGAAGCGTGATCCCGGAGGCGATCCCTCCTAGCCAGCGTAGACCCTGCTGGTCTATTGAGTCGCCTGTCAATACGGTAAGGCCGACCATCGCTAGGGCGACCAGGGCGATGACTACCCGGATCCAGTTCGCTGACGGCATCAGCTCTTCGCCACATACTGCCACGCAGCGTGAACGAACGCTCGGGCCTCATCTCGATCCCACTTTTGCCATGAATGGAACAGATACTTGATGTCATTCGCCTCGTTCCAGCTCTTTTCACAGTCGGCAGTCTCGGTCTCGTGCCAGATATGGCCAAGTACGTTTCGGGTGTGCTGTCCCCAAGTCGTTCCGTTGGAGAAGTGCGCGTTTGGAGTGTTATAGACAAGCGACTCGATCAGGTAGCTGGCCACTACCGGACTTGCACCATCCTTGACCATCTGATTCTCAAGATTCTTTAGGATGCGCACGACGCACTTGTAGCGCTTGGATGTGTTTTGGTTCTTGCTTACACCATTGTCATAGTGCTGTTGGGGATAGTTATGAATGTAGTGCCCGGGGCTGCGGTCGGGTAGTAGGCGAATGCCCTGATTGAAACTTGACGAGGAAAAGTATTGGCGATAAGAGGCAGATGGGACGATGTCGGCGGCGAGCGAGCGAGCGCTCTCACGCACGGTAAACACCTTGTTATGCCGGGCGACCGCCGCAGACCCAAAGGTACTTACCAGTGCATCCCCTACGGCACTCTTGAACTGACTGAGATCCGTGCCGCCGTCTGCCTTGCGGAATGGGCCGGCGTAGGCTGACATACCAAGCGCACGCCAGACCTCGTCCTGATTTGTGTTCGGCCCGTAGTCGAACAAGAGGATCCCGGTGTACTCGACGGCGACATCAACGTCACTGTCCCTGCGAACATTTGTGTTGTTCTTGTATGACCCCTTGGCATAGACATCGATAGGCAGGGCCTTGAGGAGGGCGTGACCCTTTATCGCTTCGCGAATCATTCGCTCGGTATCGCCGCGCCTTTGATCCTCGTTATCGAATGCTGGCTTAGTCCAGGTCGCAAGTTGGCTCTCAGAAATAGTTGGCATATAACCCCTACATGGTTGCTGTTCTCAGCATAATCCTGTTACGCTCAGACGCAAGCATAAGCATTACCGTCGGCGACCGTTTCGCACCCTTCTCCCGCCTCTCCTTTGCCTGTCGTCTGGCTTGCATCTAGTAGACCATCGCGAGCTGTTCCGTGGGGAGCTCATCCTGCGGGATGCCGACAGCCCGAATCTTTCGGCCGGAGAGCAGCTGAGACCGTCGCGCGGGATTACCCGTTCTTGAACTTAGCGGACCCGTGGCCCGTGTGCTCGGTCAATGGATGATCTTGATGGGTCAACACGTCGCCGGTCTCGGGGTCTTCGACATGCTCATAGCGTCTATTTCCTCGCTTGCTATAGCTCGACTCCTTTCGCACAAAGCGTCCCAGCGCTACGCTGAAATCCCAGCCCGTGAAGCCCCAGGCAAAGCGGCGGTGTTTGCTTTTGGTGCCCGCCGGAAAAGCTTCATATTGCAGCGAGGCCCAAGGCGTAACGGTGGCATGGAACGTCTTCTTCACGGTGCGAGCCATCTCGCCGCATCGTGGACAGGCTGTCCTGGTCGGTCCCATCCCCGCCGGATACTCACCGAAGCTGTATCCGCAGCCTCCATTCGAGCACACCACCTCGTCGGATGGAACGGGATCGTCCTTATCAGTCATGATGGCATTATCTCATATCGAGTTGTGCTCATAAGCCGCTACGCGTCGCACAAGCGGCATTAGCCGCATGGGTCGCATTCTTCCTATGCTTGCATGCAGACACATGGATCCTGTTCACTAGGAACTGTCGCGTTCCTCAATGGATCCCCTCTTTGGATGATTCAGGAGGGTGAAGTAGCGACGGAAGCTAGGTGTCCCTTATGGCAGACCAGGAGGTCAGGATTGTGTGGGCGGGAGGAAGCCTCTTGGACTTCATCTGCGACATGCTTGAGACCCACGCTGTCGATGAGCAAGGGTGCATGTCGCTTGAGCGGGCAGCCCAGATAGCGCTCGTATCGACCAGGGAGCACGATTGGGATGTGCTGAAAGCCCTTCGCGACAACGCTGAGCCATTGCCAGCAGGAGCGGATGCCGTGTTCGCCTACGAGTACGCACTGAACCAGGCGATGAGCAGGCTCGGGGCACAACCCGATTGAGCACACGTAGTGACTCCGCGAGTCGTCTTACCGCCCCCTGTGCGATCAGTGCAGGGGGCGGTAGAGCGAGACGGACCTCTGCGGAACGAAGAACTCACGAGCTACGCAGGTGCTGGCGGGTTCTCGTCGGTGCCCGACTCGATTTGTTCCGCGCGACGCGCCAGTGATGGATCGAGTTGGACAAGCAACTCTTGACACAAGCGGAAGTACACCGACTTCCTCCCCTTCTTTGTGGTCTCAAACCAAACCTCGCCGCCGGACACCCCGAGGACTGAGAGCATTCCCACCTCCCGCAGATGTTCGATCTCCTTGACGAGGGACGTATGGCTCGGCGGCCGCATCGAGACTTTCTCAAGTGCCCGCCGGCACGCAGTTGGGTTGATCGGGCTCGATCCGTTCCGGTGGATCCAGGCCGCGAACTCCAGGCGGTAGGCGCTACCGAGGAGCCGCTTCGAGGCGAATTGAAGAGCTGGGAACTGATCTGTCCGGGCTGCCATCTAGTCTCAATTTCGCGAATCGCGTAACGCGAAAGGAAAATCTGGGAACACGCAATGCTACTCGCTCCTGCTCGGTTCCGTTCGCACCATCGGGCTCTGCCCCTCGTTCGTCCGCTATTGTGTCGCGGTCGCGCGCGACCCCAGGATCCCGATGCCAAATACAGCTCTCAAGCCAGCTCAGACCCGCCCGAACAAGCGGAGGTCATTTGGCGATGTTCGTGTCGTCCAGACCCGCTCAAAGATAGGTTCGACCGAAGACGTGCGAGAGGCGCTGCGCTCGCTGCGCCTCGGCCGCATCGGGCGATCATCCGTAGTCGATATCGGCCGGCCGGCGGTTCGCCGCCAGATCCACGCGGTACGGCATCTGACCGAGGTCCGTCCACTAACGGTGTCGAGCCAATTCTGGTCCTCCGTCAAGCGTCCTACTCATACCGTGATTGAGGATCTCGTCCGGTACAAAGTGCACGACGCTGACGCCGTTTGCGTACCGCTTAGCGACGGCGCAAGCTTCGTCGTCGAGTTGAAGCATGGCTCGTATGGTCTGACTTGGACATCTCTGCTGCCAGTAGCCGCTGGGCTGGCGCGGGTTCGGTGCGTAATGGACCTGCCGCCGGGAGGCCGAGCGATCGTTTTGCCGTTGGGTGCCAGATCAGCCTTCGACCGCCAGATCATGGGCGTGCCGGAGGTTTACGCCAGCGCTCGCACACGTCTCCTGGCCTTCTTGCGGCTTGAGCTGGATGACTTCGACCTCACCTTCGAAGCCGCCCGCCTGCCTAGGCACGTCGATGAGCCGATGGAAGCCGGCGAGATCGGGCTCGCGGCTCGCGTGTTCGATCGTGAACTCTGCGCTGCCCTGCTGGAGACCACAGGTGCGCCCTCGGTGGGGGAACATGCCGACGAGCTTGCAGACATCGCGGCCAACATGACTCGTCATCTAGAGCAAGGCGAGTTTCGTGTCGGTTAGTATCAAGGCCAGACGGGTGTTCACGCTCCCGAGGCAGCGCGCTACGTTTTCCGTTAGATCATCTGTTGCTCCAGCCGAGCTCGAACAGGGAAGCAAGGCAGTCCATACGACGGAGGCGATCAACCTCTCCACGGTCACCTACGAGCTGATGATGGAAGCCAGCTGCCCTGCGGAGTTGGAATACGAGGCTCACGGAAGCACATACAGCGGTAGCAGCACCGTCGACGCGGGCACCGACGATCCCCTGCCCGTGTTCGAGGCGCGTCTAATCGTACGCGACGGGCTGGCAGATGGCTTGCTCCCGTGTCATGCATCCGTTCGGCTCGATTACTGGCGTGTAGCCCTAAATCCCACAGGACCCGACGAGCCCTATCCTTCGGAAGCTCTCAATCTTAGGCTCTTGCCACCCAAAGCCGGTACTTAGAGGCGCGTATCGATGGCGATCGAGGCCGCTCCATTTATCGTCGCGGCCGTGCTGGTGCTCGTCAGTGAAATATCGGGCTATCTTGTTCAGGGCAAGGTTGAAAGCCACTATCGGGTGAAATGGGCAACACTTGAGTCTGGACCGCCAGGATTTGCGCGGGATACGGAGATAGGTCGGGTCGTTGGCTGGGCGTTGGCGGCGGCTCAAGCGATGAGTGCTGGGATTGCTCCCATGCTCGCGGGGCTTTTTCTACTCGGAGATCATCACACCGTCCTGTTGAACCTCGGCTATACCGCTTCGCTTCTATTCGGGTTCGGCATGTTCGCTTTGGTGTTTGCTTGGGATCCTGAAAAGTTTCCGTATAGCGACCGTCTCGGTGTCTCAGTACCCGGACGGATCGCACTTGGTCTAAATGTCGTGCTGGCTGGTGCGGTATTTGTCTTTGGATAGTCGTGGAGCGGTGGAGCGGCCGATGTGGGCGCTCGTAACCGTGTCGCTCAGAGCTTGGCTCGCCCGAGTAGCTCGCACGCCGTCATCTCCAAGGCAGCGGCGATCTTGAGAACCGTATCGATGCTGAGGTTGAACTCGCCACGCTCGATAGCCCCATAGTAGGAGCGATCCATGCGCGCTTTCCTGGCAAATCCTTTCTGCGTATGGCCGCGATGCTCCCGGGCAGAGCGAATAGCCTTGCCGAGCGTTTGGTTTGCGAGTGATTTCTTAGCGGGCATCACTTCATCGCCTGTCGAAGCGTTGACGTGTTCCGCTCAGGCCGAAGTGCAGCCGCAGGAGCTGGCGCACGCGCTCCTGCGACACGCCGGTTCGCCTGCCGATCTCGGCGAGGCTGAGCCTCTCGATGAGTCGTAGGCGCAGCATCTCGCGGTTGCGTGCGTTTGGGACGCGGTCACGACCGCCGTGTATCGGCGGCAGTGAGCGGCCGTGCTCGTTGAGGCAGCAGACGATCTCGTACAGCTCTGCGGAACCGAAGTGCCCGCTGTCGATCAGTTCGGTGGCGGTATGGGTGGCGAGGTGGCTGGCGTCGGTGATCCCGGCCGCTTCCAGGCAGGCGAAAGCGGCCGGGCTGAGGCCCAGCTCGGCGACGTGCATGGGCGCACGCGCTCAGGCGACGTTGTGACCGACGTTCTGGATCTGTCGTACCGCTGCGCGGCTCGCGAAGACGTGGCCGTCTGAGGTGCGGTGGACGAGTCCCGCGCGCTGTAGGGGGTCGATGTAGCTCAGGATGTCGTGCTCGGCCATCTCGCGGGAGAGATCCTCGAGCGTCCAGAGCGGCTGGTTGTCGTCGGGGTCGGTGAGCAGATAGAGGATGTCGCGTTCGACTTCGCGCGCCTGGGCGGCAAGGTCAGGGATAGGCTGGGCATCGGGCATGGGGAGTACCAGCTCCTTCGTGTCCGGGCCTCGGTGCGGGCTACCACCCGTGCCGGGGCCGCTTGGTTTATGGGCCGCCGAAGCTACGGGTGAGGCCGCTGCGTGGTCAAGGTGTCCTCTGACACCGCGGCGGTGCGGTCGTAAGTGCGACGACGCGAGCAAGCTGCGTGTTGGCGGTCGTGATGTGGGTCCGCTGCAACTTGACGGCGGTGCAGACAATTCGCTACAGTGCGACGCTGACAATCGTCTGAGGCGGAGTGCAGGCATCGACCCGCCACCATCGCTGCTGCAAAGGACTTTTCTTGAAGAGGCTCGTCAGCTTGGCCGGCGCTATCGCTCTCGTCTGTGTTGCGGCTCTGCCGACCGCCACCGCGACCGCCACCACCTCGAAACGCTGCGTCTCATTCGTCGACGGAGCTCCATGCCTCGGGCCGATCGAGGCTCTGTATCCCATGTCTGGCCGCGCTGGCGGTGCGGTGCATTCCCTCCCCGCCAAGCTTGGCCCGGAAGTGGAAATCGGCAAAGAACCCAACGGTGAGCCGATCATGCGTCGGAGCGTCAGCTGGCGTGCCGCCGCACACGTAGCGCTCGTGGCAGCCTATGTCATGGCACCGATCGTCAAGAACGGGAAAGCCGCATTCAGCTTCCGTCGGATACCGACCGGAGCGCACAGTGGTCACGTTACGTTGACGGCCGCAAACAACGAAACCGTCGAGGACGCCCCGACCTCAGTCAGTGACCTCTTTGTGTTGCTGGAGGCGCGCCGCACGGCTTCCGCTCCCTGACAAGCCCGACCGGCTTCCCGCGCAGCGGCTCGTCTTTCCGGTCGGCGTCAAGCCCCGCGGTGGCCTCAGCTCGGTCGTGACCGTACTGCGGGCAGCTACCGGCCAACCTACGAACCATCATTGGTAGAAAGCGGTGGTGTACGCGCAAGTTGTGAAGTAGCGAGGTGGTGGAATTAGCGCGTGGAGAAAAGAGAACCCCCGGCGCTCGGAATGAGCGCCGGGGGCGGTGGAACGGCCAGTCTTTTATGGCTGAGCCGGGGACTTCCGCAGGTGTGCCCATTGTGGGCTCTCAAGCTCAGCCCTAGTAAAGTCCCGGTTGAACTGAGCGATAGCCAAAACCTCGCCCCACTCTTGCCGAGTGAATCGGGGTAGTGCTCGCCGTATGGAGAGCGGCAAATCGGCTTCGTCAAGCGCCCTCTCGACATTGAGTACCTCAAAGGCCGCCAGCGTCTCGCCGGCCGCCTGGAGCGTACCAGTTGTGCTTTGCATTGCGTGATCCTCTAGTACCTCACATATCCAGTACGCCGCCTTTCCCAACAGCATCTGGATGGAGTACGAACTACGCTTACGCAGGGCATCAAGCATTTCACTTCTCCGATCTCGGGGGTTGCTGCCCACAACGCACGTTGCGAGCAGATTCACCCGACCGGACTTGCCCAACACTATAATACACTTTTCTGTCTATTTGTCAATACGCAGGCTCAGGTTCCTCCGGAACTCGTCGGATCTCACATAGCCATAGGAAAACTGTTCTGGTGAGGTACTGAGTGCCTTATGCAGACACTCCCACTCGCGTATTACCCGCCGCTTCAGCTCCTCCGTGACGAGCAATACGCGATGAACGGCACAATCGGGCTGAGCCTTACTCACAAGGTCACAACCGCAGGTTCCGATCCATTCAGCAAACAATGTCGCCCACGACAGGTTTTTGCCATTAACCGTCACCGTCACCGACCCGCCGTCTTCTGTGATCGTGCAGGTTTCGCTCCAGGCTTCATATGCCGAGGCTGGGAAGCATTGGTGAAGGGTCCGAACAAGAACAGCTGAGTCGACTTCATCAAATCGTGCCCTAGCGCCCAATGGTTGCAGGTCAACGTCGTCGGCGAACATACCGACAGCCATGTGCCAGGCTACGAGTATGGTGCCTACGGTGCGGAGATAGGCGTCTAGGTCTCGGAATAGGGGGAAAGGTGCCCTACAGCCGATGATGACGCCCACCAGCGTGACGGCAATCTCATCGAGCGCATCCCAGACCTGATAAAGAAGCGTCTGTGGCTCAGATAGTGTGACTGCACCCATGCGCCTTCGTGTTGTGCGCAAGTCCCTGATAGCGTGAGCGTTGAGATAGTCTTGCTCAGCATCCAGCAGCTTGCGTCCGAGCGCATCCATTAGCGCAAGCTCATAGCTCGGCTGATAGGAGACGCCCTTACTCGAGTTTGGGTAGTGCGTCTTCGTGAGTGTGCGTACCTTATAACCTAGCTTTTTGGCCGCTCGCGCGCGGCGATCTCGCAGTGCCCAGGTCTCAGTACCTGGCTCCAGGCAGAGAAGGGTACGGACAGCAGACCCGTAGTCGAGCCCAGGAGCATCTCGGCTGCGTATCTGTGAAGTGAGCTGATTGCTGGCTACGCGAATGGCCTTTCGGGTGGCAGCGGCTATCTCAGTCGCCGTGGGCTCTGCCGAAGCTAGGTTTGAGTGGACAAAGCCCAATCGGGAGAGGTTCGGCCTCCCCTCTATCGCCCCACCAGCGGCACCACCACGCGGGGGCAGTAGTTCATACAGCTCCAGCCCGATGGTGCTGATGATCCCAGAAGCCTTCGCAGCTGCAAGAGCCTTAGTGGGTTGAGTTCGACCCACTTGTAGTCCAAGAGTGGGGCATCGCGGCGTTCATCGTACTGGAGGCAAAGCGAAATCGAAAGGAGCAACGTCTATGAGCAGTTCGCTTGTACCAACCGGGGGTCTGCTTCCCTCGACGTTCGACCGGCAGGTATCACGAGCGCTAGCGCGGATCGATGGCGCGGCCCTTGTTGCTAGCCACCAGGATCAGGTCCGGCTCGACCGGGTGGCGACCACCACCGAACGCGGGATGATCCGAGCCGCCCAGCTCGGCGCCCTTGAGGGCGTCCTGGCCCAGAGTTCGCCGCAGGCGGCCGGGTATGTCCATGCGGTTACCTGTGCTGGCGCTATCGGGATCGCGACGGTGGTCTATGAGGCTGGGAGAGGATCGTGATCGCCCTGCTACCGGTCGTCATGGTGGTGATGCTGATCGTGACCTACTGGCACCTCGTCGTTGCGGGCTTGGTGCTCTACGCCCTGTGGCGCTGGGGTATCACGCCCTACAGGGAGGCGCGGGCCAGGCAGGTCCGTGAGCGGCTGCGCCACGCCCGAGCCCGCCAAGAAATCGATGACATCGCCTTGGCGACGGCGCGGGCGATGTACGAAGCCGCAGCCACAGCGCCCGGTGAGGTCATCGAGGGCACGGCGATCGAGGTGAGGCGATGACCGAGCGCGAGCGACAGTCGGTGGTGGAGCAAAACGCTCGCTTGCGGACGGCGCTAAATGCGGCTCGCCTGGAGAACGAGGGCTTGCGCGAAGCGAACACCAATCTCCGCGTCGAGCGCGACGCCGCCGACGTGTTGCTGGGTGAGGCGATGGATTGTCTCCTGAGCGGGAGCGGACGGTGAACAGGCTCGCTCAGTGCTTGCTACTCGCGTTCGTGGGGCTGGTGGTGCTTGCCGCCGCCGGCCCCACCCTCACCAAGCTCGCCGGTGCGCTCGTGCCGCTGGTGCTAGTTGTCGGCGTTGTCGTGGCGGGGCTGCGGCTGGTGTGGTGTTACTCCCGGCGCTGGTGATGGTTTTAGCACTCCGCTGTGCAGACTGCCAATTAGTCACTGATTCATTTCGCTTGAAACTAGACGGGTGAACAAAGACCGAACATGGAGGTGCACGGGATACTGGAACTACGCAATCAAGGAGGGACAAATCATGTAACAGAAAGGAGGTGCATTACCTATGCCGCAGAGTAGACGCATCAAAGTAAGAGGTGTAAGGCGAGACGAGATTAATACCGAGCAGCTCGCCCTTATTTATTGGCTCCAGGCAAAGCGGGTCTTGCGCGAACGCCGGGAACGCGAGGCCAAGGCCCGAGCCAAGCAGCGGAGGCAGCAGCCGTGAACGCCGACATCATCCCCGCGCTGGCGGCAACCGGCGGCGGCTCAGTGCTCCTATCGAGCATTTTGGCCGTGGAGGCACGCCAGACGCGAGCCATGCGCGAGTCGCGCGTCAGGCTGGCTTTGCGGTTCCCGCTCTCGCTTGAGCCACTGCGCGCCTTTGCCGCCCTGGACGGCCTGTCGGGCCTGCCATATACCCAGGAGCTGGTCGCCGAGGTCACGGCCAGCGAGGGCCACATCGGTCACTGCCTGCTGGTCCCGGCGGCGGTTCGCGCTTCGGCTGAGTCGATCCTGACCGGCGTCATCGGGAGCCTGCGCATCACCGAGGCCGAGCTGTCGCCAGACGAACCGGTGACGTTGGCGCTGCGCTTGTTCGTGCCGACCCCGAGTCTGCTCGCGGGCGATGGTGCCATCGAGGCATCGCGGGCGCTGCTCACCGGACTGGCGGGGCTGCGCTCGGGTGAGCAGGTCGTCGTCCGTTGGGCGCTGCGGCCGGGTAGCCCGCGCCCCTATGGCGAGAGCGATCCACAGTCCTCAAAGGCACGAGAGATCGATCAGGCGTGGCGGCGCAAGACAGCTACCCGCGGGTTCAACGTCAGTGGCCTGGTGCTGGTCAGGGCCGCGCAGTTCGGTCGTGCCCGAGAGCTGGCCGGTCACTTCGAGAGCGTGCTCAGAAGCCGGCGAGGTCTGGCTGGAGCGGTCCGGGTGACGGCTGGCCGGGGCAATCGGCGTTTGTCGGCGCTGCCGCGCACGACCCGCACGAGCGGATGGCTCTCTAACGCTGAGCTGCTGCCGCTGCTGGGCTGGCCGCTGGGCCCGGAGATGACCCCGAACGTCGAGGTCGGCTCCCGCCAACTATTGGTCGCGCGCGAGATCCCCCGGTCCGGGCGACGACTGTTCACCGGCCGCGATTCTCGCGGGGAGCGCCCGGTAGCACTCGACGCCACGGCGGCGCGGCACCACATGGCGGTCTGTGGCCCCAGTGGCGTCGGCAAGTCGGTGCTGCTGACCCGCAGCATCTTGGACGACATCGAACACGGCTACGCCGGGGCGGTGATCGACCCCAAGGCCGACCTGATCGACACCATCCTCGACCGCGTCCCGGCCAAGCACGCCGACCGCATCGCGGTGATCGACCCCGGCGACGATCGTCCGCTCCCCGGCGTGGCGCTGCTATCCGGTGGCGACCCCGACACCCGCGCCGATGTCCTGACCGGCACCTTGAAGTCGATCTTCGCTGGCGCATGGGGCGTGCGCAGCGACTTCTACGGACGCCTCGCGATCCGCACCCTGAGCGAGGTGCCGGGCGCATCGCTGGCCGACATCGGCCGCCTGTTCTACGAGGACGGGTTCCGGCGGGCGGCTATCGCCCGGCTGCGTGACCCCTTCCTGATCTCCTCATGGCAGAGCTATGAGTCGCTCTCGCCGGCCGCCCAGGCCGAGCACATCCAGGCACCGATGGCGCGGGTGATGACGTTGTTGTCGCGGCCTCGGGTGCGGGCGGTGTTGGCCAGTCCCGAACCGAAGCTCGACATCGCCCAGTTGTTCCGCGAACGCAAGTGGCTGCTCGTGAGCTTGGCTCCCGGCGCGATCAGTGAGGCCGGCGCGGCGCTGGTTGGTGCCGCGTTGATGTATTCGATCTGGAGCGCGATCGAGGCACGGGTGCTGCTGGCTCCGGAGAAGCGTCATCCGATCTTTCTCTATGTGGACGAGCTGGCGACCGTCACCAACGGCCTGCCGTTTGGGTTCGAGCTGCTGGCCGAGCGTGCCCGTGGCCTTGGCGCAGGGCTGACTGTGGCGTTTCAGACGATCGGGCGCATCGCTGAGCCGACCCGCTCGGCGCTGCTCGGCAACGTCGCGACCTTCATCGCCTTCAGAGCGATCGTGGAGGCATCGGCGGTCGCCCGCCAGCTCCCCGGCCTGAGCGAGGCCGACATCATGGCCCTGAAAAGGTTCGAGGTGGCCGCCCGGATCGGCACCGGAGCCGGTAGCTCGGTCGCGGTTGCGACCGGCCACACCGAGCCACTACCGCCGCCTACCGGCCAAGCCGAGCTGATCCGTGACCGCTCAGCCGAGCGCTACGGAAGCGCTCCCGAAGCTGCACCGGAGCGCCCCGAGGCAGGTAGCGGTGAGACGACTATGGGTCGGGCGGGGAGGGGCGCATGAGTCGTCCCACCGCGCGACCCACCGCATCGAGAAGCATCGGCCAGGAGCCTTGTAGTGGCGGGGGTTTGCCGACTGTAAGCGCGGCGAATGACTCCCTGTTCTCTCGTCGCTTGCGCATCTCCGCGTCCCGACTGGAAACCATCGCCCTGCGGCTGACGGACGGTGACCGGGCGGTGCTGAACTTCGTCAGCGAGTGCCGCCTGGCAAGCGGTAAGCAGCTGGTCAGACGGTTCTGGCCGAGCGACAGCCACGACGCGGCGGCGGCCCGCGCCGGTAGGCGGGTGTTGAAGCGGCTCTCGGACTGGCGGGTGATCGACCCGCTCCCGATCCGCACGGTCGGCGGGCTGCATGGCGGCAGCGACACGCTGGTCTACGGGGTCGGTGTCGCCGGGGTGAAGCTGCTCGCCCGGCGGGGGCTGGTGCAGAAGCGGTTGGGCACGCCCGGTGAGCGCTACGTCAACCACACGCTCGCCTGTACCGAGCTCGTGGTGGCGCTGGCCGAGGCCGACCGGGCTGGCCTGCTCGAGCTGATCGAGACGCAGTCCGAGCCGGCCTGCTGGCGTGGCTTCATGGGGGCCGGCATGAGCCGCATCGTGCTCAAGGCCGACCTGTTCGTCCGCGTCGGTGCGGGCCGGGCTAGCGAGGACCGCTGGCTAATGGAGTGCGACCTTGCCACGGAGTCAAGCGCCACCATCCGCGCCAAGGCCGAACGGCACCTCGCCTACTACCGCTCCGGTAGCGAGCCGGTACACCCCCGCGTGCTGTGGGCGGTCCCGGACGTCCGCCGCGCCGAGCAGATCGCGGGCGTCTTGCGGCGGCTGCCTGATCCAGCCGGTCGGCTGTTCGCGGTCTGCCTGATGGATGAGGTTGCGAGCTTCCTGGCGGCGGAGGCGGACTCGTGATCCGCCGCAATGTCGTGCTTGAAGGCGACGCGCTAGAGGTACTGCGCAGCTTGCCGACCGCGTCGGTGGAGTGTGTCGTGACCAGCCCGCCGTACTTCAACGTGCGCCTCTATCGGGCGGGCGAGCAGGAGCTCGGCCAAGAAGCCGCCGTTGAGCAGTGGGTGGAGCATCTGCGGGAGGTCGCCGCCGAGATCGCCCGCGTCCTCGTTCCCTGGGGCGCGTTCTGGCTAAACATCGCCGACGTCTATGCGTCTCGGCCGGCTGAGGGCGCACCGCCGAAGTCGCTGCTGCTCGGCCCGGAGCGACTGGCCCAAGCCCTCTCAAGCGACGGGTGGCTGGTGCGTAACCGGCTGGCGTGGGTCAAGCCCAACCCTCTGCCATCTCCGGCCGCTGACCGGCTGACGCAGTCCTGGGAGTTCGTCTACTTCCTGGTCCGCTCGTCGCGGTACTTCTTCGACCTCGACGCGATCCGCGAACCACTCGCCCGACCCCGCATCCCCAGGCCCCGAAGCACGCCACTGCGTCGCCGTAGCCACGGCGATCGTGACCACGGCCACAGCGGCCTGACGCGTCTCAGCCGCGAGGGACGAGGCGGCCACCCGCTCGGTAAGAACCCCGGCGATGCCTGGCAGATCGCCGGTAGCCGGGTACGCGGCCACAGCGCCAGCTTCCCCCCAGAGCTGATCCGCCGCCCAATCCTCGCTACCTGCCCGGAAAAGGTCTGTCTTGACTGCGGCCGTCCGTGGCAGCGCGCCCGCCACCCCGTACGGTTCACAGAAGGCGAAGCGTGTCCGCGACTGCTCGTGCCCTGTGACTGCGGGGCGGCGACTCGGCCGGGGCTTGTGCTCGACCCGTTCATGGGGTCAGGCACCGTGGCGCTGGTCGCGCGGCAGCACGGCCGGGACTGGCTAGGGATCGAGCTGAACCCCGCCTACGTGAAGCTGACCCGCGAGCGGCTGGAGCGCCAGCCATGAACCTCCAGGCAGTGGATGGCCGAACGGCCGGCGGAAGGGGACGCATTTCTTTCTGCCGGCCGCCCAAGTCATTCACTCGACAACGGAGGCCAATATGACCAAGGCCCAAGAGGTCTACGAGAAGGTCAACACGCTCATCGACGGCGGCATGAGCCGCCCCGACGCGTTCAAGCAAGTCGCCGGCGAATACGAGCAGCCCATCAACTCGATACGCGGCAGCTACTACTCCTACTCACGCGGAGCCACCGGCAACGGCAGCTCCCGAACCAGACGAAGGGAGACGACACCGGAGGACGCTCTCGCCGACGCCCGTGCTGCCCTCGAACGCTCCATCGAGGCGATCGACCGCGAGGTCGAAGTCGCCAGCGAACGAGCCACCGAGGCGGCGGCCGAGGCCGAAGCCCTCAAGGAGTCGGCGGATGAGCGCAAGGCCCGCGATCGCCGAGCGACTGGAGGCCCTGAAGTGAGACAAGGCAGGCCGGTCGGGGTTGCACACCTTGACCGGCCTGCGGCTCCACCAAACACCTTGAGTCCGCTGGGAATCAGCGGGACAATATGTAGACAAAAGTAATCAGAAAGGAGGACGATGGCACTAATTACAGTCGATCCAGAGGCGACGGTCGCCGACCTGGACGCTCGCGCTCGAGCGGTTATCTACGCGCGCGTATCGAGCTCGGGTCAGCTTGGCCGCGATGGCGACGAGGATGGCTACTCGATCCCCGCGCAGGTCCAGGCGTGCGAACGGGAGGCTTTGCAGCGCGGCGCTGAGGTCGTGAAGGTGTATATCGAGCGGGCCGAGTCCGCGCGCAGCGACAACCGGCCGGTGTTGCAGCAGATGATGCGTGAGGCTGCCACGCTCGGTCTGCGCTACCTCATCGTCCATAAGGTCGATCGTCTTGCGCGCAACCGTCTCGATGACGCGACGCTGTACGAGCGACTGATCGGCATGAACGTGACGCTCGTCTCGGCTTCGGAGAACATCGACGCGACCCCGGCGGGGCGCTTGATGCACGGGATGCTCGCGACCTTCGCCGAGTACTACTCGAACAACCTCGCGACCGAGATCAAGAAGGGGCTGAATCAGAAGCACCTCAGCGGCGGGACGCCGTTCAAGCCACCGGTCGGCTACATGCCCCGCCGAGAACTCATCGGCAACCAGGACATCCGCTCGATTGACGTAGACCCCGAGCGGGCACCGCTGGTACAGCTCGCCTTCGACCTCTACGCAACCGGCAGATGGCCGCTCGGCGGCCTGGCTGAACATCTGGAGGCGCTCGGACTGCGTAGCCGACCGACACCCAAGCGCGGCCCCTCGCCGATCCGCAAGACCAGCCTCCACAAGCTGCTGCGCAATCCCTACTACACCGGGGTCGTCGTGTACCGGGGGCGGCGGGTGATCGGTCGCCACGACGCGCTAATCGACCGCGATACCTTCGATCAGGTTCAAGCCGTGCTCGCCGCTCACGCCGTCGCGGGGGATCGCCCGTCGCGACACGAGCACTACTTGCGCGGGAGCCTCTACTGCGCGGCGTGTGGGGGACGCTTGCTCTACACGCAGAATCGCGGCAAAGGAGGGCTCTACGAGTACTTCTCGTGCATCAACCGCTCCACGCGTGGCGTTGGTGGCCGCTGCCGGACCAGCCACTACCCCGTGCCGCTCGTAGAGCGAGCAATCGTGGAGCACTACCGGACCGTCCGGCTACCCAAGAAGGTTCGGGACGCCGTATGGGCCGATGTGCGCAGCGAGGCCGCCGAGCGGGCCGAGATCGTCGGACGCGACATCGAGCGCCAACGCCACGCGATCCGCACGCTCGAAGACAACCAGCTCAACCTCGTGCAGCTCTCCTACAAGGGCCTCGTCTCAGACGAGGTGCTGGCTCGTGAGCAGGAACGCCTCGAATCCGAGCAGCAACAGGCCAAGGCGCTCCTCGACAAAGCTCAGCTCCAGGCCGAGGACATCGACGCCCGCCTCGAGGAGGCGCTTGCAAAGACGAGCACGCCACACGCGACCTACAAGGCGAGCGGCCCACTAGAGCGACGACTGCTCAACCAGACGTTCTTCAAGCGTATCCTGATCGGCGAGGAGAGCGAGGTTCTCGGGACAACCTTGACGCCCGTCTACGCCGCCCTGGCTGCCTGGCACGAGCCTCTCGGGCAGCCTACAGGCCAGAAAAAGCCCTGGAAATCGCCGATTCCGGCCACTCAGGAGGCAGAAAGCACAAACCCCGACCCCATTTCTCGGGGCCGGGGTTTGCACTTCGATCAAATGGTGGAGCTAGGGGGACTCGAACCCCCGACCTCTTGGGTGCGATCCAAGCGCTCTCCCAACTGAGCTATAGCCCCGTGCGCGCGCTGCGGGCGGCGACGCGAACGGCCCGAGAAGTGTAGTCGCAGAACGCGTCCCGACGGGCGCAGTATCGTTTGGAGGCGCGATGGGACTGCTCGACGAAGCCATACGCGAACACCTGGAGCTCAAGCGCCGAAGCGGCGCCGACCCGAGCGCGGTGGCTCGCGACGAGCGCGAGGCGCTTGCCCCGGTGCTCGCCGACGACGTCGAGCTCGGTGACGATGAGAGCGTCCCGGATGGCCTCGAGGTCGTCGAAACTCTCCCGGCGGCCGCCGTGCCTGCGCGGGAGTTCGAGGTCGAGGAGGAGGTGGTCATCGACTTCTCGACCGTAGGGCAAGAGACGGCTGAGCTCGATATGCAGGCGCTGATGGAGGAAGACCCGGACGCAGCCGACAGCGCGGCCCCGCTTGGGCCGATCGTCGATGAGCCCCCGCCCCCGCCGTATTCAGGCGACGGTTCCAGGCCCGAGGCAGAGTGGGGCGTTCCCGACGAGCTGGATCCGGAGGCGGCGCCGGAGGTTGTGCCGGGACAGGAGCGGCTCACGTTCGAGTAGGGCCGCTGCCGGCGGGCCGCGCCGTGCGCTGCTGTTCGCCTCGGCCATGTTCGCCTAAACTCGGGGCCGAGGGGCCATAGCTCAGCTGGGAGAGCGCCTGCTTTGCAAGCAGGAGGTCGCCGGTTCGATCCCGGCTGGCTCCACTGAACTTGTCTGTGCGCAAACCACGGGTGCGCCGACGCGGTAGGTGGGCAGAATCTCGCTGCGGCTGTTGACGCGTAGCTCGGCGATGAGGATGCGCAGTAGTGCTTTGGCTTGGTCGGGGTCGCCCGTCTCGATGACTTGGCCGAGCTGATCGGCGACGGCATTGAGGGACGCGGTGTCGGGTGTTGTGGGTGTGTCGGCGGCGAGGTCGCGGGCGAGCGCTTGGTCTTGGCCGCGCAGGCCGTCAAGGCGCGCGTCGAGGTTGGACAGCCGCTCGGTGAACCGTGCGGGGTTGAGGTTGCCGGCCTCGAACGCGTCTTGGTAGCGCTCGATCGCGCGTTCGGTACGGGTCATCTCCTTACCAAGCGACGCGCGCTGTTCGGTGAGCGCGGCTCGGTCGGTCTCGTCGCTCGTGGCGGCTTGTGCGATGGCGTCGCGTATGAGGCCGCCGTGCCGGTAGAGGCTGGTGAGCTGGGTGAGGATCGCGGTCTCTAGCTTGTCCTTGGATAGCCGCTCGCCGTCGCATCCTTTGCGGCCGAGCTTTTGGCGGCCTGAGCAGGCGTAGTAGTGGTAGGTGCCGCCGTTGCCTTTGGCGGACATCCCGACATATGCGCGCCGGCAGCGCCCGCAGCGCAACAGGCCGGAGAGCAGGAACTCCGCGCGTGCTGCTCGGTGTGTCCAGTCCCCTCCTCGCTCTTTCAACAGCGCTTGCGCGCGGTCGAAGGTGTCCTGGTCGATCAGTGGCTCGTGCAGCCCGGGAAAGGTCTGGTCGCGCCAGTGGACACGCCCGACGTATGCCTCGTTGGCGAGTATCCACAGGACGACCGCTGGCTGCCATCCGCGCGGCGGGGCAGGTGCGTGCTCGGCATCAAGACGACGTGCGATTGCGGCGGCACCCATCCGGCCAGCCGCGTACCAGGTGAACACCCGTCGGATCACGGGAGCTGTGCGTTCGTCGGGGATCAGCTCCTTGTTCTCATTGCGGGTGTAGCCGAATGGGATGCGTCCGTTGGGCCAGCGTCCTTCACGAGCGCGTCGCTCGATGCCGCTGGTGACGCGGTCGACGATCGTGGCGTGCTCGAGCTCGGCGAACACGCCCAGCATCTGCAGCATCATGCGACCGGCTGCTGAGCCGGTGTCGAATGGCTCGGTCGCCGACCGCAGCACAACGTTGAGGGTGTCTAGCTCCTCGGCGATAGAGGCGAGCTGACGAACCTTGCGCAAAAGCCGGTCGATGCGGTAGACGAGGAGCTGGTCGATGCGGCCTTGGCGGGCGAGGTCGAGCGCGGCTTGTAGTCCTGGCCGGTCGAGCCTTGTGCCGGTGGCGCGGTCTTCGTGGTGGGCGATGATCCGCCAGTCCTCCTGCACCTTGCAGAACGCCTCCAGCCGTTCGTGCTGGGAGGCGAGCGAGGTCGGCTGGTTCTCCTCATCAGTCGAGATACGGGTGTAGAGACATATGCGTGTCATCGCCAGGGCTCCTCCTGCTCGTGGTCTTGCTGGGGGTCGAGGAGACCAGAACCCGCACCCGATCTCAAGCCCTTCTCGTTCCACGGCCGACCGGCTGGGTGCTGCTGTCTCTCGTGTTCGGCGTCGGTGCGTTCCTGGGCGCGGCGCTGCTTCCATTCGCGGGCCAGCTCCTCGTCTTCCGCGGCCACAGCGGCCGGCGTGTCCTTCGGGCGGGCACGCGCACCGAGCGGGGAGAGTGCCGCCCAGCGCTCGGGCATCGGCGCCTGCCAGCGCCGGCCGAGAGCCCGTTCACGCGGCGTGACCTCAGCGCCGTCCAGCGTCTCGAAGTCCGCCATCCCGCAGGGCTGCTCCTCGTAGTCAAGGCAGCGCCAAATCACTCCGAGCGGCCCACACGCTTCCAGCTGGTCCATCGTGGTGACCCAGAAGCGCGCGCTCGGCACGTGCCACGCGGCCTCTCTGCCTTCGCGGCATAGGCGTTGTGCGCGGCGCTCGCCCGGTACGACGAAGCAGACGTTGTGCCAGCGCAGGCCGCGGGCTTGCTCAAGCGTCGTGGCGTAGCGGCTGATCTTCCCGGCGAGCGTTGCTATCGGCTCGGTCGAGCGGTCCCACTCCACCGCCATGACCACGAGTCCAAAGGGTGTGCTTAGCGTGAGGCTGGCATCCGGTCGCGCCATCTCGTATGCGGGGTGCGACCAGTACGGCTTGATCGCGCCCTAGCCCGGCTCCCACGCGGCGACCCACACGTCGGGCGTGTCGAGGGTCGCGGCGACGATGCTGCAAACGAACCTGTTGCACTCCAGACGGTGAGCGAGCTGGGCGTGCTCGTGGAAGTCCTGCTGGCGATCCCAGCCAAGACCACGCCGGTCACGTCCGAGGCGAGCGGCGACGAGGTGCGCGCCGACCTCATCGAGTAGCCAGTGCGCTTGTGGCTTACCAAGCGAGAACGGACCTGCCGGGTAGAACCGGTCGATCACACGATGGCGATACAGCCACAGCAAACGATCCTGGTAACGACGCAGCGAACCGAAGAACAAAAGCCGTAGCTGATCAGTCGTCAAGATCTTCTGGCGATACAACAGCCAGGAGATCTCCCGGTCACGCTCCGTCGTGTGCTTCGCTACCTCCCAGGCGAAAGTGCTCCCTACACGCGCCTGCCGCGTAGACATTGCACTGGGCATCTACTTACCTCCCTTTGTCACGCGCGGGAGCCCCGGCGTTTTGCAGTCCCATGCGGAGAATCCGGCATGTCGGTGTTGGGGTTGGCGCCGGGCATAGGCGCGCGCAATTCGCGCTTGAATCCGCCGGGCAAAACGCCACGGCGCTCATTCGCAGCATCCGCGAGGAGTTCGGCGAGCAGCCGGATCGCTTCGAGTTCCAGCTCACGTGAAAGCCGCTGCACGCGAGGGCGCGCGGCACGAATGTAATCGTCCATATTTTCTGGTGTCGGTGAATTACCCTTACGACGGCAACACGCCGCCAAGCCAGAGCCCACGGGACACAAGGCCTGCACCCGATGGAGGGCTCTAAAGGACAAAGGCCGATTTGGGGGCATTTTGGTTACAGCCCGACACCAATTTTTATGTTGTGTCAGCCCCGTGTCAGCAGACACCACAGCAACCAAGAGGCGCTACGTCGACACGGAGCGCCGTCACGGCAACGCCGGGTCAGGCGTCGGCCCACTTCCACACGTTGCGACGCCCCCCGCGCCGATACTGCACCCCGCCCAACTCCTCCGGGTTGACCTCCTGGTCGCCCGGCTCCGTGCGATCGTCAACGTCCGCACTGGCGTCGTCGGCTCCGGCCACTCCGACAGGCAGTAGGTCACCGACCCGAACTGCCAGCACGCCGACTGCAACCGCTCAGCCAGCGCGAACCACGCATCCGAACGGACACCCTCAGAGTCGAGCGCGTCCATCGCCTCCTCCAGCACGCCGGACGCCCGCTCGCAGACCCCGTCGATCCGCTCGGCAGCCAACGCACGGGCGTGCCGCCACTCACGATGCTGCGGAGACTCCGGCAATCCCACCGCCCCGCCCGCCTGCTCGATGCGCCTACGACCACTGCTCGTCAATGCCCACACCACAACCCCGTGTCGGCGCGAACGCACGAGCAGGCCAGCGGCGATGAACACTTCAATCTGTGGGCGCAGCCGTCGCGTCGTCCACGAGCCGTGAACGAACCCCAGGTGCTCGGCGATGTCGCTCATCATCACACCCTCGCCCTGCCGCTCACGATGGCGTTCCGCGCGCTCCACGGCCGCGAGCACCAAGTCATCGGACACCGGCTCCAATCGGCGCAACTCGCCGTCACGATCACGTCGGACTCATGAGGACCGCACGCCGGCTCCCCGCTCGCCCTTGCCTTTCCCTTTGCCTCTGGGCATCTACCTGGCTCCTTTCGGGTACCCCGAAGGAGCGCGCACGCGAGCACGACCCGCCAGCTGCAGACAGCTACGGTTTCCGTGGCATCGAAGGCACGCCCTTCGGTGCTAAAGGCCGGCCGGGCGCCACTAACGCTCGCTCGGCCGCTTCAGTTGTCGATTGGCGCGCAGAGCAGAGCAGAACCCGCGCCCGATCTCAAGAGGTCTGCCGCGGATCCAGCAGGCCAAGAAGGGCGGAGCGCGCCGCCGTAGCCTTGAGGCCTCTGCCAATCAAAGCGCCGTAGCCACGAAGCTCTGCGGCCTTCATCCACAAGGCCGTCCCAAGCGGCCGCTAGGGTTCTTTCGATGGCGATACCACCCCGAATCCTCGACACGATCGTCCACGGCGATTGCCAGGACCTGCTCGCACAGCTGCCCGCCGAGAGCGTCGATCTCATCGTGTCCTCTCCGCCTTACAACCTTGGTAAGGAGTACGAGTCGCGCGTTGCGCTAGAGCACTACCTCGATGAGCAGCGCCAGATATTGGCGGAGTGCGCTCGCGTTCTCGCGCCAACGGGTTCGATCTTCTGGCAGGTCGGCGCCTACAGCAACAAGGGCACCCTAGTCCCTCTTGACATCCGGTTCTTCCCGATTCTCGAGAGCCTAGACCTCCAGCCACGCAACAGGATTATGTGGGTACGCCAGCATGGCTTGCACGCACGTCGGAAGTTCTCGGCCCGGCACGAGACGATCCTTTGGTTCACGAAGAGCGATGATTACTTCTTTGATCTCGATCCAGTACGCGTGCCGCAGAAGTATCAAGGCAAGACGTTTCATAAGGGTGATCGGTACGGCGAGCTGTCGTGCAACCCGGATGGGAAGAATCCCGGCGACATCTGGTCGTACAGAAACGTCAAGCACAACCACGAGGAGCAGACAGTCCATCCCTGCCAGTTCCCCGAGGATCTCGTAGCTCGGATTCTGCTCGCCACAACCAAAGCCGATGACGTCGTGTTGGACCCGTATATGGGCACCGGCACGACGGCGGTCGTCGCGCGCGACTTTGACCGCCGGTTTATTGGCGCAGAGCTCGACGAGGACTACCACGCCGTCGCGATGCGCAGACTGACCGGCGAGCCGAACGAGAGCGGTTCCTTTGCAAACTTGAAGTGCCTACGCGCGTGGGTCCGTCGGACCGGCGAGCCAATCGACCGCTATCGCTTTGACGTGCAGGTAGGGAAGCGTGCCAGCGCAGACGCCAAGATCAACTCTGAGGAGCACCACCTCGCCGAGCTGGAAGAGCGCCTTGAGATGGAGGAGGCCGCGTTTGGACAGCGCATTCACACGGGGGAAATAGATCCCGAGCTGCTCGCGCGGATAGCCACGACAACGGTGGGCTCCAATGGGACGGGCAGGAAGCGGACGAAATCGGTGGACACCCTCGCGCCAGCTCTTGACACGCTCTTTCCGTAGATCAGGTGATCGTGATGATTGCGCGACTCGCCGCTTTTCGCCCTTTCTCGATGTGCGCCGTGGCGGTTCTCCGTGTGCTTACGGTCCGCGAGTAACGCGCTGCGCTGTATGTGGTCCACACGACAGGCGGACTGCTGCCGTAGGCCTCGAAGAGGCCCACGAGCCGAAGAGGCACATCGAAGACGTTGTTCTGGGCTAGGGCGGTCAGCTGGTCGACCGCCTGCTCGTAGTAGAGCGTCGAGTTTGACGCGGCGAACATCTTGGCCTTGGCAATAATGATGCCCGCTTCGATCCGCGTGCCGGCGAGGTCAATCCCGCCCTTGAAGAACAGCTCACAACGCAGGAGATTATTGAGCAAGAACGGATAGTTAGAGAACTGCACCTCGACAACGACTCCGCCCTTCAGGAAATCAACATCCTTGCCGAGGAAGGCATAAGGCGCGGGGATCGGGATATTCGGCTGCCACTCCCGCGCGACTAGCTCTTCCTTGATCGCAGCGTTGTTGCCGACTGCGTCCCAGATGGGCATACCAACGATCCCTGCCTGGTCGGAACCCTTCAAGTGCAGCGTGACGGCCTGGAGCGCAGACGAGATGGCGCCCCACTCAGATGAGTGCGTATCTCGGAATACTTCGTCTGCATCATTGAAATCGGTGACTTGGAGTAGCACGCCCATCAGTTCGGCGGGGTGTGCGGTGAGTCCTCCCCCTGGGACGCGCGCCGCATGACCGAAGCCGAACAGCGTGGATCTAGACGTGGCAGCAGTCGATGGCTGACGTAGACACCTGAATGGCCGTACAGGCCTTCGTCAGCCCATCCCAACCGTTGGCGCGAGCATCATCACCGCACGGTTTGCGCACAGCCAAGTTTCGCCCACTGAACTTGTCTGTGCGCAAAGGTGTGAGCGAAAACCATCGAGGCTGTTCAAGATGGGCGCTGTGGCCAGCCCGCCGCGCGCTCGGCGACCATCTGCGATATCCTGAGCATATGGATACTCCGGATATCGCAGTGGATCACGAGGTCGTCGTGATCGGCGCCGGCTTCTCGGGCATCGGGGCGGCGATCAAGCTCGATGAGGCGGGCTTCCACGATTTCGTAGTGCTCGAGGCTGGGGACGGTGTCGGGGGCGCCTGGCACTGGAACACCTATCCAGGGATCGCAGTTGACATCCCGTCGTTCAGCTACCAGTTCTCCTTCGAGAAGCGCAGCGACTGGTCGCGCGTGTACGCGCCGGGCAAGGAGCTCAAGGCGCTACGCCGAGCATTGCGTCGATAAGTACGGTGTGCGCGACCGCATCCGGCTAAACACGAAGGTGGTCGGGGCGAGGTTCGACGAGGACGCGCACGCGTGGCACATCGAGACGGCAAACGGCGAGCAGATCACGGCGCGATTCGTGATCGGCGCGACGGGGGTGTTCAGTCAGCCCAAACCGCCTGAGATTCCCGGGCATCGAGGCGTTCGCCGGCACGACGATGCACACAGCGCGCTGGGATCACTCGGTCGACCTGCGCGGCAAGCGTGTCGGCGTGGTCGGCACCGGCGCCTCGGCGATCCAGGTCATCCCCGCGATCGCGCCGGAGGTCGCAGCGTGCTCACGGTCTTTCAACGCACTCCGATCTGGTGCCTGCCCAAGCTCGACGCGCCGATGAGCCCGCGCGCCCGCCGGGTGCTGCGCTCGGTACCCGGCGCCAAGCTCGCCGCCCGCTGGGCCAGCCAGGCCTTCGTCGAGCTCACCTTCGTGCTCGCCGCGCACTTCGCCGGCACGTTCCCGAGCCTGACCGCGCGCGGCGAAGCGCGACGCGCGCAAGATGCTACGCGAGGTCAACGATCCCGTCGTGCGCGAGAAGCTCACGCCGCAGTACACGCTCGGGCTGCAAGCGCCCGAGCTTCTCCAACGAGTACATCCCCACCTTCAACCGGCGACAACGTGCTGCTCGAGACCGCCGCCATCGAGGCGATCACTCCGACGGGTGTTCGCACGGCCGAAGGGGTCGAGCATCCCGTCGACGTGCTGGTCCTCGCCACAGGCTTCAAGGTGTTCGAGTCGGGGAACATGCCGGCGTTCGAGATGCGCGGGGCGGGTGGCGTTGATCTGGAGGAGTGGTGGGATGCCAACCGACTGCAGGCCTACGAGGGCGTGAGCGTGCCCGGCTTCCCGAACTGCCTTTTCGATCCTCGGTCCCTACGGCTTCAATGGCCAGTCCTACTTCGGGCTGATCGAGACCCAGATGCGCCACATCGTGCGTTGCCTGAAGCGCGCACGACGCGATGGCGCGACGCGGGTGGAGATCACGCCCGACGCCAACCGCCGCTACTTCGAGTCGATGCTCGGGCGCCGGCACAACCAGGTCTTCTTCCGGGGTTCGTGTGGCAACGCCAACAGCTACTACTTCGACAAGCACGGCGACGCACCGTTTCGACCCAGTCTCACGCTCGAGGCGGCCTGGCGCAGCGCACGCTTCGACCTCGACGACTACGCGTTCGTCCCGTGACCCGCCTCACGCGTGCACAATCGCAGGCACGGACGCGTGCGTTGATCGTCGACTCGGCCACCAGCCTGTTCCTGCGCAACGGCTTCCAGATCACCTCACTCGAGCAGATCGGTGAGGAGGCTGGCTTCACCCGCGGCGCGGTCTACTCCAACTTCCCCAGCAAGATCGCGATGGGGATCGCCGTGATCGATGAGCTCTACGAGCGTACGGCGCGGGACCTCGAGGAGGCACTGGATGCGACCCTCGACCTCGATGAGTGGTTTGACGCGCTCGCCGCGTGGGCCGAGGGGACGATAGGCCAGCCGGAGTGGACGCGTTTGGAGATAGAGATTGCCGCCTTCAGCGCCCACGACGAGAGCTACCGGTCCTCTATTGCCGCCCGCTACGCGCGAATCCGCGAGCGTTGGGCCGCGCTGATCACCTCCCGGCTCGGCGAGGACTTCCCGATCGACGCTCAGGCGCTGAGCACGATCATCCTCGCACTGGGCCTCGGGACCGGTGTTCAGCGCGCCGTCGATCCGGACCTACCGGGATCGGATTGGGTGGAGCTGCTGCGCGCGCTCGACAGATCGACTGTCAAGAGTGCCGCATGAAGGCCGTCAGCTGCAGGGAGGGACAGCTGGAGGTCGTCGAGCGACCGACACCTTCACCCGAGAGGGGGCAGGTGCTGATCGGCGTGCTGCGCTGTGGCATCTGCGGATCCGATCTTCACGCTCGTCACCACTGCGATGAGATGGCAGACGTGGCTCGCGAGACGGGCTATCAGGACTTCATGCGCTCCTACCAGGACGTCGTGATGGGCCACGAGTTCTGCGGCCAGATTGTCGAGCATGGCCTCGGCTGCCGCAAGGCGGTCCCCACGGGGACAACGGTCGTCGCCGTGCCGCTGCTTCGCACCCGAGGGGCCATTCACGCCATCGGCCTGTCGACGGCGGCCCCCGGCGCCTATGCCGAGCAGATGCTCGTGCAGGAGTCACTGACGGTTCCCGTGCCCAATGGCCTCTCACCTGAAGTCGCTGTGCTCACGGAGCCGATGGCTGTCGCCTACCACGCCGTGCGGCGAGCTGAGCTCAAGAAGCGCACCGTCGCGATCGTCATCGGCTGCGGGCCGATCGGGCTGTCGGTGATCTGCATGCTGAAGGCCCGTGGCGTGCACACCGTCATCGGCAGCGACTTCTCTGCGGGACGCCGTGCGCTGGCCAAGGCGTGCGGCGCCGACATCGTCGTCGACCCCGCTCACGAATCGCCACATGCCTCGGCTGAGAAGCATGGGCACCTGGTCACGGTTCCGGCTGCGCTCGACCTCGCTGTCGGCGCGATGGACAAAATGCAACGCGCGCCGGTCCCATGGCACCACCTCTGGCGCGCGGCCGAAACGCTCGGACTGGCCACCCCCAAGAGCCCGGTGATCTTCGAGTGCGTGGGCGTGCCCGGCGTGATCGACCAGATCATCGAAAGTGCGCCGCTGTTCTCGCGCATCGTCGTCGTCGGCGTGTGTATGGGTGCAGACCGGATCAGGCCGGCAATGGCCATCAATAAGGAGATCGACCTACGCTTCGTCCTCGGTTACACGCCGATCGAGTTCCGCGACACGCTGCACATGCTCGCCGAGGGGAAGATCAATGCCAGCCCACTGGTCACGGGCGTGGTGGGGCTCGAGGGCGTTGGCAGCGCCTTCGAGTCGCTCGGCGATCCCGAGGGACACGCGAAGATCCTGGTCGACCCTAAGAGCAGCCTCGTCGCGCCTTAGATGTAAGTCCCGAGTAGGGGCGCGACGGGCGATTGTGTACACCAGGGAGCCAGAGCCGTTGCTTGTGAGCGGTCGCTGCACGCGCATGCCGTTGCCGAGCGGCTCGACTCGAGGTTGATTGGCTCCATCACCGCTGATTTGCAGCCGTTGCTGGACAGGCAGTACGCCGCGGATCGATACGTCGCGAGCACCGTCGCGAACGGCATGAGCGTTCTCCTCATAGACGACACACGGACAACCGGGGGAGCGATGCAAAGCTCGGCCGCCGCTCTCCGTACTCGCGAAGGTGCGCGACCGACGACGTGCCAGGGATAAGGAGAATGTTCGCGGAGCGCTGGACCAGCCAAGCCAGCGCGACGGACAGTGGCGTGGCCCCGAGACGAGCCGCCACTGAGTCAAGGGTCGCCGACTGCCGTGGCGTCCACGATAAGCGCCGTCAATCCGACATATCAGTAGACGACGAAGTGGGAGCCGGCCAGCAGCCCTTTCTTCACGGGCTTGACTTTGTTCTTGACGGGGACGCCGCACGTTTCCGCTCCAGTGTATGTCTGTGACACGGCGTCGTACACGTTGCCGGGCGAGAACGCGCCGCTCAACAGCGCGCCGCCGAGCTCGGCGTCGGGGGTCTCCGTCAGGACCGCGCTGAACGACCCGACGGAACGGGACCCTTTCGCTTTTGGCTCCCAGGTGAGCGAGATCGTGCCGGCTGCCGTCACGCCGGGGCCGCGCAGCGACGCGCAGTCGACGGCTTCTGTCGTACGCAAGGTCGCCGTGTATTTCGCCGAGGTGAACCCGCCGCCGCTGCAGTCCGACAGTGTCCCTTTGATCTTTACGCTCTGTATGGCCGGTTCGGCGACGAGGCCCGGTGAGATCGAAAGCTTCCCGGCATCGCTCGCGCAGCTGACTCGGGCCGGCTTCACCGTGTAGATGAGAGCTGGCGAGGCGCCGGTCGCTCCGGCGGTGCCTTTCGCCGTGACGGTGTACGCGTGTTCGCCGGGGGTCGACGTATCAAGCTCACCGCTGCCGCCGGTGGCTCCGTTGGAGTCGATGCACGATTCGATCGGTTCCGCGAAGGCTTCCGTGCAGTAGAAGCTCGTGTGCACCAAGGCGCCCTGCGGATAGGCGCCACCGCCAGGTGGCGAGGAGATCGTCGCCGAGGGCGATGACGGGCCGTCGTAGACCCACCTCACTTGGTCGGCCGGCTCGTAGAAGCAGTGGAACTCGTGTGCGGGTACGAGCTGGACCGTGTACGCGGTGCCTTCGTCGTAGCGGTGCGATCCGAAAGCGCCCGTCCATCGACCGAATTCCGTTTCGTCGTTGATCACCCTTTCGGACACCCCGTCGGCCGACCGCGACACGTAGACGTCCTCTTGACCGTACTGGGTCCAGTTGGGCACGTGGATTTCGACATGCCAGTAGCCGGTGTGCGGCAGCTGCACTCGCCACGTAAAGGTGGCCCCCGAATCTGGTTGACCGTTTTCAACGCAGTTCTGGTCGCCGGTGAACCAGAAGGTGTTTTCGGGCGATGCGTACGGCCGTCCCACCAGTTCACAGTCGTGGGGCGGGTAGAAGCCGATCGAGAACGGGCCGGGTTCAGAGTTAGGGGCGCATTCGCGGGCTTCTCCAAAGCTGCCGCCCGAGCCTTCCAGGCGTCCGCTGCCGCCGAGTTCGCCCGAGGTGCTGAAGCCGCTGTTGTCGACCTCCACGGAGTACCCGGCCGGGAAGCTGTCGGCGCCAGCAGGGACTGCAAACGCACAAGGGAGCAGGAGCAGAGCCGCGCAGATGGCCGGCAGGCCGACGATACGGAATGGACGGGCGAGCATCATCATGTGCCTCCTCAGGCGCCGGTGGGAGTGGTGCACCGACCATATCGCGCGAAGTTCTGCAAGTTGGGACGAAACTGTTATCACACACCAGCCGAAGCGCGGCCTTTATGCGGGCCAGCCTGGCTTTTCTTGGGGCCAAGCCGCAGAGCGACGGGTCAGAGCACCAGGCGTCCACCACAAAGCCGAGCAACGCGGTTCGCGTAGGGTGGTGTTGTGCTTGGCTACTACGAGAGCTTCTTCAGCGCCAGCGCGGGCGCGTCTGCTGCCATCCTGGGTTTGCTGGTCGTCGCCGTATCGATCGTCAACGCGGATGACGCGGACCCCACGACTCGGGAGTTGCGAACTGTGTTGGCCGGGAGCGCGTTTGTCGTCCTGGTAGACATCTTCTTCGTCTCGATCGTGGCGCTGACCGGGGGCTCGGTTGTATTCGGGCTATCAAGCATCGCGATGGCAACCGTCGGCCTGCTGGCCACCAGACAGCTGATACCGAGAGCGAAGCGGGCTGGAAACTTCACCTCCAGCTCTCGAAACAGGAAGCTGAATCTCGCCTTCGCGTCAATTTCGGTTGTGGGCTACTCGGTGCAGCTCGGGCTCGCCGTAGCGCTCCTCGCGAACACCCAGAGTGCCGCATTGCAACGTGCTTTGGTCCTCGTCATCGTGGCTTTTTATGGCAGCGCCCTTGGCCGGGCATGGGAGGTCACCGGGATAACCCGGCGGGGATAAGAAGAACACGCCGGCTCATCGGCGGCCGGGCCGGCTCCAGAGCCGGTCGTGAAGCGAAGAACCGAGGAGAACGATGTCCCAACTCGGAAAGCTCACCTCGTCTAGCGCGGAATTCATCAACAAGCGCGGCATATACGCCGGGCGGCGCTCGACAAGGTTTCATGTCGCCGTCTACCGCAGGACCCGCGGCAGAATGGGCGGCGCGCTCCCGGGCTGGCCCCACGCCAGGATCGCCCTGATCGACCACGTCGGTGCGAAGAGCGGGACGAAGCGGACATCTCCCGTCATGTACCACGAGCACGGCGATGCGTTCGTCATCGCGGGCTCCAAGGGCGGCCAGCCGACGAATCCAGCCTGGTTTCACAACCTGATGGCAAACCCCGACACCACGATCCAGATCGGTCCCGAGGTGCACGAGGTCCGCGCTCGCTTGGCCACTGACGAGGAGCGCGGTCCCCTCTGGAAGGAGCTCGTCGAGATGTTCCCCGGATACGACTTCTACCGGCGCAACGCCAGGGCCCGCAAGATCCCGATCGTGGTCCTCGACCCCCGCTGACGCGTCATCTGGCGCCGCGTCGCGGCCATAGCCCACCGGTGCGGTCAAGCTGGGGCCGCGCGGCATCCAGGTGGACACCGGTCCGCTGGTGGCGCTGACCGCTCGGGTGCTGTTTACTTTGAACTCATGGGGACGTGTATTGGGGATGTATGGGATGGGAGGGTGTCGCTGCGAGCCGAGCCAGCGAGCGGCAATCGACCTGCGCTGGGTCGCGTGGAAGACGGTCGCCGCTTCGTGGCATGGTCTGCGCCCCGGCTTCGTGCGCGTGTCGGCGTCGGCGCGGCGCTTGCGACAGCCGCCGTCTGGCTCGTCGCCGTCGCGTCCGCGTCGGCCTTCAGCGCGCACGGCAGCGTGGAACAGGTGTATGTCACCGGCTTGGCCCCAAGCGCCCAGATGTCGCTGCTGCGCTCGAATGGCGAAACGGTGTCGACGCAGACCGCTGACTCGCTCGGGGGTTTGCTGTTCCGGAACGTCGCGCCGGGAAGGCGCTACCGGGTCCGGCTGGGCTCGGCAGGCGAAGAATCGGGGCCGATCACCGTCCACACGCAGGCCGCGGCGCCATGGGATCCCGGCACCTACAAGCAGTCGATCCCCGACACCGGCTACACGTACCTGACGACGCGCGACGGCACCCAGCTGGCGATCGACGTCCACCCGCCGGGTATCCCGGAAGGCGTGTTTGGTCCAGCCTCGGACTTTCAGCTCCCGGCCTCCGCGACCGCTAGCCCCACGACACCGTGGCCGACGCTGATCGAATACTCCGGATACGGCTACGCGAACCCCGCGGGCCCGGAAAGCGGGATCGCCGAACTGGCCAACCTGATGGGTTTCGCGGTGGTCGACGTGAACATGCGCGGTACCGGCTGCTCGGGCGGCGCGTTTGATTTCTTCGAACCGCTGGAGAACCTCGACGCCTACGACGTGATCGAGACGATCGCCAGCCAGCCGTGGGTGCTCGACCACAAGGTTGGAATGCTCGGCATCTCCTACGGCGGCATCAGCCAGCTTTTCGCCGCTCAGCTTCGACCGCCGGCCCTCGAGGCGATCGCGCCGCTGTCGGTGCTCGACGCAACAGCGACGACGCTGTATCCCGGCGGCATCCTCAACACCGGCTTCGCCGTGCCCTGGGCCGAAGAACGGCAGCACGACGCCGAACCAGCCGGTCCTGGCAGCGGCGAGCACTGGGCCTACGAACAGATACAGGCAGGCGATCAGACCTGCGCGGGCAACCAGGAACTGCACGGAGAGGCGACGAACCTGCTGGCGGAAGTCAAAGCGAACGCGACCTACAACCCGTCCGTGGCCGACCCGCTGGACCCGGTGACGTTCGTGCACAACATCGACGTGCCGACGTTCATGGCATGCCAGTGGGAGGACGAGCAGACCGGAGGGCACTGCGCCGATTTGGCGGAGCACTTCACCGGCACCGAACGCAAGTGGTTCACGTTCACCAACGGCGCCCACGTCGACTCGCTCGATCCGTATACCCTCGACCGGCTGTACGACTTCCTGAAGCTGTTCGTCGCGCACCGAGCGCCGATCTATGGCCGGACGATCGTGCATCTCGCTGCTCCGCTCATCTACAAGATGGCGCTCGGGGTTCCGGCTGGAGACAGCCTGACGCTACCGCCGGACCCGGTCCAGGAACAGCTGTCATACGCAAAGGCGCTGTCAGCCTTCAAGGCGCTCCCGGAGGTCCGGGTGCTGTTCGACAACGGCGCGGGAACCTCGCCGACCGGCACCGCGACGCCCGGCAACCCCTACCCAGCGTTCGAACAGTCGTTCTCCGCGTTCCCGATCCCCGGCACGACGGCTCGCTCGTGGTATCTCGGGGCGGAAGGCACGCTGGGCGAACAGCCGGCAAAAGCCCCGGGGGTCGACTCCTACACCTCGGATGCGAGCGCCACCCCGCTGACGGACTACTCGAGCAACACGGGTCCAGGCGGGCTGTGGAGCAACGCGTCCGCATGGGAATGGAACTGGGGGCAGCCAACGGCAGGCTCCGCCGTGTCCTACGTGTCGGCACCCCTCAGCACCGATACGACCGCGATCGGTGGAGGCGCTGTCAACCTATGGGTGAAGTCGTCGACTCCAGACGTCGATCTCCAGGCGACCGTCAGCGAGGTGCGCCCCGACGGAAGCGAGACTTTCGTCCAAGACGGCTGGATCCGCGCCAGCGAGCGCAAGCTCGCCACCACCTCGGAAAACATGCTCGACCAGGCCCCCACGCCGGTCCAGCCGATCCCGACCTTCCTCGCATCCGACGTCGAACCGATGCCCGCGGGCCAGTTCGTACCGGTCACCATCCCGCTGTACTTCGAGGGGCATGCCTACCGGGCCGGCTCGCGCATCAGGGTCACGATCTCCGCGCCCAACGGCACACAGCCCGTGTGGTCGTTCGACCAGACGCAACCGGAAGGCACCACCGCCAACGTGTCGATCGCTTTCGGGCCCGGCATGCCCGCCAACCTCACCCTCCCGATCGTGC
Organism: uncultured Solirubrobacteraceae bacterium; assembly: GCA_963797105.1. GTDB lineage: Bacteria > Actinomycetota > Thermoleophilia > Solirubrobacterales > Solirubrobacteraceae > Palsa-744. The sequence goes on from CAWCOB010000001.1 coordinate 284,498, forward strand.
CCGGCGTCGACGTGCCCACCGGACTGCCGCCCTGCCCAAGCCTGCGCAACGAGCCCTGCCGCCCCTACCAGGCGTTTGTGAACGACGGTTCCTGACGGCAACTCGCGTCGCGGAGCGCGAGAGCCTACGTCGCGCTAGGCGCTCCGAACCAAGTGCTCAGCGCTTCAGCGAGCCCAGGATCGGCTAGCTCTCCGACCCACGCGACATACCCGTCAGGTCGTACGAGCACGGCAGTGGGGGCGGGGACCGCGCCAAGCACCGGAAGCTCCCACGGGCCGGCGTATTCAGCGTCGATCAGCTGGACCCGGTCTCCCCATGGAGCCATGTCGAAGCTGCCGGGCCCGCCGAGGTTGAGCAGCACCGGCTTGGCGTCGTGCAGGAGCTCGAAGACCCGCAGCGGGCCGCCGGGGGTCACGAGGTCCAAGTCGGGCATACGGCGTCCGAGCAGCGGGTGGCCCTCGTCGCTTCGTCCCCGGAGGGGGAGCTCGTAATGGATGTCCAGCCCGGAGACGATCCCGACCAGTCGTTTGCGAGGCTCGTCCATCATCGCCAGCTCCGACACCACGTCGGCCAGCGCCTTCGTGCGCTCGTCCTGGCGCTGGAGCGCGGTCTGCGCCATCGTGTGCTGGAGCGCGCGGGCAGCGACTGGGTGGCGCTCCTCGTGATAGGTGTCCAAGAGGCTCTCCGGGGAGGTCCCGTTGACCACTTGAGCCAGCTTCCATCCCAGGTTCACCGCATCCTGCACACCCAGGCTCAGGCCCTGGCCGCCCGCGGGGTAGTGCACGTGCGCGGAGTCGCCCGCGAGCAGGACGCGTCCCGCGCGATACGTCGCGGCCTGACGCGTCGTATCGGTGAACCTGGAGATCGACGTCGGACTGTGGATCCCGAAGTCGGTGCCGTACACGGTCACGAGCGCCTCGCTGAGATCTCGCAGGGTGGGCTCGCTGCTGGGCCCGATCTGCTGCTCGGTCACCATCACCCGCACCGGGCCCGCGTCCCCGTAGACCACCTCTCCGTCTCGGATCTCGTACTCCAACCTGCCGATCGCGTGGATGCCGACCGCGTCCTTGCGGATTCCCAACTCCGGCTCCTCGCTCGTCTCGGCCTCGGCGATCAGGTTGCTCTTGCTCGGGCCCCATCCCGGAAACTCGATGCCGGCTGCTTTACGGATCACGCTGCGTCCGCCATCGCACCCGACGAGGTACTGGGCCCGCAGCAACTGGGCGTCGGCCAGCTCGACATCGACGCCGGTCTCGTCCTGTGCGAAGCCCACGACCTTGCATCCGTAGTGGATCTGCACGCCCAGCTCGGCGAGCCAGGCGGCCATGATCAGTTCGATCTGGTTCTGCCAGATCCCGAGCGAATAGGGATGGCGCGTGGGGAAGTCACTCATGTCCAACACGGTCGTGGCGATCATCGACGCTTGCGCCACCTGGCCCTCGGCGAGGAACCGATCGGCGACGCCACGCTGGTCGAGCACCTCGATCGTGCGCGAGTGAAAACCGCCGGCGCGTGAGCCGATGAGCACGTGATCGGGGCGCCGCTCGAGGACGGCGACATCGACCTTCGCCAACGCCAGCTCAGCCGCCAGCATCATCCCTGCGGGACCGCCTCCGGCGATCACCACGCCGCGCTCGCTCATACCCGTGCCTCCGCGCCGAGCAGCCGCGGCCGCGCCACAGGTCTCACCATCCGTTCGACGTCGCTGTGCGCCCAGCACGCCGTCAACAGCACATGCATTTCATGACTCCCTCTTCCGTAGGCTCTGGCATGCGGTGGGCGATTATGGGGCACGACCGGGGCTTGTAACAAGCCCCCCTATGGGGTATAAATTGGAAGTGGAGAGGGTCGCAGTCCGGCCATCCGCGTTTCCCGACGCTCAGCTCTGTGAGCGTGCGCTGCTTGAGGAGAGTCCCTTGAGCCCCTCATCATTCAGATACGCCTAAAGCGTTGACGCGCCGGTTCTGGCCACTGTCCCGCGACCCCGGGCATCGACGCGGAGCCGCCCGTCAAGTCCCCCTCCGGACCTGCCGATAGACCGAGGGAAGGCGCCCGCACCGTTCATTCATGGCCTCAACCCCCGCGACCGACCTCGATCTCGCCGGGAGCGACTACGCCCGGCAGACGCGGCTGCTGCTGGCCGGAGCACGTGGGCGCTACTACGAGGATCCAGCCGGTGCCCTCGCGGACGCGGTCCGCTGCTGCGAGATCGGCCGCTCGCTGGCGGACGACGAGCTGTGCGTGCGCGCATTCGCTCTGCAGGGCATGGTCTCGCTGCATCGCGGTGACCTGCGCGGCGGTCTGTCGCTCGCGATGGAGGCGGAGCGGCACGCGCAGGCAGATCACGGCCTGGTCGCGCGCACGGAGCTCGCCGCCCTGAAGGCGCAGATCAGCTTCTTCACCGGCTCCTATGCCGAGGCGCTCCGTCACGCCCAGCTCGCCGTCGACCACGCCGACGCCGCACAGGATCTTCGGCTGCGGGTGTACGCGCGGCGTGCCACGTGCCCGATCTTCGGCAACGCCGACGTACCCGACCTGCGAGACCGGATCGAAGAGCTGCTCGCGCTCGCGATCGAGAGCGAAGACCCATGGGAGGAGGCGATCTCCCGCAACGACCTCGCCTGCTACCTCCAGCATCAAGGCGCCCTGGACGCAGCGGAGAGCGAGCTCGAGCGGGCGCTCGCCGTGGCGCGCCGCGTCGACGGCGCCAACAGCTTCGCCCTGGGGGTCGTCTACTCGACGCGCGCGGACATCCGACTGCTGTTGGGGCGGGCTGAAGACGCGCTCGCGGACGCGGAGCGCGCGATCGAGCTGCTGTCCGCTACCGATGACCCAAATCCGTACGTCCTCGGAGTGACCGTACGCGCCGACGTCGAGGCGCGGATGGCCCTCGGGCAGCTGGACGACGCTCTGCGGACAGGCGAGGGCGCGCTCAGCTGGCTCGGCGATCGCGTGCCGCAGACGCGCAGCCTGATCCTCTCCACGCTCGCATCGACGCTGCGCGCCGCCGGCAGGCTCGAGGAGGCCTACGACGCGCTCGCTCGGAGCGCCGAGCTCGAACGGCAGGCGTCTCGCGAGCTGTCCGAGCTGCAGCTGAGGCTCGAACGGGCGACGCTCGAGACGAGCGCCGCCCGGCAGACGAGCGTCGCCCTGGCGGCCAAGAACCGGCAGCTCGCCGAGGCGCACGCCGAGCTCGAGCGTCGCGCCAGGAAGCTCGAAGCGCTCCAGGGAAGGCTGCGGGAACAGGCCGAGCGCGATTGGCTCACCGGCCTGCACAACCGCCGCTACTTCGCCCGCGAGCTCGAGCGCCTGCTGACCGAGAAGCGCGGCGGCTGGTTCAGCCTGGCCGTCGTCGACCTGGACCATTTCAAGTCGATCAACGACCGCTTCGGACACGAGGTCGGCGACGGTGTGCTCGTGCGAGTCGCCGCGCTGCTGTGCGATGTGATCCGCCAGCAGGACATCGTCGTGCGCAGCGGCGGTGAGGAGTTCCTCGTCCTGATGCCCGTCACCGAGGCGAATGCCGCGATCGCCTGCTGCGAGCGAATCCGCCAGAGGATCCGCGACGAGCCGTGGGAGCGCATCGTCGCCGGGCTCGCTGTCACCGCCAGCGTGGGCGTCGCCTCGACCGAGGACCCCGACCAGCTCGCGACGCTCGCTCGCGCGGCCGACCAGCGCCTGTACGAAGCCAAGCGCTCAGGACGCGACAGGGTTGCCAGCGGCGAGCCGCGGGAGAATCGCTGCCGCTAGCGTACGCGCGGTGCGCGTCGCCACCTGGAACGTCAACTCGGCCAAGCAGCGCATGGAGCGGATGCTGCCGTGGCTCGACCAGCGCCGGCCGGATGTGGTCTGCCTGCAGGAGACCAAGCTCACCGACGATGCGTTCGACAAGCTACTCGGTGAGGATCTCGCAGGCCGCGGCTACGCGTTTGCCCGTCGCGGCGAGGCACAGTGGAATGGTGTGGCAATCCTCTCGCGCGTGGGTCTGGACGACGTCGTGCTCGAGCTCCCCGGCGCGCCCGGGTTTCCACATGCGGAGGCGCGTGCGGCCTCGGCGACATGCGGCGGCATTCGCGTCCACTGCGTGTACGTGCCGAACGGCCGCACGCCCGACTCCGATCACTACCGCTACAAGCTCGCGTGGCTGGCCGCGCTCAGGGACGATCTCGCCGGCGGCCCCGCAGATGCGATCGTGGCGGGCGATATGAACATCGCCCCCGCCGACATCGACGTGTTCGACCCGAGCGCGTATATCGGCCACACGCATGTCACGCAGCCGGAGCGCGCCGCCCTGGCTCAACTTCAGGAGCTCGGCCTGCGCGATGTCGTTCGCGACCGCTGGCCGAAGGAGCGCGTCTTCACCTACTGGGACTATCGCGCCGGGATGTTCCACCAAGACCGCGGCATGCGGATCGACCTGGTGCTCGCCAGCGAGGCCGTCTCGCGGAGGGTTCGTGCGGCTTGGGTCGATCGGCAGGCTCGCAAGGGGACGCACCCCAGCGATCACGCCCCCGTGATCGTCGATCTCGACGAGGCGCCCGATGGGGACATCGGGCCGATGGTGCCGCCGCCGTCGGCCCGGGCAACAGCGCGTGGCACCGGCAAGCTGCCCCAGGCCTCCTGAGCGACGCTCGCTGGTCGGTCGGGTACCGAGTCGCTTGCGGCGCCGGGGCGGCTGGTTCACTTAGTCGCTGTTTTGTGACACGCAGCTTGTAGCGGTCATCGCATGTGTCTTGACCTTCACGGAGTAGGAGCGGTCCATTTGTCTGTACTCTCCTCATCGGACGTGCTTGACACAAAGCAGCCACCGGTGACGGATGTCGCACCGGGCCCGGCGCAGACTGCGCCGCAGCTGATGATCGACGGGCTACCCCCGGGCCTGCGCTTGCCGCCCGCCGTGCAGTGGCTGATGATGGTCTCGCGCTTCGACGAGTTCGACGCGCGCCTGCGCCGCATCGGCTCGCTCGTCACGCTGCGCTTCCCGGGGCTCGGCACGATCGTGTCCGCCGGCGACCCGCAGATGATCAAGCAGCTGTTCACCGGGGACCGCGAGGTTCTCCACGCGGGCGAGGCCAACGCGCCCCTGGCCGCCGTGCTGGGAGGCAACTCGGTGCTGTTGCTCGACGGCGAGCAGCATCTGCAACGCCGGCGGATGCTGCTGCCGCCGTTCCACGGCGAGGCCGTGCGCGGCTACTCCGGCGTCGTCGCGCAGATCACGGAAAAAGAGGTCCGTAGCTGGCCGCGCGGCAGCGAGTTCGCGATCTGGCCGCGGATGCAGGCGATCACGCTCGAGGTGATCATGCGCGTGGTTATCGGCGTGCGCGACCAGCAGCGGCTCGAGCGGTTGCGGACGCTGCTGCTCGGCGTCCAGCACAACAGCATCTACGCCGTCGTCGCCGAGGGCGCGCGCCCCGGGCTCTCCGAGAGCCGACTTGGGCGCCGGCTGCCGTGGGTGCGCGCGCGAGCGAAGGCGGAACGAGTACTCGACCAGGAGATAGCCGCGCATCGCCGGCAGCCCGACGGCCGTGATGACATCCTCGCGATGCTGATCGCCGCGCGTGATGAGCATGACCGACCGCTGAGCGACGCGGAGCTGCGAGGGGAGCTGCTCACGCTCTTGATCGCCGGCTACGAGACGACCTCGACCGCGCTCGCCTGGTGCTTCGAGCGGCTCGTTCGCAACCCCGAGGTGCTCGCGCGCCTGCAGCGCGAGCTCACTGAGCAGGACGGAGACGTCTACCTGGAAGCCGTCATCAACGAGACGCTCAGGTCGCGTCCCGTGATTGACTCCGTCCAGCGCCGGCTCACCGCCGAGCTCGAGATCGGCGGCTACCGCATCCCGGCCGGCACCACCGTGGCCCCCGCGATCGTCGCCGTGCAGCTCGACGCGGATGTCTTCGAGGACCCGCACGCATTTCGCCCCGAGCGCTTCCTCGAGCAGCCGATCGCTCCCTACACGCTGATCCCGTTCGGGGGAGGGCTGCGCCGCTGCATCGGCGCGAGCTTCGCCGTGATGGAGATCAAGACGGTCCTGCGCACCGTGCTCACGCAGATCGAGCTGCAATCGTCGTCGTCCAAGCCGGAGAAGCCCAAGCGGGGCCGTCGCATCGCCACCTACCCCGCGCGCGGCGCGCTTGTCACGATCGCCGATCGCCAGCCTGTTGCGGGCGCCTGAACCGGTCGGCGGCGCCGTCCGCGGCATGCGCCGCGTCGGTGGCTCAGCGGCTGGCACGCTGATCGCTTAGCCTTACCCAATCCTGCTCATTCTCGTCTTGGTCCCGGTCCTCTTGGTCGTCGCGCTGCTCGGCTTCGGCATGTGCCGCCTTGCGGCACATAGCGACAGCAGCCATGCGGTCGCCGTGGCCGACTGGGTCGCGACGAGCTGCCTCCCCGAGCACGGCGTCCTGCCAGTCGATCACCGCCACGAGCAGATCCCGCGCGATCCGCGCGGCGGATCCTTTCGCGCGGCCAGCTGACGATGATCCGCGCAAAACGCATCCTCGTCGCGAGAGTTGCCATCGCGGTACTTCTCGGGGCGCTCGCGTTGGCGGCCAGCGCCAGCGCCAGCGCCGAACCCGCTACCGGGCAGGCGCAGGAACTCGTCAACCCCATCTCCGAATCCGTCAACGACGCACCGCCGCCCGCGCAGCTGGTCGAGGAACCCGTGCAGGAAGCCGCGCCGCCGGCCGAATCGGAGTCGCCGGTGCAGCTGGTCGAGGAACCGGTACAGGAAGCCGCGCCGCCGGCCGAATCGGTGCAGCCGGTGCAGGAAACGCCGCCGCCGGAAGTCGTCGCCGAAGCGGTGCAAGAAACGCCGCCACCGGAATCTGTCAGCGAACCGGTGCACGAAGACGCTCCGCCGGCTGAAACGGTCAAGGAACCGGTGCCCGAAGCCGGGCCGATCGTGATCCCGCTGCCGGAAACGCCCGCGCCGGTCCTCCTGCCGACAGAACAGGCTCGGGAAACGGCGTCCAGCGCCGGCGGCCAAGCGACGGAAGGCGCGCTCGTGCCGGCTTCCAGCTCCGCGCAGGAAGGGCCTCCGCCCGCCGCCCTCACGCTCGGCGAAGGCGCCGTGATCGCGCCGACCCTGGTTGGCGCCACCTCCTCCGAGCAGCAAGAACGCTCCACCGGTGTGGGTAGGGGTCTCACGGTCCTCGCGCCGGTGCGCTTGACGACCGCGCAGCGCGCCGCGGATCTGAGCTGTCAGCTTGGCGGCCTGTCGGGTCCGTCCGCGGGCGAATGCGCCGTCGCCCTGTCGGGCGAACAGGCTTCTCCCTCCTCGTCGGCGACCTTGGTCGCCGGGACGGCGACGACGGGGACAGGGGCTCCTCCCGGTGGCGGCTACGGTGGCGGCTCGACCGGCGGCAGTCGCTCCGTCGCACCTCCACCTGGCCCTGCGCCGAGCGGCGCCTTCGGCGGCTCGTCGGCCGGCGGCGCCGGTGGCGCCCTTTCCGGCTTCTTCACGCTCGCGGGCCTGTTGCTGCTCGCGGGTCCGCGGGCGATGCGCCGCCTGCGCCTCTCTTGCCGGCCGTGGCTCACGGCCTTCTTCGTTCTGATTCCAGAGCGACCGGGCTAGCCCCTCCCGATCGCCCAGCTCGACCCTGGATCCTCGTCCAGGGCGTGGAAATCAAACTCGGAGCTTCTCTGGAAGGGGCTGTATGTGATGGAACGTCTTTCGACGACATCAGTTGTAAATATCGATAAGCGGAACAAGAGCGCAGTGACCGCAGCCGGACCCGGGCGATTGGGCTCGGTCTTCGACGCGAGCTCGCGCGAGCGTCAGGGCCGCGATCCGGCTGCGCCGGCGCAGCCCGTGTCGGCTCGGACCCACACGCTCGTCCTCGTCGGCGAGCTGACCCACCGTTCCGCGCGCACGCTCGAGCTCGAGCTCGAGCGCCTCTGCGAGGAGGGGGTCACGGCGATCGTCCTGGACCTGCGCCAGCTCGAGCACATCGACCCGATCGGGGTGGCCGTGATCGCGTTTCGCTGCGGTCTCTATAAGCGCCGAGGACTCGGGTTCATGCTGATCCCCGGTTCGCGGCGGGTCCAGGGCGCGTTCGAGCGCGCGGGTGTCGTCGAGCTGCCGTTTCAGCTCGACGAGGTGGCGGTGCGGCGGCTGCGCACGACCCGGGCGACGTTCTCGCGGCGACGGTGACTCATGCCACCAGCACCGGTCGTTCGAAGGAGGCCGCTTCCGGGATCACGAGGCCGGCTTCCGTCTGAAACCACTGCTCGAGCAGCGAGCAGTACATCGCGCGGAAGTCGGAGGTCCTGATCACGTTTTCGTTTTCGTCGAGTTTGCTGAGGCCGGGGAACTCGCCGACCATTTTCCCGGCGGCCCGCGTGCCGATCAGGAGCGCGAGGCCACCGGCGCCGTGGTCCGTGCCCGAGCCGTTTTCGCGCGGGCGGCGCCCGAACTCCGACCACACCTGGATCAGCACCCGCTGGTCGAGCCCGCGTGCTTCCAGGTCGCGCTGGAAGGCGACGAGCGCGGGCACGGTCTGCCCGAGGTTCGTGCTCAGGGTGTCAACCTCGCTGGCGTGCGTGTCGTAGGAGCCGACGGCATTCAGCGAGACGCATTTGATCGGCATGCCGTTGTGCAGCATCGCCGCGAGCACCGCCAGTCGTTCGGCGAATTCGCCTGCCGGATAGGTCACGGGCGAGTGGTCACCAGATTCCTTCTCGGTCTTGACGAAGTTGGCCATCTCTTCGAGCACGAGGCTCGTGTCGTAGGAGGCCCCGCGTGCCTGGGCGTAGGCGGGCGAGGGCGCCGCCAGCGCGCCGAGGGCTCCGAACGTCTCGAGCGCCGACGCGGTGATCGGTTCGCCGAGGCCGTTCGCCCACATCGTGTAGTCGGCCGGCGAGGAGACCGCCGCCACGGGCATGCTCGCGGTGGCCAGCGCCGGCGCCAGCGAATAGTCGAGCGAGAGCCCCTGCAGCGGGTTGTCCGCTTCGCCGACGAGGTCCAGATAGCGCCCCATCCAGCCGGCGCGCGCGTTCGCGTCGAGCTGGCCCACCTCCCAGTAGTGGCGGCTCGTGAAGTGGCTCTCTTCGGAGGGCTCGTAGCCGATCGCCGGGAAGACCGTCACCTTGCCCTCGTCGTGCAGTTCGGCGATCCCGCCCGCGGCCGGATGCCACATCAGCGTTTCGTCCTCGGTGAAGACCTTGCCGGCGCCTTCCGCGAGACCCAGCGTCGGGCGCAGTTCTCTGTAGCGCGCTTCACGCACCGGCGCGAGCACGGACAGCGCGTCCCAGCCGCCTTCCATGAACACCGACACGAGCACGGGCTCCTCAGGACCGCTGGCGGCGGATGCCTGTGCGATGCCCTCTTCGAAGTGGCGCGGACTGAGCATCGAGGCGCCGTACACCGACAGCGCCGCGCCCGCCGCGCGCAACAGGAACGTGCGCCGGTCCAGGCCCGTGCCGGCCGGCAGCGGCATCCCCGGCTCGATGTTGGGCAGCCCCTTGCCGGCGATCGCCGCGCTGCGGCGCAGCATCTGCGAGCGGGTGAAGTCGTTGCACGAGCAGCTCTTGGCCATGGTCAGCTCTACCTTTTCCCGATCCTCGGTCGCGCGGGCATCTCAGCTCACCTGCATGTCCGGCGAGGTCGCGATCAGCATCCGCAGCGCGTTCTGTCGCATCGCGCGGTACGGGCTCTGCTCCCACCGCGCGAGCGGCTCGGGCAGGCAGGACTCCGCGAAGCCGGCGATGCACTGTTCGGATTCGCTCGACAGCGGCGGGTTCGCCCAATACGCGAGCGCGTTCGAGAGCGCCGTGACGGGGTTCTCGGTCGGGTCGTACCCCGGCTGGCCTTCGGGCGGCCACGGATTGGGGTAGGTCTTGGCCGTCACATAGCTGGCCATTTCCCACCGAGCCCTGGCGGTTGAGGTGTCGAGCCAGCGGGTGAAGTCCCAGCCGGAGACGTTGGGCGGATAGAACAGCTGCTGCCCGGCGTTTGCCGACAGCCACGCCCACGCGGTCGTGTCGATCGGGCGCGAGATCGAGCGCAGCAGCCCGGCGTTGTAGACGACCGGCGGCGTCAGCAGCTCGGGTCCTTCGTAGAAGTCGGGGTGCTGCAGGATCGCCTCGACGATCGCACGGATGCTGTGCCCCGAGCCGAGGTACAGGCCCTGCAGCGAGGCGAGCGTGGCTTCCGAGGGCGCGGTGGGGATGAAGTAGCCCCACAGCTTGGTGACGAAGAACGACGCGTGCAGCGGGTGGCTGACGCACAGACGCACCGCGTCTTCGTAGTTCCACTTGCCGGCCTGCCCGAACACAGTCTTCTCGCCGCTGTCGTGATAGCTCGGGTCGAAGCGGAAGTCGTAATTCCCGCGTGCTTCCGACCATTCGTTGCGCCAGCCTGTGAGTGCGCGCGCCATTTCGCGCACGTCGTCCTCCGTGTACGCGCTGCGATCGGCTCCGAGCGAGAACAGCTCCATCATCTCGCGCGCGTAGTTCTCGTTGGGGTCCCACTTGTTGTTGGAGGTGCCGTTGAGGAACAGCAGCATCGCGGGGTCGGTCGTGACGGCCCCGAACAGCTCGTCGAAGCTCCCGAGCGCCATCGCTCGCAGCAGCTCGTTCTGGTTGAGCATCAGCTGCTGGCTGTTGACCTGGTTGTTGGAGTTGGCGAACCAGTCGTGGAAGATGAACGTCATGCGCTCCACGAGCTGCTGGTCGGAGCGCACCATGCGATCCAGCCACCAGCAGTGATCGTCCCCCCAGGCCGTCGCGGGTTCGAGCGGCTTGCCTTCTTCGTCGACCGGTTCCGGGCCGGTGAGCGTCGCTTCCCCCGAAGGGCGTGTGAGGCTGAAGACCACCTGTTCGAGCGGCTGGCCTACGAGTGCCTCGGCCTGGCCGGGGGTCGGCCCGAAGCCCGCGCGCCACAGCAGGCGATGGACCTGCGCGAGCGTGATCGGCGGCGAGCCCACCGACGGGACGGGGCTCGGTGACGGCGCGGGAGGTGAGGCCGGTGCGACTGGCAGGGCGACCCCGAGCGTGCCCTTTGCGGCTGCCGGCGCGTGATGCGCAGCATGCTTGTGCCGCTTGTGCCGGCGCTTGTGATGCTTGTCGTGCTTGTCGCGGTGCTTCTGCTGCTCCTTGGCCAGCTTGCCCCGCGCCAGCTTGCGCTGCTCGTCGCGCTTCGTCTGTTCGAGCACGGAGTTCACCTCGACCACTGTGAGCCCTGACCGACCGGCGCGGCGCGCGCGTAGACGTATGTCCTAGTGCCCGCATGCTTGCGGACACACGATCGCGGAAGGACATGCGCGCATGCGCGCGAACCTTTCAGCGATGATCTCATCGGAGGTGCAGCGAACGCTGGTCAAGTCGCCGCCCGAGCTGTGGGCCGAGCTGAGCGATCCCGCCGCGTTGGCGCGGCACCTCGGTGAGCTGGGCGAGATACGCATCGTTCGTACCGAGCCGGAAAGCACCGTCGAGTGGGCAGCTCAGAACACCACTGGGACCGTCTCGATCAAGCCGTCCGGATGGGGAACCAAGGTGACGCTCAGCGTGACCAGGGAGAGCGCCGAGCCCGGGCACGTGGACACAGCCGAGCCGGAGCCGATGGTCGTCGATGTCGAGCCGGAGTCGAGGATCGGGGGCTCCGCCGTGGAGCCGACGCACGAGATGAAGACGGAGCCGGCGCCCGAGACGGAGTCCCGGCCAGCACTGGAGGCCGAGCCGCAGCCGGCACTCGAGACGGAGCTGCAGCCGGTGTCAGAGACGGAGACGGCACCCCAGCCCGCCCCGCGCCGCGGCTTCTTCGCGCGTCTCTTCGGCCGCCGCCGCGCCGCGCCGCAGGAGACACCCTCGCCGGTCCTCGACGCGTCGTTCGAGCAGGAGTCGCCCACAGCGCTGGGGCAGGGCGTGGAGCACCGCGCGCCGGGACAGCCCGACGCCTTCGCGGCCGTGAGGCAGGCGCTCGAGCCGGAGGCCTTTGCCGAGGCGCACCCGTTCGCTGTGGTCGCGGCCCCTGCCACGCCCTTGGCCGGCGACGACGCGGCCGCTGACGTCTCGGCGGAGCTGATGGCAGCGGAGTCGGTCGCGGCGGACGAGGTGAGCGCGGAAGAGGTAACGGCCGTGCTCACGGCGGTGCTCGACCGGCTCGGCGCCGCGCATCACCGCCCGTTCTCGCGGTCCTGAGCGCCGCGGGCTGCCCAGCGCGCTCAGCCTGCGCCGCCGGCGGCGGCGCCCCACGATGTGGCTGCGAGCCCGCGCGAGAACGCCGATTCGCGGGTGAGCGGGGCTGCGGCGGCGACCTGCCAGGAGAACGCGAGCATCGAGGAGGCGCTCAGGTCGATCGCGGGCTCGGTCGTCGTGTAGGACTGGACGTTGTCCTTGTAGACGGCGCTGTTGTCGAAACGCGCGAACGCATTGCCGCCGTGCGCGGGGCAGGTACGCATGCCGGCGAGCTTGCCCTTGCTCGCTTCGTTGCTCGGCCCCTCCACGACCGCGCCGGCCAGTACCGGCGGGGAGCCGTCGAGCGAGCCGACGATGTTGGCAACCTGATGTTGGGGGCAGTCGGGGAACGTGCTGCCGTCGCCGATCACGAACGATGAGCCCCACGCGTTCGCGCCGAGGACGTTGCCGAGCCAGCGCGCGGCGTATGCGCGGTAGGTGCTCGTGTCGGTGAGCGCGTCGTACTCGGACGCCATCACCGACAGGCCGTCGCCGTGCGAGGCGGTGTCGGCTTCGTCCCAGGGGAAGCCGAAGCCGAACGGGTCGCGCTGCGACTGCGCGACGGCCGCTTCGAGCTCCTGGCCGAGGTTCGCGATCAGCTGCGCTTCGGTGATCGCGAGGCCGGACGGGTCACCGGCCTGGCGCAGCGCGCGCGCCAGCTCGAAGTGCGCGAGGCCACTGACGTCGTACAGGTTCAGCCCTTCCCCTTCGCCGCCGTTGCGTGCGATGTACGCGCTCGCCCACTGCGCCGCCTGTTCGAGGTAGTAGCCCGACTCGGCGTGCGGCAACCCGGCCGGCAGCTCATCCCCGGAGCCCAGCGCGATCGCAAGCTCGCTCGCGCCCAGCTCGAGATCGTCGCGCCATTCCGTCTCCGGGTAGAAGTCGAACGGGATCGCCGTCAGCAGGTTGCCCTCCGGGTTGGTGTCTGCCAGTTCGAAGATGTGCTCGCTCGCGAGTAGGCAGCGCGCGGCGAGCTGCGGACGCGCGGCGTGGAAGACCTGGAAGCAGAGCGCAAAGGCGGCGGCGTCGCGTCCCGCGAGGTTCGGGCTCACGGGCGAGCCCGGCGGGCCGGCGCGGAACACGGGACGCCGGCGGATGAAGCGATCGGAGGGATTGCTGCCGCCGTAGGTGTCGTCTTCCTGCGGCAGGCGCCAGATGTCGTGATCGCCGACCGTGCTCGCGTTGCCCTCGCCGATGCCCACCTGGTAGTAGAGCGTGCGCGTTTCGTCGTTCCACATGCGCAGCAGCCATTCCACGCCGAAGCGCGCCTCTTCGGTGAAGCTCGAGGTGCCGGCGGCGTCGCCCATCTGTGCGGGGAAGTCGCGCACGCCGAGCAGCTGCAGGTCGACCGCGTAGCTCGTCGTCTGCACGAACTTCAGGTAGTCGCCCGCGTCCCACCAGCCGCCCGACGCGTTCATCGTCTCGCCGAGGCTCGTCAGTTCGCCTTTGAATTCGCCTTCAGCGTTGACGGTCGGTGTCGCGTACGTCGCCGCGTCCTCGTCGTTCAGGTGCGCGGGCGCTGAGCGCAACAGCGAGGGGATGAATTCGGGCCCGTCGCGCTCGTTCTCGTAGAACGACAGCGCGTTCGCGAGCGGCGCCGAGTACAGCGTCTGCGCAGCCGCGATCGCGAACGGCGGCGAGGATACGGGCGTATGCCCGGCGAGTGCGACCGTGTACGTGCCGGGCGTCTGCACCCCGTCGAAGTCGAGCGCGTAGACGTGGTCGAAGCGCGTGCTCCACGACCCCAGCGACGGGCCGACCGTGCCGGTCAGCGCGACGACGCCCTGCGTGCTCTGCACGGAGAACGTCGCACCGGTCTCATCGCGATGGGACATCAGGTAGCCCCGCTTGGGCGCCGTCGCGGGGTAGCCGACCTGGTTGACGCGGATGAATGTCGCGCCGCCGGCGGCCTCGGCGCGAGCCGCGAGCGGACCCGCCGCGCTCGACGCGATCGCTGCCAGCGCCACGATCTTGCACACTCTCCCCATGTGGGTAGCGTAACTGTCAACCCATGCGGCTCCGGCTGCTGACCCGCTGGGCCTCGGCTGCCGACCCGCTGGGCCCCGGGCTGCTGGGTCCTCAAGCGGGTGGATCGTCTTGCAGCGCGCGCGCCAGCGCGGCCATCCCTTCGAACGCCGCGAGCGGGTTGGGCGGCTCCTGATCGCCCGCGAGCTCGGCGTAGATGTTGGCGACGTTGACGACGAGCCGCTCGCGCTCGCGCCAGTCGATCCACCGATCGAGCGAGATCGCGCGCGCCGCCTCGAGCGCCGTCATCCCCTCCGCATGGCACGCGCGCGCCTGTTCGTACAGGTACTCGAAGTACGCTTTCAGCTCGCGCACCGCGCTGGGCTCCGCGAGCGGTCCGTGCCCCGGCACGATCACCTCGACGTCCATTGCCAGGATCCGCTCGCAGGCGGCGATCCAGTTCGACACCGGCCCCGCCCACGCGATCGGATGCGCGCCCGAGAAGAGGATGTCGCCGGAGAACAGCGCGCGCCGGGCCGGCACGTGCACGAGCGTGTCCCCGCGCGTGTGCGCGGGGCCGACCTCGATCAGCTCGAGCTCCAGATCGCCCACGGCCAGCTTCAGCTCGCCGCTGAAGGTCTGCTGCGGCAGCGCGAGCTCGATCCCCTTGAAGTCGAACGCGCCGAAGCACTGCATGAAGAACTCCCCGAGCGCGCCCATCGCCGGCGCCTGCTCGAGCAGGGCCGCCATCGCCGCCGGCGGCAGCTCTGTCATCTCCGCGACGGTCCGCTCGGAGGCGATGATGCGAGCCCCGCCGACGAGCTGATTGCCGTAGCAGTGATCGCCGTTGGCGTGCGTGTTGACGAGCGTGTCGATGTGCACCGCCGCCGTCACCGCGTGGCGCATCGCGCGCAGCATCTGCTCCGTCAGCGCGAGGTCGTACAACGTGTCGATCAGCAGCGTGCTCTCACCATCGACGACGAGCCCGGCGTTGCTCCAGCCCCAGCCGCCGTCGGGCTGCAGGTAGGCGTAAAGGCCGTCGCCGACCTCGTGCAGACCCTTCGCGTAGCTCATCCCCGAAGGCATGCTCGCACAGTGCGATACTCGCGATCATGCCGTTCGATCCCGCGCGCGCCGTGCCTCTCTACCGGGCGGACCCCGACCGCTACGAGCGCATGTCCTACCGCCGCGTCGGCGCGCAGCGGCATTCGGCTGCCGGCGATCTCGCTCGGGCTGTGGCAGAACTTCGGCGACGACCGGCCGCTCGCGGGCCGCCGCGCGATCCTGCGCCGCGCGTTCGACCTCGGCATCACGCACTTCGACCTCGCCAACAACTACGGCCCGCCCTACGGCGCCGCCGAGACGAACTTCGGGCGCATCTTCCGCGAGGACTTCCGCCCCTACCGCGACGAGCTGA
Source organism: uncultured Solirubrobacteraceae bacterium (assembly GCA_963797105.1). Lineage (GTDB taxonomy): Bacteria > Actinomycetota > Thermoleophilia > Solirubrobacterales > Solirubrobacteraceae > Palsa-744. The sequence goes on from CAWCOB010000001.1 coordinate 300,057, forward strand.
TCATCTCGACGAAGGCCGGCTACGACCAGTGGCCCGGGCCCGTACGGCGAGTGGGGCTCGCGCAAGTACCTGCTCGCGAGCCTCGACCAGAGCCTCGCGCGCATGGGCCTCGACCACGTCGACATCTTCTACTCGCACCGCTTCGACCCCGACACGCCGCTGCGAGGAGACGATGGGCGCGCTCGACACCGCCGTGCGCCAGGGCAAGGCGCTGTACGTCGGGATCAGCTCCTACTCGCCGGCAGCGCACCGAGGAGGCGATCGCGATCCTCGTCGAGCTCGGCACGCCGCTGCTGATCCACCAGCCGTCCTACTCGCTGCTGAACCGCTGGATCGAGCGCGACCTGCTCGACGTGCTCGAGCGCCACGGCGTCGGCGCGATCGTGTTCTCGCCGCTCGCGCAGGGCCTGCTCACCGACCGCTACCTGCACGGCATCCCCGAGGACTCGCGCGTGCGCGTCGGCGAGCAGTTCGACGAGCGCATGCTCAGCGAGGAGAACCTCGCGCACGTGCGCGCGCTGAACGAGATCGCGCAGCGGCGCGGGCAGTCGCTCGCCCAGCTCGCGATCGCCTGGGTGCTGCGCGACCCCCGCGTCAGCTCCGCGCTGATCGGCGCCGAGCAGCGTCGAGCAGCTCGAGCAGAACGTCGCCGCGCTCGCGCAACCTCGACTTCAGCGCCGAGGAGCTCGCCGAGATCGACCGCCACGCGGTCGAGGGCGGCATCGACCTGTGGGCGCCGTCGAGCAGCGCCTGAACCGCCGGCCCGACGTCACGTCCCACGTCGCACGGTGCCATCCAGCGCGCGGCGTGCGCCCGCTCAGTCGCCTTCCGCGCGCCAGCCGCGGTACAGCTCTGTGAACTCCTTGCGCATCGCCGGCGTCAGATCCTCGGCGCGCAGGCGCCCCGTCAGGTCGATCGTGACGCGCATCTGGCGCAGGTACTCGGTGCAGTGCTCGCAGGCGGCCAGGTGCGCCTCGAAGCGCTTGCGCTGGGAGCGCGTGAGCGCGCCTTCGAGGTAGTCGGTGATCAGCTCGACCATCTCCTGGCAGACAAGCTCGCCTCGTGACCAGAACATGCTCACACGCCCCCCAGCTCGTCTTCGAGCGCCTGGCGCAGATGGCTGCGCCCGCGGTGCAGCAGCACCCTCTGGTTGGCCTCGCTGATCTCGAGCGCCTCGCACACCTCTTGCCCGCTGAGCCCGTCGACGTCGCGGAGCACCACGACCTCGCGCTGACGCGCAGGCAGCGCATCGAGCGCGTCCTGGATCTGACCGGTCAGCGCCTGCGCGAGCATGCGCTCGTCGCTGTCCTCGACCCAATGCTGCGGCGGTGACATCCACGCGCCGGACGCGTCGAAGCGAGCCCGGTCGACGACCGGTCCGACGTCGCCGACGGCCGTGCTGCGATGCTCACGCACGCCGGTGCTCGTCGCGCGGTTGACCAGGATCCGAAACAGCCACGTCCGAAACGACGAGCGCCCAGCGAAGCCGTCGATGCCGCGCAGCACGCCGATCCAGGTGTCCTGCACGACCTCCTCGGCGATCGCGGAGCTCGGCACATACGATCGGGCCAGGCGCAGCATCGCCGCGTGATGGCGTGAGACGAGCGTCACGAACGCCTGCTCCTCGCCCGCGCGCATCCGCGCCAGCAGCTCGTCGTCCTCGTCCACGACGGGCGGGCGGCTGGCGCGGCGGCGCGGAACGCCGATCACGGCGATGAGCGCGATCAGCCCCACGCGGCTGCCCGGGGATCGGATGTTGGAGGTGGTTCACAGCTCATGCCGTTCATCAGTCGCCGCGCAGGCTACGGCGCCCACGTGGGCGCCGCAACCCGCATGGCTTCCGCGTGCTCAGCCCGCGGCGATGCCCTCGCCGCCGACGCCGCCCGGAACGGTGACCGAGCCGATCGCGCTCAGCGCTCCCTGCGCGCCGACGGCGAACTCGTCCACGACTCCTTCCGCGCCCGTCTGCACGTAGAGGAACGCACCCGACGGCGTCGCCGATGCGTCGACCGTGCCGCCGTTGGTCGGTGTGTCGCCGAGCAGCGTCAGCAGCTGTCCCGCGAAGCCGGACCCGAATGTGCTCAGCGAGCCGCTGCCGGCGTTCGAGGCGTAGAAGTGCCCGCGCGCCTGTGCCACCCAGCAGGTCGCGGCCTGTTCAGTGGGGACCGCGTCGAGCTGCTCGAGCTCGCCGCTTTCCTTCAGCTCGAAGCTCGCGAGCTCGCCGGCGGCCTCGGCCAGGATCACGTGCCCCTCGCGGTCGAACGCGATCGCGAACGGCACCGTTCCCGGCAGCGGGCTCACCACGGGCGTCGCTGAGAGCCCGCCGCCGGGAGAGACGGCGAACACGTCGACGTCTTCGCCGTTCGCCTTCGTCGTGACGAGCAGCTGCGAGCCGTTCGGAGAGAACACGACTGTGCCGGGCGTGTGCGTGAACTGCGGCGTCTCGGTCGTGCTCAGGCCGAGAGCGCGCCACGAGCCCGTGATCGCCACCAGGCGTCCGGCCGAGACCGCGTAGCCCTGCAGCGATCCGCCGTTCAGCGCGTTGAGCACGTACACGACGCCGTTGTTGACGGCGATGCTGACGGGGAAGCTCCCGCCCGAGCCGATCACCTGGCGCAGCGCGAGCTTGTCGCCGTACACGCCGAACACGGACACCGTGTCGCTGCCGGCGTTGACCGCGAACAGCAGCCCGTCGCGGCTGTCGTACGCAAGCGAGCCCTGCGAGGCGAGGTGATCGACGACCGAGCCTTCGAGCTGACCGCCGAGGCCGCCCGTGTCGTAGACGCCCGCCTGCGTGAGCGTGCCTTCGCTGGAGCGGTCATACACGACTACCTGGTTGCCCTTGAGGTTGTCCGTCTGGACGAATACGGCGCGGTACGCCGGGGCCGCGAACGCGGGCGTGCCGGCGATGCAGAGTGCGGCCACGGCAGCGGCGAGTGCCACGCCGAGGCGAGTTGTTGCTCTCATGAATGTCTCCTGCCAGTCGGGGAAGTGGACCTGCGAGGTTCAGTCCTCGCAGGCGTCGACCCGTTACATCGCCGCTTGGCGTGCGGATGGCGCTTGGCGTGCGGATGGCCCAAGCGTGGTGCGCTACGAGGGTCGGTATCGTCGTGTGCGTGGATGACAACGCGGGCCCGTTCGCGACCGTCGACCGCGTCGCGAACGTGGTGGTGATGGTCCTGCCGCTCGCGCTCGTGGGTTTGGCGGCATGGCTGACCTGGGGTGGAGCCCTGCGCTGGCCCGACCTGATCGTGCTCGCGATCACCTACGTGCTCACCGGCCTGGGCATCACGGTCGGCTTTCACCGCCTGCTCACCCACCGCAGCTTCAAGACGACTCCGGCGCTGCGCGGACTGCTGGCGGCACTCGGCTCGGCGGCGGTCGAGGGACCCGTGATCGAGTGGGTCGCCAACCACCGCAAGCATCACCAGTTCTCCGACGAGCCGGGCGATCCTCACAGCCCCCATCTAGATCACGCGAGCGGCTGGCGCGGCGCGCTCGGCGGCCTGTTCCACGCCCATGTGGGCTGGATCCTCGGTGGCGATGCGCTGGCGGACGAGCAGCACTACGCCAAGGACCTGCTCGCCGACCCGGTCGTGCGCTTCGTCGATCGCACGTTCGTGCTGTGGGTGCTGCTCGGGCTGGCGTTCCCGTTCGGCCTCGGCGTCGCGCTGACCGGTTCGATCGTCGGGGGCCTGGCCGCGCTGCTCTGGGGTGGCGCGGTGCGCATGTTCCTGCTCCACCACGCGACCTTCTCGATTAACTCCCTGTGCCATTTCTTCGGTCGGCAGAGCTTCGCGACGAGCGATGAGTCGCGCAACCTGCTCTGGCTGGCCCTGCCCACGCTCGGCGAGGCGTGGCACAACAACCACCACGCATTCCCGACCTCCGCGCGCCACGGCCTGCGCTGGTGGCAGCTGGACCCGTCAGCGTGGGTGATCGCCGGACTGGAGCGTGCCGGCCTCGTATGGGACGTGACCCGGATCGCGCCCGAGCGCCAGCGCGAGAAGCTCGCCGCCAGCCGCTGAGACGAGCCGCGAGCCGGCAGCGGTCATAGCTCGCGAGAGCGCGTGTGGTCACCCCGCGCGAGGAGTATCGTGAGCGCCAAGGAGGGAGTGAACATGTACGACTACGTGATCGTGGGAGCAGGATCCGCGGGCTGTGTGCTCGCCAATCGCCTCAGCGAGGATCCCGACGTGCAGGTGCTGCTGCTCGAGGCCGGACCGCCGGACGTCAACCAGAACATCCACGTGCCGCTCGGCTACCTGCAGCTGCCGCGCACGGAGGTCGACTGGGACTACTGCACCGCGCCCGAGCCCGAGTGCCGCGGCCGGCGCATCCCGCTGCCGCGCGGCAGGGTGCTCGGCGGCTCATCCTCGATCAACGCGATGATCTACATCCGCGGCAACCGTCTCGACTACGACGAATGGGGCGTGCCGGGATGGTCGGCGGCGGACCTGATGCCGTACTTCCTGAAGGCCGAGGACAACGAGCGCGGCGCCTCGCGCTGGCACGGCGCCGGCGGCCCGCTGCCGGTGAGCGAGGGCCGCTCGAATAACCCGATGGCGAGCGCCTTCGTCGAGGCCGGCGTGCAGGCGGGGATTCCGCGCAACGACGACTTCAACGGCGAGCAGCAGGACGGCGTCGGCCTCTACCAGGTGACCCATCGCGGCGGCATGCGCGCGAGCACCGCCGTCGCCTACCTGCATCCGGTCGGCGAGCGACCCAACCTGACGGTGATGCCGTACATGCTCGTGCAGCGCGTGCTGCTCGAGGGCAACCGCGCGGTGGGTGTGCAGGCGAGCCAGCTCGGCCAGGCGCAGGAGCTGCGCGCCGAGCGCGAGGTGATCCTCTGCGGCGGCGCGTACAACTCGCCGCAGCTGCTGATGCTCTCCGGCGTGGGCCCCGCCGCGCACCTGACGATGCGTGAAGTCGAGGTGCTGCTCGATCGGCCGACCGTGGGCGAGAACCTCTCGGACCACGCCGCCTCCTACGCGGTGTGGAGCACGCCCGAGGAGGTCAGCCTGCTGCGCGCGCTCGAGCCGCAGGCGGCGCAGGAGTACGAAGCCACGCAGACGGGCCCGCTCGCCTCGAACTTCGCCGAGTCCGGCGGCTTCATCCGCGTCGCGTCCGACGCGCCCGCGCCGGACATCCAGTTTCACTTCATACCCGTGCAGATCCTCGACGAGGGCATGAGCGACCCCAACGCCCACGGCTTCCTGCGCGACGCCGTGCCTGCTCACTCCGAACAGCCGCGGCAACGTGCGTCTCTCCTCCAACGATCCGACGGCCAAGCCGATCGTCCACCACTCCTACTACACCGCCGGCGATGACATGCAGCGGATGATCGCGGGCTTTCGCCGGATGCTCGAGGTCTGCGCGCAGCCCGCGCTCGCGCCGTACGCCGTCACGCCGTGCATCGCCCCCGACGGCGACAGCGACGAGGCGCTGCGCGAGCACATCGCGCGCACCACGTTCTCGATCTACCACCCCGTCGGCACCTGTCGCATGGGCGAGGACGCAGCTGCCGTCGTCGACGCCGAGCTGCGCGTCAACGGCCTCGAGGGCCTGCGCGTCGTCGACGCGTCGGTGATGCCGATGGTCCCGCGTGGAAACACGAACGCGCCGACGATCGCCGTCGCCGAGCGCGCCGCGGACCTGATCCGCCATGGCCGGGCGCTCGCGGAGCCCGAGGTTGGCGCAGACCCCGCCGCCATCCGCTCGAGCAACGGCGTCGTACCTCAGCCGGCGTCCGCATAGCCGGACGCGTACGCTCCCCGGTGGTGAACACTGCCCCGCGCGCGATCCATCACCTCAATTGCGGCACGATGTGCCCGCGCGGCGCGCGCATGCTCACGGGTGAAGGCGGGCTGCTCGCCGAGGCGCGCCTGATCTGCCACTGCCTGCTGATCGAGGGCGCCGACGGGCTCGTGCTCGTCGACACCGGCTTCGGCCTCGACGACGTGCGCAACCCGCGCCAGCTTGGGCGCCCGTTCACGGCGATCGTCCGTCCTCGCCTCGACGTCGCCGGGACAGCCATCTCTCAGATCCGTGAGCTGGGCTTCGACCCGGGCGACGTTCGTCACATCGTCACCACGCATCTCGACCTCGATCACGCCGGCGGCCTGCCGGACTTCCCCGAGGCCGAGGTGCACCTGCTCGGACTCGAGCTCGATGCTGCCCTCAGACCGAGCTGGCACGATCGTCCGCGCTACATCGCCGCGCACTGGGCGCACGGCCCGCGCTGGGTCACGCACAGCGCCGGCGGCGACTCATGGCACGGCTTCGACAGCGTGCGGATCCTGCCCGGCAGCGACGCCGAGATCCTGCTGATCCCGTTGATCGGCCACTCCTACGGGCACGCAGGCGTCGCGATCCGCGAAGGCGACGGTTGGCTGCTTCACTGCGGCGACTCCTACTTCCACCACGGCGAGGTCGCAACGCCGCCGCACTGCCCCAGGGGGATCGGCGCGTTCGCGGCATTCGATCAAGTCGACCGCGCCGCGCGGCTTGATAACGTCGAGCGTCTGCGCGATCTCGCGCTGCGCCACGCCGACGAGGTCGAGCTGATCTGCTCGCACGACGCCTCCTACCTCAAGGAGCCGGCCACGCTTCCCACAGCCGCGCTCAGCTGAGCTCCGCCGCAGCTGCTGGTCAGTCGCTCTGTGCTGCCCGCGCGCCGCGTACCAGACGGCGCATACCCCGAATCCAACGTTCCGGGTCGGTGCCCTTGCGCGCCATGAACTCAGCCACGTTCTCGTGCGGCAGGATCAGGAAGCGCTCCTCGTTGATCCCCGCCACGACGGCGTCGGCCACGTCCTCCGGTTCGATCAGCCCGCCGGCGGACAGCGCCGCCGCGGCCGCCGCCTCCTGCATCCCTTCTTCGAGCATCGGCGTGCGGACTCCCTGCGGGCAGATGCACGACACGCGCACGCCGTCGTCGTGGTATTCGATCGCCAGCCACTCCGCCAGCGACACCGCCGCGTGCTTGGTGACGCTGTAGATCAGCGATGACACCTGCGTGAGCAGGCCCGCCGCCGACGCGGTGTTGATCAGGTAGCCCTCGCCGCGCTCGCGCATCTGCGGCAACAGCGCCCGCGAGGCCCACACGTGCGCCATGACGTTGATGCGCCAGGCTTCGTCCCACGCCTCATCCGGCGCCTCCGGGCCCCCGCCCGCGCCGCCGATGCCAGCGTTGGAGATGAAGATGTCGATCGTGCCGTTCGCCTCGGTGGCCGTCGCGATCAGCTCCTTCACGCTCTCCTCCCGGCCCGCGTCGAACTGCACCGCGAGGGTCTTCTCCCCGAGCTCCTCGGCGAGCGCGTCGGCCCCCTCGAGCTGGCGGTCGGCGATCACCACGGCACGGGCGCCCTCCGCCACGAAGCGCCGCACGAGCGCGCGGCCGATGCCGCCCGCGCCGCCGGTGACGACGATGTGCTTGTCGAGAAGGTCCATCGGGCGTACTCTATGTCACTGATGTCACGAACGGCCGCCGAGGGAGGCGTCGAGCCAGCATCCGTGGCTCCCGTCTGGGGAGAGCTCCGCTACAGCGGCGAGCTTGCGCGCCTGCTCGCCGACGGCGCGCTGCGTAGCCCGCGCCGCCGCGAGGATGCCCCGCCCGTCCTGTTGATCCCCGGGTTCATGGCCGGCGACGCGTCGCTGGGGGTGCTGCGCCACTGGCTCAAACGCCGCGGGCACCGCGTCGCGATGAGCGGCATGCTCGTCAACGTCGGCTGCGCCGAGCGGATCGTCTCGCGCCTGGAGCAGCAGCTCGAGCAGCTCGCGTGCGAGAGCGCCGAGTCGGTGGTCGTCATCGGCCAGAGCCGCGGCGGCACGTTCGCGCGCGCGCTCGCGGTTCGCCACCCCGACAGCGTGCGCGGCTTGGCGATGCTCGGCTCGCCCGTGCGCGACGGGCTCGCGGTGTCCGCGCGGGTGCTGCGCACCGTGCGCTGGGTGGCGCTGCTCGGCGACCTCGGGCTGCCCGGCCTGTTCTCCAGCAGCTGCCGTGACGGAGACTGCTGCGCGGCGTTCAGGGAGAACCTGCTGGCGCCGCTCCCCGACGGCATCGACGCCGTCTCCGTGCACTCCCGCAGCGACGGCATCGTCGACTGGCAGGCGTGCGTGGACCCCTATGCGAAGGCGGTCGAGGTCGACTCGAGCCACTGCGGCATGTCCGTCCATCCGGAGGTCTACCGGGTGCTCGAGCGCGTGCTCGACGGCCGGTAGGGAGGACCGCATGGAATGGATGAGTCCCGTCGACTCGTCCTTTCTGCACATCGAGAACGACACGACGCCGATGCACATCGGCGCCGTCAGCATCTTCGAGGGGCCGCCACCGCCTTTCGAGGACCTGCGCGCGATGGTCGCCGGCAAGCTCGGGCTCGTGCCGCGCTACCGCCAGAAGATCCGCTTCGTGCCGCTCGCGGCGGGACCGCCCGTGTGGATCGACGATCCGCACTTCAGCCTCGACTACCACCTGCGCCACACCGCGGTCCCGAAGCCCGGTGGCGAGGAGCAGCTGCGCCAGATGGCCGCGCGCGTCTTCTCGCAGCACCTCGACCGCAACAAGCCGCTGTGGGAGCTATGGGCCGTCGAGGGCCTTCAGGGCAAGCGCTGGGCGCTCTTGTCGAAGGTCCACCACTGCATGGTCGACGGCGTCGCCGCCACCGACCTGATGTCGGTGATGTTCTCTGACGAGACCGCGGCAGCCGGGCCCAACGGCGACGGCGCTGCCGGCGCGGCCGAGGGATCGCGCGGCCCGGAGGGCGCGGGCGTATCGCCTGGCAGCGAATGGTCGCCCGCTCCCGAGCCGACCGGCCCGGAGGTGCTCGTGCGCACGCTCGTCAGGCGCGCCAGTCCCGCCGGTCAGCTGGATGCGCTGCGCCGAATGGCGGCGGCTCCGCGGGAGACCTTGCGCTCGGTGGCGGAGATGGCGCGCGCGACCGCGGCCGCCTCGACCAGCATGCGCCCCGTGGGCGCGTCGTCGCTGACGGGCCCGATCGGGCCGCACCGCCGCTGGAGCTGGGCGCAGGCTCGTCTGTCGGACGTCAAGGCGGTTCGTAACGAGTTCGGCGGCACGGTCAACGATGTCGTGCTCACGCTCATCACCAACGGCTTTCGCGAGCTGCTCGACGCCCGCAGCGAGGATGTGCCCGAGGATCGCGTGGTGCGCACGATGGTGCCCGTGTCGGTCCGGCGCAAGGGCGAGCGCGGCGTCTACAACAACCGCGTGTCGGCCGTGTTCGCGAGCCTGCCCGTGGGCCTGGACGACCCCGCCCGGCGCCTGCAGGCGATTCGCATGGAGATGGACGGCATCAAGGAGTCCAAGCAGGCGGTCGCCGGCGACGTGCTCACCTCCATGTCCGGCTTCGCGCCGCCGCTGCTTCTGGCGCTGGGGAGCCGTCTCGTGACGCTCTCGCCGCGGCTGAACATGCACACGGCAACCACCAACGTCCCGGGGCCGCAGCAGCCGGTGCAGACGCTCGGGCGGCGCATGCTGCAGTCCTTCCCGTTCGTACCGGTCGTCGGCTCGATCCGCATCGTCGTCGCGATCTTCTCCTACGACGGCGGGCTGTTCTTCGGCGTCACCGGCGACTACGACGGCGCCCCCGACATCGACGTGCTGACCGCGGGCATCGCCGGCGGCATGGACGATCTGCTCGCCTGAGCGAGCCTCATATCATCAACCGTCGGCGTGCGGGTGGCCCCGTCGTCGCGAGCCCTTCAATCGAAAGCGCAGGTCGGCAGATGGACTACCTGAACCTCGGCGCGAGCGGCCTGCGGGTCTCGCGCGTGTGCCTCGGCATGATGAGCTTCGGCAACGACAGCGACAAAGCGTGGGTGCTCGACGAGCAGGCCGCCGAGCCGATCGTGCGCGCCGCGGTCGACGGCGGGATCACGTTCTTCGACACCGCCGACACCTACTCGCAGGGCGCCAGCGAGGTCGTGACGGGACGGCTGCTGTCGAGGCTGCTCACCCGCGAGGAGGTCGTGCGTCGCGACCAAGGTGTTCATGCCGATGACGCCCGGCGAGAACGGCGGCGGGCTCTCGCGCAAGCACATCCTCAGCGCGATCGACGCGTCGCTCGAGCGCCTGCAGATGGACTACGTCGACCTCTACCAGATCCACCGCTGGGACCCGCGCACGCCGATCGAGGAGACGATGGAGGCCCTGCACGACGTGGTGCGCGCGGGCAAGGCGCGCTACATCGGCGCCAGCAGCATGTTCGCGTGGCAGTTCGCCAAGGCGCAGCACGTCGCCGACACGCACGGCTGGACGCGCTTCGTCTCGATGCAGAACCACTACAACCTGATCTACCGCGAGGAGGAGCGCGAGATGATCCCCCTGTGCGTCGAGGAGGGCGTCGGCGTGATCCCCTGGAGTCCGCTCGCCCGCGGCGTGCTCGCCGGCAACCGCACGCGCTCCGGCGAGCGGCGTACCGCCCGCGCCGGCTCGGATCCGTTCGCCGACTACCTGTATGACCAGCCCACCGACTTCGACGTCGTCGAGCGCGTCGCGGAGGTCGCGGCCGCGCGCGCCGTGCCGCCGTCGCAGGTGGCGCTCGCGTGGCTGCTGCACAAGCCGGGCGTGACCGCGCCGATCGTCGGCGCCACCAAGCCCGGTCACCTCGAGGATGCGATCGCCGCCGAGCAGCTGGAGCTCACGGGCGAGGAGATCGCGCGCCTGGAGGAGCCCTACGCCCCGCACCCAGTGCTCGGTCACGGGTAGAGGTCGGCACATGCCACACATGCCCCACGCCGATGAGATGCTGCGGGTCGCCGCCGAGCGCGCCAGCGAGCTCGCCGCTCCCGGGCTCAGTCCGCGACCGCAGCGCAAGGTCGCGGTGCTCGCCTGCATGGACACGCGCATCGACCTGTTCCCGATGCTCGGCCTGCAGCGCGGCGACGCCCACATCATCCGCAACGCCGGCGGTCTCGTCACCGATGACGCGATCCGCTCGCTCAGCGCCTCCCAGCGGCTGCTCGGCACCGAGGAGATCGTCGTCGTCATGCACCACGGCTGCGGCCTGTGCGGTGCCTCCGAGGACGACTTCACCCGCGCGCTGATCGCCGACGGAGCCATGCCCACGTGGCGGTTGGGCGCGTTCGTGGACGTCGAGGACACTCTGCGTCACAGCCTCGCCCGGTTGCGCACGAGCCCCGAGCTGCCCGCCCGTGACCACATCAGCGGCTTCGTGTTCGACCCCGAGACCGGAGCTCTCAGCGAGGTGCGCGAGGCGCAGGGCGGTGCGGGGTCGCCGCGCGGCTCCGGCGCGCCCGGCACGGCTGGCGCCAAGGCAGATCGGTAGGCTGCGGGCGCCATGCGAGCCGTCACCTTCCAGGCCCCGGGCGTCGTCAGCGTCGAGGAGCGCCCCGAGCCGGAGCTGATTGCCTCCGACGACGCGATCGTGCGCATCGACGCGACCGGCGTGTGCGGCTCGGACCTGCACATCTACCACGGCCGCGTGCAGATCGAACCGGGCTTCACGATCGGCCACGAGTACGTCGGCACCGTCGTCGCGGCCGGCGACGCGGTCACGCGCGTGGCGGTCGGCGACCGCGTCCTCGGCTGCTTCCAGACCGCCTGCGGCGAATGCTTCTTCTGCCTGCAGGGCCTCTACCACCGCTGCGAGCACTCGCGCACGTTCGGCCACGGCGCGGCGCTCGGCTCGCTGCAGGGCACGCAGGCGGACATGGCGCTCGTGCCGCACGCCAACCTCGTGCTGCGCCGCGTGCCCGAGGGCCTGAGCGACGACGTGGCGCTGTTCGCCGGCGACGTCATGGGCACCGGCTTCCATGCGGTGGCGGACAGCGGCATGCGCGCCGGCGACGTCGTCGCCGTGCTCGGCCTGGGCCCCGTGGGGCTCTGCGCGGTGCAGGCCGCCAAGGCCTGCGGCGCGGCGCACGTGTTCGCGATCGACACCGTCCCCGAGCGCCTGAGCGTGGCCGAGGCCTTCGGTGCGGAGCCGCTGCACCTCGTCGAGCAGGACGTGCGCGCGGCCGTGCGCGGCGCCACCGAAGGTCGCGGCGTGGACGTCTCGATCGACGCCGTCGGCGACCCCAAGGTGCTCGAGAGCGCGATCCGCCTGACGCGCAACTGCGGTGCGATCCAGTGCATCGGCGTCTACGCCGAGCGCGCCGAGGTGCACATGGGCCTGTTGTGGCTGAAGGCGCTGACCCTGCGCGGCGGCCACGCCAACGTGATCGGCCACGTCGACCGCGTGCTCGCGATGCTCTCGGCCGGCGTGCTCGATCCGACCGCGCTCGTCACCCACCACATGAAGCTCGAAGAGGCACCCGAGGCCTACGCCGTATATGACCGCCGCGAGGCGCTGAAGATCGTGCTCACGCCCTGAGCGATCCGTGCCGATGTTGGCCTGGCGGTCGAGGCCTGCTTAGAATAAGGTGCTCGCCGGAAAGGTCGAGTCCGACAGACATCAACAGCGCGCGCCCGTAGCTCAGTGGTCAACGGTTCTCTTCGGGGAGCCAAAGAGCAGCGGTCTTTCAAGCCGCAGGCCGAGGGTTCGATTCCCTCCGGGCGCACTCGTCGCATCCGCCGCCAGGCCAGCTCTGGTGCGAGTCACAGCTCGCGCAGCCTCTTCCAAGCCTCGATCTCTGCTCGACTCGGTCCTCCGGGCGGCGCGCTGGCACATCCGTCCAGATGTCAATCAGGACTTTCAAGTTGACATCCTGCGTAAAACCTGATTTATATGTCTGCGAAGGGAGACGGGATCCCGACAAGTGGGAGACGAATCCCCGGGGAGTGAAGCAATTGACTGGACGATGGGTACCGGGTCGAGCATGAGGCGAGACCAGACGCAGGACGGAGGGTTCCGATGGAGATGAGGCTGTTCGCATGTCACGAGCACAGGATGCTCCGTGCGCTGCACGGCCGCTGGCCGTACCGGCGCTCGCACTGCCGACACGACCTGCATTGGCTGGTGCGGGTGCAATCGCAGGGCTGCTGGTGCGCGAGTGGGCGCGCACACTCGGTGCTGGGTCTGCGCGCGTATAGCCGTCGCCCGCAGGGGCGCTGAGGGAGAACCGCCGGGGGAGACGGAGGGGTCGGCTCCTGTTCCTTCTACCGGCTCGCTACGGGGAGCGGGCCGGTAGGGGCAGGCGCTCGGCGGCGACGGCATCGGCTTGCAGCGCGTGCGCCGCGATCCGGTCGATCAACTGCGGCCACGCGGCGTGGGGCAGGTCGTGGCCCATGCCCTCGACGATCATCAGCTCGGCTCCCGGTATCGCACGTGCGGTCGCGCGCCCGCCCGAGGGCGCGATCAGCGGGTCGGCGCTGCCGTGGATGACGAGCGTCGGCGCGGCGATGCGGGCCAGTTCCGCTGTGCGGTCGCCTGCGGCGATGATCGCGGCGAGCTGACGTCCGGGGCCGGCGACGTCGTGATCGCGCTCGTAGCTGGCGGTCGCGATCGCGTGCAGGTCCTCGGCGTCGCGCGGGAAGCCGGGCGAGCCGATCACCGTGAAGAGGCGCTCCATGTGCTCGATGAAGGCCTCGCGACCGGGCGGGCGGCGACGTAGGAAGATCGGGTAGACGCGCAGGGCCGGCTGGCCGCTGCGCCGGTTGCCGGTGTTGGACATGATCGAGACGAGCGAGCGAACGTCCTCGGGATGGCGCGCGGCGAGCGTCTGGGCGATCATGCCGCCCATCGAGGCGCCGATCACGTGCGCGGGGGCGAGCTCGAGCTCGCTCAGCAGCGCGGCGGCGTCGTCGGCCATGTCCGAGAGGGAGTAGCGCGCAGCCCGGCCCGAGCGCGCCAGCAGCTGGCCGACCGTCGGCGGACGGCCGCTCACGTGTGTCGAGCGGCCGATGTCGCGGTTGTCGAAGCGGACCACGTACAGGCCGCGCCCCGCAAGCCCGCGGCAGAAGTCCTCGTGCCAGCCGAGCATCTGCGTGCCCAGTCCCATGATCAGCAGCGCGGGTGGAGCGGACGGCTCGCCGAAGGTCTCGTAGCAGAGCGTTATGCCCCTGCCGACGTCGCAGAACTGCTCGGACATGATCCAGCGACTGTAGCGGGCCAGATCGGGGTAGGATCGAGTGCAATGTCCATCTCACCCGGATCGAGCGGTTCGCCGACTGCTCCAGCAGCGCTCGAGGACACGGACATTCGCAGGCTGTCGATCGACACGATCCGGGGCCTGTCGATGGACGCGGTGCAGAAGGCCAACGCCGGCCATCCCGGCACCGCGATGGCGCTGGCGCCGCTCGGCTACACGCTGTTCCAGCGCTTCCTGCGCGTCAACCCGAGCGACACGGCGTGGGCCGAGCGCGATCGCTTCGTGCTGAGCTCCGGCCACGCGTGCATGCTGCAGTACTCACTGCTGCACCTGTGCGGCTTCGATCTCGGCCTCGAGGAGCTGCAGCGGTTCCGCCAGTGGGGCTCGCTCACGCCGGGGCACCCCGAGCGCGGCCACACGCCGGGCATCGAGGTCACGACCGGGCCGCTCGGGCAGGGCTTCGCCAACGCGGTCGGGTTGGCGATGGCCGAGCGCTTCCTGGCCGACCGCTTCAATCGCCCAGGCCGCGAGCTCGTCGATCATCACGTCTACGCGATCTGCGGGGACGGCGACCTGATGGAGGGCGTCAGCCAGGAAGCGGCGTCGATCGCCGGGAACTTCGCGCTCGGCAAGCTGGTCGTCTGCTACGACGACAACCACATCACGATCGACGGCACCACGTCGATCTCCTTCGACGGCGAGAACCACGCCGCGCGCATGGCCGCCGACGGCTGGCACGTCCAGCGCGTGGAGGACTCCGAGGACCTCGAGGCGCTGGAGGCGGCGATCGCCGCGGGGCGCGATGAAACCGAGCGTCCGTCGTTCATCGCGATCCGCTCGCACATCGCCTACCCGGCGCCGCACGCGGTCGACACCGCCAAGTCGCACGGCGCGCCGCTCGGCGAGGACGAGGTGCGCGCTGCCAAGCAGGTGATGGGCTTCGACCCGGACCGCCACTTCTGGGTGGACGAGCGCGTGTACGAGCACATGTCGCTGCGCGAGCGCGGGGAGGCGGCGCAGTCCGAGTGGCAGCAGCGCTTCGATGCGTGGCGCGGGGAGCTCCCACAACTGGCCGCCGACTGGGATCTGGCCTGGGCGGGGGGGCTGCGCGAAGGCTGGCGCGAGGCGCTGCCGGTGTTCGAGGCGGGCGAGGAGATCGCCACCCGCTCCGCCGGCCAGAAGGCGATGGCGGCGTTCGGCGACTACGCGCCGACGATGATCGGCGGCGCCGCCGACCTGGTCGAGTCGACGAAGACGCTGTTCGACGGCGGGGGAGAGTTCTCCAAGGTACACGCCGGGCGCAACGTCCCGTTCGGCATCCGCGAGCACGCGATGGGCGCGATCGTCAACGGCCTGGCGGCGCACGGGGGGATCGTCAAGCCATACGGGGCCACGTTCCTGACGTTCTCGGATTACATGCGCGGTGCCGTGCGCCTGTCGGCGCTGATGGGACTGCCGGTGGTGTGGGTGTGGACGCACGACTCCGTCGGCCTCGGCGAGGACGGGCCCACCCACCAACCGGTCGAGCACTACGCGGCGCTGCGCGCGATGCCGCACCTGTGGGTGATGCGCCCGGGCGACGCGAACGAGACGACCGAGGCTTGGCGGATGGCGCTCGAGCGCGAGGACGGACCGGTCGCGCTGCTGCTCTCCCGCCAGAACGTGCTCGTGCTCGACCGCGACGAAGTCGCGAGCGCTGCTGGCGTGCGGCGCGGCGGCTACGTGATCTGGGATTCGTGGACGAGCGCGCCAGACGGCGGCGAGGCGTCGGGCGAGCCGGAGATCGTCATGATCGCAACCGGCTCGGAGGTGCCGCTGACACTCGAGGCGGGGCGGGCGCTCGCCGCGCGCGGCACGCGCGTGCGCGTCGTCTCGATGCCGTGCATGGATCTGTTCGAGGAGCAGTCCCAGGAGTATCGCGACGAGGTGCTTCCCCCAGCGTCCGCGCCCGTCTGGCGGTCGAGGCAGGCGCCACGATGAGCTGGTGGAAGTGGGTCGGCCTCGACGGCGACGTGCTCGGCCTCGACCGTTTCGGCGCGTCCGCGCCCGGGCCTACGGTGCTCAAGGAGCTGGGCTTCACCGTCGAGAACATCCTCAGCCGCGCAAGCGCGCTGCTCGAATCGAAACACTGACGCGCCAACCATAGGAGACACCATGCCCTCCGACACACCTCCGCCCCTCGAGCGTCTCTCCGATCTCGGTCAGAGCGTGTGGGTGGATTACCTCTCGCGCGAATCGATCCGCGGCGGCCATCTACAGGAGCTGATCGACGACTACTCGGTCGTCGGCGCCACCTCCAACCCGACGATCTTCGAGAAGGCGATGAGCTCCGGCGACGCCTACGACGAGCAGCTACGGGAGCTAGCGAGCGCCGATGCCGAGCAGACGTTCTGGGCCCTGGCCGAACAGGACATCAAGGACGCGTGCGACTTGTTCCGCCCGGTATGGGAGGGCGGCGCCGGACGCGATGGCTACGTCTCGCTCGAGGTCGACCCGCGCCTGGCCTACGACACGACGCAGACCTATCGCGAGGCGATGCGCATCCACAAGAGCATCGAGCGCCCCAACCTGATGGTGAAGATCCCGGCGACCAGGCCGGGGCTCGCTGCGATCGAGGACGTGATCGCGAAGGGCCGCTCGATCAACGTCACGCTGATCTTCTCGCTCGAGCGCTACGCGGAGGTCGCGGAGTCCTACATCAGGGGCATCGAGCGGCTCGTCGCCGAGGGCGGCGACCCGGGCAAGGTGGCGTCGGTGGCGAGCTTCTTCGTCTCGCGCATCGACACCGAGGCCGACAGGCGCCTGGATGAGGTAAAAGCGCCCGGGGAGCTGAAGGGCAAGCTGGCGATCGCCAACGCGAGGCTCGCCTACGCGCACTACCTGGAGGCGTTCAGCGGTCCGCGCTGGGAGTACCTGGCGGGCAAGGGAGCCTCGCCGCAGCGGGTCCTGTGGGCGTCGACGTCGACGAAGAACCCGGCCTACCCGGACACGCTGTACGTCGATGAGCTGCTCGGCCCGGACACCGTCAACACGATGCCCGAGGAGACGATCAAGGCCTACCAGGATCACGGCAGCCCTCGGGAACGCCTGCAGAGCGAGCTGCCCGAGGCGCACGCGCTGCTGGACGAGCTGGCGCGGGCGGGCGTCGACTACGACGACGTCACCGCAACGCTCGAGCGTGAGGGCGTCGAAAAATTCTCGGAGTCCTTCGAGCAGCTGCTGCAGTCGCTGCACGCCAAGCAGGAGTCGCTGGCGCCGGCCTGATCCGACAAGGGCCGGGCGCGAGCCGATGCAAGGCAGACGCATGCCTGCGCGCCGCGTCGCGTGCGTGGTCACAGGTAGGGCATCGGCACGAGCACGCGCACCGTCAGCGGCCCCGACGGGAATGCTTTGGCGTGCACGGTGAACACGCGGAAGGAGCGCCCTTCGTAGCGGTAGGCGCCGCTGGCGGGCACTGTTGCGAGCGCCGGGCCTGGCATCGGGCCGAGGCTGTCCTTGACCAGCTGCGGCGGTCCGGGGCCGAGCTTCATGTACATGAGCACGTCGAGGCCGGCCAGGCGCCGGGTCAGTCGCAGATAGCCTTCGTCGTCCTGGATCGAGAGCACGAAGCTGCCGATCGTGTGCCCGCCCAGGCGCAGCGGCGCGCGCACGGGCGCGAGCACGTAGGGCCCGCCGACGTCTGACAGCAGCTGCCCGCCGGCGTTCACCCGCAGGCGCACGATGTGCTCGTTGAGGAGCGTCTTGATCGCGGCTTCGGTGGCGGCCGGATCGCGCTTGGCGACGGCCTGCAGGAGCGCCCGGTTGCGTTGCACGCGGAGCACCTGCTTGTGAGCGCTCTGCCCGAGCTCGCCACTGTAGATCAGCTCGGCGACGCGTTTCAGCGTCCTCGAGATCGTATCCCTGCGCGTGTGCCCGCAAAGCGCGAGCGTGGTGCTCGTCGGGATCAGCAGATACACCCGCAGCGCGCCGGACGGATACCGCTCTGCCGGGAACGAGGTGTAGCTGTAGCCGACGTTCGCGAACGTGAGCGAGCCTTCGGCTGGGAGCGCGCCTGTGCCGAGCGCGCGCGCGCCGCCGCCCACCGTGGAGCTGCCGTCACGCAGCGCCACGAGCCCCTGGGTGATCCCCTGGCCCTCGATCAGAAAGCCGTTGTCGGCCCAGACGCTCGCGAGGTAGCCGGCGAGCGGGGTGCCGCTCGCGCTCGTGATCGTCCCGTGCAGGGGAGCGATGGCGGCGCCGCCGACGGCGACGAGCGCTCGCCCGTCGCGTGTGACGCTGAGGTTGGTCATGTGCCCGGTCGCGAGCAGCGCGCGGGCAGCGGCGAGCGCGGCGGGCCGGTCGTCGCTTTCTACCGCGGCTCGCAGTGCCTGGGAGTGAGCGATCAGGTACTCGGCGCTGCCGATCCGTTCGCCGTGCACGCCCTCGCGGTAGACGCGTTGGAGCACGCTCGAGACGGTGGCGAGCACCGCCGCCGAGCATGCGCTCGGCGCGCCGGCGGGCTGCGGGCTGACGAGCGCGAGCGCGCGCGTCGCCGGCCCGCCGGAGCCGCAGCCGGAGAGCGCGACGCCGAATGCGACCGTCGCGAGCGGCGCGAGCGTGCTCCGGAGACGCCTGGCGGGCACCGGGCCGAGCGGCGATCTGCCAGCAAACGACGGTCTTTTCACGCGCGGTACGATCGCCGCGAATACTAAGGGCGGGCTAATCGCCGGATGAGCTCCTTCACATCGACGCACGCGATGAAGGCGCCTCGCGGCGACGCGGTCGAGTAACGTCGCAGGATGCCGCTCGTACTGATCACCGGCGCGTCCACCGGCATCGGGCGCGCGAGCGCGCTGCGCCTCGCCGCGAGCGGCTGGACGGTGCTCGCGGGCGTGCGCGATCCGGCGGCCGGCGAGCAGCTCATAGCCGACGCGGGGACGAGCGGCGCGCCCGGCACCGGCGCGCCTGTCACCGGCGGGAGCGTGATCCCGCTGACCCTAGATGTCACCGATGCCGCGCAGGTGGCGGCTGCGCGCGAACGGGTCGACGAGGAGGCCGCGCGCCCCGGAGCGTCCTTGCGCGGCGGCCTCGACGCGCTCGTCAACAACGCCGGCATCGCGGTCGCCGGCCCGCTCGAGATCGTCCCGGCCGAGGATCTGCGCAGGCAGTTCGACGTGAACGTGTTCGGGCAGGTCGCCGTCACGCGGGAGCTGTTGCCGGCGCTGCGCCGTGCCCATACCCTGAAGGGCATACCCAGAGGGCACACGGCAGGCGGGCGGATCGTGTTCGTGTCGTCGATAGGCGGGCGCGTGGCGACGCCGTTCATGGCCCCGTACGCGGCGTCCAAGTACGCGATCGAGGCGATCGGCGACGCGCTGCGCGTGGAGCTGCACAGCTCGGGTGTGAAGGTCGCGCTCGTGGAGCCGGGCTCGGTGGCGACGCCGATCTGGGAGAAGGGGCGCGCCGATGCGCAGCGCGTGGTCGTTCCCGAGGAGTTGCAGGACGCGTACGGGCGCGTCCCGGCGGCGATGGGCAAGGCGCTTGAGGACACGGCGCGCCGCGGCGTGCCGCCGGAGCAGGTCGCGGAGACGATCGAACGTGCGCTCACCGCGTCGCGCATGAAGGCACGCTACGTCGTCGGCAGGGACGCGCGGGCGATGCTGATCGGCAGACGTCTGCTACCGGACCTGGTGTTCGACAGGGTCGTCAAACGGGCGCTGGGCGTGTGAGCTGAGCGACGTGGACTTCGAGACGATCTCCCACGGTGGGCAGCGCTACGTGCTCTCGACCACGGGTGAGGGTCCCGATGCGGTGCTCCTGCACGGCTTTCCGGACACGCCGTACTCGTGGGAGCAGATTCGGGCGGAGCTGGTGAGCGCGGGCTGGCGCGTGACGGTGCCGTGGCTGCGGGGGTACCGCGAGGAGACGATCGTCGCGGGCCGGGGCTATGACCCCGAGACGCTCGGGCGCGACGCGCTCGGCGTGCTGGATGCGATCGGCGCGACGAGCGCGGTGCTCGTGGGGCACGACTGGGGCGCGCTGTGTGCGTATGTCGCGGCCGCGCTTGCGCCCGAGCGAATACGCGCGATCGTGACGGCCGGCATTCCGCACCCGGCGGTACTCGAGCGCACGCCGTCCGCGTTCTGGGCCGTCCGGCATTTCCTCTCGCTGAAGCTGCCGTGGGCGCAGCGCATGTGCCGGCGCAACGACTTCGCGTACCTCGATCGACTGTACAGGCGCTGGTCCCCGAACTGGTACGGCCCCGAGCGCGATGAGAGCCTGCGCCGCGTCAAGCAGGCGCTGTCCTCGCCGGCGACGCTGGCGGGCGCGATCGCCTACTACCGCGACCTGCCGCTCGGACGCCAGCCGGCGGTGAGCGCGCGCGTGCCGCAGGTGCGGGGACTGGTCATCGGGGGAACGGAGGACCTCGCCGACGTCGAGCTGTTCAAGCGCACGGCACAGCTGCTCGCGCAGCCGAGCCGCGCGCTGATCGTCGCGGGCGCGGGGCACTGGCCCCATCGCGAGGACGCGTCAGTCGTCGTCCCCGAGCTGGTCGAGTTCCTGCGTCCGTTCGCGGCGTAGTCGAGGCTCCGTTCGCGGCTGGCACTGGGCGCTTCGAACGCCGCTCGCGGGCTGCCTCGCCGCGGTCAGGGCCCCGGCGGCGGATACACCGCGAGCCACGCGAACAGGCTGGTGGTGGCGGCCTGCGTCTGCAGCATCCCCGGCGCGGCGTCGATCGCCGGCAGCGTTGCGCCGTTCCACGAGAGCAGATAGAGCCCTTCGTCGTTGGCCGCGCGCGCCTGCGCGGCGCGCGCGTTCTCGGCGGCCAGCTGGTACAGCGTGCGATCGCCTTCGAGTTCGTAGAGCGCGAGCATCCACTGCAGGTAGATCGCGTCGTACTGCGGCGAGAAGTCGAGCTGGTAGCCGAAGCGATGCAGCGCGGTGGCCTTGATCTGCGTGGCCCGCGCGCAGTCCGATGGCGTGCTCGTGAGGCGGCAGAGCAGCGCCTGGGCGTAGATCAGCGGCGCCTCGACGTAGTCGACGGGCGTGGTGCTGACGCTGCTGTCGGCGTACAGCCCTTCGCTGCCGGCGAAGCCGCTGGTGTTGGCCCACGCGATGAACCGCTGGGCCTGCGCGAGCGCGAAGGCGGAATGGTCCTGCTGGTAGACGAGCGTCGCCAGCAGCGTGTCGGCGGCGAGCGCGGGGCCGGACTTGTACGGGTGCTGGGTGTCCCACCAGATGCCGCCGCCTTCGGGGTCCCAGCCGGCGCTCGCGATGTAGCGCAGCGCGCGTTCGGCGTCGGCGAGGTAGCGACGCGTGCCCGTGGCGCGGTAGGCCTCGACGAACGCGATCCCCCACCAGCCGTTGTCGTCGAACCACGTCTCGGTGTCCGCTTCGCGATCGCCGGGATAGGGCGAGTAGCCGGCGCGCGGCCGCAGTCCGCGGTTCAGGTAGCGCTCGGCTCCCGCCGCGAAGCGGCTGAGCGCGCGCCGGTCGGCGGCGGTCGGCGCGGCGATCGCGATCGCGTCGAGCGACTCGAACAGCGGCACGCTGTCCCAGATCGTGGCCAGCGGATAGCGTTCGCGGTCGTCCAGGCGCGAGTCATACCAGCCGCGACGCGGGTCCCACCAGTGCTTGCGGGCCTGCGCGACGCCGGCCTGCGCGAGCGCCAGATAGCCCTGCTGGGCAGAGCTCAGGGCCGGCGCTGGCACGGCGGCGAACGCCGTCTGGGCAGCCTGCGTCGGGCCGATGCAGCAGCCTGTCGCCGCCAGCGTCGCGATGAGGATCCTCGGTTTGCGCATACGAGCGGTAACCCGCCACGTGCATGATCGGCGCGCAGCCCACGTAGGATGAGTCCTCGTGTCCGCGCCTCAGCCGTTCGCCGCGCCGCCGTCGCCGCCCTCCGAACGGGGCGCGTGGATGCTCGCTTGCGCGATCGCGGCGATCGGCGTCGCCGTGCTGGTGGCGGCGCTGGGCGGCGTGTTCGGCCGCACGAGCGCCGCGCTGGCACCCCCGCCGGTGCTGGTCGCGGCCGCGACCCCGGCGCCGGCGTCCGCGGCGTCGTCGGGCACGGCCACGGCGGCCGGCGTCGTGGAGGCCCCCGGCGCGCATGTGCACGCGGCGATCGTCGCGCGGCCGTCGCTCGCGCAGCAGCGCATCGACGCCAGGGACTTCGTGGGCGCCACGCAGGTGCACATCTCGCGGCGCTGGATGGAAGGCTTCTACCCGATCTACGCGGTCGCGCAGAGCACGTTCGGCGTCAACTGGCTGCTGCTGGCGTCGATCCACCGCCAGGAGAGCGCGTTCTCGACCGCGCCGGGCATGTACCACGGGCTGAACTTCGCGGGCTGCTGCGGCGGGCCGATGCAGTTCAACGTCAAGAACGGGGGGCGGACGTCTCATCCACCTGGAACCTGGTCAGCGACTCCTACATCTACGGCAAGCGTCCCGCCCGCTACGACCACATGACCGCCACCCATCCTTCGATCTACGACGACTTCGACGCGATCATGGCCGCCGCGCACCTACTCTCGGCGGACGGCGCGGAATCTGCGCTGAGCGAATCGGCGTGGGACGCGGCGTATGACTACTACGGCCACGACGCCACCGGCGTGACGTACGCCGATCAGGTGCTGGCGCGCGCGATCGGCTGGTCCCAGCACGGCTTCTGCATCAACTGCGGCGTCGAAGCGAAGCTGGTCGAAGCGGTGCAGGCGGCCTACGGCGCGCCGGTGCTGGCGGCGCTGGAAGCGGAAGCGCCGCCGAAGGCCGTCACGGCGACCCGGGCCGCGAGACCCGGGCGCCGCGGGTAGACCTCAGGCCGCGTCCGCCTGCGCGATCAGCTCGCCGGCGACGCGGTCGGTCGCCTGGCCTGTGCCGCCGAGCAGCCGCCGCGAGAGCTGCGCGCGGCGGAAGTACAGCGGCGCGTCGTGCTCCCAGGTGGCGCCGATGCCGCCGTGCACGGAGATCATCGTGCGGGCGGCCGTGTCGAGCGCGATCCCGCCGACGGAGCGCGCGGCGCTGGCGGCGAGCGGGAACTCAGCAGGCGCGCCGTTGCGCGACCAGCCTGCGTAGTAGAGCAGCGAGCGCCCGTTCTCGAGCTGGCGCAGGACCTCGGTGAGTCCATGCTTGACGGCCTGGTAGGAGCCGATGGCGCGCCCGAACGTGTAGCGCTCCTTGGCGTAGGCGACGGACACGTCGAGCGCGGTTTCGACGCTGCCGAGCGACTCGGCGGCGATCAGCGCCTGCGCGAGATACCACGCGGCGGCTAGCGACTCCGCTGGCGTGTTGAGCACGAGCGCGGAAGCGCCGTCGAGCTTGACGTGACCGAGCGAGCGGGTGGCGTCGTAACGGCTGACAGGCTCGATGCTGACGCCGTCGGCGTCCGCCTCGATCGCGACGCCGACGGGCTTGCCATCGATGAGCGCGACGCCGACGAGCAAGTCGGCGCCGGGCGCGTCGGGGACGAACGCGATGCTGCCGCTGACCGCGGCGCGTCCGTCGCCGGTCGAGCTCGCGCGCGGCGCCGCCACGCGCGCGGCGCCGCTGGCGGGGTCGCCGGTCCAACGCTCGTCGAGCTCGCTGGGCGGCTGCGCGGGCAGGTAGGCGGCGCGCCGCTCGCCGGTGGCAAGCGCGTCGAGCAGCTCGGATTGACCGTCCCCGCCCGCCCCGTCGCTGAGGATGGCGGTGGCGGGCAGGTGGCCGAGCAGCGGCACGCCGGCGATCACGCGACCGCACTCGCCGAGCACGAGCATCGCGTCGAACGCGTCGAGGCCGGCGCCGCCGTGGGCTTCGTCGATCAACAGGCCGGGCCAGCCGGCCTCCTTGGCGGTGGGCCAAAGATCGGGAAGCGCGCTCGTGTTGCCGTCGAGCGCCTCGCGGGCGGCTTCGAGCGTCTTGAAGCGCGAGAGCGCGCCGCGGGCGGCCTCGCGCAGGAACACCTGCTCGTCTGAGAGTGCGAGGTTCATGCCGCTGCTCCTTCCTTGGACCGAAGCTCTGAGAATGGGATGCCCTTGTCGAGACGGGGCTCGGGGGGCAGCCCGAGGACGCGCTCGCCGACGGTGTTCTTGAGGATCTCTTCGGTGCCGCCGGCGGACTTGAGGCCGGGGAGGAAGGAGATCATGTAGGCCCACTCGCTGTCCTCGGCGAGCGCGTCGGGACCGATCACGTCGGCGATCAGGTCGCCGGCCTTGATCGCGCCGGCGACGATCGTGACCTTGGCGAGGCCCGCCTCCGGTCCGGGGATCTGGCCTTTCTGAAGGGCGGTGAGCGTGCGGTAGCCGGTGAAGCGCACGGCGAGCAGTTCGCTTGCGATCTCGCCGAGGCGGTGGCGCACCTCGGGGTCGCGGCGGGCGTGCTCGTCGGCGGCGATGGCGCCGGCGAAGCGCGTGGAGTTGTAGCCCATGCCCTCGCTGCCGAGGCCGATCGTGACGCGCTCGAACATCAGCGTGGTGAGGCCGGTGCCCCAGCCGTTGCCGAGACCGCCGACGACGGCTCCCTCGTCGAGCGCGACGTCGTCGAAGAAGACCTCGTTGAACTCGGCCTCGCCGGAGATCTGGCGCAGCCCGCGCACGGTGACGCCCTCGGCGTCCATCGGCACGATGAACATCGTCATGCCCTTGTGCTTGGGCACGTCGGCGTCGGTGCGCGCGAGCAGCAGACCGTAGGAGGCGAACTGCGCGTTGGTGGTCCACACCTTCTGGCCGGAGAGGCGCCAGCTGCCGTCGTCCTGCTGGCGCGCGCGCGTCTGCACGGCGGCGAGGTCGGAGCCGGCGGCGGGCTCGGAGAACAGCTGGCACCAGACCTCGTCGCCGTGGAGCATCGGTCCGAGATAGCGCGTCTTCTGCTCCTCGTTGCCGTGGGCGATGATCGTGGGGCCGAGCATGCCGACGCCGATCGCGTCGAGGATGCCTGGGACTTTTGCGCGGCCGATCTCCTGGTTGCAGATGACCTGCTCGATCGGGCCGAGGCCCTGGCCGCCGTACTCCTTGGGCCAGGTGACGCCGGCGAGGCCGCCCTCGGCGAGCTTGCCCTGCCACGCGCGGCGGGCGGCGACGATCTCGTCCTCGTCGTCGAGCGCGCCGGGACCTTGCAAGATGGGTGCTTCGGACTTGTGCTCGTCGAGCCAGCTGCGCACCTGTGCGCGATAGGCGGCCTGCTCGGGTGTGTCGTCGAGATCCACGTCGTCTCCTTTGGCTGACTGACCAGTCAATCGCTTTGAGAGAACGGTACCACTCAGCGCGAGCGCGCTCAGACGCCCGGCGCGAACGGCTGCTCGGGCACGATCGGCTGGTGGTAGACGCGCTCGAAGCCGAGGTCGAGCAGCTGGCGCGCCTGGGTGCCGGGCGCGTCGGAGTTGAGCACGATCGCGCCGAGGCGCACGCCGTGGCGTTCGGCGGTGGCGACGAGGCAGCGCCCGGCGGCTTCGGTGTGGCCGGTCTTCATGCCGGTGACGCCGGGGTATTTGTAGATGAGCAGGGGGTTGTTGTTGTAGAGGTAGAGCTTGCCGCCCTTGATCGGGAACGGCAGGATGGCTGCGTAGGTGCCCGCGACGCTTGGCGATGCGCGGCTGGCTCATGTCGACGTGCGCGAGCACGGCGAGGTCGGCGGCGCAGGAGAAGTTGCCGGCGTCGTAGAAGCCGGACGGCGAGGAGTAGCGCGTGCAGCCGAGCCCGAGCTTGGCGGCCTCGTTCGTTCATGCGCAGCGACGAACCGGTTGACGCTGCCGGCGACGTGCTGGGCGAGCGCGACGGCGGCGTCGTTGCCGGAGGGCAGCAGCAGGCCGTAGAGCATGCTCTCGAGGCGCACGTGGCGGCCGAGCGGCAGCACGCCGACCTTGGAGCCGGACGTGTCGAGCGCCTGCCTGGTGACGAGCACGGGCGCGTCGGGCGGCGCGGACTGCGACGACGAGCAGCGCGGTCATCATCTTGGTGAGGCTGGCGATGGGCACGCGCAGGTACGGGTTGCGCTGCCACAGGACCTGGCCGGTGCTGAGGTTGAACAGCAGCGCGGCGCGCGGCGGATGCGTGGAAGGTGATCTGCACGGGGTCGCGCTGCGGCGGCGTGGAGATGCCGGCGAGCGCGAGCGCGGGCTTGGCGAGCGGGAGGCCGTAGGGCGGAGCGCGCGGCGGCCGCCGGCGCTGCGCTGCCGAGGGTCGCCTGCTTCGCGCGAGCCCTGCCGGTCGCGGATGCGCGCGGACGTTCGCTGGAGCCGCTGGCGAAGCCCATCTCGCACGACGAGGGCGGCGAGCGACGGCGCATGCGCGAGCACGGCGAGGCGCGGCTGCGCCGGCGCCGGCGTCTGGCGGCGAGCGCACGCCGGTTGCGGCTGCTGGCCGGGGGTCAGGAAGGGCGAGCTCATCCTCGGGGAGGATTGCGCAGCGCGCCGACGATCCCGACGGCGAGCAGCACGAGGATGAAGACGGACAGCAGCGCTCGCGAAGTCGACGCCTTCCTTCGACGATCGCGGTGACGGTGAGGAAGGCGAAGCCGGCGATGAACACGAGCACGGCGCCGAGCACGACCAGGCGCGTCATGCGGCCGGCCTCGTGCGAGGGCATGGGCGAGCGTGGCGGCGTCGTGCATAGGCGCTAGTACACCGGCAGCGACGGCGGTTGCGGTGCGCCGGGTGAGCTGCGCCTGCGCGCTACGAACAGCCGGATGGCGAGCAGGCCGAAGGCGAAGCCGCCGATGTGCGCGAAGTAGGCGACGCCTTCGCCGCTGCCCGGCCGGCGAGCCCGGCGAGCGCCGAGGTACAGCTGCTCGAGGAACCAGAAGCCGAGCAGGAACACGGCGGGGACCTCGACGATGCGTGACGAAGAACACGATGAACACGAGCGCGAGCACGCGCGCGCGGGGATACAGCAGGATGTAGCCGCCGAGCACGGCGGCGATCGCGCCGGAGGCGCCGAGCGTGGGGCCGGTAGAGCTCGGGTCGGCGGCGACCTGCGCGCCGAGCGCGACGAGGCCGCCGAGCAGGTAGAAGGCGGTGAAGCGCAGCCGTCCCATGGCGTCCTCGACGGTGGGGCCGAAGATGGCGAGGAAGAGCATGTTGCCGAAGATGTGCAGGAAGCTGGCGTGCAGGAACATGGAGGTGAACCGGTCCCCAGTCGCTGGCTGGGAGCCCACGCCGGCTGCCCGGCAGCGGTGCCGAGCTGTCGTCGCGGGATCGCAGTGCTGCCGGGTGGGAGCTCGTAGGGGATCGCTCCGTAGCGCTGCTCGGCTGGGTCCGCCGAAGAAGCTGCCGCCGTGGCGGATCTCGAGCAGGTAGACGATCACGTTGATCGCGACGAGCGCGACGGTGACGAAGCGGGAACCGCGCGAGCGGGATGTTGTCTTTGAGCGGGAAGATCGAGCGAGCCTAGCCGCTCGCTGCCAGCGGGCCGACGCCTGGGCGCGCCTGTGGGACGTGCTGGTCGGCGTGGTAGGAGGAGCGCACGAGCGGGCCGGCGGCGACGTGGTCGAAGCCGAGCTCGTAGGCGGCGCGCCTCGAGCGCGGCGAACTCGTCGGGGTGCCAGTAGCGCACGACCGGCAGGTGGCGCTCGGAGGGGCGCAGGTACTGCCCGACGGTGAGCACCTGCACGCCGTGCTCGCGCAGCGCGGCGAACGTGTCGACCATCTCCTCGTGGGTCTCGCCGAGCCCGACCATCAGCCCGGACTTGGTCACGACCTCGCCCTCGCCGAGCTCGTGCGCGAGGCGCAGCACGCGGCAGGAGCGCGCGAACTCGCGAGCCGCGGCGGGCGAGCGGGTAGAGGCGCGGGCACGACCTCGACGTTGTGGTTGAACACGTCGGGGCGCTCGGCGATGACCTTGGCGAGCGGCATCTCCTGGCCCTGGAAGTCGGGCGTGAGCACCTCGATCTGGCAGCCGGGCGCCTGGCGGCGGACCTGGCGGATGACGCCCACGAACGCGGAGGCGCCCTTGTCGGGCAGGTCGTCGCGGTCGACGGAGGTGATGACGGCGTGGCGCAGCCCCATGCGCGCGATCGAGCGCGCGACGCGGGCGGGCTCGAGCGGGTCGTTCCAGGTGGGCTTGCCGGTCTTGACGTTGCAGAAGCCGCAGCGGCGGGTGCAGGTGTCGCCGAGGATCATGAACGTGGCGGTGCCGCGCTCCCAGCACTCGCCGACGTTCGGGCAGGCGGCCTCCTGGCAGACGGTGTGCAGGTTCTCCGTCGCGGATCAGCTCGCGTCAGCTCGCGGTAGCGCTCGCCCGCCCGGCGGCGGCACCTTGAACCACGGCGGCTTGCGCTCGCGCAGCGGCCGCACGTCGGGGCCGAGCACGCTCGAGCACGTCCATGCCGCCGGGGTTGGAGCGCGATCTGGTTGCGCTCATGCGGGCACCGGCTCGGCGCAGGTGGCTGGGATCGTGTTTATGGAGGCTCGCTCCGCTCGCCTGGCGGCGTTCGCAGTGTCGATGCCGAGACGCGCCGGCGAGACGAGCCGCTGGCGCCGGCCGTGCGCTCGAGCGAAGGCATGGCGACGCGCTTGCGCGTGCAGGCGAGCAGCGGCCCACTCGCAGGCGCATCGGCCGGCGCTGCGCCGGAGAGCGAGGCCGAGGACGTGCCGGCACCGGCCGGCGTGCCGCCGCGGGCGAGCTCTGCGCGAGCGAGGTCATGGCGACGTCGGGCAGCCCGCAGGCGACGACCCACGAGAACGGCTCGAGGTCGTTGTCGACGTTGACGGCGAAGCCGTGCGTGGTGACGCCGCGCGAGACGTGCACGCCGATCGAGGCGATCTTGCGCTCGACGACCCACACGCCGGTGTAGTCGATGCCCTCGGCGTGACGCGAGCGCGCCTGCACGCCGGCCTCGGCGAGCGCGGCGATGATCGCGTCTTCCATCGTGCGCAGGTAGCGGTGGACGTCGTCGATGCGCATGATCGGATAGCCGACGAGCTGGCCTGGGCCGTGGTAGGTGACCTGTCCGCCACGGTCGGTGTCGATAGACGTCGATGCCCTTTGGCGCGGTAGAAGTCCTCGCCGAACGGCAGGTCGTCGGCGCCGGAGCGCCGCCCGCGCGTGTAGACGGGCGGGTGCTCGAGCAGCAGCAGCGTGTCGGGCAGCTCCTCCAGCCTGGCGCCGGCCGCGGATCTGCTCCTGGATGGCGAGCGCGTCGCGGTAGGGAACGGTGCCGAGGTGGCACACCCATAGCTCTTGGAGCGATCGGTCGACGAGGGTCATCTGCTCCACCCAGCCTAGCGTTCTCAAGCATGCGCATCTTGATGCAACAAAACATGATGCTATGATGTATATATGAGGACAACGGTGACACTCGACCCGGACGTGGAGGCGAAACTCCAGGCTGTGATGCGCGAGCGCGGCGTGTCGTTCAAGGTTGCCATCAACGATGCTGTCCGGTCGGGTCTCGGTGGTTCCGCATCTACCGGCCGCCGTTACCGTATGCCCACGGCGCCATTGGGAGTCCGTCCAGGGGTGAACCTCGACAAGGCGCTCACGCTCGCCGGTGAACTCGAGGACGCGGAGATCCTGCGCAAGCTCGAACTCGGCAAGTGAAGCTGCCAGACGTCAATCTGCTGGTCTACGCAGCGGACGAGACAGCGGTTCTCAACGAGCCGGCGCGGGAGTGGATCGAGACCACGCTCTCGGGTACGGAGACCGTGGCTTTCACATGGTTGGTGCTGATCGGCTTCGTCCGGCTCAGCACGAATCCTCGAAGCTTTCGGAACCCGTGGGGTGTGGGGAAGGCTCTCGATGTGGTTGATGGATGGCTCGCACAGCCGGTTGTCACCGTCGTCCATCCGACCGACCGGCACGCGGCGGTGCTCCGCGACCTGTTGACCCCGCTCGGTGCTGCCGGGAACCTCACGAGCGACGCACATCTCGCCGCGTTGGCGATCGAGCACGGCGCCACGTTGTACTCGAGCGACAACGACTTCTCGCGCTTCGCGGGTCTGCGCTGGGTCGATCCGCTGCGCGGCGGGTGAATCGGGCAGCATAACGCGCTGGAACCTGCCATGTCCTTTTCAGCCCAGCCTTCCTGAACATTTTTCCTAATAGGAGACGGGCCTAGACGTTGCAACGGACAACAGCTATTGATTCTGCTCCGACAGCCTGGCAGCGCTGCGAAGTGGCACTACATGCCGGCGGTGATTTCGATCTCTATGCATATCAATTTGCAACGGAATGGCTTGCGGCCGTGCTCAGCATTGCTGGCTGTCATGCTTGGGCTCGTGGTTCTCTTTGCGACCACACCGTCGGCCCTTGGATTCGCGTTGCCTGAGCCTGCGGCCGCCACTGGTTGGTCACTGTCTCAGTCGAGCCTAGAGCTTCCCGCGTCTACTACGCCGTCTGTCTCGTGCGCGTCTCCGAATATGTGCGTCACCGTGACTTCAACCTATATCGCAAGAAAACGCCTGCCGGTAGCATCACTTTGGAACGGCGAAACCTGGAAAAACGATCGTGCCCTAGACCCGCGCGACAGGGACGCAAGCTCCTTGGCGGGTGTGTCATGCCCTTCCGTAAGGATCTGTTTCGCGGTGGGACACGCCAACGGAGAAACACTTGTCGAGCGCTCGAGTAACGCCACGGCGGGAAGATGGAAGATCGAGGAAACCCCCAATCCGACGGAAGCCTACAGCAGCCTGTCTAGCGTCTCGTGTGCATCGATAGTGTCGTGTACAGCGGTCGGTTATTACGACGCTCCCCCTTCAGACGACGAGAAGACGCTGGCTGAGTATTGGAACGGAAGATCCTGGGTCATTCAAGAAACGCCTAACCCGAAGGAAGCCAACGAATCAGGACTTCTCGGCAGTTCGCTGGGCAGCGTGTCATGCACGTCGTCGGGCTCGTGTACGGCGGTCGGCAGCTACTACCCTCGGGAATCGGTGGATAGAAGAATGTTTGCCGAGCACTGGAACGGCGAGGAATGGGTGCTCGAGGAACCGCCGGTTCCCGCGGAAGATACAGATAGCGATCTCGGGGGTGTTTCTTGCATCGCCGCTGATTGGTGCCTGGCGGTCGGCAACGCCGGAATACCGCCCGGAATCAGTCACGGCGCCGCGGAGTGGTGGAACGGAAAAGAATGGGCATTTCAGGAAGTCGCCACCCCCGACGAAGATGGCTCTCTGGGCAGCGTGTCGTGTGTCTCCAGCGAATCATGCACGGCTGTAGGCTCCTATAGCGACGAACGGGCCTTGACGCTCGCGGAGCACTGGAACGGGGCAGCCTGGGCGATCCAGGAAACGCCCAACCCCGAAAAAGCAACCGACAGCTATTTGGAGAGCGTCGCGTGTTTCGCCGAAGGATCGTGTATCGCAGCCGGGCAGAACGAACTTCCCTTTGGTGGGGGCAGATATAGCCTGCTCACCGAGCAGTATTTTTGATCGCTTTGGTGTGCAGGGCCAGCATGTGTAGTTAGAGGGTCAGTGCGGCGGGCGTCTCAAGCAGCTCGCGAATACGCGCGAGGAACTGCGCAGCTTCTGCTCCGTAGAGAATGCGGTGATCGCACGAGAGCGTCAGCGTCATCGTGTTGCGTGCGACAAGCCCATCGTCGTATACGACTGCACGCGGCGCGAGCGCGCCAACCGAGAGGATCGCCGGCCTGCGGCGGGTTGATGATCGCGGTGAAGCTCTTGACCCCGTACATGCCGAGGTTGGACACGGTGAAGGTGCCGCCGCCGAGCTCCGGGGGCGTGATCGGCGCCGCTGCGCACGCGGTCGGCGAGCGCGTGCGTCTCGCGGGCTATCTCGCCGAGCGACTTCTCGTCGGCGTCGAACACCGTCGGCACGACCAGTGCGTTATCGGCGGCGACCGCTACGCCGACGTTGACGCGCGAGTACAGCTGCAGGTTCCCGTCGCGGTAGCTGCCGTTCGCCGCGGGTGCTCGCGCAGCGCAAGCGCGCATGCCTTCACGACCATGTCGTTGTACGTCGGTGCCTTCAGCTGCTCGGCCACGCCCGGTGCTCCCGGCTCGCGCTCGTGCTGGGAGATCCGCTTGAGCTCTGCGCGCAGCTTCACGCACTCCTCCATGTCGACGTCGATCAGCAGCGTGAAGTCGGGGATCGTCGCCTTCGACTCGGCCATGCGCCGCGCGATCGTCTGCTGCGTGCGAGACAGCTCGATCGTCGTCGTCTCGCCCTTCGCTGTTGTCACACCCTCGACACTGGAGGTGGGTGCGGGGCCATCGCCGGGCGCGGAGGTAGCGGTGGGCGCGGCGGCGGCGTCGGATACGCCATCGGCGGCGGGTACGCCGCCAACACCAGGCGCGGCGCCGGCGTCAGGGGATGCGGTGGCCTCCGCGAGCACGTCTGCCTTCACGATTCGCCCCCCTGGGCCGCTGCCAGTGAGCGTGTGCAGGTCGACGCCGCTCTCGCCGGCGATCCGTCTGGCGAGGGGAGAAGCCTTGACCCGCTCACCGGGCGCGAACTCCGCCGGTTCCTCGCTTGAGGCTGCGAGCGCGGCGTTGGGTGCGGGCGCTGCGCCCGCTGTTGCTGTGGCGCCATTCGGCTCGTGGCCGCGCGGCTCTCCCGTGACGGCACTCGCGTCGCCGCTTGCCGCCGCGCTCGTATCACCGGCCGCCTCGGCGCCCACACGCGCGATCAGCGCCCCGACCTCCAGCGTCGAGCCGACGTCCGCGACGATCTCGAGCACGCCGGCCTGATCGGACTCGTACGTCATCGTCGCCTTGTCGGTCTCGATCTCGACGAGCTCCTCGCCGCGTGCGACGTCTTCGCCGTCGCGCCTTCAGCCAGTGCAGGATCGTGCCCTCCTCCATCGTGTCGGACAGGCGCGGCATGACGATGTCGGCCATCACGCGCGCCCCGCGGGCTGCGCTCGCGCGCGATTCAGCGTCGCGAGCACCGCCGCGACGACCTGCGGCTCGTGCGGGTAGGCGATGTCCTCGAGCGGCTTGGAGTAGGGCATCGGCACGTCCGCGCCGGTGACGCGCTGCACCGGCGCGTCGAGGTCGTCGAAGGCCTGTTCGCAGATCAGCGCGGCGAGGTTGGCGCCGACGCCGCCGTGCGGCCAGCCCTCCTCGACGATCACGCAGCGGTTGGTCTTGCGCGACGGACGCGAGGATCGTGTCGAGGTCGAGCGGGCGCAGCGTGCGCGGGTCGATCACCTCGGCCTGCACGCCGTGCTCGGCCGCGAGCGTCTCGGCGGCGCGCTCGGCCGTCAGCGCCATCCGCGAGACGCCGACGATCGTCACGTCGGAGCCCTCGCGCGCGACGCGCGCCTGGCCGAAGTGCACGAGGTGCTCCTCGTCGTCGGGGACCTCGCCGCGCACGCCGTAGAGCGACTCGTGCTCGATGAAGATCACCGGGTTCTCGTCGCGGATCGCGGTCTTCAGCAGGCCCTTCGCGTCGGCCGCGGTGGCGGGCACCGCGACGAGCAGCCCGGGGACGTGCAGGAACAGCGACTCGAGGCAGTGCGAGTGCGTCGGGCCGAGCTGGTGGCCGGCGCCCTGCGGCATGCGCACCACCAGCGGCACGCTGCGCCTGGCCGCCGAACATGTAGTGGATGTGCGCCGCGTGGTTGACGATCTGGTCGAACGCGAGCAGCGCGAAGTTGATCGTCATCAGCTCCACCACCGGGCGCAGCCCCGTCATCGCCGCGCCCACGCCGACGCCGACGATCGTGTTCTCGGAGATCGGCGTGTCGCGCACGCGCTGCTCGCCGAACTCCTCGAGCAGGCCGTCGGTGACCTTGAAGGCGCCGCCGAACACGCCGATGTCCTCGCCCATCAGGATCACGCGCTCGTCGCGCGCGAGCTCCTCGCGCAGCGCCGCGTTCAGCGCCTCGCGGTAGCGCATCTCCGCCATCAGCTCGTCGCCTCCCGGCTCGCGCCGGTCTCGGGGTCGAGCGCGGCTGCGCTCTCGCGGCTGTCCTCGCCCGCGGCCAGCGCGTCGGTCAGCTGCTGTGGGATCTCGTCGTTGGCCGCGGGCGGTGCGTCGTTGGCGGCGGTGCCGTCGGCGATGTCGGTGGTCTGCACCGAGTACCAGCCGCGCACCTCGCCGGTCGAGCACGTACACGTCGTCGTACAGCGACTCCGGCGTCGGGAACGGCGAGGCGTCGGCGAACTCGACCGCCGCGTCGACGCGCGCGATCGCGTCGCTCGTCGATCCGCTCGCGCTCGTCCTCGTCGATCACGCCTTCGCGCACGAGCAGCTCGCCGAACGCCGGCAGCGGGTCGCGCTCGCGCCAGTGCGCGACCTCCTCCTTGCGTGCGGTACTGCTCGGGGTCGGCCATCGAGTGCCCGCGGAAGCGGTAGGTGACCGCCTCGACGAGCACCGGCCGGCGCTCCTCGCGCACGCGCTCGATCGCCTCGGCCAGCACCGCGTAGGTGTCGAGCACGTCCATGCCGTCGCAGCGCATGCCGGGCACGCCGAGGCTCTCGCCCTTGCGCTGCAGGTCGGTGACGGCCGAGTGGCGCCCGCAGCGCGGTGCCCATGCCGAACTGGTTGTTGGTGACCATGAACACCACCGGCAGCTTCCACAGCGCCGCGAGGTTGAGCGTCTCGCCGAACGTGCCCTGGTTGGAGGCGCCGTCGCCGAACGTGCACAGCGTGACCTCGTCGGTGCCCTGGTAGTCGCTCGCCAGCGCGATGCCGGCGGCGATCGGCAGGTTGCCGCCGACGATCCCGTAGCCGCCCATGAAGCGGCGCGCGAGGTCGAACATGTGCATCGAGCCGCCGCGCCCGCCCGAGCAGCCGTCGACGCGCCCGAACAGCTCGGCCATCACGTTCTCGGGCGGCGTGCCGCGCACGAGCGCGTGGCCGTGCGAGCGGTAGGTGGAGATCAGGTAGTCGCTCCTCGCGCAGCGCCCGCGCGCTGCCCACGATCGTCGCCTCCTCGCCGATCGACAGGTGCAGGAAGCCGCCGACCTTCGCGCGCGCGTACATCTCGCCCGCGCGCTCCTCGAAGCGGCGGATCAGCGTCATCGTGCTCGAGCCACTCGCGCGCGTCGCCCGGCTCCGGCAGGCGCGGGTCGGGCGAGCTGGGCGCGGGCGCAGCGGGCATCAGTGCTCCACGGTACTCCAGCGCGCGATGAACTCCTCCGCCTCCAGCTGCGCGAGGTCGGCGCGCAGCGCGCGCGCGAGCTTGGACGCGGCGCTGCGGCGCGCGGTCCCAGAACAGCACCACTTCGCCGCTGTCGATCTCGACCACCTCGATGTGGTCGACGCGCGTCGGGGTCGGCGAGCAGCGCCGGCGCGCGCCCGCCGCGCGTGACGATCAGCCGGTAGGCGTGCGCGGCCTTCATCTCGAGCGCCCCCGACCGCTGTACGTTCAGCTCGTACGCCGCATCCGCGGCGCGGCGACGGGACCCGCCGGCAGGCTGGCCGCTCGGCGCGCATCTGCTCCGCCGCGCGCTCGAGCGCGTCGCGCGCCCGAGAACACGCGCTCGCCGACGACGATCGCGGGCACGTCGGTGACGCCCGCCTGGCTGCGGTCGTCGTGGTTGCGACGAGCCGCTCGGCGCCGAACGCAGCTCCGCGCCGCGCAGCACCGCCGCGGGGTGCATCTCGCAGGCCGCCGCGGCGATCAGCACGAAGTCGGAGTCCTCCAGCGAGTGCCCGCCCGCGAACGCCTGGCGAAAGGCCGCCTGCGCGAACGGCACGGCGCGACCGATCGAGGCTTGGCGTAGGTGGCCACGCGCATCGCCAGCGAGCTGTCGAACGGGAAGGGCTCCGGCCAGCGCAGCGGCTGCAGGTCGAGCTCGCGCGCGCGGCGACTCGATCTCCACGCGCTCGATCTCCACGCGTTCGGTGCCGAGCGTATGTCGCGAAGCCGGGAGCTCGCGCGCGAGCACCGGCGCCACTCCGCCGGCCCGGGCAACACGTGCAGGACGCGCTCGGCGGCGAGGTAGGCGAGCGGGCTCGCGAGGTCGAAGTAGAAGGCTGCCGGCGTGGTGCGGGTCACCGTCCCCTTGCGTGCTCTCAGCCGTGGATCAGCCAGCCGTCGGCGGCGCGGCCGGCTTCCATGACGGCCTCCGACAGCGTCGGGTGTCCGTGGATGATGCGCGCGAGCTCCGGGAAGCCGCCCTCGAGCGCGCGCACGTTGACGAGCTCCTGGATCAGCTCGGTGGCGCGCGCGCCGACGATGTGGCCGCCGAGCAGCTCGCCGTACTTGCTCTCGCCGACGACCTTCACGAGGCCGGTGCGGTCGCCGTAGACGGTGCCGCCGCCGACGGCGCCGTAGGGCACCTTGCCGACGACCACGTCGTAGCCCTGCTCGCGTGCCTGCGCCTCGGTCAGGCCGAAGGAGCCGACGTTGGGCGTGCAGAAGGTCGCGCGCGGGATGTCCACGTAGGCGATCGGGTGCGTCTCGCGTCCCGCGATGTCCTCGGCGGCGATGATGCCCTCGTCGGAGGCCTTGTGCGCGAGCGCGGGGCCAGGCACGAGATCGCCGATCGCGTAGACGCCGGCGCGCGAGGTGCGCATGCGCGCCGTCGACCTGCATCAGGCCGCGCTCGTCGAGCTCGACGCCGGCCTCGGCCAGCCCGAGCCCGTCGACGTCGGCGCCGCGCCCGGCGCAGATCACGAGGTAGTCGACCTCCGCGGACTCCGCGCCGTAGGAGAAGCTCACACTCCTCTCGCCGCCTTTGACGTCCGCCACGGGCGTGCTCGTGTGCACGCCGATGCCCTGGCGCTTGAGGCCGCGCTCGACCAGCCGTGAGATGTCCGCGTCCTCGGTCGGCAGCAGCGCGCTCGAGCGCCTCCAGCAGCAGCACCTCGCTGCCCAGGCGCGCGAACGCGGAGGCGATCTCCGCGCCGGACGCGCCCGCGCCGACGACCGCGAGGCGCGCCGGCACCTCGGGCAGCGCCCACGCCTCCTCGGTGCCGATCACGCGTCCGCCGAACGCGACGCCCGGGATCGACCGCGGGACCGAGCCGGTCGCCAGGATCACGCTGCCGGCGGCGATAGCCACCGGCTCGGCGTCGTACACGTCCGCCAGCACGTCGCCGTCGGCTGTCAGCTTGCCGCGTCGCCCTCGATCACGTCGATGCCGTTTTTCTTGAACAGCCCGCCGACGCCGGAGGTGAGCGTGGAGACGACCTTCTCGCGGCGCGCCTGCATCGCCGCGTAGTCGACCTCGACGCCGCTGACCTTCAGGCCGAACTCCTCGGCCTCGCGGATCTCAGACAGCAGGTCGGCCGAGCGCAGCACCGCCTTGGCGGGGATGCACGCGTAGTTCAGACAGCGTCCACCCAGCTTGTCGCGCTCGACGACGGCCGTCTTCAGGCCGAGCTGCGCGGCGCGGATCGCGGCCACGTAGCCGCCCGGCCCGGAGCCGATGACGATGCAGTCGTAGGCGCTCTCGGCCATCGTCGTCGCAGCCTATCGAAGGTCGGTCGCCGACCAGGGATGCCGCTTCAGAGCGGGCGATCCGCCTGGCGTTCGCCGGCCTGGATGCGGCCCATCACGCGCACCAGCTTCCAGAACAGCCATCCGCCGAGGCCGATCGCGAGCAGGCAGCTGCCGGCGGCGACGAGCGTCGAGGCGACGACCAGCGCGAGCGAGGTGACGATGATCTGGAAGGCGAGCAGCGCCTCGAAGCCGAGCACCGCGAAGTAGCGGCGGCGGTACATGCCGAGCGCGAGCGCCGACAGGATCGCCGCCAGGAAGATCGCGCCGGGCAGCGAGCCGCCGTGGCTTGGCGAGGTCGTGGATGCTGAGCCCGCCGACGAGCACCGCGACCGCGAGCACGACGCACACGCCGACGGCGACGAGCAGCGCGGGTGGGCGCTCGTCCGGGGCGAGCGGCACGAGCGCCGCGCGCGCCTCTTCCTCGCCGGCGCTGCGGCGGCTTCGCGGCTCATTCGTGGGTCGGCTTCGCGCTCGTCCGCGGGTTGGCCGTCGTCGGCCATCGACGTCAGGGTTCCCCGGCGCTCGGCGCGAGCCGTTCGCACAACTCGCGCGCCGCCCGCTCCGGGTCCTCGGCGTCGGCGATCGCGCGCAGCACGCATACGCGCGTGGCGCCCGCGTCGAGCGCGTCGCCGATGTTGCTCGCGTCCAGGCCGCCGATCGCGAAGAACGGCACCGGCGCGTGCGCGGCGGCGTAGCGGATCAACTCCAGGCCCACCGCCGGGCGTCCCGGCTTCGTGGGCGTCTCGTGGATCGGGCCCACGCCGATGTAGTCGACGACGCTTGCATCGACGGCGTCGATCTGCTCGGGCGAGTGGGTCGACAGGCCGACCAGCATGTCGGGGCCGACGAGCTCGCGCACCTCTGCCGGCGGGATGTCGTCCTGGCCCACGTGGACTCCGTCGGCGCCCGCTTCGCGCGCCACCCATGGCCGGTCGTTGACGATCAACAGCGCACCCAGCTCATCGCACAGCGCGCGCGCGGCGGTCGCCACTGAGACGAGCTCCTCGTCGCGCAGGTGCTTCTCGCGCAGCTGCACGATGTCGACGCCGCCCGCGATCGCCGCGCGCAACAGCGTCGGCAGCTCGCGCCCATCGGGGCTGGCGCCGCAGACGAGGTACAGGTGCGCGGCCGCGAGGCGAGCGCGTCGCTCGGCGCCGGGGTCGAGGCCAGTCACGTTCGGAAGTCTGGCATGCCCCGCGTCTCATGCCGCGTCAGCCGCGGGCTAGCATCATCGGCATGGCCGACAACCACCCAGTCGACGTGCTCGTCGTCGGCGGCGGCATCATCGGGCTGACGGTCGCCTGGCGCGCGCGCCAGGCGCGGGATGTCGGTGACGGTGCTCGAGCGCGATCGTGCCGGCAACGGTACCTCGCGCGTGGCCGCGGGCATGCTCGCGCCGGTCGCCGAGGTCGAGTTCGGCGCCGCGGGCGGGCGCCTGCTGGAGCTCGGCCTGCGCTCGGCGGAGATGTGGCCCGCGTTCGCGTCCGAGCTCGAGTCGGCCTCCGGCGTGCAGGTGGAGCTCCTGCGAACCGGCACGCTGCTGGTCGCGCGTGACGCCGACGACGCGCGCGAGCTGGAGCGCCAGCTGGACTTTCGCCGCTCGCTCGGTCTCGCCGTGCGCCGGCTGCGCCCGAGCGAGGCGCGCGAGCGCGAGCCGGCGCTGGCGCCGACCGTGCGATTGGCGCTCGAGGTGCCCGAGGATCACTCGGTCGACCCGCGGGCTGTGCTCGTCGCGCTGCAGGCAGGCGTGTGCGGCTGCCGGGGTGCAGGTGCGCGAGCACGCCGCCGGTGGCCGCGTCGAGCTGGACGGCGCGCGACGGGCGCGTCGACGGGCGTGGTGCTCGCGCGACGGCGAGCGCGTGGCGGCTGCGCAGGTGGTGCTCGCCGCGGGACCGTGGAGCGAGCAGATCGGCGGGCTGCCGCCGCGGCGCCGCGTGTCCCGGTGCGCCCGGTCAAGGGCCAGATCCTGCGGCTGCGCGACCCCGCGGGGCCCGGGCTGCTGCGGCGGGTGTTGCGCTTTCGCGGCGGCTACCTCGTCCCGCGCGGGGACGGCCGCTACGTGCTCGGCGCGACCGTCGAGGAGCGGGGCTTCGAGCTGGCGCCGACCGCCGGCGGGGTCTACGAGCTGCTGCGCGACGCGCACGAGCTCGTGCCCGGCGTCAGCGAGCTGGAGATCGAGGAGCTGTCCGTGGGCCTGCGTCCGGGCACGCCCGACAACGCGCCCGCGATCGGCCCGGGAGCCGTGCGCGGCCTGATCTGGGCGACCGGTCACTACCGCAACGGCATCCTGCTCGCGCCGCTCACCGCCGAGCTGGTCGTGGCGACGCTCACCGGCGAGGGTGCGAGCGGCTCGCTGCTGGCTGCGTGCGCCCCCGATCGCTTCGCGCAGGCGTCGTCGGGCTCCGCCCCGCCGCCGGTCGA
Organism: uncultured Solirubrobacteraceae bacterium; assembly: GCA_963797105.1. Classification (GTDB taxonomy): domain Bacteria; phylum Actinomycetota; class Thermoleophilia; order Solirubrobacterales; family Solirubrobacteraceae; genus Palsa-744. Next base: position 339,799 of record CAWCOB010000001.1, read on the forward strand.
GGCGACGCTGGGTGCGCTCTCGTGATCGTCCTCAACGGACAGCGCTCCGACGTGCGCGCCGGCGAGAGCATCGTGGGCGGTGCTCGGTCGCCTCGGACTGGACGCGGACGCGCGCGGGGTCGCGGTGGCGGTCGACGGCGAGGTGGTGCCGCGCGCGCAGTGGGAGTCGTTCGCGCTCGGCGAGGACGCGCGCGTGGAGGTGCTGACGGCGATGCAGGGAGGATGATCGACGGATGGCCGATTCGCCCGAGCAGCCGCCGGTCGAGCACGCCGAGCGACGACGCTGACGATCGCCGGGCGAACGCTGCGCTCGCGGCTGCTGCTCGGCACGGGCGGCTTCCCGTCGCTGGAGCTGATGGCGGAGGCGATCGCGGCGAGCGGCAGCGAGCTCGTGACCGTGGCGCTGCGACGCGTCGATCCGCAGGCGCGCGGGTCGCTGATCGATGTGCTCGCCGACGCCGGCGTACAGCTGCTGCCGAACACCGCCGGCTGCCACACGGCGCGCGACGCCGTGCTGACGGCGCGCATGGCGCGCGAGGCGTTCGCCACCGACTGGATCAAGCTCGAGGTGATCGGCGACGAGGACACGCTGCTGCCGGACGCGCCCGAGCTGCTGCGCGCGGCCGAGGAGCTCGTCGACGACGGCTTCGTGGTGCTCCCCTACACGACCGACGACCCCGTGCTCGCGCGTCGCCTGGCCGACCTCGGCTGTGCCGCCGTGATGCCGCTCGGCTCGCCGATCGGCAGCGGCATGGGCATCCGCAACCCGTACAACATCGCTCTGATCCGCGAGGCCGTCGACGTGCCGGTGGTGCTCGACGCGGGCATCGGCACCGCCTCCGACGCGGCCCTCGCGATGGAGCTCGGCTGCGACGCGGTGATGGCAGCGTCGGCGATCGCCCGTGCTCAGGACCCGGTCGCGATGGCGCGCGCGATGCGCGCGGCCGTCGAGGCCGGCCGGCTGGCGCGCGGCGCGGGGCGGATCCCACGGCGCCTGTACGCGACGCCGTCCACGTCGAGCGAGGGCCTGCCCGACTTCGGCGAGGGCGCACCCGGGCTCAGCTGATTTGCGCGAGCTTGGTCGGCGCCCCCTGGCTCAGCTGGCCTCGTGGAGCTCGGCTGACGTCCCCTGGCTCAGCTCACGACTTCGATCGTGCCGTTCATCGTCACCGGGTAGAGCGTGCACACGTAGTGGATCACGCCGGGGCTCTCGAGCTTGACTTCGAAGGTGCCGCCTTCGCCGAAGTCCTTCGACGCGATTCGCTGCGGGCCGCCGACGCTCGTCACGTTCGCCTGCTCGGAGTCGTAGTTGGTCCACTTGATCGTGCTGCCGACCTTCACTCTCACGGTGTCGGGCTGGATCGTGATGTCGCGGTAGGCGATCTGCACGATCCCGCTCTGCACGGGCGCCGACGGTGACGGAGAGGCGAACTTGGGCGTGGTGTTGACTTTTATCGACTCGGGGGCGGGGCTGGCCGGTTTGGAGCTGGTGTGGGTCGTGGTGGTCGAGGTCGTGCCAGTCGATGCGGTGCTCGTCGCCGTGCTCGCGTCGACGGTCGGCTTGCTCGAAGACCCGCAGCCCGCGGCGATCAGCAGCGCACAGCACGCGACGGTGGCGGAGATGCCTGTTCTCATTCTTGGAGATCCTCTCTCGACAACCTCATGCGGTCAGACCATTGATCAGTCATTGACTCTGGCAACTCAGGCGAGAGTTTCGTCCCAAGTCATGCTTACGGTGGCTGGTGTGGCCCAGTTTCCGTCCCTAAAGGCGAAGAAGTTGCTCCGTATCTTGCAGGCATCGCCGCTGGAATATCGGATCGCCCGTCAGAAGGGCTCGCATCGCGTGATCGAAGCCCCCAATCGTCCGACGCTCATATTTGCCTTCCACGATGGCCAGACGATTCGCCCATCGACCGTGAAGCACATCCTCTGCGGCCAGGTTGGCCTTGCTGAACAAGATGCCCTCGCGCTACTCTGACGAAGCTATGACCGTACGCGTGCTCTACCGCCAGGATCACGATACATGGGTGGCGAGCTCGCCCGATGTGCCTTGCTGGACTGTCGTGGCCGACACTTACTCCGATGCACATCGACTTGCCGAGGACGGGGTTCGCTTTGCGCTCGAGACTGACGATCTGACGATCGAGCACTACGTCCCAGCGGGAGTCGCTGTAGCGGCATAGCTTCGCGGCGGTCACTCGCCGGCTCAGCAGCGGCTTGAGCTGCCCCGCCCTCTAGCTGCCAGATTCAAGACTTACCCGCGCACCGCCTACACTGGCCGATTCGACGATGCCACGCCATTTTCTCACCGGAGCCGAGCTGACCGCTACTGAGCTGGACGCGCTGCTGGACCGCGCGCTGGAGCTGAAGCGCGCGCCGCTGAGCTCGCGCGTGCTCGACGGGCGCAGCGTGGCGCTGATCTTCGAGAAGCCCTCGACGCGCACGCGGGTGTCGTTCGAGGTCGGCATCCAGGAGCTGGGTGGCCACGCGGTCGTGCTGCGCTCGGACGAGCTGCAGCTGTCGCGAGGCGAGGCGCCGCGCGACACGGCGCTCGTGCTCTCCAGGCACGTGACCGCGGTCGGCCTGCGCACCGGCGCCGACGCGATCCTGGAGGAGCTCGCGGCCTCAAGCGCGGTGCCGATCGTGAACATGCTCAGCGCGCGCCACCATCCCTGCCAGGCGCTCGCGGACCTGCTGACGCTACGCGAGGCATGCGGCTCGCTTGACGGGCTGCGTATCGCTTACGTAGGCGACGGCAACAACGTCGCCCGCTCGCTGGCCGTGCTGGGGACGCTGGCGGGGATGCACGTCGCGTTCGCGTCGCCCGCCGGCTACGCGCTCGACGGCGACCTCGCGCTGCCGGACGGTGTCGCAGGCGAGGTCAGCCACCACAGCGATCCGTATGAGGCGGTACAGGATGCCGTGCGCGGTCTACACCGACGTTTGGGTGAGCATGGGCGACGAGGCCACGGCCGAGCAGCGCCGCCGTGACCTGGCCGACTACCGCGTCGACGACGCGCTGCTCGACGCCGCGGCGCCGGGCGCGTTCGCGATGCACGACCTGCCGGCGCACCCGGGCGAGGAGATCTCCGCCGAGGTTCTGTACGGCTCCCGCCAGCGCATCTGGGATCAGGCCGAGAACCGCCGCCATGCGCAGAAGGCGCTGCTGGAGCTGCTGGTGGCGTCGGCATGAGCGTCGAGGCTCCCGCGAGGCCGGAGGGCTCGCCGCGCCCGCAGCGCGGCGACGAGCTGGAGCTGACGATCGACTCGCTCGCGTTCGGCGGCGAGGGCGTCGCGCGACTCGGCGACGGCGGCTACGTCGTGTTCGTCGCCGGCGCGATCCCCGGCGACCGCGTGCGCGCGGTCGTGCACAAGCGCAAGCGCAGCTACGCGCACGCGCGCACGCTGGAGGTGCTCGAGCCGAGCCCCGAGCGGATCGCGCCGGCCGCGGCGCACCCCGGCGTGCCGTGGCAGGTGATCCCGTACGAGCGCCAGCTCGAGATCAAGCGCGCCCAGGTCGACGACGCGCTGCGGCGCATCGGCCACCTCGACGGCTTCGAGCTGCAGGAGATCGTGCCCGCGCTCGAGCCGTGGCGCTACCGCAACAAGCTCGAGTACTCGTTTGGCGAAGACGGCGACGGCGAGCGCTCGGAGCTGGTCTGCGGCTTCCATGCGCCTGCCGGCGGCAACCACGTGACGCCGATCGAGGACTGCCTGCTGGCGTCCGAGCGCGGCAACCTGGCGCGCACGGTCGCGCTGCGACTGGTGCCGCGCCGAAGGGCTCACGGCGTGGGAGCGCAGCAGCGTGCCGAGCGCGGGCGGCTCGCGGACGCGCGCACGGAGCCCGCGCCGCGACGGGCGCGCGCGCCTGCGCAACCTGGTCGTGCGCGAAGGCCGGCGCACCGGCAAGCTGCAGGTGCGGATCGTGACCACCGAGGGGGAGCTCGAGGCCGGCGCGCTCGCGGCGGCGCTCAGCGACGGCGCTCGGCGAGAGCCTCTCCGGCGTGCTGTGGACGCGCTCGCGCAGCGTCGCCGAGACGACCGCCGGCGGCGAGACCGAGCTCGTGTGGGGCGAGGCGGAGCTGCCCGAGCGCCTCGGCGAGCTCGATCTGCGCATCTCCGCCGAGGCGTTCTTCCAGACCAACACCGAGATGGCCGAGCTGCTGTACGGGATCGTCGCCGAGTACGCCGCGCTGGAGGGCTGGGAGCGCGTGTACGACCTCTACTCGGGGATCGGCACGATCGCGCTCACGCTCGCGCCGCGCGCCGGCGAGCTGTGGGGCATCGAGCTCGTCGAGCAGGCCGTCGCGGACGCGATCGCGGGCGCGCGCCGCAACGAGATCACAAACGCCCACTTCTTCGCCGGCGACACGCCGCACGGCGCTGCCCGAGCTGCTCGAGCGAGCCGGGCGCCCCGACGTGCTCGTCGTCGACCCGCCGCGCGCGGGCCTCTCCAAGAAGGTCGTGCACCGCATCATCGACGCCGGCGCCCAGGCGCATCGTCTACGTCTCCTGCAACCCCACCACGCTCGCTCCCAACGCTGCCGAACTCGTCGAGGCCGGTTGGGTTCTGCGCAAGGTACGCCCCGTCGACATGTTCCCCCAGACGCACCACATCGAGTGCGTCGCGCTGTTCGAGCGGGCCGACAGTACGTCGCGGAGCTCGGCTTCCGCTCCTGCTCCGTCTGCATAGGAGTACGTCAGAGCCGGCTGCGAAGATCCGCTGACTGGGCTCGGTGCTGGGTGTGAGCTGGCTGACTTCGGGATAGGGGACGGGATGGCCAAGGAGTTCAAGGAATTTCTGCTTCGCGGCAACGTCGTCGACCTTGCGGTGGGGATCGTGATCGGGGCCGCGTTCGGGGCGGTCGTCACCGCGCTCGTGACCGACCTGCTGACGCCGATCGTGGCGGCGATCATCGGCAAACCGAACTTCTCGAACCTGGTCTTCACGATCCACCACAGCAGGTTTCGCTACGGCGCCTTCATCAACTCGTTGATCGCTTTCGTGTCGATCGCGACGGCGGTGTTCTTCTTCGTGGTCAAGCCGGTGAACGCCCTGCTGGCCCGGCGCAAGTCCGGAGAGGACACGGAGTCTGAAACGACGCCATGCACGGAGTGCCTGAGCGAGATCCCCCGCCAGGCGCGCAAGTGCGCGTTCTGCGCCTCGCCGCAGCCGAGCGCGGCGTAGGGAGAGCCCACAGCATGCACGTCACCTCCTACGTGCAGATCCTGCCGTTCACGACGCTCGACGGCTCGCAGATACGGGAGTGGGCGGGGAGGGTGTCCGCGCCGGCGCAGAACCAGAGCCTCGCCGAGGCAACGATCTCGTTCGGCGGTGCGACGACGGAACATCTGCACCACGCCAGCGAGGAGCTGTATCTCGTCACCGCCGGACGCGGGCGCCTGGTGATCGACGGCGAGGAGCGGCTGATCGAGCCGGGCGACTGCGCGTCGATCCCGCCCGGCGCCCGGCACAAGCTGTTCAACGTGGGCGAGGAGCCGCTGCGGATCGTGTGCGCGTGTGCGCCCGCCTACTCCGACGAGGACACGCAGCTGCTCGAGTAGGACGCGCGTCCTACTCGAGTTGGGCTCGCACGGATAGGCTTGGCCTCGATGCGCGCTGCCACCATTCGCGAGAAGGAGATCGTGATCGAGGAGCACCCCGATCCCGTGGCGCAGGCCGGCGAGGTGCTCGTGCGCGTCCGCGCTGCAGGGCTTGAACGGGGCCGACATGATGCAGCGGCGCGGGCTGTACCCGGCGCCGCCGGGCTCGCCCCAGGACATCCCGGGCATGGAGATCGCCGGCGAGGTCGCGACGCTCGGGCCGGGCTGCGAACGCTTCGCGGTGGGCGAGCGCGTGATGGCGATCGTCGGCGGCGGCGGGCAGGCCGAGCTCGCCACCGTGCACGAGCGCCAGCTGATGCCGGTGCCCGATGCTGCTCGACTGGCCTGCGGCGGGCGGGCTGCCGGAGGTGTTCATCACCGCCCACGACGCGGTCTTCACGCAGGCAGAGCTGCGCTCCGGCGAGCGTCTGCTCGTGCACGGCGGCGCCGGCGGCGTCGGCACCGCCGCGATCCAGCTCGCGCGGGCCGCTGGCGCGAGGGTGACCGCGACCGTGCGCCGCGAGGAGCTGCGCGAGCAGGTGGCGGCGCTCGGCGCGGAGGCGATCGCGCCGGAGGGCTTCGCCGAGCGCGGGCCCGTTCGACGTGATCCTCGAGCTCGTCGGCGCGCCGAACATGGCCGAGAACCTGCAGGCGCTCGCCATCGGCGGGCGGATCGCCGTGATCGGCGTCGCCGCGGGCGCCAAGAGCGAGCTGAACCTGCTGGCGCTGATGGGCAAGCGCGCGCGCATCCACGGCTCGACGCTGCGCGCGCGCCCGCTCGAGGAGAAAGCGCTCGTCGCACGCCGGCTCGAGCACGAGGTGCTGCCGCTGTTCGAGTCCGGCGCGCTGCGCGTGCCGGTCGCCGAGACCTTCCCGCTCGAGCGAGGCGGCGGCAGCCTACGAGCGCTTCGCCGCCGGCGGCAAGCTCGGCAAGATCGTGCTCACGATGTGACCGGAGTGTGTCGCCGGCAGTGCGGGTGTCTGCTCGCGAAGTCCGTATGACCATCGCTATACGGCTGCCGCTGCGGTAGGCCGATCAGTAGGGCGGCTGCGCGGCGTACCAGTCGCCGAGCACGCGGAACGCCGCCCAGAAGTCGCGCTTGGCGTCCTGCTCGTCGAGCGAGTCGTCGATGTTGGGCACGTACAGCGCGTCGATCGTCGGCGTCAGCTGCTGGATCTCGCCCGACGCGGCTCGCGCAGCGGGCGCGCGAGCGGGATCTCCATCTCGCCGAGCGCGCCGAGCGCCTCGGCTCCCATCACGACGACGATCTTCGGCTGCACGATCGCGATCTCCTCGACCACGCGCGAGATGCATGCGAAGTCCGCCAGCGAGGCGTCGCTGAGCGGGCACTTCACGCACAGCGTGCCGTAGACGGCGAGCGGGTCGATCGACAGGCGCTTGAGCGACTTCATCAGCGCGCCGCCCGCGCGCCCGTAGAAGGCGACGCCCTCCTCGATCTCCGACGGCAGCGGCGGAGTACTTCAGCAGCATGATGTCGGCCTGCGGGTGACCCGAGCCGAGCACCGGCATCAGGTTGCCGCGCGGGCAGTGCGGGCAGGCCTGCAGCTCGCGCGTCAGCGTGTTCAGCTCGCGGATGGCGCGCTCCAGGTACTTCTCGCGGATCTCGTCATCGGTCACGGGCATCGACCCCGAGGGATTTGACGAGGCGTCGTCTTGTCCTTGACGGTGCATCAGTACTTGCGCTCTGCGGTCGACCGGCTGCCTATCGCCGCCCCGCTGCCGTGCGCCCGGCTCAGCCGCCTCAGGCGCCGCGCCTTGCTCGCCCGCCGCGCCGAGCGCGGCGTCGCGCGCGTCTGCAGGAACTTCAGCGCCTGCACGTACAGCAGCGAGGAGGGGCGCGTGAGGATCTCGGCGTCGCGCAGCGACTGCAGGAACTCGCCGCGGCCCGTCGAAGTCGCGCATGCGGATGCGCACCGAGCCGAGCCCCTGGGCGACGTGCGAGTCCGAGCCGGCGCCCGCCGGCGATGCGGTACTTGGCGGCGAAGCGCGCGGCCTCGTCGTTGAACGCGCTGATCGCCACGCGCGGGTTGAAGACCTCGATCGCGTCGACGTCGTCGAGGATCGTCAGCAGGTGCTCGTAGTCGGGCACCGAGTGCATGCGGTCGAACGGGTGCGGCACGTACACGAGCGCCGCCCTGGCGCTTGATCTCGGCGACGGTCTCCTGCAGGCGTCAGCCCGCGCGGGATCTTCTCCTCGATGAACAGGCCGATCACCTCGCCCTGCGCCGGCCGTCTTGACCTCCTCGCCGACGATCACCTTCACGGGCGGGCGGTGGACCGAGTCCGCCGCCTGCGCGCGCGCCTCGAGCGCGCCGGAGATCTCGTTGTGGTCGGTCACCGCGATCGCGCCCAGGCCCTGCTCGCGCGCGCGTCGCCAGCAGCACCTCCACGGGCGTGGCGCAGTCGCCGGAGTGGTCGGTGTGCATGTGCAGGTCCACGTCGATCAGCGGCCGCGTCGGCAGCCGCGCGCCGCAGCTCCGGGTCGCCCGCCGGCGGGGTGCCGGCGCGCGGCGAGCTCGCGGTAGATGCGCCTCGAGCTCGCTCGCGGCGCTCGTCGTCGTCCGGCACCAGGCGGTAGTCGCCGGGGAAGTGGCGGTCCATCAGCTCGGCCGTCGCCGGCAGGCTCGCCGTGCGCGCGTCCAGGCGGCCGAAGAAGCTCTCGACGAAGCGGCGCGCCACGAGCGTCGAGAGCAGCCGCTCGCTGGAGGAGTGGAAGGAGCCGACGTTGAGCGCGCGCGAGTGGCGCAGCGCGGCGTTGGAGGTGCTCGGCGCGAACGGCTCGTGCACGTGGACGAAGTCGAGCTCGACCGTGCTCGAGCAGTTCCTCGACCGTGCGCGCCACGTCGATCGGCAGCGCCGACGGCCGCCGCCGGCGCGGCGCCGCCGCGCGACGTCGAGCACCTCGCCGACGGCGATCACGCGCGGCGCTGCCCCGATCGGTGCCCTCGCAGCAGGAGCTGCGTCCGGCGCTCGCGCGCGCGGCGCGCAGCGCCTTGCGCGAGGCGCGCACCCGCTCCTGCGAGCGCGACGGCGCGAGCACCAGCACGCGGTGCCCGCGCCGTGAGAGCTCGCGCCGCGACGCGCTCGCACGTGGGCGTTGACCTCGTTGTCCTCCGCCTCCCACGGGTACGGCGTGACGTGGGCGATCGAGAACGACGCGGTCATCGGCCCGCGATTATCGCGCTCGCCGTCGCTGCCCGGCGGCGGCTACTTGCGGCCGGTGCGCGCGCGCGCGCTTTTTCGCGGCGCGGCCGCGGTGCGCCGCTGCCGCGCCCTTCGGCCCGCGTGCCCGGGCGGCCGGCGTACTTGGCGATGAACGCCTCGGTGTCCGCGCGCGCCTGCTCGTCCGGGCGCTGGTTGTGCGGCGACTTCATCAGGTAGGAGGACGGCCCGTCGAGCTGGCCGCCGACGCCGTGGTTGAGCGCGAGCTTGCAGCAGCGCACGGCGTCGATCACGATGCCGGCCGAGTTCGGCGAGTCCCACACCTCGAGCTTCAGCTCGAGGTTCAGCGGCACGTCGCCGAAGGCCTGGCCCTCGACGCGGATGTGCGCCCACTTGCGGTCGGTCAGCCACGGCACGTAGTCGGACGGGCCGACGTGGATGTCGCTGGCCGGCAGCTCGTGGTCCATGATCGAGGTGACGGCGTTGGTCTTGGAGATCTTCTTGGACTCCAGCCGCTCGCGCTCGAGCATGTTGTAGAAGTCCATGTTGCCGCCCACGTTCAGCTGCGAGGTGCGCTCGATCTCCACGCCGCGCTCGGCGAACAGGCGCGCGAGCGTGCGGTGCACGATCGTCGCGCCCGACCTGCGACTTGATGTCGTCGCCGACGATCGGCAGCCCCGCCTTTTTGAAGCGCTTGTCCCAGTAGTCCTCGCGGGCGATGAACACGGGGATGCAGTTGACGAAGCCGCAGCCCGCCTCGAGCACCTGCTCGACGTACCACTTGGTCGCCTGCTCGGAGCCGACCGGCAGGTAGGAGACGACGACGTCGGTGTGCGTGTCCTTGAGGATCTTCACGATGTCGGCGGTCTCGCCCGGGGCCTTGGTGATCTTCTCCTTGAGGTACTTGCCGAGGCCGTCGTGGGTCATGCCGCGGTGCACCGGCACGCCGAGCTTCTTCGGCACGCATGCGCGCCCTTGGCGAACTTGATCGTGTTGTTCTGGCCCGCCCAGATCGCCTCGCCGAGGTCCTTGCCGACCTTCGTCGAGTCGATGTCGAAGGCGGCCGTGAACTCGATGTCGCGCACGTGGTAGCCGCCGAGGTCGACGTGCATCAGGCCGGGCACGCGCTGCGTCGGGGTCGGCGTCGCGGTAGTAGTGGACGCCCTGGACGAACGCCGAGGCGCAGTTGCCGACGCCGACGATCGCGACGCGCACCTTCTCGGACTGGTAGCGCGCGGCGCCGTTTGTGGAGGCGGCGCCGTTGCTGCGGGCGCGGCCGTTGCTGTGCTCCTTGATCACGGTGAGATGTCCTTTGTGAGGGCGCAGGCCCGGTCGAGGGAGCCTGAGGCTCCCTGCTCTCGGACGGCCGGACGGTGCCGGCCGCTCGAGAGACTACTCCGCCGGGCGCAGGTCACACCGACGAGCTCGCGGCGGACGTGCCAGATGCGCTGCGCGACGGTGATCACGCTGAGCGCCGCGAGCACGTACACGGCCGGCTGCAGCAGCTCGAAGTTGCCGAGCGAGGCGCCGCGCGCGAAGACCAGGCCGATCGAGAGGATCACGACGCGCACCGGCCGCGTGGCGATGCCGACCTTGCACTCCACGCCGAGCGCCTCGGCGCGCGCGCGGGTGTAGCTGACCATCAGCGACGCCAGCACCGCGACGACCACCGCGGCGGCCGCCGACGCGGTTGCCGTGCAGCGCGAAGTAGCCGGCGACGGCGGTCAGCACGATGCCCTCCTCGATGCGGTCGAGCGTCGAGTCCAGGAACGCGCCGAACGGGGTGCCCTTGCCCGACATGCGCGAGTAGCGCCCGTCGAGCGTGTCCATGATCGAGCCGACGATGAACGCGATGCCGCCGAGGAAGAACAGCCGTTCCCAGACGAGCACCGCCGCGAGCACGTTGAGCGCGAAGCCGGTCAGCGAGATCGCGTTGGGCGTCAGCCGCGACTCGATCAGCGCGGTTGCGCACGAGCTCGCGCCGCTCGCCCGCGCCGATCGGCGCGCGCGCCCGCGACGCCCGGCGCGGTAGGCGCCGCCGTGCGTGCGCGCGCGAGGGGGTCGTGCTGCCTGGGTGGGCCATCCGCGCTCGGCCGCTCTACCCGCTCGCGCTCAGCTGCGGGCGTCGGCGACGGTCGAGAAGCGCCACGCCTGCGGGCGCGCGCGCGCCAGCCAGCTCGCGCCGTAGGCGGAGACGCCGGCGGTGAGCGCGCCGAGGAGCGCGTCGACGATGAAGTGGTTGGCGGTGACGACGATCACGAACGCCATCAGGAACGGGTAGAGCAGCCACAGCACGCGCACGATCCGCCAGCGCGACCAGGCGCGCCAGCGGCCAGCCGATCATCAGCGCGAACGCGACGTGCATCGAGGGCACGGCCGCGTAGGGGTTGATCAGCGCGTCATCGACGGCGCTCGTGTGCGACACGTGCACGCCGGTGAGGTCCGAGACGGTGTCGATGAAGCCCCACTCGGGCATGAAGCGCGGCGGCGCCGTCGGGAACACGATGTAGCCGACGAGCGCGATCGCCATCGCGATCATGAACATGTTGCGCACGAAGTAGAAGTTGCGGTTGTGGCGCAGGTACAGGTACAGCAGCGCCGCCGATCGTCACGCGTCGTCTGCGCGTTCACGTACAGCCAGCTCGCCGAGCACCATCAGCGACGTGGCTGCCCGAGGCCCACGCCTGGATCGAGGGCTCGACGAACACGTGCAGCGTGCGCTCGAGCGAGATCAGGTCGCGCGCGTGCGCGAACGCGGCGTTGGCGTCGCCCTCGACCAGTCCTCGCACGAGCCGGTAGGCGAGGTAGGCGGCGCCGAAGAGCGAGACCTGCCGCAGCACGTCCAGCCATCCATGCGGCAGGACGCGCGCCTGCAGGAGACGAGCGCGGGCGACCATCGCCGAGAAGCCTAGACGATGCTCAGCGGCAGCGGGGCGCCGTGGCTGAACACGCGCGCCGAGCGAGAAGCGGATGACGACGTGCAGGCTGCCCGCGCGGCGCGCCTGCACCTGCGGTCCAGTCGCCCGGGGCGCGCGCCACGCAGCCGCTGCCGCTCGCGAGCGCCCAGTAGGGGGTGAAGTGCACCCGCACCGTGTAGGCGCCCGGCGCGCGGCGCGTACAGCGTGAACGAGTCGCTGCTCACGCTGCCGTCAGCACGCGCGGGCGCCTGCGCCAGCGGGCGCGGCGCCGAGCACCGCGAACAGGCGCCAGTGCGCGCGAGCGCCAGACTTCGCGCAGGTAGGCCGGGCCGCCCGCGCGGCGCAGCAGGCGCGCCTCGGCACGCGCCGAGTAGTCGAGCGGCGCGTCGGGCAGCGCGACGTAGGAGATCGCGTTCGCGTGACAGCCACGCGCGGTAGCGCGCGGGCGTGAGCGGCGTGGATTCTTCGTAGAAGAGCGCCGTTGCGGTAGCGTGTCGAGCTGGCGCTCCCAGCCGCGCGCGATCATCACGTGCGGGGCGAGCGCAGCGCGCCTCCCAGTGGTCGGCCGTCGCGACCACCTCGATGCGCGCCGGGCGTGCGCGCCGTAGCCGACGCCGAGCGCGCGCAGCTCGCCGAGCAGCGGCGTGTAGTAGGAGGCGTTCGACCGACGGGTTCGGAGAGCGCCGCGGCGAAGTCCGCGACCGGCGCGTTGGCCTGCCAGTAGAGCAGCAACGGCGCGAGCACGAGCAGCACGCAGTCGGCGCCCGGCGCGAGGCACCGAGCGAGCACGCAGCGCAGCCACCGGCCCCGCCGCCTAGCGCGCCGAGGCGGTCGACGTTGCCGCCGACCGCGGTCGGCAGCACGTAGGAGCCGATCAGCGCCAGCGCGTACAGCACCACGCCGATCCGCAGCGCGCGCTGCGTCAGCGCAGCGCCGAGGTCAGCGAGCGCGCCGATCACCAGCACGCCCGACGAGCGCCGGGTAGAAGGCGGAGGCCACGAACGGCTGGCTGCCGCCTTCGGGGAACGCGAGCGCGAGCAGCCCGATCGGCGCCAGCGCCGCGACCGCCAGCGCTGCCGGCCACGACGCGTCGCGGGCCCGGCGAGCGCCCACGCGAGGAACGCGAGCGCGAGGAACGCGCCGGCGACGGGGCTCGCCAGCGCGCGTCAGCACGCTCGCCGCCAGCGCGAGCGTCAGGCGCCCGCGCCGCGCGAGCAGCAGCGCGCCGAGGCCGATCGCGAGGCCGAGGTCGAACGGCACGCGGCTGGAGAGCAGCGCGATCGAGCGCGCCGAGCGCGAACCACGCCGCCGCGACGCGCGTCGCTCGCGCGGGGAAGCAGCCGTCGATCAGCCGCTGCGAACAGCGCCGTGGCGATCGATCATCGAGAGCGCCGCCAGCAGCTGCGGCCCGATCAGCGCGCCCGAGCGCCGGCGCGAGCAGCGAGTAGGCGAGCAGGTGGTGCCCGCCGTACCAGGAGTTGTCCCACAGCGTGAAGCCGACGCTGCGAGAACAGGTTGCTGCGATAGCTCGCGGCGGCCAGGTCCGGGCTCTGCGGCGCGAGGATCAGGTAGACGACGGCGAGCACCGCCGTGATCGTCCACGCCGGCGGCAGGCGCGGTGCGTCGATGCTCGCCGGCGGCGATGAGCCGGCCTCCGGGTTCGGCCGCGCCGCGCCTGGTGCAGGGACGCCGGCGCTCACCCGGCGCTCAGGAAGCTCCACCACGCGGTCGACCACGTCCGGGCGGTCGAGCCACGGCCAGTGCCCCGCGTCGGGGAGCTCGAGCAGCTCGGCGTTCGGCAGCGCGCTGCGCGTACTCGCGCCCGAAGCGGGCCGGGATGTACGGGTCGCGCATGCCCCACACGACCAGCGCGGGCATCTCGAGCGCCCCGAGGCGCGCGCCCGCCGCCGCGAGCACCTCGGAGGGCGAGCTGCGGTACAGGCGCAGGATCGCACGCTGCGGTGCCCTGGTCGAAGTGCTCGAGCACGCTGTCGAGCCACTGCTCCGGCATCGGCCCGGCGTGCACGTTGGACTCGCGCGAGGCGAGGCGCAGGGTGAAGCGGGTCGTGGTCCCCATCGCCAGCTCGCCGAGGCCAGGCGTGCGCCAGATGCGCGCGGTGCGGTGCCAGCGGTAGCCGGCAGGAACGGGCACCGCGTTGACGATCACCACGCGCTCGACGCGCTCGGGCAGGCGCTGGGCGAACGCGAGCCCGACGGCGCCCCAGTCGTGCATCACGAGCTGCACCCGCGTCGACATCCAGCTCGTCGAGGAAGCGCTCGATGAAGCGGTCGTACTCGTCGATCGTGTAGCTCAGCGAGCCGGGCTTGCCCGAGCGCCCGAAGCCGGGCAGGTCGAGCGCGAGCCCGCCGCTGCGCGCGCAGGAACTCCGTCCATTCGTCGGAGTTGCTCGGCACGCCGTGCAGGTACAGCGGCACCGCCGCGCCGCCCGCGTCGCTCGGCGGCGGCGCGCTGCGCCAGAAGACCGGCAGCCCGTCGAGCTCGCCACTGTGGTCGCTCACCTCGGGCACCGGCCGAGGATATAGGGGCGACTGCCGCGGCGAGCATCGTCACCGGCGGTGTACGGCTACCGTTGGCGCGTGTCACGTACCGCTTCGCGCGGCAGCTCGCGCCGCTCCGCCAAGACGGCCGCCTCCGCATGGACGCCGCCGCCGCGCGCACGCGTCGTCAGGGTCCGCGAACGCCTGCGCGAGGTGTACGGCGATCCCGCTCATGCGCCCGCACGGCGATCCGATCGCCGAGCTGATCCTGACGGTGCTCTCGCAGTCGACCAACGACCGCAACCGCGACGTCGCCTACCTGCGCCTGCGCGAGCGCTTCGCGACCTGGGAGCAGGTGCGCGACGCGCCGCTCGCCGAGGTCGAGGAGGCGATCCGCCCGGGCGGCATCTCGAAGGTGAAGTCGGCGCGCATCCAGGCGATCCTGCGCGCGATCTCCGCGACCCGCGCGATCCGGCGCACGAGCTCTCGCTCGACTGGCTCGCCGCGCGTCCCGATCGACGAGGCGCGCGACTACCTCGTGTCGCTGCCCGGCGTCGGGCGCAAGACGGCCGCGTGCGTGCTGCTGTTCGCCTACGGCCTGCGTGACGTGCCCGTCGACACGCACGTCTCGCGCGTCGGCATGCGCCTGCGCCTGCTGCGGCCGGGCGCGCCGTTCGAGGAGCTGCACGACCAGATGCTCGCGCTCACGCCCGCCCGGCCAGGAGCTGGAGCTGCACGTCAACCTGCTGCGCCACGGCCGGCGCACGTGCCACGCACGCTCGCCCGCGTGCAGCGAGTGCGCGCTCGCGCGTATGTGCCCGAGCCGGGGTGAATTCGCCTCTTGAGCCTGTAACGGCGCCCGTCGAGGCGGTGCCCGTCTAGCCCAAGTGCTCGCCGAAGAACGCTAGGATCCGCCGCCACGCGTCCTCGGCCGCTTCTCCGTTGTAGGCGAAGCCGGTCACATGCAGCAGCGGCGTGAGCGGCCCGACCTCCAGATGGTTGAGAAAGCTGTGGCCGGCCTGTGGGTACTCCTTGATGTCGTGCGTGACGCCGAGTGAGTCGAGCGCCTGCTCCAGCCGCTGCGCGCGACCGCGCAGGGTGCGGTCCTTGGCGCCGTAGCTGCCGACCACTGGGCACGCTCCGGCGAGCCGCTGCGCGTCCTTGGGTACCTCGCCGTAGTTGACCGACGCGGCCTGAAAGCCGCGTGGCGCGCACAACAGCGCAAAGCCGCCGCCCATGCAGAAACCGATAATGCCGATGCGCCCGCTGCAGTCCTCGCGCTCGGCCAATAGCTTCCGCGCCGCCTCGATCTCTTCGTACGCGGGCCCGCGGCCCGATCGCGAGGCGCTCATCGTCGCCACCACACAGCGGACTCCGCGGCCCGAGTACAGGTCGGGCGCAAACGCCACATAGCCGGCGCCCGCCAGCCGGTCGGCCTGCGCGCGGATGTCGTCGGAGAGCCCGAGCGCGTCCTGGATCACGACCACGCCCGGCTGCGGCCCGGCATCGCTCGGCGTGGCTAGATAGCCGCCCAGCTCACCGGACGGCGTCGTGTAGCGCAGCGCGGGCATCGCGGGCATTCTGACGACAGCCGCCCGCTGGCAACACATCGACTTTTGCGGCGGCCAGCGATGAGCTTCCAAAGTAGGCTGAGTCCCTGTGTATGTGACCCTGACCGCGAGACGCGGAGATCGTCTGGTGCGCAAGGCTGCGGCCTCTCTGTTCCTGTACCTCGTCGGTGCCGCCGAGCAGGCGAATGACTTCGTGGCCGACGTAGATGACGCCACGGAGGCGCACATGAGGGGCGTCTCACGATGACCATCGTCATCACCGCGTTTGAGCGATCGCCCGATGGCGGCAAGGGCCTAGCGCGCGATACGCGCGTTCGCTGGGCGCTTGAGGAGGTGGGCCAGCCCTACGAGGTCCGCCTCCTCTCGTTCCGCGCGAAGAAGGAGCCCGCGCATCTGCGCCTTCATCCTTTCGGCCTGATTCCGACCTATGAGGAAGGCGATCTTGTCCTGTTCGAGACAGGCGCGATCGTCTTGCACGTCGCCGAGCGCCATGCGGGACTGTTCCCGGACGATTCCAATGCGCGGGCGCGGGCAATCACCTGGATGTTCGCCGCGCTCAACACCGTGGAGCCGCCGATCCTCGAACTCGTGACTGCCAGGTTTGCGGAGGGTGAGGAGCCATGGGCCAAAGAGCGCCTGCCTCTCGTCAAAGACCGCATTCGCGATCGACTGGCCCAACTTTCTGCCCGCTTGGGCGATGCCGATTGGCTCGACGGGGACTTCAGCGCGGGCGACCTCATGATGGTGTCGGTGCTGCTCAGGCTCAGACCTGCGGGCCTTCTGGACGAGTTTCCGACACTGGCTGCCTATGTTGCCCGCGGCGAAGCGCGGCCTGCATACGAACGGGCTTTCGCCGCCCAATGGGAGATCAACGTCGGCCATTCGCAGCCTGGGTGACGAAGTTCTGCAATGCGTCGTCGTCCCAGGGCTTGGCGAAGCGCCACGCCTAACTGGGCGTGTCAGCCACGGGGCAGTACCGCGAATGCGATCACCGCGTACTGCAGCGCCGCGGCGACGAGCACGAGCGTGTGGAAGACCTCGTGGTAGCCGAACACCTTCGGCCACGGGTTCGGCCGGCCGCTCGCGTACACGACCGCGCCGATCACGTACAGGAGGCCGCCGGCCGCGAGGCCGCCCGCGCCGAGCCAGCCGATCGCCGACGGCAGCTCGCCGAAGACCGCGGCGGTCACGAGTCCGAGCGCCACGTACACGCCCGCGAACAGCCACTTCGGCGCGTCGATCCACAACAGCTTGAAGATCACGCCGCCGAGCGCCCCGGCCCACAGCACGATCAGGACCGTGCTCGCGAGCGAGCCCTTCAGCGCGAGCAGCGCCACCGGCGTGTACGTGCCGGCGATCAGCACGAAGATCATCGAGTGGTCCAGGCGCCGCATCCAGCGCCGCGCGCGCGGGCGCCACGTCACGCGGTGATACAGCGCGCTCGTGCCCAGCAGGCCCGACACCGCCACCGCGTAGATGCTCGCCGCCAGGCGCGCGCGCCCGTCGGACGCCGCGAGGATCAGCGCCACGCCGGACACGAGCGACACGAAGAACCCGTACTCGTGCAGCACGCCGCGCAGCCGGGGCTTCAACGGCCCCGACGGGACCATGTTCATACGCAGACGGTACCGCTCCAGCGCGGCTGTGGGAAGCGCTCTCGCAGTTCAGGCGGCGGGGGCGCTCGTGCCCTCCGCGCCAGGCGTCGCACCCTGCAGCTTCGCGCGGGCCCGCTCCGGCGTGACCGTCACCACGTCCCACGCGAGGCCCACGCGCGCCAGCGCCAGGATCAGCCAGCCCGACGGGTCCAGCTCATACCAGCGCAGGCCGTGGAACGCCGACTGCGGGAACGCGTGGTGGTTGTGGTGCCAAGCCTCGCCGAGCGACGGCAGCGCCAGCCAGAACACGTTCGTCGATTGGTCGTCGGTGTCGAAGCGGCGGCTGCCGAAGAAGTGGCAGATCGAGTTGATGCTCCACGTGATGTGGTGCACCAGGAAGATCCGCACGAGGCCCGCCCACAACAGCGCCGACAGGCCGCCGTCGACGAGCGAGCCCCCGCTCAGCGCCAAGCCCAGCACGAACGGCAACGCGAGGCTGCCGAGCGCGATCAGCGGAAAGCTCCGGTTGATGCGCCGCATCGTCCCGTCTTCCACGAGATCGCGCGCGTAGCGTTTCGAAGAGGCTTGGCCGTGCGTCTCGAACAGCCAGCCCACATGTGCGTGCCACAGGCCCGCCACCATCCCGCGCAACCCCGCGCCGTGACCCGTGTGCGGGCTGTGCGGGTCGCCCTCTTCGTCGGTGAACGTGTGGTGCTTGCGGTGGTCGGCCACCCAGTCGATCACGCCGCCCTGCAGCGACATCGACCCGAGGATCGCCAGCGTGTAGCGCAGCCACGGGCGCGTCTGGAACGCGCGGTGGGTCAGCAGGCGGTGGAAGCCCACTGTGATGCCGAGCGCGCTCAGCAGGTACATCACCGCGAAGATCGCCAGATCTCGCGGCCCGAGGAAGCGGTTCCACAGGATCACGGCCGCCGCGATCACCCCCAGGAACGGGATCACCACCGCTGCGATGTTGGCGTTGCGCTCGAGCCGGGTCACTCGATTCGCTGATACCCGCGAGCGCAACCTCAGTTACGGTGCTCCCCCCGTTTGGGGGGTCCGCGGCTAGAGGGCACTTGAAGCCTGTGAGGAAATCTGCCATACTCGCGCTTAGATTTATAAAGCTTCTAGAAGGAGTATTCAGGACATGGCAAAGACCATAGGCATCGACCTCGGCACGACCAACTCGTGCATGGCGGTGCTCGAGGGCGGCGAGCCGACCGTCATCGAGAACTCCGAGGGCGGCCGCACGACCCCTTCGGTCGTCGCGTTCACAGCGTCCGGCGAGCGTCTCGTCGGCACCGTCGCCAAGCGCCAGGCCGTCACCAACCCGCAGAACACCGTCTTCTCGATCAAGCGCTTCATGGGCCGCAAGGAGGCCGAGGTGCGCGAGGAGGAGTCGATCGTCCCCTACAAGGTCGTCTCCGGCCCCAACGGCGACGCGCGCGTCGACGCCGGCGGCGAGCAGCACTCTCCGCCGGAGATCTCGGCGATGATCCTGCAGAAGCTCAAGACCGACGCCGAAGCGTATCTGGGCGAGGCCGTCGACGGCGCCGTGATCACCGTCCCCGCGTACTTCAACGACGACCAGCGCCAGGCCACCAAGGACGCCGGCAAGATCGCCGGGCTCGACGTCAAGCGCATCATCAACGAGCCCACCGCCGCGTCGCTCGCGTACGGCCTCGACAAGGAGTCAGACCAGACGATCCTCGTCTTCGACCTCGGCGGCGGCACCTTCGACGTGTCCGTCCTGGAGATCGGCGACGGCGTGTTCGAGGTCAAGTCCACCGCCGGTGACAACCACCTCGGCGGCGACAACTTCGACAAGGCGATCGTCGACTGGCTCGTATCCGAGTTCAAGAAGTCGCAGGCCATCGACCTGTCTGCCGACCCGATGGCGCTGCAGCGCCTCTACGAGGCCTCCGAGAAGGCCAAGATCGAGCTGTCCACCACCCAGGAGACGCAGATCAACCTGCCGTTCATCACCGCCGACGCCTCCGGGCCCAAGCACCTCGACACGCGCCTCACGCGCGCCAAGCTCGCCGAGCTCACCTCCGAGCTGCTCGACCGCGTCGTCGCCCCCGTCCGTCAGGCGATGGACGACGCCAAAGCCAAGGGCGTCAAGGAGATCGAGCACATCGTGCTCGTCGGCGGCATGACCCGCTCGCCCGCAGTCCAGGAGAAGGTCAAAGAGCTCACCGGCAAAGAGCCGCACCGCGGCGTCAACCCCGATGAGGTCGTGGCCGTCGGCGCCGCCATCCAGGCCGGCGTGCTCGCCGGCGACGTCAAGGACGTGCTGCTGCTCGACGTCACGCCGCTGACCCTCGGCATCGAGACCAAGGGCGGCGTCATGACCAAGCTGATCGAGCGCAACACCACGATCCCGACCCGCAAGGGCGAGGTCTTCTCGACCGCCGAGGACAACCAGCCGTCGGTCGAGATCCACGTGCTGCAGGGCGAGCGCGAGATGGCTCAGTACAACAAGTCGCTCGGCAAGTTCCAGCTCACCGGCATCCCGCCGGCGCCGCGAGGCATCCCGCAGGTCGAGGTCGCCTTCGACATCGACGCCAACGGCATCCTCAACGTGTCCGCCAAGGATCTCGGCACCGGCAAGGAGCAGAAGATCGAGATCAAGGCCGGCTCCGGGCTCTCCGACGAGGAGATCAAGAACATGGTCTCCGACGCCGAGTCCCACGCCGAGGAGGACCGCAAGGCGCGCGAGCTCGCCGAGGCGCGCAACACCGCCGAGAACGCCGCCTACCAGGCTGAGCGCCAGCTCGTCGACCTCGGCGACCAGGTCGACGCCGACTCCAAGGCGCGTATCGAGGAGGCCATCAAGGAGGTGCGCGAGGTCCTCGAGTCCGATGACCCCGCCACCATCAACGCCAAGGCCGAGGCCCTGCAGACAGCGTTCCACGCCGTCTCCGAGGCCATGTACCAGCGAGCCCAGGAGCAGGCCGCGGCCTCCGGCAACGGCGCCGCGGCCGACGGTAGCGCCGGCGACTCCTCCTCCGATGAAGAGGACGTCGTCGATGCTGAGGTCGTCGAAGAGCCCCAGGCGTAGGTCATCCGATGACGGAGATCAAGATCACAGGCGGTGGTCAGCCTGATGAGATCGAGGAGTCCGGGTCTGTGCTCGCCGGCGCGCCATTGCAGGACGGCGCGTCGGCGGACGCCGACGTCGACGAGGCTGCCGAGATCGAGGGCGAGCTCGACGAGCTGGTCAAGACCGCCAAGCAGCGCGACGACTACCTCGCGCTGGCTCAGCGGACTCAGGCCGATTTCGAGAACTACCGCAAGCGGGTCGCGCGCGACGCGGCCGCTGCGCGGGATCGGGGTGTCGGGTCGTTGGCGAAGGAGCTCCTGCCGGCGCTCGACAACCTCGACCGGGCGCTCGACGCGGCGGCTGAGAACGACCCGCTGCTGCAAGGCGTGCGCCTCGTGCGCTCTGAGCTGAAGGGCGCGCTCACGCGTGCCGGGATCGAGTCCTTCTGCCCGCTCGGCGAGCAGTTCGACCCGTCCGTGCACGAGGCCGTCGCTACTGCCGAGCAGGCGCCCGGCGGTAGCCCGAGCGGCACCGTCGTCGAGGTCTACCAGGACGGCTATCGGCTGGGCGAGGGCATCCTGCGCCCGGCGCGCGTGGTCGTGGCCGCGTAGGAAGAGGTCCCCGGATGGCAACCCGACCCGACTACTACAAGACGCTCGGCGTCGAGAAGAAAGCGACGCCCGAGGAGATCAAGAAGGCCTACCGCAAGCTCGCGCGCCAGTACCACCCCGACCGCAACCCCGACGACAAGCAGTCCGAGGCGCGCTTCAAGGAGATCTCCCAGGCGCACGACGTGCTCGGCGACCCCGACAAGCGCAAGCAGTACGACACCGGCACCGGTCCTTTCGCCGGCGGCGGGGCGGGCGGGCCCGGATCTGGCTTCGGCGGCTTCGGCAACTTCGACTTCGACAGCTCCTCGATGGGCGACATCCTCTCGAACCTGTTCGGCGGCTCGACCAGCGGCCGGCGCGTGCGCACCAAACCGCGCGGCGAGCGGGGCGCAGACCTCGAGGCGCAGGTCACGATCACGTTCGACCAGGCCGTCAGCGGCGCGCAGGTGCCGCTGCAGGTGCCGATGCACGCCGCCTGCCCCACGTGCCACGGCACCGGCGCCAAGCCCGGCACCGCGCCGAAGGTGTGCCCGGGCTGCGAGGGGCGCGGCATCGAGACCCAGGGCCAGGGCATGTTCTCGATCTCCCAGCCGTGCTCGCAGTGCGGCGGCGCGGGCACCGTCATCGAAGACCCCTGCCCGACGTGCAAGGGCGCCGGCGCAGTGCGCACGGTCAAGAAACTGCGCGTCAACATCCCCGCCGGCGTACGCGACGGGAGCCGCATCCGCCTCGCCGGCAAGGGCGAGCCCGGACGCAACGGCGGACCGTCCGGCGACCTCTATCTGATCACCCACGTCGAGCCCTCGCCGCTGTTCACCCGCAAGGGGGACAACCTCGAGGTCGAGGTTCCCCTCACGATCCCCGAGGCGCTACAGGGCGCCGAGGTGCAGGTGCCGACGCTGAACGCCACCAAGACGCTGCGCGTGCGCCCCGGCACCGCGCATGGCACAGTCCAGCGACTGCGCGGCGAGGGGCCGCCAAAGCTCGGCGGGAAGGAGAAAGGCGACATCCATTACCGCTTCGTGATCGACGTCCCCCAGAACCTCAGCAAGGAGCAGCAGAGCGCTGTCGAGGAGCTCTCCAAGACGCTCGGCGGCGACCCGCGCGCGGGCCTGTTCGCGAAGAACGGCTCGTCGGCGTCCGGCGGTGAGGCCAAGGGTGCCGGCAAGGCCAAGGCGGACGGCGAGACCGCCGGCAAGGGGGCGGGCGATGCCTCCTAAGACGACCACGATCACGGTCGAGACCAACCGCGGCGTGTTCATGATCTCCGTCGCCGCGCAGCTCGCCAACATGCACCCGCAGACGCTGCGCATGTACGAGACGCGCGGCCTGATCGAGCCGCAGCGCTCGCCCAAGGGCACGCGCCTGTACTCGCAGGAGGACGTCGAGAAGCTCCGCCGCATCCAGGAGATGACCGCGGATCTCGGCCTCAACCTCGCCGGCGTCGAGCGCGTGCTGCGCCTGGAGGCGGAGATCGACAGCATGCAGCAGCGCATCGAAGCGATCGAGCTAGAAGCGCTGCAGGCGCAGGTACGCCTCGCCAACGAGCTCGAGGAGGTGCGCCGCTCGTTCCGCGCCGAGCTCACCGTCCCCTATCGCGGCGGCCGTGAGCTGGTGCGCGCCGTCGACGCCCGTTCACCGTTTCGAACACCCCCCAAGAGGTCCTAGACATGCAACCCGATCGCTTCACCATCAAGTCCCAGGAAGCGCTCGCCGCCGCTGCGCGGCTCGCCCAGCAGCGCGCCAACCCGCAGGCCGTGCCCGTGCACCTGCTCAGCGCGCTGCTCGACGGCGATGGCTCGACGGCCGCCGTCGGCGCCGGCGCTGGCACAGCTGCCGGCGCCCCCGGCGGCGTCGTGCTGCCGGTGCTCACCAAGCTCGGCGTAGAGCTGCCGGCGCTGCGTGCGGAGATCGCGCGCGCGCTCGACGAGCTGGCGCGCCTGTCCGCGAGCTCCTCGCCGCCCGCGGCCGTGCCCTCCAGCGAGCTCACCGCCGTCATCCAGGCGGCCGAGGGCGAGGCGCAGGCGCTGTCCGACCAGTACGTCTCCACCGAGCACCTGCTGCTCGCATTGTCTGCCGATTCCGGCCGCGCCGGCGCGGCGCTGCGCGCCGTCGGCGCCAGCCGCGAGCGCCTGCTGCAGGCGCTCGCCGAGGTGCGCGGCTCGCACCGCGTCACCGACCAGTCCCCCGAGGAGAAGCTCGAAGCGCTCGAGCGCTTCGGCACAGACCTCACGCAGGCGGCCGAGCAGGGCAAGCTCGACCCCGTGATCGGGCGCGACGAGGAGATCCGCCGCGTGATCCAGGTGCTCTCGCGGCGCACCAAGAACAACCCCGTGCTGATCGGCGAGCCGGGCGTCGGCAAGACCGCGATCGTCGAGGGCCTCGCGCAGCGGATCGTCTCCGGCGACATCCCCGACTCGCTGCGCGAACGGCGCGTGATCGCGCTCGACATCGGCTCGCTGATCGCCGGCGCGAAGTACCGAGGCGACTTCGAGGACCGCCTCAAGTCCGTGCTGAACGAGGTCTCCGAGGCACAGGGCAACGTGATCCTGTTCCTCGACGAGCTGCACACGATCGTCGGCGCGGGCGCCGCCGAAGGCGCGGTCGATGCGGCCAACCTGCTCAAGCCGATGCTCGCGCGAGGCGAACTGCGCTGCGTCGGCGCGACCACGCTCGACGAGTACCGCAAGTACATCGAGAAGGACGCAGCGCTCGAGCGGCGCTTCCAGCCGGTGATGGTCGGCGAGCCGTCCGTCGCCGACGCGATCGCGATCCTGCGCGGCCTCAAGGAGCGCTACGAGGTGCACCACGGCGTGCGCATCCAGGACAGCGCCCTGATCGCCGCCGCCACGCTCTCCGACCGCTACATCGCCGACCGCTTCCTGCCCGACAAGGCGATCGACCTGATCGACGAGGCCGCGTCCGGGCTGCGCATCGAGATCGACTCGCTGCCCACCGAGATCGACGAGGTCGACCGGCGCGTGATGCAGCTCGAGATCGAGCTCACCTCCTTGAGCAAGGAGACCGACGAGGCCTCCGCCGAGCGCCGCGAGGCGATCGAGCGCGAGCTCGCCGAGCTGCGCGAGCAGTCCGCCGGCATGAAGGCGCAGTGGCAGAGCGAGAAGCAGGCGATCCAGGGGATCTCAGAGCTAAAGGTTCAGCTCGAGCAGGCGCGCATCGACGCCGAGCGCGCACAGCGCGAAGCCGACCTCGAGCGCGCCTCCAAGCTGCTCTACCAGGACATCCCCGAGCTCGAACGCCAGCTCGCAGAGCGCGAATCCAGCGAGGACGCCGCCGAGGCGGGGGCACGCGAATCGGGCGGTCCGCAGTTTTTGAAAGAGGAGGTAGACGCCGACGACGTCGCCGAGGTCGTCGCGCGCTGGACCGGCATCCCCGTCAGCCGCCTGCTCGAGGGCGAAACAGAGAAGCTGATCCACATGGAGGACCGCCTGCACGAACGCGTCGTCGGCCAGGACGAGGCGATCGAGGCCGTCGCCACCGCCCTGCGTCGCTCGCGCGCCGGGCTGCAGGACCCCGATCGCCCGATCGGCACGTTCCTGTTCCTCGGCCCCACCGGCGTCGGCAAGACCGAGCTCGCGCGCGCGCTCGCCGAGTTCATGTTCGACTCGCAGGACGCCATGATCCGCATCGACATGTCCGAGTACATGGAGAAACACTCCGTCTCGCGGCTCGTCGGCGCGCCCCCCGGATACGTCGGCTACGAAGAGGGCGGCCAGCTCACCGAGGCCGTGCGCCGTCGCCCGTACGCGGTTGTGCTGCTCGACGAGATCGAGAAGGCGCACCCCGACGTGTTCAACGCGCTGCTGCAGGTGATGGACGACGGGCGCCTCACCGACGGGCAGGGTCGGACCGTCGACTTCAAGAACACCGTCTTGATCATGACCTCCAACCTGAGGGTGGGGGAGGGGAACGGATCATCCGGCGTCGATGACACCGCTTTGCGGATGGCGCTGATCGAGCACTTCAAGCCCGAGTTCATCAACCGCCTCGACGATGTTGTGCGCTTCGACCCGCTCAGCCGCGAGCAGATCTCAGAGATCGTCGAGCTGCAGGTCGCGCGGGTGATCCAGCGGGTGGCCGAGCGAGGGGTGGCGATCACGCTCACCGACAAGGCTCGCGAGCTGCTCGGCAACATGGGTTACGACCCCACATACGGTGCGCGGCCGCTGCGGCGCGTGATCCAGAAGCAGCTCACCGACCGCCTCGCGCTCGCGCTGCTCGCCGGCGAGATCCGCACCGGCGACGCCGTGACGGTCGACGCGGTCGAAGGCGAGCTCGCCCTCGAGAAGGCTGGTGACGCATCGGCGGTCGCGGCGACGTAGAGTGAATTATCGCCATGAGGGCGACGAAGCCGTACGACTAGGAGAAGGACACAATGCGTTCACCTGCTTTCACCGGCCGCCGTGTAGGACGATTCGTATCCGTGCTCGCTGCGCTCGCCCTCGTCGCGCTCGGCGTTGCGACCAGCGCGGGAGCCTCCACGCTCTACGCCTGTGTGAACAAGCGAACCGGCGCCGCCCGGTTGTTCTCCTACAAGCCGAGGTGCAAGCGGGGACAGGCGCGGCTTTCGTGGAACACGCAGGGGCCGGCCGGTAAGAACGGGAGCAACGGCAAAAACGGGGCGACCGGCAAGAGCGGCCCGACTGGCAAAACCGGCAACACCGGTCCGAGCGGCACGAACGCCACTGTCAACGGGTACTCAGCCACCGGCTCCGAATCCGTGGCTTTCACAGGAGGCAAAGAAGCGACGATTCTCACTAAGTCTCTCCCCGCCGGCAACTACATAATCACTGCCAAGACCGTTCTGTCGGCCACCGCGGCGACTCCCGGCATCAGGGTTGTCGCTGCATGCGAACTGCTCGACGGGGCCCCGCCGCTCGACAGATCGGGCTGGGATGCTCAGCTGGCGGAAGACTCGGGGACGTCCATCGGCGAAACGACCCTGTCAATGGAGGCCGCCGTGAGCCTGAAAGCGACGACGGTCATCTCGCTCGTGTGCTCAGACCTGTCCTCTGACGAACACGAAAAGAAGATCGCCGCCGCCTCCTCCCAGATCGTGGCCGTGCAGACGACGCAGAACGGATAGCGCCGCAGATCGCGCCAGCCGCCACGCTCAGCGGCTGGCGCCCGTCCCCCCGATCGGGTACAACGGCATGCGGCGGATGTCCGCCGAGCACGCGACGCCAACCCCGGAGGAACCCCGACATGCCCACCTACATCATGCTCTCGACCCTCACCCCCGAGGGCGTGCAGACCGTCAAGAACAACCCGCAGAGGATCATCGAGGTCAACAAGGAGGTCGAACAGCTCGGCGCCACCGTCAAGGCGCAGTGGGCGACGCTCGGCCACACCGACTTCATCTCCGTCGTCGAGGCGCCCGACGAGGGCGCGATGGCGCGAATCTCGCTCGAGCTCGGCTCGCGCGGCACCGCCCGTTACGAGACGCTCGCAGCGATCCCCATCGACGACTTCATCGCGTCCCTGTAACGTGGCTGACATCGTCGGCGAGCACAAAGACGGGCCCTCCGCGCACGAGGGCCGACCGGCTGGCACCACCGGCATCTCGTTGGTGCCGGAGCCGATGGAGGAGGCGGAAGTGCAGGCGCAGCTCGATGACATCGACGTCGATGCGCCGCGCGTGGGCATCGTGATGGGCTCCAAGAGCGACATGGAGACGATGGAGAAGGCCGCCAAAGAGCTCGAAGACCGCGGCATCCTGCACGAGATGCGGGTCATGTCCGCGCACCGCGAGCCCGACGTCGTCGCCGAATACGCCAAGAACGCGCGCATGCGCGGTCTGCGCGTAATCATCGCCGGCGCCGGCATCTCCGCCGCGCTGCCTGGCGCCGTCGCCGCGCACACGGACCTGCCCGTGATCGGCGTGCCGCTGTCCGGGCGCCTGACCGCGGCTGGCGGCCTCGACGCGATCCTCTCGATCGTGCAGATGCCCCCTGGCGTGCCCGTCGCATGCGTCGGCTTGGACAACCCGCGCAACGCCGCGATCCTCGCCGCGCAGATCCTCGGCGCCTGAACGACACCCGCGGGGGGGAGAATTGGAGACGTCGTGCCCTCGGGGGGGCGCGCGTCGCCAATCGACCAGCGGAGGCAGAGCCATGTCAAGCCGTATCAATGCAGTGCGTCCTATGAGGTTCATCAGCGTGACGGGAGTCGTCGTGGGAGCGATCGCGCTGCTCACACCAGCCGCCGCGTCAGCGGCGAGCGCCACGACGATCTACGCGTGTGTGAGCAAGAAGAGCAGGGCGATGCGGGTCGTCAGCGCGAAGGCGAAATGCAGGCACGGAGAGCACAGGCTCTCGTGGGGCTCATCCGGTCCCGCGGGGCCAGCCGGCGCCCCTGGTGCGGCCGGCAAGCAGGGCACCAACGGGGTGGGTATCGACTTCGGGACATCCAAGCTCGGCAGCGAACTCATTCCTCTGGCGACCGGCGGCGAAGACGTGGTGCTCTCGAGGACGCTCCCGGCCGGGTCCTACCTCGTGAGCGCGCAGGTCACACTGCTGGTCGGCGAAGCGAAACGCCACTGTTCGTGGTGGTCGCGTGCGGGATCGCCGACAGCGCCGGCACTCCGCAGATTCTCGAACCCGCGGGCAAAGCGCTCGACGAGTCGGTCTGGCTGCAAACGCTCGCGCCCACCGGCACCGCAGGCGAATACGGCGGCGACACCGACATGCCCCTGCAGACGCAGCTCACGACCACCACGCCGACCACGCTGGCGCTGATCTGTGCCCCGGTACAAGGCACGACCGGCGACGCCTTCAAGGCATTCGACGCAGAGCTGAGCGCGCTTCAGACGACCGCCAACGAATAGCCGCCGGGACTCCGGGCGGGCGAGCGGCGATAATCACAGCAGTGATCCCCCGCTACACCCGCCCAGAGCTCGGCCGTCTGTGGAGCGACGAGGCCCGCATGGACACGTGGCGCCAGGTCGAGATCGCCGCGTGCGAGGAGCTGCCGGGCCTGCTGGGCGAGGCCGGCCCGAGCGCCGCCGAGCTACACGCGATCCGCGGCGCGACGTTCACGGTGGATGAGGTCAACGAGCGCGAGCGTGTCACCGAGCACGACGTCGCCGCGTTTGTGGACGTGCTCGCCGCATCCGTCGGCGAGGCCGGGCGCTGGATCCACTTCGGGCTGACCTCCTCGGACGTGCTCGACACGGCGCTCGCGCTGCAGCTGCGCGCGGCCGGCGAGGTGATCGTTGCGGGCGCGCGCGAGCTGACGGCGGCGCTTGCGACACGCGCACGCGAGCACGTGGGGACGCTGTCCGTGGGCAGAACCCACGGCGTGCACGCGGAGCCGACGAGCTTCGGGCTCAAGCTCGCGGGCTTCGCGTTCGAGGCCGAGCGCAACGCCGAGCGCCTGCAGCGCGCGTTCGCGCAGGTCGGAGTCGGAGTGCTGTCGGGCGCGGTCGGCACCTACGCCGCCACCAGCCCCGAGTTCGAGGCGCGCGTCCTCGCCCGCCTCGGGCTCGCGCGCGAGGACGTCTCCACGCAGGTCGTGCCGCGCGACCGCCACGCCGAGCTGCTGAGCGCGATCGCGCTCGCGGGCGCCGGCCTCGAGCGCTTCGCCACGGAGCTGCGCCATCTGCAGCGCACCGAGGTGCGCGAGGCTCAGGAGCCGTTTCGCGCCGGCCAGAAGGGCTCGTCGTCGATGCCGCACAAGCGCAACCCGATCAAGAGCGAGCAGATCTCCGGTCTCGCGCGCGTGTTGCGCGGCAACGCCCAGGCGGCGCTCGAGAACGTCGCGCTGTGGCATGAGCGCGACATCTCCCACTCCTCCGTCGAGCGCGTGATCCTGCCCGACTCGACGATCCTGATCGACTACCTCCAGCACCGCACGATCGCGCTCGTGCAGGGCATGACCGTCGACGAGGAGCGCATGCGCTCCAACCTCGAGCTGACCCACGGCGCGCTGTTTTCCCAACGGGTGCTGCATGCGCTCGTCGAGGCGGGCTCCTCGCGCGACGACGCCTACCGCGTCGTGCAGGAGCTCGCCCAGCGCGCCTGGGATCAGGGCATTCCGCTGCGCGAGCTGCTCGCCGCGGACGAGCGCGCGCGTGGCCTGGACCTCGATGCGATCTTCGACTACTCGCACTACATCCGCCACGCGCCGGAGATCCTCGCGCGGCTGGACGCGATCGCCTGAGCGTTCGGTAGCATCGCGCCCCGTGACCGATTCCCTCGACGAGCTGCCCCTCATCGCCCGCGGCAAGGTGCGCGAGATGTACGACCTCGGGGAGGTCGGCAGCTCCGCTGAGCACCCAACCGGCGCGCTCTTGATGGTCGCCAGCGACCGCATCTCGACGTACGACGCCGTGCACCCGACGCCGATCCCCGACAAGGGCAAGGTGCTGACGGGGCTGTCGGTGTTCTGGTTCGAACGGACCGCCGGGATCGTCGCCAACCACCTGATCTCGACCGTCGACGGCGTGCCCGACGAGGTGAGCGGGCGCGCGCTGGTCGTGCGCAAGCTCGAGATGCTCCCGGTCGAGTGCGTTGTGCGCGGCTACATCACCGGCTCGGGCTGGAAGGACTACCAGGCCACCGGATCGGTTTCCGGGATCGAGCTTCCCCGGGGTTGCGCGAGTCAGAGCGCCTGCCCGAGCCGATCTTCACGCCGAGCACGAAGGCCGACGTCGGCCACGACGAGGCGATCGACTTCGAGGGCGCGGTCGAGCTCGTTGGCGACCGCGTGCTGATGGAGCGCGTCAGGGACGCGTCGATCGAGCTGTACTCGTTTGCCGCCGAGCACGCGCGCGCCCACGGCGTGATCCTCGCCGACACCAAGTTCGAGTTCGGCCTCGATCGCAGCGACCCGGACGCGGCCGAGCCGACGCTCGTGCTCGGCGACGAGGTCCTCACTCCCGACTCCTCGCGCTACTGGCCCGCCGACGGCTACGAGGTCGGTCACGGTCAGCCGAGCTTCGACAAGCAGTACGTGCGCGACTGGGCGTCCGCGAGCGGCTGGGACAAGAAGCCGCCCGCGCCGGCGATCCCGGAGGATGTCGTCGCCGGCACACGGGCGCGCTACGTGGAGGCGTACGAGCTGATCACCGGCGAGCCGTTCCAAGCCTGGCTCGATCGCACCGGCGCCGCACCCGCGTGAGGGCCCGCGTCCTGATCCGCCCGAAGGCCGGCATCCTCGATCCCCAGGGCGTGGCCGTCGAGCGCGCGCTGCCGGCGCTCGGTTTCGCCGGTGTCGGCAACGTCCACATCGGCCGCCTGATCGAGCTCGACGTCGAGGATCCCGAGCAGCTCCAGCCGATGTGCGAGAAGCTGCTCGCGAACCCGCTCGTCGAGGACTACGAGGTAGAGCTGCTCGACGGCAGTGCCTGACGTGTCGTGAAGTTCGGGATCCTGCGCTTCCCCGGCTCCTGCGATGAGGTCGACGCGCTGCACGCCGCTAGGCGCGTTGCCGACGCCGAGCTGATCTGGCACGGGGACCGCGACCTGCGGGGCGCCGACGCGATCGTCGTGCCCGGCGGCTTCTCCTACGGCGACTATCTGCGCGCCGGCGCGATCGCGCGCTTCTCGCCCGCGATGGAGTCGGTGATCGCGTTCGCGAACGACGGCGGGCTGGTGCTGGGGATCTGCAACGGCTTCCAGGTCCTGTGCGAGGCGCACCTGCTGCCGGGGGCGCTGTTGAGGAGCGCCAACCTGCGCTTCACGTTCAGGCAGGTCGAGCTGGAGGTGCTGCAGAGCGGCGGCTCGTTCACGCGCGCGTGCGCGCTAGGCGAGCACCTCAGCATCCCTGCGAAGCACTCGTGGGGCCGCTACTACGCCGACCCCGACACCCTTGCAGCGATGGACCGCGCCGGACAGTTCGTGCTGCGCTACGCGCCCGGCCACAACTTCAACGGCTCGCTGCACGACATCGCCGGCGTCTGCAACGAGGCCGGCAACGTGTTCGGCATGATGCCCCACCCCGAGCACGCGGTCGACGAGCTCACCGGCGGCTCCACCGACGGGCTGAAGATCTTCGAGTCGATGCGGCTGACGGTGGAGGGCGCGCGCGTATGAGTGCGGCCGCGCCGACTGTCGAGGATGCGCTCGCGCTCGGGCTCACGCGCGCCGAGTACGAGCTCGTGTGCGAGAAGCAGGGCTGCGCGCCGAACCAGGTGGAGCTCGCGATGTACTCGCTGCTGTGGAGCGAGCACTGTGCCTACAAGCACTCCAAGAAGCTGCTGCGCACGCTTCCCACCGAGGGCGAGCACGTCGTCATGGGGCCGGGAGAGAACGCCGGCGCGGTCGACGTCGGCGGCGGGCTCGTGTGCGCGTTCAAGGTCGAGTCGCACAACCATCCCTCGGCCGTCGAGCCGTTCCAGGGCGCCGCCACCGGCGTCGGCGGCATCCTGCGCGACATCTTCGCGGTCGGCGCGCGCCCGATCGCCGTGCTCGACTCGCTGCGCTTCGGCGAAGGCGCGCGCTCGCGATACCTGCTCGACGGCGCCGTCTCCGGCATCGGCCACTACGGCAACTCGATCGGCGTGCCGACCGTCGGCGGCGAGGTGTACTTCGAGGCGCCGTACGAGCACAACTGCCTCGTCAACGCGATGGCGCTCGGCCTCGCGCCGCGCGAGCGGCTCGTGCGCAGCGCCGCCGCGGGCCCCGGGAACCTGCTGATCCTGTTCGGCGCGTCCACCGGTCGCGACGGCATCGGCGGCGCCTCGGTGCTCGCCTCCGCGGAGCTCGGCGGCGAGGGCGACGAGGACAAGCGCCCCACCGTCCAGGTCGGCGACCCGTTCGAGGAGAAGAAGCTGCTCGAGTGCTCGCTCGAGCTGCTCGAGCGTGGCCTGCTCGTCTCGCTGCAGGATCTCGGCGCCGCCGGCCTCACGTCCTCCGCCTCGGAGATGGCATCCAAGGGCGGCGTCGGGATCGACCTCGACGTCGCGGCGGTGCCGCTGCGCGAGCCCGACCTCGAGCCGTTCGAGGTGATGGTCTCAGAGTCCCAGGAGCGGATGCTGTGCGTCGTCGCGCCGGCCAACGCCGACGCGGTGCTCGAGCTGTGCGCTAAGTGGGAGGTCAACGGCTCCGTGATCGGAACCGTCACCGACACGGGACGCATGCGCGTGCTGCGCGCCGGCGAGCTCGTCGGCGACATGCCCGTCGCGGCGCTCGTCGACGACTGCCCGCTGTACGACCTGCAGCCGCGCAAGCCGAGCGAGCCGATCTACGGCGCGCCGGCCGCCACGCCCGGTCTCACGCTGGCATCGACGCCGCGGGACATCCTGCTCGCGATCCTCTCCTCTCCAAACATCTCATCGCGCCGGCCGCTGTTCGAGCAGTACGACTCGATCGTGCAGTCGCGCACCGTTCGCCGTCCCGAGCAGGCAGACGCCGCCGTGCTCGCGCTGCCCGACGGCAGCGCGCTGGCGGTGAGCATCGACTGCAACGGCCGGCGCGTCGCCGCCGACCCCTACACCGGCACCGTCGAGGCCGTGCTCGAGTGCGCTGCCAACCTCGTGTGCGTCGGCGCCGAGCCGCTCGGTACGACCAACAACCTCAACTTCGGCAACCCCGAGAAGCCGCACATCGCCTGGCAGCTGAGCGAGTCCGTGCGCGGGCTCGGCGACGCGTGCCGGGCGCTGCAGGCGCCGATCGTCGGCGGCAACGTGTCGCTCTACAACGAGGGCGCCACCGGCCCCATCTACCCGACGCCCGTGATCGGCATGGTCGGGCGCCTGCCCGATGCCCGCCGCGCCGCGCGCCTGGGCTTCGCGCGCCCTGGCGATGAGATCGCGCTCGTCGGCACGCGGCGCCCGTCGCTGGACGCGAGCGAGCTCGCCAAGCTGCTCGGGCGCGCGCTCCCCGACGGCCTCGCCGCGGTCGACATCGCCGGCGTCGCCGCCATCCACGCCGCCGTGCGCGACGCGGTCCGCGCGGGCACGCTGTCGAGCGTCCACGACATCGCCGAGGGCGGCCTCGCGATAGCGCTCGCGGAGTGCTGTCTGGAGGGCGGGATCGGGGCGCAGGTCGAGCTCGGCGAGCATCTGTGGGAGGCGCCAGCTCCCGCGGCAGGGGGCTCGGGGGCCGAGGGCGAAGAGTCCTCGTCCTCCGCCTCCACCTCCGGGGACGATGGGACGCTGCTCGCCACGGCCCTGTTCGGCGAGGGCCCAGGTGGCTTCCTCGTCAGCGGTGAGGCCGGCGCGCTGCGCGCGCTCGGCCAGCGCGTGCCGGTCGTCTCGATCGGCAGGGTCGGGGATGACGTGCTGAGCATCGTCGAGGCGGGCGCGACCGCCGGCACGATGCTGACGCTCACGCTCGAGGAGCTCGCCGCGG
Source organism: uncultured Solirubrobacteraceae bacterium (assembly GCA_963797105.1). GTDB lineage: Bacteria > Actinomycetota > Thermoleophilia > Solirubrobacterales > Solirubrobacteraceae > Palsa-744. Next base: position 373,141 of record CAWCOB010000001.1, read on the forward strand.
CGCACGCGAGCCTCGCTCAGCTATTCGTCTAGACCGCAAAAACCCGCAATTAAGCTTGCGAGAGCGTGAAAAGCGCCGAGGAGAGCGTAAAAGGCGCTGAGCTGAGCCGTTTGCCGTAAAGCCTTCGTCCGTACGGACCGATGGTCGTTCGGATATGTCGTACCCAACTGCCTCTGTGGCCCGACGTTCGTCCGGTTCCGCGCTCGAGACACCCCACGCGCCGGCTCGCGCGCCGCGCGGGACGTCCGCGACGCCCGGCGGCGGGCGCTGGATCGACAACTGGCTGGACACGGTCCACGACCTCGAGAGCCTGCGCGCGGGCCACCCGATGATGGACGCGGTCGTCGAGGAGATCGACGGCCGCATGATCCGCGTCGGCGAGCAGTGGCTCGCCGACTTCGCCTCCTGCAACTACCTCGGCTTCGATCTCGACCCCGACATCATCGCCGCCGTGCCCGCGGCGCTGGAGCAGTGGGGCACGCACCCGAGCTGGTCGCGGCTGCTCGGCAGCCCCGTGCTGTACGAGCAGATCGAGGAGCGCCTGACCGAGCTGCTTGGCTGCGAGGACTCGCTGGTGCTGCCGACGATCACGCACATCCACAACTCCGTGATCCCCGTGCTGGCCGCGTCCGGCACGATCTTCCTCGACGCGCGCGCCCACAAGACGATCTACGACGGCTGCCAGGTCGCCCGTTCGCGCGGCGCCGCCGTGCGCCGCTTCCGCTTCGAGGACCCCGACCACCTCGACGAGCTGCTCGGCGCCGAGCGCGACCGCGCGCGGCTCGTCTGCATGGACGGCGTCAACAGCATGACCGGCAACGCCCCCGACCTGCGGGCGTTCGCCGAGGTCACGCGCCGCCACGGCGCGCTGCTGTACGTCGACGACGCACACGGCTTCGGGGTGATCGGCGAGCGCGCGCCCGACGAGCCGTGCCCGTACGGCGTGCGCGGCAACAGCGTTGTGCGCCACTTCGACGAGAGCTACGACGACCTCGTCCTCGTCGGCGGCTTCTCCAAGGCGTACTCCTCGCTGCTCGCCTTCATCGCGTGCCCGACCGAGGTCAAGAACCTGCTCAAGGTCGCCGCCCCGCCGTACCTCTACTCGGGCCCATCGCCGGTCGCCTCGCTCGCCACGGTGCTCGCCGGCTTCGACGTCAACGAGCGCCGCGGCGATCAGCTGCGCGGGGTGGTGCATCGCCACAGTACGCGCGTCTTGAGCGCGCTCGCGGAGCTCGATGTGCACACGCCCAACACCTCGGGCCTGCCGATCGTCGAGATCCCGCTGCGCGACCACGAGCGCATCGACGTCGTCGGACGGATGCTGTTCTCGCACGGCATCTACGTGACGCTTGCCGCGTATCCCCTCGTCCCCAAGGCCGAGGTCGGCTTCCGCGTGCAGCTCACCGCAGCCAACACGGACGCAGAAGTCGAGCGCCTGATCGCGGTGCTGGGCGAGCTGGTGGAGCTGGGCGAGCTGCAGTCGGCGTCCGAGAACAGGGCACTCCAGGACGCGGCATGAGCGCTCGCTCCTCGATCCGCCCGCTTGTGCCCTCCAGGGTGCCGCTGTGGGTCGCCTACCTGGCATTCGGCGTCGCGGGCATGTGCCTGTACCTGCTGCCCACCCCGTTGAAAGGCAACCCCGCGTTCTTCAACTGCCTCGGCCTCACGAGCTGGATCGCGGTCGTCGTCGGAATCAGCCGCAACAAGCCGCGCTACGCGCTGCCGTGGTGGCTGTTCGCGTTTGGCTTCCTCCTGTACTGGATGGGCGACTTCTACACCTACAGCTACCCCAAGTACATCCTCCACGGCGAAGTCCCGTTCCCGTCGATCGGCGACGCGATCTACCTGACGGTGTACCCGGCGCAGATGCTCGGGCTGCTGCTGCTGGTGCGCCGGCGCAACCCGCAGCGCAACCGCAACACGCTGATCGACGCGGCGATCCTGACGCTCGGGCTGTCGGTGCTCTCGTGGATCCTGCAGATCGCGCCGTACATCCACGAAAGCTCGATGGGCATCCTGCCCAAGCTCGTGTCGGTCGCCTACCCGCTGGGCGACATCATCCTGCTGGCCGCCGCGATCAGGCTCGTCCTCGACGGGGGCCGCCGTCAGCCCGCCTTCTACCTGATGGGCGCGAGCATCGTCTCGCTGCTGGCGACCGACTTCATCTACGGCGTGATGACGCTCAACGGCACGTTTCACCACCAGCTGCTGCTCGACCTCGGCTGGTTCTCCTACCAGCTGCTGTGGGGCTCCTCGGCGCTGCACCCGTCGATGGCCAAGATGGACGAGCCGGTCGTCGACCGCGATGCCAAGGATCGCGAGGCCAGGCTCACGCCGCTGCGCCTGAGCCTGCTCACGGGCGCCTCGCTGATCGCGCCGATCTGCATCTTCGTCAGGGAGCTGCATCGCGGCGACCTCGACCTGATGGTGACGGTCTCGGCCTCGGTCGTCCTGTTCGGCCTGGTCGTGATGCGCATGGTCGACCTCGTGCGCCAGCAGGAGCGCTCCGCCGCGCGCGAGCGGCTGCTCGGCCGCTTCGGCGCCGCGCTCGTCGCCTGCGCGACGCGCGAGGAGATGCAGCACGCCGCGCTGAACTTGATCGGTCCGCTGCTCGAGGGCCCGGGCGTCGGAGTGCTGTGCCTGCTCGAGGGCGGCGCGCTCACCGCGGTCGCCCGCAACGACGTGCAGCACTGGCCGGCGCGCACGCTGCCTGACCTGGTCGGCGCAGAGCTGCTCGTGCTCGCCAAGCAGGGCTCCGCGCGCAGCGTCGCGCTCGAGCCATCGGTGCTCGCCGCGATGGATCTCGACGAGCGCTCCACCAGCGGGCTCGTGCTGGCGCTGCCCGTCCGCGACGGGCTGCTCGGGCTGCTGGTGCTCGCCTGCCCGTCCGAGCCCTCGCGCCAGGCGCGCGGTGCGCTCGAGGGTCTCGCCAACCAGCTTGCGCTGGCGCTCGAGGGCGCGCGCCTGACCGAGGAGATCCACGAGCAGCGCAGCGAGGCGCGCTTCGCCTCGCTCGTGCAGAACTCCAGCGACCTGATCACCGTCGTCGGCGCCGACGCCACGATCACCTATCAGAGCCCCTCCTCCGAGCACATCCTCGGCTACCCGCCCGCGGAGCTGCTCGGCACGCGCTTCGACCGGCTTGTCGCCGAGGAGGACGCCGGCGCGCTGCTGCGGCTGCTCGCCGACGGCTCCGCGTACGCGCGACCCGACGAGCAGGTGATCGAGTGCACGCTGCGCCACCGCGACGGCGAGGTGCGCCAGTTCGAGATCCTGCACACGAACCTGCTCGACGACGAGCACGTGCGCGGAATCGTGCTCAACGCGCGCGACATCTCGGAGCGCAAGACCTTCGAGGAGCAGCTCGCCCACCAGGCGTTCCACGATCCCGTCACGAACCTCGCCAACCGCGCGCTGTTCGTCGAGCGCGTGCGCCACGCGATCGGCCGCGCGCGCCGCGAGGACCGCCGGCTCGGCGTGATGTTCCTCGACATCGACGACTTCAAGACGATCAACGACAGCCTCGGCCACGGCGCCGGCGACGCCGCGCTGATCGACGTCGCCAAGCGCCTGTCCAACAGCATCCGCTCCAGCGACACCGCCGCGCGCTTCGGCGGCGACGAGTTCGTGGTGCTGCTCGAGGACCTCGAGAGCACCGACATCGCCACGGAGGTCGCCGAGCGCGTGCTCGAGGACCTGCGCCAGCCGTTGATGGTCGCGGGCAAGGAGCTGTCGGTGCGCGGCAGCATCGGCATCTCGATCATGGAGGGCGACTCGACGATCGGCGCCGATGAGCTGATCCGCGACGCGGACGCGGCGATGTACATCGCCAAGCGCGACGGCAAGGGCAGCTACCGGCTGTTCGAGCCGGAGATGCACGCCGGCGTGCTCGCCCGCCTGGAGCTGCGCGCCGACCTGCAGCGGGCGCTCGAAAGCGGCCAGTTCGAGCTGCACTACCAGCCGATCGTGCGGCTCGCCGACGGACACGTCGCCGGGATGGAGGCGCTGCTGCGCTGGCACCACCCCGAGCGCGGCCTCGTGCAGCCGGGGGACTTCATCCCGTTCGCCGAGGAGACCGGGCTGATCGTGCCGATCGGCCGCTGGGTGCTGCGCGAGGCGTGCATGCAGGCGGTCGCTGTGCAGCGCCTGTGGACGGGCGACCCGCCGCTGTACATCTGCGTCAACCTGTCGGTCAGGCAGCTGCAGCATTCGGACGTGATCTCCGATGTGCGCGACGCGCTCGAGGAGTCGGGTCTGGACCCGGGCCTGTTGATGCTCGAGATCACCGAGTCGATGCTGATCGAGGACCCCGAGGTGGCCATCGTCAAGCTCCAGGAACTGCGCGCGCTCGGCCTGCGCGTCGCGATGGACGACTTCGGCACGGGCTACTCCTCGCTCAGCTACCTCAGCCGCTTTCCCGTGGACGTGATCAAGATGGACCGCTCGTTCCTCGGGCCCGAGTCCTCACGCGAGGCCGCCGACCTCTCGAGCGCCGTCGTCGCGCTCGGCAGCACGCTCGCCCTCGACGTCGTCGCCGAGGGCATCGAATTCGACGAGCAGCTCAGCCGCCTGCGAGACCTCGGCTGCGAGCTCGGCCAGGGCTTCCACTTCGCCCACCCGATGGAGTCGGCGCACCTGATCGACTACCTGTCGGGGAGGCCCGAGCGCGACGGGACGCGGTCCGGCGAGGCGGTGCCGACTGCGGCGCCCGCTCCGGCCGATGGCGTCTAGCAGCGTCCTTCGCGAACGCGACTTCCGGCTGCTGTTCACCGGCCGCTGCGTGTCCCTGCTCGGGGACGGCGCGTTCCTCGTGGCGATGGCGTGGGAGGCGTACACGCTCTCGAACGCCCCTACGGCGCTGTCGCTGCTCGGGATCGCGATGACGGTGCCGCTGATCGCGCTGCTGCTGTTCGGCGGCGTCGTCTCAGACCGCCACGGCCGCCGCCAGGTGATGCTGATCGCCGACGTCGTGCGCGCGGTGCTGCTCGGCCTGCTCGGCCTGCTCGCGGCGAGCGGCCAGCTGCGGCTGTGGCAGATGATGGTGATCGTCGCCGTCTACGGCGGCGCACAGGCGTTCTTCGACCCCGCCAGCGATGCGATCCTGCCGCAGCTCGTGCCCAAGTCGCGGCTCGGCGAAGCCAACGCGCTCGAGCAGGTGCTGCGTCCGCTCGCCCTGCGGCTCTTCGGCCCGGCGCTCGGCGGCGTGCTCGTCGGTGTGCTCGGCCCGGGCGCCGCGTTCCTCGCGGACGCCGCCACGTTCGTCGTCTCCGCGGTCGCGCTGTGGTCGCTGTCGCCGCGCGCGTCCGCCTCGCCGCTGCGCACCGACGTTACGCTCGTGCGCGCGAGCGCGCAGGCGCGCGAGGGTTGGGCGTACGTGCGTGGCCACGTGTGGCTGTGGGGAACGTTCGCGAGCGCCGGCATCGCCTACCTGCTGTTCATGGGCCCCGCCGAGGTGCTGCTGCCGTTCATGGTCAAGCACGTGCTGCACGGCAGCGGCGTGCAGCTCGGCCTCGTGCTCGGCGCCGGCGGCCTCGGCTCGGTGGCCTCGGGCCTCGCGATGATGCGCAGCGGCCTGCCGACGCGCAGCATGACGTTCATCTACATCGTCTGGACGCTCGGCACGCTCGCGGTCGCCGGCTACGGGCTCGCGACTGCCGTGTGGGAGCTGATGCTCGCGAGCGTCGCCTTCAACCTGCTCGAGAGCGCCGGCACGATCGTGTGGGCGACGATGAAGCAGCGGCATGTGCCCGGCGAGATGCTCGGACGCGTTTCGAGCCTCGACTGGCTGATCTCGATCGGCCTCTTGCCCGTGTCGTTCGCGTTGACGGCGCCGCTCAGCGCTGCCTTCGGCGTGCGCGCGACGCTGATCGGCGCGGGCGTGGCCGGCGCCGCGGCGACGCTCGGCGGCCTACTGCTGCCGGGGATGCGGGCCGTCGACCGGGGGATGGAGTCGGCCGCACAGGCGGGCATCCCGCCGTCTGCTTCCGTCGCGCAAGCCTCCTGAGCCGCCCCTGCTAGCTTGTGCTTGTGATGCGTGACGGACCGCGCGATGAGTGCGGAGTGTTCGGACTGTACGCGCCCGGTCACGAGGTGTCGCGGCTGTCCTACTTCGCGCTGTACGCCCTGCAGCACCGCGGCCAGGAGTCGGCCGGCATCGCCGCGGCCGACCGCGGCGGGCACATCATCACGCGCCGCGAGCTCGGCCTCGTCAACCAGGTGTTCACCGAGAACGATCTGCGCACGCTCGCCGGCGAGCTCGCGATCGGCCATGTGCGCTACTCGACCACCGGCTCCAACGCCTGGGAGAACTCGCAGCCGGTGCAGCGCTCGGAGGGCACGAACGGCTCGCGTAGGGAGGTCGCGCTCGCGCACAACGGCAACCTGATCAACGCGCTGGAGCTGCACGAGGAGCTGCTCGAGCGCGGCGTCACGTTCAGCTCGACGTCGGACTCGGAGATCATCGCCGCGATGATCGCCACGCACCCCGCGGAGCTGATCGAGGACGCGATCGCCGACGTGCTGCCGCGCCTGCGCGGCGCCTTCTCGATCGTGGCGATGACGAAGGACCGCGTGGTCGCCTTCCGCGACCCGCACGGCCTGCGCCCGCTCGCGATCGGCGTGTTGGAGTCCGGTCCCGAGCATCTCGACGGCGCCGCGGGGGCGCCGGACGGGAGCCACTACTGCGTCGCCAGCGAGTCGTGCGCGTTCGACATCATCGGCGCGCGATATGTGCGCGACGTCGAGCCTGGCGAGCTCGTGACGCTCGGGCCCGACGGCCTCGAGAGCCGTATGGTCGTTCCGGGTGCCAGGCGTGCGTTCTGCGTGTTCGAGTACATCTACTTCGCGCGCCCGGACTCGCGCATGAACGAGCAGGTGCTGCAGGTCGCGCGCGGGCGCATGGGCGAGATCCTGTGGCGCGAGGCGCCCGTCGAGGCGGACCTCGTGATCGCGGTCCCCGACTCGGGCAACCCCGCCGCCCGCGGCCTCGCGCGCGCCGCCGGGCTGCCCCAGGACGACGGCTTCGTCAAGAACCGCTATGTCGCGCGCACGTTCATCCAGCCCGGCCAGGAGCTGCGCAAGCACGGGCTGCGGCTCAAGTTCAACCCGCTGCCGGAGGTGATCGCGGGCAAGCGCCTGGTGGTCGTCGACGACTCGATCGTGCGCGGCAACACCACGCGCCAGATCGTGCAGATGCTGCGCGATGCGGGCGCCGCCGAGATCCACATGCGCATCTCCGCGCCGCCGATCAAGCACCCGTGCCACTACGGCATCGACATGTCCACGCGTGAGGAGATGATCGCGCACGGGCGCAGCACCGAGGAGGTCGCCGCCGAGCTCGGCTGCGACTCGCTGCACTACCTGTCGCTCGAGGGCGTCTACGAGGCCGTCCGCGCGACGCGCACGACGCACTGCGACGCGTGCTTCACCGGCGAGTACCCGCTCGAGGGCAGCGACGGCGCGGCGGGCAAGTACTCGCTCGAGAGCGAGTCGCTAGCCGAGGTGGTCCTCACGCGCCCCTGAGGCGTCGTTGTAGCGGTTGTTGTACGGCCGTCGGACGATCAGCTCGTCCGTGCGCCCAGAGCGCAGCGCGTAGCCGAGGAGCGCCGCGACCAGGAGGGTGACGATGATGGCGATCAGCATTGACCTGTCCTTCGTTGGGATTGCAGGCCTCTCCCCCTCGATTCCAATTGTTGGTGATCGCGCGGACGTGCACTGTGACGTTGCTCACAGCTATCGTGGCCGGCGCGTGAACGACAGGCTTCCCATCGCCGTGCTCGTGTCCGGGACTGGCACGAACCTGCAGGCGCTGCTCGACACCGTGCACGGGCGTGAGGCGGAGGTGGTGGCGGTGGCCTCGAGTGTCGCCGGTGCGCCCGCGCTCGCGCGTTCCGAGGCAGTGGGGGTGGCCACAGCGGTGTTCGCCCGCGCCGCCTACGCCGACCGCGGCGCGCGTGACGCGGCGCTGGCCGACTGGCTGCTCGAGCGCGGCGCGCGGCTGGTGGTGCTGGCCGGCTACATGGAGCTGCTCGGCGAATCGTTCCTGTCGCGCTTCCCGGGTGCGGTCATCAACGTGCACCCGTCGCTGCTGCCCGCGTTCCCGGGGCTCGCCGCGATCGAGCAGGCGCTCGCGTACGGCGTGAAGGTGTTCGGCGTCACCGTGCACTTCGTCGACGCGGGCGTGGACTCGGGCGCGGTGATCCTGCAGGGGGCGGTCGAGCTGCCCGACGCGCGCGAGCCCGGCGAGGTGCTCGCGGCGCTGCGCCCGCTCGAGCACGAGCTGCTGCCGCGCGCGGTCGCATTGTTCGCGCGCGGCGCGCTCAGCGTCGACCCGGAGAACCCGCGCAGGACGCTCGTCGAGGCCGCCGCGGCTGGCGGAGGCGAGGCGCCGGACGGCGCCCGCGCCGCGGGCGAGGCGCTCCGCATGGGCGAGGGATAATCTGCAAGGGGTGAGCCCGGAAGGCGATGTCATGACCGATCACGCAACTGGGGTCGAGCGCGCGGAGCCGGGCGAGGTGCGCGTCACGAGGGCGCTGCTGTCGGTCTCCGACAAGCTGGGGATCGTCGCGTTCGCGCAGGGGCTGGCTGATCTGGGCGTGGAGCTCGTGTCGACCGGCGGCACCGCGCGCGAGCTGGCCGGCGCCGGCATCGAGGTGCGCCCGATCGAGGACTTCACGGGCTTCCCGGAGATGATGGATGGGCGCGTGAAGACGCTGAACTCGCGGCTGTACGCGGGCCTGCTGGCGCGGCGCGACGAGGATGCGCACCTGCGCGCGGCGTCCGAGCATCGGATCGAGCAGGTGGACCTCGTGTGCGTGAACCTGTACCCGTTCGAGCAGACCGTCGCGCGCGGCAACGCGTCCGAGGACGAGGTGATCGAGAACATCGACATCGGCGGCCCGACGATGATCAGGGCGGCGGCCAAGAACAGCGCGTTCGCGGCCGTCGTCGTCGACCCGGGCGACTACGAGCGTGTGCTCGATGAGCTGCGCGACTCCGGCGGCATGCTTTCGCTGGAGACGCGCAAAGCGCTCGCGGGCAAGGCGTTCGCGTGCACGGCGCGCTACGACGCGGCGATCTCGACGTGGTTCGCCGCGCGCGAGGGCGGGGGCTTCCCGGCGAGCCGGCGCGACTCCTACGAGAAGGTCATGGATCTGCGCTACGGCGAGAACCCTCACCAGCAGGCGGCGTTCTACGCGCGCGCGGGCTCGCCGACGCACCTGCTCGCGGGCGTCGAGCAGCTGCACGGCAAGGAGCTGTCGTTCAACAACCTGCTCGACCTCAGCTCCGCGCGCGAGCTCGTCGAAGAGTTCGTCAGAGCCGGCGTGCGCGATCGTCAAGCACAACAACCCATGCGGCTGCGCGATCGGCGCGAGCGGTCTGGAGGCCTACGAACACGCCTTTGCGTGCGACCCGGAAAGCGCCTACGGCGGCGTGATCGCGGTCAACCGCCCGGTCGACCTCGCCTTCGCGGAAGCGCTCGGCAAGCAGTTCATCGAGGTGCTGCTCGCGCCCGGCTACGACGCCGCCGCGCTGGAGTCGCTGCAGGTCAAGAAGAACGTGCGCCTGCTCGAGCTCGGCGACTGGCCCCAGCCGCCGCGCGAGGTCGAATCGAAGCCCGTCATCGGCGGCCAGCTCGTCCAGACCCACGACGTCGTCTCCGAGAGACGCGAGCAGATGCAGACGATGAGCGCGCGTCAGCCCACGGAGGATGAGTGGCGGGACATGCTGTTCGCGTGGACCGTCTGCCGCCACGTGCGCTCGAACGCGATCGTGCTCGCCGCCGGCGGCGCCACGATCGGCATCGGCGCCGGCCAGATGAGCCGCGTGGACGCCGCGCGCATCGCCGTGCAGAAGGCCCAGAAGTTCCTGCCGGAGGCACTCGCCGGCGCCTCGCTCGCCTCCGACGCGTTCTTCCCCTTCGCGGACGGCCCGCAGATCGCGCTCGACGCGGGCGTCGGCGCGATCATCCAGCCAGGCGGCTCCGTGCGCGACGAGGAAGTGGTGGCCGCGATCGATGCGGCGGGCGCAGCGATGGTCGCCACTGGCGTGCGGCACTTTCGCCACTAGCGCCCGCGAGCTGCGCAGCGCTGTCCGAGGCCGGCGACGATCGACTACGATCGGAGCGTGGTCTTGTACACGTGCCCTGCACGCACCCATGGGGCGAATGCGCCGCTGATCGCGCACCCGTGCGGAGTCGCCGCACAGGCGCTCGACCGCGCGGGTCACGACTACACCGTCAAGACGGTGGGGGGCTTCAAAAACGTCCCGCTGAGCCGCCGCGGCAAGCGCGAGGAGATCATCGCGCTCACGGGCCAGCAGGACGTCCCCGTGCTGCTGCTCGACGACGGCAGCACGGTCCAGGGCTCGGGCGCGATCGTCGCGTGGGCCGCGGGCCACAGCGGCGCGGCGGGCTGAGGCCGAGAGGGACGCTCTCGATGCTGTGCAGCCGGCGCATGCGCCGGCTGTCGGCGGGCGCATGCGCCCGCCGCGGGGCCGCACATGTGCGGCCCCGGACCAGGCCGCATGCGGCCTGGTCATCAGTCAATCGACGCAACGGAGGCGGTCGCGCAGGGTCCGGCAACCCTCGGCCAGCGGAGATCGTAAGCGATTGTCGTGCCCGCGCTGAAAGCGCCGGCACGACAATCGATTACGATCGGAGCATGTGTAGAAACATCCGCAACCTCCACAACTTCGAGCCACCGGCGACCGACGAGGAGATCCGCGCGTCGGCGTTGCAGTACGTGCGCAAGGTCAGCGGCTTCACCAAGCCCTCGCAGGCCAACGTCGAGGCCTTCGAGCGCGCGGTGGACGCCGTCACGGAGATCTCCGCGCGCCTGCTGGACGAGCTTGTGACGAACGCGCCGCCGAAGGACCGCGAGATCGAGGCCGCCAAGGCCCGCGCTCGCGCCGCGCAGCGCTACGCCGCGTAGCCGGCTCGCGCTCGCGCGGGCGCCAGGCGCCGCGCATGTCGCGGCCGCCTCCGGATGCCCGTCCCTGCCTACCGACCTGCATTCTGCCTGCCGGAGAAGGGGGGCCTTGACGGAAGTAGTGTTACGATATATCGTGTAACTACTTTGATAGCTCAAGATTGGAACTAGATATGTTTGGAAATGCTTATTCAACGGGCGCGAAGCCCGGTTGCAGGTCCCCCCGGGGTGGCGGCGAGGGTCGACACGGCCATCACGGCCGCCACGGCCCCGAGGCTCGCGGCGAGTTCGGCGGCCCGTTCGGTCCCGGTCCGTTCGGCTTCGGCCGTGGCGGAGGTCCTGGGGGCGGTGGGCGCGGACGTGGACGCAGGGCGCGTCGCGGCGACATCCGCACCGCCGCGCTGCTGCTGCTGGCGGAGGAGCCGCGCAACGGCTACCAGATCATGCAGGAGGTCCAGGAGCGCAGCGGCGGCATCTGGAGCCCGAGCCCAGGCTCGGTCTACCCGGCGCTGGCGCAGCTCGAGGACGAGGGCCTGATCCGCACGCAGGAGAGCGACGGCCGCAAGCTGTTCGCGATCACCGACGAGGGCCGCGCGCTGCTGGACGAGCGCGGCTCGGAGCGGCCGGCTCCGTGGGAGCAGAGAGGCGATGACGCCGTCGGCAGGCACGAGCTCGGCAGGCTCATGCACGAGGTCGCCCATGCGTTCGCGCAGGTGATGCGCACGGGCAGTGAGGGTCAGGTGGCGAAGGCCGCCGGGGTGCTCGCGAGCACCCGCCGCGATCTCTACCGGATCCTCGCCGACGGCGACGTCGACGCGGGGACGGACGCGAGCTCAGGCACCGAGCCGAACGGCGGCGCGGATGCCGGTACGGTAGACACCGACAGGTGAGCTACAGCGCGACGACAGCAGTCAACCCAGCCTCCGAGACGACGGCGCTCAGCGCCGCCGTCTCGGTCAACGGCCTCGTCAAGCGCTACGGCGAGCTCGAGGCCGTCCGCGGCATCGACTTCGAGGTCTCGCGGGGCGAGATCTTCGGCTTCCTCGGCCCCAACGGCGCGGGCAAGTCGACGACGATCAACATGCTGTGCACGCTCGTGCGCCCCAGCGGCGGCTCCGCGCTCGTCGCCGGCCACGACGTCGTCACCGAACGCGACGACGTGCGCCGCAACATCGGCCTGGTCTTCCAGGAGACGACGCTCGACGGCTACCTGAGCGCCGAGCAGAACCTGCAGCTGCACGCGGAGCTCTACGGCGTGCCGCGCGAGCTGGTGCACGATCGCATGCGCCAGGTGATGGAGATGGTCGGGCTGTGGGAGCGGCGCGAGAGCCTCGCCAACACGTTCTCCGGCGGCATGAAGCGGCGCCTGGAGATCGCGCGCGGCCTGTTCCACTCGCCGCGCGTGCTGTTCCTCGACGAGCCCACCGTGGGGCTCGACCCGCAGACGCGCAGCTCGATCTGGAGCTACATCCGCGAGCTGAAGGCGCGCGAGGACATCACGATCTTCCTCACCACCCACTACATGGACGAGGCCGAGTGGTGCGACCGGATCGCGATCATGGACCAGGGTCGCATCATCGTGCTCGACTCGCCGGAGGCGCTGAAGGCGAGCGTGGGCAAGGATCGCGTGCAGATGCAGACCGACGACGATCAGGCGGCGATCGCCGCGCTGCGCGAGCGCTTCGCGATCGAGGCGACGATCGTCGAGGGAGCGGTCACGTTCGGCGTGGCGGAGGGCGAGCACTTCGTGCCGCGTCTGTTCGATGAATGGGATCCCGCCCACCCACCGATCCGTACCGTCAGCGTCGCGCGCCCGTCGCTGGACGACGTGTTCATGTCCTACACGGGCACCACGATCCGCGACGCGGAGTCGACGAGCACCGACAGGATGCGCAACGCTGCGAAAATGATGGGCGGCTGATGGCGAGCGAGACCGGAGCTCTGGCGGGCGCGAGCGCGGATCCCTCCGCCCCCCGGGCGCAGGCGCCGCACGAGATCGCGCACGTGCGCGTGCCGACGCGCAGCACCGGCAGCGAGCTGCGCGCGATCAGGGTCGTGTGGAAGCGCGAGCTGATCCGCTTCAGCCGCGACCGGCTGCGCATCCTCACCTCGCTGATGCAGCCGTTCCTGTTCCTGTTCGTGCTCGGCACCGGGCTCTCGCGCCTGGCGTCGGGCGGCACGCACGGCGTCAACCTGCGCACGTTCGTGTTCCCCGGCGTGCTGTGCATCGCCGTGATGTTCACCGCGATGTTCTCGGCGGCGTCGCTCGTGTGGGATCGCGAGTTCGGCTTCCTGCGCGAGATGATGGTCGCGCCGGTTCGGCGCAGCTCGCTGGTGCTGGGCAAGTGCCTGGGCGGCGCGACGGTCGCGAGCTTTCAGGGAGTGATCGTGCTCTGCCTCGCGGGCCTCGTCGGCGTGCCCTACAACGCTGTGCTGATCGTCGAGGTGCTCGCGCTGCAGTTGCTCGTGGCGTTCTCGATCACGGCGTTCGGCGTGATGTTCGCCGCGCGCGTCACCCAGATGCAGTCGTTCATGGCGCTGATGCAGATGGCGATCATGCCGATGTACTTCCTCTCGGGCGCGCTGTTCCCGGTCTCGCACCTGCCGCGCTGGCTCGAGATTCTCAACCGCATCGACCCGCTTACCTACGCGGTCGACCCGATTCGCCGAGTGGTGTTCTCGCACCTGGATATCAGCGCCGCGGCGCAGCGGGCGCTGGACCCGGGCGTGACGTGGTGGGGCTGGCGTCTGCCCGTCCTCGTCGAGGCCGCGGTCGTCACGCTGCTGGGGCTGGCGATGCTCGCGCTCGCGATTGCGCAGTTCGCCCGCGCGGAGTGAGCCCCGCACCGGCCGGCGTAAAAGCGCTCGCACGGATGAATCCCCCACATACGCGGAGCCCACCCTGGTAGGGTCGCGCCGTGGCCACGCTCGACCCCTTCACGCCGGCGCTCGAGCTGGCGGGCGCGCTGCGGCGGGGGAGCTCTCGGCGGCGGAGCTGCTCGACGCGTGCATCGCCGCCGTCGACCGTCTCAACCCCGAGCTGAACGCGGTCATCTGGCGTAACGACGAGGACGCGCGCGCCGCCGCGGCCGCTGCCGACCGCCGCCTCGCGGCGGGCGAGGACGCGCCCTTCCTCGGCGTGCCACTGCCGATCAAGGACCTCACGCCGGTGGCGGGATGGCCCGTCACGTACGGCTCGCGCGGCGCCCCGGAGGGCGTCAGCGAGCAGAGCGAGCTGGTCGTCGACGCGCTCGAGCGCGCCGGCTTCGTGCTGTGCGGGCGCACGAACACGCCCGAGTTCGGGGTGATCACGGCCGCCGAGAACAGCCGCTACGGGATCAGCCGCAACCCGTGGGACCCGACGCGCACGCCCGGAGGCTCCAGCGGCGGCGCCGGCGCGGCGGTCGCCGCCGGCATGTTCCCGATCGCGCACGCCAACGACGGCGGCGGCTCGATTCGCATCCCCGCGTCCTACTGCGGCCTGGTCGGCTTCAAGCCGAGCCGCGGCCGTGTCCCGCGCCTCGCGCAGAGCTGGCTGGGAGCGGTCGTGGAGGGCGTCCTCGCGCGCACGGTCGCAGACTCGGCGGCGGTGCTCGACGCGATCTCCGGGCAGGACCCGCTCGCCTGGTACAACGCGCCCGCGCCGGCGCGGGCGTTCGCCCAGGAGGTCGGCGCAGCGCCCGGCTCCCTGCGTATCGGCCTGATGGCGCAGGCGCCGCTGGGCATACCCACAGACGCGGCGTGCACGGCCGCCGCGCGCGCCGCTGCCGCTGCGCTCGAGGAGCTCGGGCACTCGATCGAGGAGGTCGAGGTGCCGACGATCTCCGAAGAGATGGTGCCGCCGTTCATCGCGCTGACGCAGGGCGGGCTGGCCGACTACGAGGGCGTCGACTGGGCGGCGACCGAGCCGCACATCGTGCATCAGCGCCAGGCGAGCGGCGAGCTCGGCGCCTACGACTACGTGCTCGCTGCGCGCACGCTCGAGCTGCTGAGCCGGCGCGAGCTTGTGCGCTGGGGCCGCGACTTCGACGTGCTGCTGACGCCGACCTCGGCGATCGTGGCGCCGCTTGCGGGCTCGATCCTGGAGGCCCAGCACGCCGCCCCCGACCAGCCGGTGCTCGATGTCGTCGCGAGCGTGTCGTTTACCGCGTTCGGCAACGTCACCGGGCTGCCGGCGGTGAGCCTGCCGTTGCACTGGAGCGAGGCTGGCCTTCCCGTGGGAGCTCAGCTCGTTGCCGGGCCTTGGCAGGATGGCCCGCTGTTGGCGCTCGCGGCGCAGCTGGAACAGGCGCTGCCGTGGGCCGAGCGTCGCCCGCCCGTTCGCTGACGAGGCGGCAGAACACCTCGACGAGGCTCGGGTCGAACTGCGTTCCGGCGCAGCGGCGCAGCTCCGCGAGCGCGTGCTCGAGCGTCATCGCCGGCTTGTACGAGCGCTCGTCGAGCATCGCGCGAAACGAGTCGCAGATCGTGATGATGCGCGCGCCCAGCGGGATCTCCTCGCCGGCAAGACCGTCCGGGTAGCCGTTGCCGTCCCAGCGCTCGTGGCTCGCGCGCACGAGCGGCCCGATGCGGTCCAGCGACGGGCCGGCGGCGGCGATGATCTGCTCGCCCATGACCGTGTGCTGCTTCATGAAGTTCCACTCGTCTTTGCTGAGCGAGCCCGGCTTGGTGAGAATCTCGTCGGGGATGCCGAGCTTGCCGACGTCGTGCAGGTCGCCCGCCTTGATGATCAGGCCGACGAGCTCCTCGTCGAGGCCGACGGTGCGCGCGAGCAGCTCGACGTCGCCGGCGACGTCGTCGCTGTGCTCGCCGAGATCCGGGTGGCGCTGGGCGAGCGCGGCGTGCAGCACCGCGGTGATCAGCTCCGCGGCGCCGCCGCGGCTGGCGGCCTTCTCGCGGTACATGTGCTGGTCGGCGAGGCGCAGCGCGTGCATCGGCTCGCGCGTTTCGCGCGGGATCTCGACGGCGCCCGCGGCGGCGGTGATGGCGAACGCCGCGCCGCGTTCCACCAGCGCCTCGCGAGCCTCCAGGAACAGCGCGTGCGGGTCGGCGACCGGTGCCGTTATGAGCCCGCAGAACTCGTCGCCGCCCAGCCGGTACACGGCGCCGTATGGCTCGATCACCTCGTGCAGGCGGGCGCCGAGGCGAGCCAGCAGGTTGTCGCCGGCGATGTGGCCGAACGAGTCGTTGTAGGTCTTGAAGCCGTTGAGGTCGAAGAACCAAACGTACGCGGGGTGCTCGTCGCTCGCGCGCTGGCAGACGCGCGGCAGCTCCTCGAGCAGGGCGCGGCGGTTGCGCAGGCCGGTGAGCACGTCGGTCGACAGCTCGCGCGTGACGCGGCGGGCGGACACGACGAGCGCGGCGATCGAGGCGAGCAGGCCGAGGACCGCTGTGATCAGCACCGTCAGCAGGCCAGCGCTCCAGGAGTTCAGCAGGCTGGGGTCCGAGTGCGTGAACGTCGCCACCACCGCAAGGCTCTCGTGTGTCCCGTCGACCGTCATCGGCAGTCGCGCCGCCATCGCGCGATGACCGCCGTTGATCACTCCTCGGGGGTGGCCGCCGAGGGCGGGGCCGTCGATGAGCAGGTTGCGGGTCTTGCCACGGGAGCCCGCTCTCGCGCCGCGTCCGGCCGGTGCTTCGCTGAGCGCGATTCGACCGCTTTCGTAGCCGCCGAGCTGGATGCGAATGTCGGGGATGTCGCCGACTATCAGGCCCGGACCGTGCGTTGAGATCGGGCTCATGTCGAGGTGGATGAGCCCGAGCGTCCGGCCGTCGGAGTGCAGCGGGGCGATGAAGGCGACGTTCGGGCGCCCGTCGAGCGGCGAGCGGAACACTTTGGTGCCCGCGCCCGCGGGGGAGCGGTCGGCGAGCGCGGCGAACTGACGGGTGAGCGCGAGCGGGAACACGACCGGATGCGCGCTGGGGGCGCACAAGATCTGGCGCCCGGTGGCCGCGTCGAGGCAGGCGTCCGTCAGCGGGACGACCGACGCGTGCTCGACCGTGGCGAGGCTCGCGGCGGCGTAGCTGAGGTCGCTGCGGCGCGCGGCGGCCGTGAGCGGGTGGCCGTCGAGCAGCTCGCGGACGGCTGGGTTGACGAGCATCATCGCGACCGCCGTCATCGTCTGGTGCGGTCCGGCGGCTACCACCTGGACCTCGTTGCCGACCGCCGCCTGCAGCTGGTGGTCCTGGGAGTTGCGCCTCGTGTTGACGCGGTCGCCCGTCTCGTACACGGCGACGGCGCCGAGCAGCAACGAGAGCACGAGGCCCAGGATCGCAAACTGGCGCATGCCTCTTTTTCGTCCGCTCGGCGCGAGGCTTGAATACTGGATATGCCACCCGGCGGATGTTTGCGGGCGTCAATGCGGCTGCGCGACGGGTGCGTCGCCGCCGCGCGCTCGATCCCGGCAGCGCGCAGCCGCGCTGCCGGGGCCGTCGCTGCCTACTTCTTCTTGGTGGCCTTGACCGTGATGTGCCGGCGGACCTGCGTCACGAGCCCGGCGCTGTCCTTGATCGTGCCCACTGCTTCGAGATGCAGGGTGCCGTGCGCGAGGTATTTGCGCCCGGTGGCGTTTAGCTTGACCGTCAGCTTGCCGACGCGCCCGCCCTCGATCTTGCCGGTCGCCGTCCCGACCTTCACGCGTTTGACCGAGCTCGCGTGACCGCCCTTGACGCTCGCGTAGAGGGTCAGCGTGAACGTGCAGGATTCGTCCGCGGGCGCCCCGCAGCCGGCGCTGAGCGTTCCCACCCCGCTCGAGAGCTTCACGCCGATCGATGTCGCGAAGCTCGCGATGCTCGCCGGCGTCGGTTTGGGTGTCGGTTTGGGCGTCGGCGTGGGGGTCGGGGTAGGCGCGGGGACTTCGACCTCGAACGCGCCGATGTCGCAGTGCGAGCCCTGCGGCCTCGCCACGCCGCGCTGGTCGACGGTCAGAGGGTTGCCTTCGGTGTCGGTGCAGCCCGCCGGGTCGCCCGCGTCGATCGCCTGGCTGCCGGCGCCGAGCGCGATCGTCGGCGTCGGCCCGCCGTTGCTCTGCAGCGGACCGAGGTTCAGGGTCGCGTTGAGCTGGTTGCCCGGTCCGCCGAGCGTGCATTCGTTTGCGCTCTCGGCGTTGTAGCCGTCAGAGGCTATATAGCCGGAGCCCGTGTCGAACGCGCAGTCGCCGCCGCTCGTCGGCGAGACGCCGGCCGCGATCAGCGAGTCGTGCAGCGTCAGCGTGTACTCGTCGAGGTAGAGGTTGCCGCCACCATCAGTGCTCTGGGCGGTGTTGGCGACGAGCGATACGTTTGCCAGGTTCGCGACACCTTCGTTGTAGATGCCGCCGCCCTCTTCGCTCGCGGTGTTGTCGGCGATCGTCGTGTTCGTGACCGCCAGCGGCCCGGACTCATGGTAGATGCCGCCTCCGTATTCGGCGGTGTTGCCGGCTCCGACTGTGCTCTGGTCGAGCTCCAGCGTCCCGTCCTCGGTCATGATCCCGCCGCCGTCTCCGCCTGGTGCGAGGTTGGCGCTGAACACGCTCTGGCTGACCGTAGTGGAGCCGTACTCCGTGACGAGCCCCCCGCCGCGTCCGCCCGGCGCCTGGTTTTCGCTGATCGTGCTCTGCGCGATCGTAGCCTCGCCGTCCTCGGTGTAGACGCCGCCGCCGTATCCCGAGCTTTTTGCCGCGGCGTCGCGCGGGAGGCTGTTGCCGGTGACCGTGTCACCGGAGAGTTCGATGCTGCCGTCCTCGGCGTAGATCCCGCCTCCGTAGCCGCCGTATCCGTAGTTGCTGCCCGACGCGTCGGCGCCGGCGGCCACGGTGTTGCCGCTGATCGCGCTCTTGGCCACAGTCATCGTGCCGTCCTCGGCATAGATCCCGCCTCCGTAGCCGCTGTTGCCGCCCCGTTTGTTGGTTTCGGAGGTACCGCCACCCGTGACGGTGTTGCCGCTGATCGTGCTCGCGCTGATGCTCGTCGCCGCGTCCTCGCTGAAGATGGCGCCGCCGTAACCGCCCTCGGTGTAGCTGGCTGCAGCGGCGGTGGCGCCACCCTGAGCGCTGTTGGCGCCGAAGCTGTCGCCGGCGATCGTCGCGTGGCCATCTTCGACGTAGATGGCGCCGCCGTAGCCGCCGTACTCATCGCCTGCGACGGCTTTCGAGCCGCCGGTCACCGTGTTGCCGGTGAAGCTGCTCGAGGTGACGGTCAGGTTGCCCTCGTCGCTGTCGATAGCGCCACCGTAGCCGCCGCTCGCGTAGTTCGAGACGCTGTAGCCGCCGGTCGCCGTATTGCCGGTGAAGCTGCTCGAGGTGACGGTCAGATCGCCGTACTCGTTGTAGATCGCGCCACCCTCCCCGCCGGAGCCATATTTGAATTCGGGTTCGTTGTCGCTGCCGCTCGCAGTGTTGTTGGTGAACGCCGAGCTGCTGATCTTGAGCTCGCCGTACTCGTTGTAGATCGCGCCGCCGCCGCCGCGGCTTTTCGGAGAGCCGACCGCGCCGCCGTGGAAGGTCACTCCCGAGATGGCGAGCTCGGCACTTTCAACCTCGATGAGCTCGCTGGCGGGGGATGCCGTGATCGTCGTCGTGCTCGCACCGGCGCTGACAACCGAGAGGTTGGTCTCGACTTTGATCGGGCCTTCTGCGCCGTTGAGCGTGTAGGTGCCCGCCGGCAGCGACACCACATCGCCATTCGCCGCGCTGTTCACCGCTCCACGCAAAGTGCAGCTGCTGGGGCTCGGGCAGGTCGGGCTTTTGGCATCGCCGGTGTTCGTCACGACCCAGGTCGTCGCCTGTGCCGCGGACGCGCACGCGCACGCGAGCATCAGGGTGACGCCGAACAACACGGCACAAGTACGAAAACGCCCGCCGACAGACGACAACCCGTGATCCAGCACGCCGACCCCCACAGTTTGAGTTGCTTAGAGAAACGAAGTGCTCAAGCTACCAGGCGTCGCGGCGAACCATTCGAGCACTGGACGCTTATCGCAGGCGCTCGCGAAATCGCACGATCCGCCGCGAGACGACCGTCGACTGTGAGCGCAGCTCGATCAGGGCCGCGAGCGTTCCAGGCTGCTTCAGCAGGCGTCGCCCGGCGACATCCAGGTGCAGTTGCACGTCCTCGCTGCCGCCGGCGGACAGGGCCGCGCTCGCGGAGCCGATCACGAGCGTGCGCGTGTCCGCCCGCGGGCGGACACCCCTGCCGGCGGTGACGGCGGTGACTCGCCGGCCCACCATCTCCACGACGAACGCGGTGACCGTCACACGGAGGCATTCGCCCAGGGTGGCGGTGCACCGAAGCGGCACGTACAACGTGTCCATCCGCAGGCCGATCCTCCCGGCAAGCGCGGGTGCGGGCACGGCTGCGACCCGGTATCCGCTGACGCCCGGGGATCCGAGGCCGGGACCAGGCGCTTGGCCGTGAGCCGGGGGTTCGCCTTCGATTGGCGTCCCGCTCTTGCCCTGGCTGGCGCCGGCGGGAACGCTCACCGCCGCGCTGAGCGCGCTCGCAGAGCCGCTTGCATTGGTAGCGGTGACTTCGCAGGAAAGCTGGTGGCCTTCGTCGGCGCTCGTAACGACGTAGCTCTGCCCGTCCGCCGCCGGGATCGGCGTCCCGTCGCGCAACCACCCGGCGGAGAAGGTGGGCAAGGGCTCGCCGATCCAGGTGCCGTCCGAGCAGGAGAGCGTCGAGCCGACGGACGCCGAGCCGGAGATGCTCGGCGCCACGGTGTTGGTCGGCCCCGTGGCCGTCGTGAGCACCATCTCCGCGTCGATGCCTTCGCTGGGGGCGCCCAGGTCGACCGCGACGGGAGTGGCTTCGGCGGCGGATGACACGCCGTCGTAGAACTCGGTTTCGTATTTGCCCTTGTCGGCGAATTCAACTGTGTAGGAGCCCGGGTCGAGCCCCCCGATCGAGTATTCGCCTCGATTCGAGGTCTGGCCACAGCCGGCCACAGCCGGTTCGCCCCCGACGAGGCTGGCGCACACCGTGACCCCGCTCGCGTCCTTCCCGCCCGCGGCGGCGGTCACCTTGCCGCGAATGCTCCCGCCAGGGCTCAGCGCGGCATCGATCCCTGACCTCGTGGAGGCGGCGCTGACGACGACGGGCGTGGCTTCCTTGGCCAGGTATGCGCCGTCGTAGTACTGGGCCGCGTCGCCGTCGCCCTGGAAGCGAACCTGGTAGGAGCCGGCCCGCAGCCCGACGATCGCGTATTCGCCGTTGGCTTCCGTGTACGTGCACGACACGGGACCTTCGGGATCGTCGGAGGCGCACACGGATACGAATTCAAGAGGCGGGACGCGGGCGAACCGAACGCAGGCCTGGAGGAACTAATCCGAGCGCTGTGCGATCCGATCGGGCGCCTGGCTTGGCAGCAGGCGCTTGAGGGCCGTCGCGAGCGCTACAACTAGAGGTCGAGGCGCATGTCATGAGCACGATTCCTCGCGCTTAGTAGCGCTGCGGCCGATCCGTGACCTGGTTTGTCCCATTGGTGGCTCCCTTTCGCGCCGCCAGTCCTCGACGCCCGCCGACGTACTGTGAGACACTGCCGCCTGAATCCAACCAATGGGACACGACAGATAGGGGGCACGATGACCGGCAGCGTTAGTCGTAGTAGTCGCGGGCAACGGCTATGGCGAGACGCACTGGCTCGCGGGCACCGGGCCACGCGGCAGTCCTCCACCTTGGCCTCGGCGGCCACCCTGGCAATCGTCATCGTCGGACTGCTCGCTCCGAGTCCCGCCGGCGCGAATGACATTCCACGATTTGGTCCAGGTGTGACCGAAAGCGGCAGTGTGCAGATTAGACTGTCTTTCGCGGGGGTGGACGAAGCAGCGCCGGTCGTGGACAAGCTCTTGCCAAAGAAGGGCCCCGCAGCCGGAGACAGCCCGGTCATCATCGATGGCTCGAACCTCTCGAACGCGACCGGAGTGTCATTCGGTGGGGTCGCGGCCAAAGAATTCACGGTCGTATCCTCCACTGCCATCAGCGCAGTCTCCCCTCCGCACACTGCAGGTGCGACTGAAGTAAGTGTCACAACGCCGGCCGGCTCGAGCTCTGGGACGGCCAAGACGATCTACACTTTCGAAGCGCCTACGATTATTGCGGTCGCCCCGCTGAAGGGATCGATCTCGGGAGGCGCGAGGATAACCGTGAGTGGCGCGGGGTTTGCGCTTGGGAGCGCCACACAGTTCAAATTCGGCAATGCGCTTGGGCTCGCAGTTGACTGCTCCTCGATTACTGTCTGCACAATGGTTGCGCCAGCGGCGAAAAAGACCGGTGCCGTATACGTCCGGGCTGAGTCCGGCGGCAAGACGGGCAAGAGGCTGGCGACCGTGAAGTTCGACTACATCACGCCGGCCGAAGCCAAAAGCATGGAAGAACAGGAAGCTAGAGAAGCGAAGGAAAGGCAGGAAGCGCAGGAAGCCAAAGAAGCGCAGGAAGCCAAAGAAAAACAGGAAGCCACGGAACGGCAGGAAGCCCAGGAAGCCAAGGAAAGACAGGAAGCCAAAGAAAAACAGGAAGCGCAGGAAGCCAAAGAAGCGCAGGAAGCCACGGAAGCACGGGAAGCTCAGGAAGCCAAAGAAGCGCAGGAAGCCACGGAAGCGCGGGAAGCTCAGGAAGCCAAAGAAAGACGAGAAGCTCAGGAAGCCACGGAAGCGCGGGAAGCTCAGGAAGCCAAAGAAAGACGAGAAGCTCAGGAAGCCACGGAAGCGCGGGAAGCTCAGGAAGCCAAGGAAAGACGGGAAGCCCAGGAAGCCAAAGAAAGACAGGAAGCCAAAGAAAGACAAGAAGCTCAGGAAGCCAAAGAAAGGGCCGAACGCGAAACCAGGGAAAGGGAAGAACGGGAACGTCGAGAAAGGGAAGAAAGAGAACGCCAGCCGAGCATCACGGCGTCAAAAGGAGGCCCGTATGATGGTGGCTACACGCTAAACATCGCCGTGCACAACTTTCCTCTCGGCAGGTTCGAGTACTACTGTTACGATAACAGCGGCTCGGGAGGAAAAGAGGTGCTCTTCTATCAGAACGCGGTCTCCGTGACCAACGCAAATCAGAGTAGTTGGCCGGGCGTGTTCTGCTACGACAGTGCACCCTATACGGCCCATCTAGTGATGGACGGGTATACGTCTAACTCGGTTGTGTTTTGAGGCGAGCCCCAGCGGTCGGCGCGCCTGCGGTGGCGCGCCGGCCACCGGATTTGGCCCCAGGCTGGGCTCATGCCCACACCTCGAGCAGGTCGGCTGGGGCGTGAGCCGGACTTCGGCGCGCGGGCACGGTGCTACTGCGCCGGTAGCTCACGCTCCCATGGGTCAGCGGTCGCGGAGCGCACCGAGGCGTTTGCGTACGAAGCCCGGCCACCGTGCGCTCCGCGCTTCGCCCGCGACATGCGAAACTGAGCACGAGCAGCGACATGCGTTCCTGGCTTGTCGCGGGTGGCGGAAGGCGGCACTTCTGAGCACTCCGGTTCGGGTTGGCTAGCCGGTGAGGGTGTCGTTTAGAAGCTCCAATTGGGTCGCAATGCCGTTCAGGCCTAGGACGCATTCGTTCAGCTGAAGTAGATCGCCACGGGCGATCAGTCGCGTGACTTTGTCAAAGACGGCCATGTTTGCGTCAAGGGCACTCGCAAGGGCTCTACGGTAGGCGCCGGTGCTTCGCTCCGTGGCTGGCCCCCCGAGCAGGTCCATGGTCTGTTGTAGCCGGTCGAACGCAAAAACCGTTTCGCTGAGCAGTTGCTCGAAGGTGCGGTATTCGGTCGCGTAGGGCGCAGGGGCGGTAAGCGTCAGCAGGTCCCGCGCAGCGAGCACGAGCGGTTCATACGCTCGTTCGCTGAAGTCGTTCTGAATACGAAGGATCGCGTCGGGCGACTTCATCTCGAAATTGTGCGGTAGTTCGGCTCGGCCGCCCGGACCAGGCACAGCCATGCCTGGTGCCGCCGGCAGCTGCGAGCAGGCATGCGCCGCATGGAAGAAGTGCGCTTGGGGGGATGAGGACGACGCGAGGATCTGGGGGACCGTCTGGCCAACCAGTGTCGCCCATAGCGTCGCAAACACCGAGAGTGCGGCTCCAGTAGCTGACCAAAAGCGCCTGGAGCCGATTCCGCGATGATCTACTGGTTGCCCGGGTTGTCACGGTCTGGCGTCGGCGCTAGCCTGTGGATATGCGAATCGAAGGGCATTACGACGCTGACGCGGATATCGCGTGGGTTCGCTTCGAGGGCTATGACGCGAGCTCGGCTGTGGGCGAAGAGTCGGATTCTGGGCTGCGGGAACTCGATCCTGTCACCGGGGAGACCGTGGGTCTGGAGTTTTGGCAGGCCAGCCGCAGGTTGCCCGCGGAGTTCCTGCGCATGCTTCCGCCGCCGCAGGTCGAGGTTGCTGCCGCCTGAGCTTCCACTTGATCGTCGCCGAGCTGCCCTCGGGTTTGAATAGGCGGCGGAAGGTCTCCGGAAATGCCCCGTGCGGGACTCGAACCCGCCCCACCGGATTAAAAGTCCGGCGCTCTACCAGATGAGCTAACGGGGCCTTGCGGCTGCACAGTCTACGGGTGTTCGCGCCAATGGTGCTCGGCCTACGGCTGTTCGTCGGCGGCGACGTGCAAGAGCTCGTCGATGCGCGTGAGCTTCACGCGCGGGCGCCCGGCGGGCTCGCCGAGCGAGCGCTCGTGACGGTCGATCGCCTCCCAGCCGGAGTACGTGACGAGCTCGGGCTGGCGAGAGCGCAGGAGCGCCTCGATTGCATCGGCGTCGGGCGTGTTCGGCTCGTGCGCGCTCGCACTGGATGAGGCGGTCGAACCGTTGCCCGCGGGAACGAGGTCCGCGAGCAACGAGTCCACGGTCTCCTGCGCGTCCTTCTTGTTCGTGCCGATCACGCCGGAGGGGCCGCGCTTGATCCAGCCGACGACATACTCGCCGGCGAGCGGCGCGCCGTTTTCGGGGTCCAGAACGCGGCCGGCCTCATTGGGGATGACCGCCGAGCGCTCGTCGAAGGAGACTCCGGGGAGGGCGATGCCGCGGTAGCCGATGGCGCGGAACGCGAGCCCGGCCGCGATCGTCTCCGTCTCGCCGGTGGCGGCCGCGCGCACGCCGCCACCGGTCGCGGGCACGAGCTCGTTGCGGATCAGCTCGATGCTGCCGAGATGGCCGCGCTCGTCTGGCAGGAAGGCGGCGGGCGAGAGCAGGAAGCGCAGGACGATGCGCTTGTCGTGGCCCTTCGGCGGCCGCGCCGCGTAGGAGCGCAGGATCTCGACGTTGCGCCGTGAGGTGATGTCCTCCGCGGCCTGTGTGTCTGCGACCGTGAGCGCGCGCTCGAGCTCGGCCTCGTCGACGATCACGTCCGCGTCCGCGAGCTCGCCCAGCTCGAGCAGCTCGGGGTTCGTGAACGCCGCCTGCGCCGGTCCGCGCCGCCCGAGGATCACGACCTCGCGTACGCTGCTGCGGGCGAGCACCTCGAGCGCGTGGTCGGCGGTGTCCGTCGGCGCGAGCTCCTCCGGGGCGAGCACGAGCATGCGCGCGACGTCGATCGCGACGTTGCCGTTGCCGATCACGACGGCGCGCTCGGCGGAGAGCAGGTCGAACTCGAGGTCCGTGTGGTCGGGGTGGCCGTTGTACCAGCCGACGAACTCGGTCGCGGCGTGCGAGCCGGGGAGATCTTCGCCGGGGATGCCGAGCGGGCGGTCGGCCGGGGAGCCGGTCGCGTAGACGATCGCGTGGTAGTGCGCGAGCAGGTCCTCGCGCGAGACGTGCTCGCCGAACGTGACGTTGCCGTAGTAGCGAAAGCGCGGGTGCGCGGCGGTCTTCTCGTAGATGCGCGTGACCGACTTGATCTTGGGGTGGTCGGGGGCGACGCCCGAGCGCACGAGCCCCCACGGCGTCGGCAGGCGCTCGAGCATGTCGACCTCGAAGTTGACCGAGTCCCCGCCCGCTCCGTGCTTGAGCAGGTGGCCGGCCGTGTAGAAGCCGGCGGGGCCGGACCCTATGACGGCGACGCGGATGGGGGGATCGTCGTTCATCGGCCGGTGTTTGAGGTCGGAGGTGGGTGCGGTGCGGGGGAGGATGGGCGCGGCCCGACTCGAACGGGCGACCCCCTCGGTGTAAGCGAGGTGCTCTAGCCAACTGAGCTACGCGCCCTCGTGGCGCACATAAGGCTAGCGGTAGTCGACGAGCGCGCCTGCGAAGCTGTCGTGATGGGCAAAGGGCTGCGGATCGCGGTCGGTCTGGCAGGGGTGCTGATTCTCGTGCTGGCGCTCGCGCAGCTGATCCTCCCGCGCCTGGCCGCCAGCAGGATCAGCTCGCGCGTGGGCCGCTACGGCAAGGTGCTGAGCGTGAGCGTCAGCGCGTGGCCGGCGGTGGAGCTGCTGTGGGGACATGTGGGCTCCGTGCACGTCAGGGCGGGCAGCCTTGCGCTGAGCGGCGGCCAGGCGGCGAGCCTGCTGGAGGAAGCGAAGGGCGCCTCGAGCATGGACGTGAGCGCCGAAAGCGTGCAGGTGGGGAAGCTGCGCGTGACCGATGCGCGCTTGAGCAAGCGCGGAGATCGGCTGAGCGCGCAGGCGGTGGTGAGCGAAGCCGACGTGAAGGCGGCGCTGCCGGTCGGGTTCGGGGTGCGCCTGCTGCGCAGTGAAGGCGGCGAGGTCGAAGTGCAGGCGACCGGTGCGCTGTTCGGGGTAGGCGCGTCGGTGAACGCGGTCGCGCTCGCCAGCGGTGGCGAGCTGATCGCGCACCCGCTCGGGTTCCTGATCGAAGGCCTGCAGCTGACGCTGTTCTCCGACCCGCGCGTCTACGTCGAGGGCGTCGCGGCGAGCGTGGTGAGCACGCAGCCGACGAGCTATCGGTTGACGATGAGCGCGCGCCTGCGCTGAGCGCGTCAGGCCGCCTGCAGCTCGGCGGCGGCGATCGCGCTGCGGGGGCGCACGAGCATCGGCAGGCCGTTCTTGGGGCTGATCGTCGGCATCTGGCGGATGCTCAGCTGGAAGTTCTCCGCGAGCGCGAGCGTGCAGCGGGAAAGGATCAACGTCGCGATCGTGCGCACCTCGAGCTGGCCGAAGCGCATGCCGATGCACATGCGCGAGCCGCCGCCGAAGGGAACGTAGGCGCCTTTGGGCATTGCGGCGCTGGCCTCGGGCGTGAAGCGCTCGGGCCGGAACGCCTCCGGCTCGGGGAACACGTCCGGGAGGTGGTGGGAAGCCCACGAGCAGTAGTTGACGAACGCGCGCGCGGGGACGGTGTGGCCTTCGAACTCGAAGGACTCGACCGCGCGACGCGGTCCGACCCACGCGGGCGGGTACTTGCGCAGGGTCTCCTCGAGGACCATCTCGAGCTCGGTCAGCTCGCCGGACATGAGCTGTGCGCCCGTCGGCTGCCCGTCCTCGAGCTGGGCGTCCTGCTCGGCCAGCAGCCGCGCGACGATCTGCGGCTGGCGTGCCAGCTCGTAGAACATGAACGACACGGTCGAGGTGGTGGTGTCGTGTCCGGCGAATAGCAGCGTCATGACCTCGTCGCGGATCTGCAGGTCCGTGAGCGTGTTGCCGTCCTCGTCGTGCGCGTCCAGCAGCAGGCTGAGGATGTCGTGCCCGCGCTCGCCCGTCGCGCGCCGGCGGGATATGTCGGAGTAGATCAGCGTGTCGAGCTTGCGCGCCGCGCTCTGCAGGCGCGCCCATGGCGAGTAGCGACCGCGCAGCACGCGCAGGAAGTAGTCGGCCGAGTAGAACGACAGGGCCTCCTCGAACATGCCGGCGGCGTCGATCGACCGCGCCTGCTCGCCGTCCGGGTCCAGGCCGAACAGCGCGCGCATCGCCACGCGCAGCGCCAGATGGCGAGTCCATGTGTACAGATCGATGCTGGCGCCCGGCGTCAGCTCATCCAGCGCGCGCGTCGTCTCCTGCACGACGGCGTCGACGGACGCGGCGAGGTGCTCGCGGTGGAACGCCGGCAGCATGATCCGGCGCGACTGGCGATGGAAATCGCCGTCGATCGTCAGCAGCCCGTCGCCCATCAGCCCGATCAGATCGCGGAAGTGCGAGTTGCGCCACGTGAAGTTGGACGCGTGCGAGACGGTGATGTAGTGGTTGGCGGCTGGCCCGAGCATGAACACGACGTTGCCGTGGAACAGCCGCAGCGTGAACACCGGGCCGAAGCGCTCGTACGCGTCGAGCAGCAGCGGCAGCGGATTGTCGGCGAAGCGGCGCGTGCGCGCCAGCGAGAAGCGAGTTTCGCCGGGCGGGAACGGAACGGGGGCCGAGCGCTCGTCGTGCAGGTCTTCCAGGAGCACCGCCAGGGGCTTCGAGTTGAGCAGCGGAGGGGGGCCGACGAGCGCCATTCCGACAGCCTAGACGAAGACTGGCCGGACGGCCAGTTTCGAGGGGGGCATTGCCGAGGCGCCAGCCTTGGCATACTGGGGAGGCACGGAACGTCGCCCCGGCGCTCCGAGCATCGCGGGGGCGTAGCTCAGCAGGTTAGAGCGCTGCCCTGTCACGGCAGAGGTCGCGGGTTCGAGTCCCGTCGCTCCCGCTTTTGTCACCCCGCGTTTCCGGTCGGCTTTCGGGTGTTTCGGTCTGGTCTGGTCTATTGCCTTGAAGTAGCGGGCGAATGCTGGGCGGGGTTTGACGGCGACGATCGTGCCGTTGTCCTGCCAGACGTGGTCGAACAGGCTGGCGAGCAGCTTGCGCCGCTCGGCTGGGTTGGGCTCGGCGCGCCAGAAGCGGCCGAAGTCGTCGAGTAGTCCTTGGGCGCGGTCGAGGTGTGGGTCGGCGGGGCGCGAGTCGCTCTAGTTCTTCCTCGAGGTTTTGGCGGCGCATGATGTACCGGGGCTGACGGCGGCGCTCATCGCTGCCAGCGTCTCGCGCGGCCGCTTGTCGTCTCAAGCTGGCGAAGCCACCCCTTACGATCGTGTGGTGCGCCGAGCTTCGCGGCTTTATCGTGAGATCAGCGGGCGAGCTTCTCCCCGTCGCACGGATCGACGCGAAGTGTCTCGGCGCGCCGATTTGATGGCGAGCTGCCTGTCCGTGAGCGCGGATACGGGCCGCCCGATATGCCCCTGTTCCGGTAGGGTGCCGTCAGTTCGATGCGGTCAGCCGGTCGGCGGCAACGACGATCTCGTCCTTGCCAGCGATCGGCATGTTGAGCCGAACGACCGCTTGGGCATCGGCGCGAATCTCGGTGACCTCTCCGGTGCCGTACAGTCCGGTCCCAAGTGTGACGCCATCTGCCTCTAGGCCCGAAAGATCGATCTTGACGCGCTGGTGTGCTGTTAGCTGATGAAGATCCACACTATTGAGAGTAGCCTACAAGTCGCAACATGGCGACCCCCAGCGAACCATCAGCGGATGCTGTCAGCCGCGATCCAAGCACCGCCGAGCAGTCGCCCGTAGCGACCACTTCTAACGAGCCAGCCTCCGACGCTCTTGGTCGCGCTCCGAGGACCACGGAGCAGCCACCCGCTGAGATCGTCTCGATCTCCGTCGGCGTGGAGAAGGGAATGGTCGTTATGGCCGTGACGCCCACGGAGGCTGCGGCGTTGGAGCGGAGACGGATTCAAGAGTCAAGAGGCCGGCTATTGAGGTTGATGCCACGAGACTGGACAACGCCGTTGGCGCTCCTCATCCCACTCCTGGCCGCTCTGGTCACGAATATCAGCGACCAAGGCGTACGTACCGGCTTCGTTGTGGCCACCGTACTTGCCGTCATATGGCTGATCCTGTCCGTCATCGGGCGAGTGGTGGACGCGCTCAAAGCGAGATCACATCAGCAGCATCATCGTCCACTTCTGCAGTAGAGTTGCGACTGAGCGCGGCGACTTTGTCCAGAGTGGTGCGGACGCGCTGGGCGGCGATGGACCACGGGTGCCTTCCCCGGCAGATCACCTACCGGAGCGGCAAACGCCGCTTGTGCCCTCATGCACTAGAGCGGGCTGGCGGAGTAGCTACGCGTCATCGGGCAAAACCAGTGCCGCGGGAGCGTTCTGCGCGCATGGGTGTGGGGAGCGTTCGATCTCCTGCTCCGCGAGCGCTTTCGCCTTGCAGCACAGTGGCATGCTGAGGCGACTATGGCAGCTCGGGCGCATCCTCGCTCCGTTGGGCGTGTGGTGCTCTGCTCAGAAGCCGTCCGCAGGAAGCGCGATAGTCAGGCTTGCAGTTGGCTCCCTTTGGGCAACCTAGCGAACGCCGTTAGAAGTAGACAACGAGCGGGACCCCCGGTGGGGACCGGGGGTCCCGCCGTAACCTTGGAGCGCCGTCCGGACCGGGCTTCACAATTCGTTTGTTCGCTACTAGTCGGGCTACCCACCCGAACTTATGCCCTACCGAAAGGGAAGCATGGCTCGAGATGAGCGGAAAGCACTGATTGAACGCATCGAGAAGATGCGAGGCAGTCACGTAATCGTCTACGTCACGGGCGACAGGCATCCGTGGAGCGCTCAGATAGGCAACGACGCGTTGCGCCCGTTGTACGATCACATCCGCCAGGGCGCATCACCTGAATCTCTCGACATGTTCATATATAGTCGGGGCGGAGACATCGACGTGCCATGGCGGATTGCAAGTGGCCTTCGCACGTCGGCCAAGAAGTGGAATGTCCTTATACCTTGGCGTGCCAATAGCGCCGCAACGCTCCTCGCTCTCGGGGCTGACGAGATCGTGATGGGACCGCAGGCGGAGCTAGGGCCGATCGATCCCATCATGAACATCCGCCGGCCTGCGGGTCATGGCCAAGGCATGGTGGACGAATCCGTCAACGTCGAGGATGTCATGAGCTACGTGCGATTCGTGAAGGAGCGCCTAGAACTATCCGACCCTCAAGCCCTTGGGAACAGCCTCGGCAAGCTCACCGATCGCCTCGATGCGATCACACTCGGGAACGCCTATAGAACGCACTCGCACATTCGCGAGGTTGCGCGCCGGATGCTCGCAGCTCGTAGTGAGCCGGCCGACGAGGAGACGATGGACAACATCATCGAGACGCTCGCCGAGAAGGTCTATGCGCACGGGCACGCAATTGGGCGTCAGGAGGCCCAAGTGCTCGGACTTCCCGTGCTCGACGCCTCCGACGAGCTAGACGGCGCCCTGTGGGAGCTCCTCGAGGAGTACGAGGAGCTGATGTCTACCCGCGATCCGATCGATCCGGCTGAGGTTCTGCGCACCGATGACGAATGGCGCGAGTCGGGCGTACTCGGGGCGATCGAGAGTACGTGGGGCGTCCACGAATACGCCGGCGAGTTTATGGTCAGAGCTCAACGTCAGATGCCGGCAAACCTTCAGATTAACTTGAACCTGCCGCTCAACCTACCTCCCAGCGTTAATCCGCAGACACTGCCGCAGCAACTCCAGCAGATACTCAGCCAGATGCTTCAAGAAGCGCAGCAGGGACTCCTGGCTCAGGCGCAGGAGGCGGTCAACGATGCGATGAAAGCGCAAGCACCGCTCTTGGGCGCCGAGGTCGCGTTCCGCGGGGGAAGCTGGCGGCTCTCGACCTAGACCGAAGCTGGTCGAGCGTAGCCAGGCGTTATCCCGCTCGACCGCAGTGGCATGACCTGCGTGATCGGTACCCCGTCGTTCTCGGCTTGCTCGAATCGATCGGGGTGCGCGTGTCCGCTAACGAGCGACGCTTGACCGAAAGGCTGCAACGTGACGTTGACCTGCATGGTGACCGTGTGGGAGTTGAAGTCCATCGCTCATCCGTTTCTTCGGCAGGCACCGAGTTTTCTTTAGCTCGTGGATACCGCTGCTTGCAGCAGCATAGCTAACGGCGTAGCAGACTACAAGGCTACAAAGCTACAGCGCTCTATAGGCAAAGGCGATGCCTGCGCTCCGCGCCCCTGCGGAGGGATTGTCAGCTTCTTGCCCACGGGGCTACCGCTTCTAGCTATGCGGACGCTTGGGTGCTGCGGTGCTTGGTTGGAAATCCGACCAACGAAGATGCGAGAGCCCGAGTATGTGCATCGCGTGCTTGGAGAGCGAGCTGCACGGCCGCCTCATCCTGAAGGCGGTCTGCGAGACTCTCGATAGCGGAGCGGATCAGTTCCCCCACGCTCCGTCCGTCTACGAAGGCGGCCGCCTCAAGTATCTCCAGCTTCTTTGAATCCAAACGAACATTCACCTGGCTCTGTGGCATCGTTCCCGCTTCCATCCGACGTCTCTGATATGCGATGATGCGGCAATTATACAATGCTACAATGCGATACGCAAGGTAAGCAAGCCTGCGCCAGCGTAGCTCCTACTATGCTGCGCCGCGGGCTGGCTCAGCGCACACGTAGCTCCGGTCCGTAAACCCGGATCTCGATCTGCGGGTGTTATTCGCAGGTTTGACCACCGTCGCTCCCGCCTTTGTTGCCTCACTGCTCGCGTCGGCTTTTGGGTGCGTGCCCCGCACCTCCGACGCGGCGGTGAAGCTACGTCTAGCTCAGCGCCGCGGCGAGATGGTGTTCGGGGGCACCGTCCAGGGGCTGCGGGCAAGCGGCACCCTCACCGGGCGCCACGTCGATGACCGTGCCTCGTTGAAGCCGTCGGTGCGGAGGCCGTCAGGGGTGCTGGAGGTGCGCGGTGCCAATACGCACAATCTGCAGGAAGTCGACGTCGACATACCGCTCGGCGCGCTCGTGGTGGTGACCGGCAGGGCCTGTCGGCGGCCTGGCCCATGACCACGCGGCGCTAGCTCGTGTGCTCGAGGATCGCGCCGCAGATCTCCGGCCAGAGCGGCTCAGGCCGGTCGTGGCCCATGTCCGCGAGCAGCAGCAGACGGGCGCCCTGCACGAGCTCGGCCGTGCGTTCGCCGCCGCTCGGTGCGATGAGCGTGTCGTCGAGGCCGTGAATGACGAGCGTGGGGAGCTCTACGCGGCGCAGCCCATCCGCACGCGACCCGCTCGCGATCATCGCCGCGAGCTGCCGCGAGGTGCCCTCCGGCGAGTAGCAGCGGTCGTAGCTCTCTCCGGCCAGCTTGAGGGTAGCGGCGAGGTTCGGATACTTCCTCGATCTCCAGATCAGCGAGCGCTCGGCAGCGTCGACGTAGCCGGCGCGGTCTCCGGGAGCCGGCGAGAGCAGCGCCTGCGTCGCCTCTGGCGTCGATTGGCCGAACTCCCGCTCACCCGTCGTCGACATCATCGAGGTGAGCGTCAGCAGCCGCTCCGGGTGCTCGATGGCCATCGTCTGCGCGATCATCCCGCCCATCGATGAGCCCAGGACGTGCGCGCGCTCGATGCCGAGGGCGTCGAGCAGCGCCAGCCCGTCGTCGGACATGTCGCTCAGCGTGTAGGCCGCGAGCGCTCTGGCGCGCTCGAAGTCGCCGGCGGACGCGGCCGCCACGACCGCGCCGACCTCTGCGCCTTGGCCTGCGAGCTTCGAGGAGAGACCGCAGTCGCGATTGTCGAAGGCGATCACGAAGCGCCCGCCTGCCGCGAGCCGCGTGCAGAAGGCTTGCGGCCATGCGATCAGCTGCGCGCCGAATCCCATGATGAGCAGCAACGGCGGGTCAGCCGAGGACCCGACCGTCTCGTACTCGAGCGTCACATCCTGCGGGGTCGTGATCCGCGGCACCGTCGGAGGATGTCACGCAGGCATGCTCGCGTCGTCGAGCCCGCCGAACACGTCGCGATCGCGCGCGCGATCCGCCAGGATGAGCCCGGCGATGGCGAGCGCGCGAAACCTCCTGAACCTGAAGGACGTGGCGAAGGGCTACGGGAGCCGCTCGGTGCTGCGCGAGGTCACGCTCGGCGTGGCGGCGGGCGAGCGCATCGGCGTGGTGGGGCGCAACGGCGACGGCAAGTCGACGCTGCTGCGGTTGATCGCCGGTGTCGAGCCGGCGGACACGGGTGCGCTCACGCGCGTTGGCGACGTCGAGGTGGCGCTCCTCGGACAGCGCGACGAGCTCGACGCGCAGCGCACGATCCGCGAGGTGCTCGTCGGGGAGCGCGCCGAGCACGAGTGGGCTGGAGACAGCGCGTTTCGCGACGTGCTCGGCGGGCTCATGGGCAGCGTCTCGCTCGAGCTGTTCGCGCAGGGGATCGACACGCCGATCGCGGGCCTGTCCGGCGGCGAGCGCCGCCGCGTGGCGCTCGCGCGGCTGCTGCTCGACCCCCCTGAGCTGTTGGCGCTCGACGAGCCGACCAATCATCTAGACGTGGAAGCGGTCGACTGGCTCGCGTGGCATCTGGCGTCGCGTCGCGGCGCGCTGCTGGTGGTCACCCACGATCGCTGGTTTCTCGACGCCGTCTGCACGTATACGTGGGAGGTCTCCGACGGCGTCGTGCACCAGTACGAGGGCGGCTACGCCGCTTATGTGCTCGCCCGCGCCGAGCGCGACCGCCAGGCGGGCGCGCGCGAGGATCGCCGCCGGCAGCTCGTGCGCAAGGAGCTCGCTTGGCTCAGGCGCGGGCCGCCGGCGCGCACGTCCAAGCCGAAGTTCCGCATCGAGGCGGCCAACGCGCTGATCGTGGACGAGCCGCCGCCGCGCGACACCGCCGAGCTGCTGCGCTTCGCGACGGCGCGCCTCGGTGACAAGGTCCTCGACGCCGTCGAGGTCTCGCTCGTGTTGGGTGCGCGCGAGGTGCTGCACGAGCTGACCTGGCGCCTCGGTCCGGGCGATCGGGTGGCGCTCGTCGGCGTCAACGGCTCGGGCAAGACCTCGCTCGTGAGGCTGCTCGCCGGCGAGCTCGAGCCGAGCGCCGGCACGATCGAGCGCGGCGCGACGGTGCGCCTCGCGCATCTGTCGCAGGACACGAGCGAGGTCGCGGCGCACCTGCGCGTGCTCGAGGCGCTCGAGGAAGTGCGCGGCCACGCGACGCTCAGCGACGGGCAGGAGATCAGCGCGGCGCTGCTGTGCGACCGCTTCGGCTTTCGCGGCGAGAAGGCGCGCACGCTGGTGGGCGAGCTCTCCGGCGGCGAGCGTCGGCGGCTGGCGCTGATGCGGTTGTTGATGGCGGGCCCGAACGTACTGCTGCTCGACGAGCCGACGAACGACCTCGACATCGACACGCTGACCGCGCTCGAGGACCTCCTCGACGGCTGGCCCGGCACGCTCGTCGTCGTGAGTCACGACCGCTACTTCGTCGAGCGGGTGTGCGACGACGTCTACGCGCTGACCGATGCCGGCGGGATCGTGCACATGCCAGGCGGCATCGCGCAGTACCTCGAGCAGCGCCGCGAGTACGCCGCGGCGCCCGGCGTGTCTCGACCGAGCCCCGCGGCCCCCGACGCGCCCGCTCCCGGAGCGCAGGTGCGCGCCGCGCGCAAGGAGCTCCAGCGCGCTGGACGCGAGCTGGCGCGGCTCGAGCGCGAGATCGAGCGGCTTGCGGCGCGGGAGACGGCGCTGAACGAGCAGATGGCCGCGAGCGCGACAGACCATGGCCGTCTGCTCGAGCTCCAGTCCGAGCTCGAGCAGACGGCGGCCGAGCGCACGTCGCTCGAGACCGCGTGGCTGCAGGCGTCCGAGGCGCTGGAGGCCTGACCGCGGTGGCGATCGGCGGGCCTCTCGACAGGAGCGGTCGCGGCCGCGTGGCGTCCGCGGATGTCACGGTGCGTCCGCTCGCGCAGGGCGATGAGCGCGAGCTTCTGCGCATCCACGCGACGCCCGAGGTGATGCGCTGGTGGGACGCGCCCGCGGCGGGCTTTCCGTGGGATGAGCCGGAGTCGACCCGTTTCGCGATCGAGCTCGATGGAGTCCTAGCGGGCATGATCCAGTACTGGGAGGAGCGCGAGCCGAAGTACCGCCATGCCGGCATCGACCTGTTCGTGGATCCCGCCCAGCATGGTCGCGGCATCGGCACGCAGGCGATCAGGCTGCTCGTGCGCCTGCTGATCGACGAGCGCGGCCATCACCGCATCACGATCGATCCCGCCGCAGCGAACGCGGCGGCGGTGCGCGCGTACGAGAAGGTGGGCTTCAAGGCGGTCGGGATCATGCGCCGCGCCGAGCGCGACGCCGATGGCGGCGGCTGGCACGACGCGCTGCTGATGGAGCTGCTGGCCGGCGAGGAGACTGCAGCCGGCGAGTAGCTCATGGCCGGCGAGGAGCTCTCAGGCTCCGGCGGCTCAGGTTTCGATCGTGACGAGCGTGCCGATCGGCGTGTACGGCCAGATTTCGGCGGAGGCCGCCAGCGGCAGCTCGACGCAGCCGAGGCTCTGCGGCGAGCCGAACGACGAGCGGTCGAAGTTGTGCAGCGCGTCGCCGCCGTTGAAGTAGCTGACCCATTTGATCCCTGGGTCTTTGTATTTCGATCCGTCTGGGTTGGTGCCGCTCATCGTCGTTTCGGGCAGGTGCTCGAACACGGGGAACGTTCCCAGTTCTGTTTCTGCGCCTGAGATGCCGGTGTTGGCCGGCGAGCTGATGATCGTGCGGCCGTCGTGCCACAGCGTCGCCGTCTCGGGGACTTCGCGATGCACGTACACGTAGCTGTAGCCGCTCGTCAGGCGCTTGCCGGCGATCGCGTCGCCCAGCAGCTTGTGCCACACGGTCGGCCCGGCGAGGCCGTCGACGGTGAGCCCGTTTTCGTTCTCGAACTTCATCACGGCGCCCTTGACGATCACGCTCCACTGGCCGGGGGACCACATCGCCTGCAGCTGGGGAGGGGTGTTGGCGTAGCGCCAGCTGAAGCTGCCGCTCGGCGGTTCGACGGCGGCCTGCGCCTCGGCGCTCGGCGTATGCGCCACCGCGGCGCCGGCCGCCTGCCAATCGAGGGGCAGGTAGCCGGCTTGCGCCAGCAGCTGCTGCAGACGCAGCGTCGAGCCGGGCGGCACCGTCCATTCGATCTGGCTGGTGCTGTGCAGCGTGCCGCCGCCGGTCGTCACCGCTACGGCGTGCGGCAGCTGGACGCGCAGGGGCGAGTCGAGCGCGGCACCGAATCCGGACGGGGTGAACACGAGCGTGTGGCTGCTCGTCTCGCGCCACTGCCCCGGCGTGCTCGGCGACAGCCGTGGGCGGCTCGAGCCGAGCACTTCGCTCACCGGCTTGGAGAACGTCAGCGCGATCGGCGTAGCTGGGGCGATGCTCGTGCCGGCCGCGGGCACGCTCACCATCACGGGGGCCCGCGACGGCGGGAACCAGCTCACGAGCGCTGCCGGCCCGGTCTTCTCCCAGGGACGCGGAGCGGCGGCGATCGCAACGGCGCCGGTTGCCGCGTGCGTGCCGAGCGAGATCGAGCTCGCCGGCGCGCCCAGCGTGTGCGTCACCAGGTGACCGGGGCTCCCGTATGCGACCGCGCTGACCGGCTGATCGAAGCTCACCTGCACGACGGTCCCGCTCTTCACCGTCATCCAGGGTTCGCGGATCTGCGCGACCGGCGCGCGCACCGTCAGGTGCTCGCTGCGCTGGCTGCCCAGCGCCCAGCCGAGCCATCCCGGCCGGCGCACGAGGACGTTCACCGAGACCTGCTCGCCGGGGGCGAGGCGCTTGAGCGGTGTCAGGCGTCCGTCGTGGATCGACAGTGCCACCCGGCGGCCGTCCGGCCCGAACGCCTGCACGCGCTCGATCGTGCCGCCCAGGGGTTGCACGGAGACGCGCGCGAGCGCCGTCGAGTCGCTCGCGAGCGTGACGCCGGACAACGTCAGCGCGGCCACGATCAGCGCGACGAGCACGACCGCCACGAAGATCGCGACGCCGAGCAGGACGCGCTTTCGGCCGGGCCGGGCCTGCACGGCACCATGGTGCGCCAGCGCACTTGCCATTCCTAGATCCTAGGGCGCTGCGGAAGTGTTCGTGCTGGTTGTACTCGCGCTATCGCTCTCCGCGCGCCCGGCCCCTCAACTCGGCTCGAGCTGGATCCTCACGGTGACCGGCTGGCTTTCCAGCGCGCGGAACGTCGCGCCGGTGATCGCGCGCCCGACGCGGGTGCTCGAGAACGTCGCGATGCGCGCCTTGACGTCGTCGTCGGGGACGAGCTCCGCGGTGCCAGTCCGCCAGCCGCGACCGAGCCGCACGCGGACCTGGGGGCTCGCCTCGAAGTTGCGCACCCAGCCGGCGTGGCGGCCGTGTTGGGCGATCAGCCACAGCGTGTCGCCTTCGGGCGAGCACACGATCGGCGTGTGGCGGAGCGCGCCCGTGCGCCGGCCGACGGTCTCGACGAGCGCCATCCCGGGCGGCGTGATCCCGACCTTGAACATCGCTCGCATCATCGGGTTCGCGGTGTAGCGCCCGATCAGGATCTCCCAGCGCCGCTTGGTTGGCCTGTCGAAGGTCTCGCTCATCTCGTCGTCTCCCGAATCGAACGCCAAAGCCGTGTGCGACACACCTTACGCGCCCTGCCCGAAAGCCGAGAGCGCCAGGGAGGAGGCTGTAGACTGCGCGCCCACCGACGAGAGGGAGAGAGCACGATGACGAGCGTCCGCGAGGCTGCGTTCGAGCTATTCCGCGCACGCGGGATGACGACGATCTTCGGCAACCCCGGCTCGACCGAGCTGCCGATGCTCGGCTCGTTCCCGGAGGACTTCCGCTACGTGCTCGGCCTGCAGGAGGCGGTCGCGGTCGGCATGGCCGACGGCTTCGCGCAGGCGAGCGGCAATGTCGGGCACGTGAACCTGCACACCGCCCCGGGTCTCGGCAACGGCGTCGGCGCGATCTTCAACGCGCGCGCGAACAAGGCGCCGTTGCTCGTGACCGCCGGCCAGCAGGTGCGCTCGCTGATCGCGATGCAGGCCAACCTCACGAACCGCGACGCGATCGAGGTGCCCAAGCCCTACGTGAAGTGGAGCAACGAGCCGGTGCGTGCGGCGGACGTGCCGTTCGCGCTCGCGCAGGCGATCCACCACGCGTCGCTGCCGCCGCAGGGCCCCGCGTTCGTGTCGATCCCGATGGACGACTGGGGCCAGGAGGTGGCGCCGATCGACTACGCGACGCAGATCGCGCGCAGGATCGACGGCCGCGCGCAGCCCGACCCCGCGCTCGTCACAGCGCTCGCCAAGCGGCTGCGCATGGCCAAGTGCCCGGTGTTCGTGGCCGGCCCGGAGATCGACGCGAGCGGCGGCTGGGACGCCGCGGTCGAGCTCGCGGAGTCACAGCGCCTGCCGGTATGGGCCTCGCCGGCGACGGGCGGTGGGCGCATCGGCTTCCCCGAGGATCATCCGGCCTTCCAGGGCGTGCTGGCGCCGGCGGTGGGGCCGCTCGGGCAGGCGCTCACGGGCTATGACCTCGTGCTGGTGGTCGGCTCCTCGGTGTTCCCCTACTACCCAAACCTGCCCGGGGACTTCCTGCCGGAGGGCGCGGAGCTGGTCGCGATCACCAGCGACCCAGACGAGGCCGCCCGCGCTCCGGTGGGCGACGCGATCGTCGCCGACGTGGCGCTGACGCTGCGCGCGCTCGTGGCGGAGCTCGCCGTGCGCTCCGCCCGCGCCCAGGCCGGCGACCTCGACGACAGCGACCCCGCCGAGCACGAGCCCGCCGACCGCGAGGCGCCGCCCGCGCGCTTTGAGCTGGACGCTCCTGCGCCCGGCGATCTGATCTCCGGCGGCGAGGTGCACACGCTGCTCGCAGGGCTGTTCCCGGAGGACGGGATCATCGTGCTCGAGTCGCCGTCGAGTACCGCGGCGCTGCGTAACAACCTGCGCCTGTCGCAACCAGGCTCCTACTACTTCAGCGCCGGCGGCGGCCTCGGCTTCGGCCTGGCGGCGTCGCTCGGCGTGCAGCTCGCGCAGCCCGAGCGCCAGGTCGTGTGCGTGCTCGGCGAGGGCTCCGCGCAGTACGCGATCACCGCGTTCTGGACCGCCGCCGCGTATTCGATCCCGGTCAAGTTCCTGGTGCTGCGCAACGACGAGTACTCGATCCTGAAGTGGTTCGCGATGATCGAGAGTGTCGAGGGCGCGCCGGGCCTGGACCTGCCGAAGCTCGACGTCGCCGCGACCGCGTCCAGCTACGGCGTGCCGTCGAGCACCGTCGCCGGTCGCGACGAGCTGCACGCCGGTCTCTCGGACGCGCTCGCCAAGGATGGCCCGCGGCTCGTGCAGGTCGACGTCGCCCCCGGGATGGCGCTCGCGTGAGCGCAACCGCCCGCGCCGATCTCGCGACCTCCGCCTGATCCCGCCCCCGCCCGACCGTGCCGCCCGCATCCCACACTCTGCTCTCCCCGGACACGCGCCGCATCGGCCGCCCGCCGGGCGAGCCGCACGCCGACCGCGCGCCGGACAGCCTCGCGGCGGGCACACGGGAGCCGCTGCGCTCGGACCTGATCGCGCTGCTCGGCCCCGATCGCGTGCTCGCGCGCGCGATCGACCTGATCGCGTACGCCTCCGACGCGAGCCCCTACCGGCGCCTGCCGGCGGTGGTGGTGATGGCGCACGACGCCGAGGACGTCGGCAAGGTGCTCGCCTACGCCCGCAGGACTGGAATCGCTGTCAACTTCCGCGGCGGCGGCACGAGCCTCAGCGGGCAGGGCGGCACCGAGGGCGTCCTGATCGACGTGCGCCGCTGGTTCTCGGGCGTGAAGGTCGAACACGGCGGCGCCCGCGCGCGCATCAGGGCGGGCACGCTGCTGGGCCTCGCCAATCGCCTGCTGGCGCGCCACGGCTACAAGCTGGGCCCGGACCCTGCCAGCAAAGACATCGCGACGCTCGGCGGCGTGATCGCGAACAACTCGGGCGGCATGCGCTGCGGCGTGACGTGGGACCCATACTCGACGGTCGAGTCGATGACGCTGGTGCTGGCGTCGGGCACGGTCATCGACACGGCGGCGCCGGACGCGGAGGCGCAGTTCGCGCGAGCCGAGCCGGACCTCGCGCAGGGCCTCTTGGAGCTCAGAGCGGAGCTGCTCGCGGACGACGAGCTCGCGCAGCGCGTCAGGCGCAAGTACGAGATCAAGAACGTGACCGGCTATCGCCTGTGCGCGTTCCTCGACGCGGAGGAGCCCCTGGAGATCTTCCGCCGCCTGGTCGTGGGCTCGGAGGGCACGCTGGCGTTCATCGCGGAGGCGGTGATGCGCACGCGCCCGGAGCCGAGGCGCACGTCGCTCGCGTGGGTGCACTTCGCGGACATCGACGCGGCGGCCGCTGTGGTGCCGGCGCTGGTGGCGGCGGGCGCGCGCGCGACGGAGCTGATGGTGGCGCCGGCGCTGATCGCGGCCGCGTGGAACCTGCCGGGCACCCCCCGGGAGTGGCGCGAGCTGCCGTTCGAGTCGGCGGCGCTGATCGTCGAGCTGGGCGGCGCCGACGACGCGGAGCTCGACGCGGGCGAGGCCTTCGTCGATGGGATCCTGTCCGGCCACGAGCTGATCCAGCCGCATCGCTTCTCGCGCGAGCCCGAGGAGATCGAGATGGCGTGGATGGTGCGCGAGGGGCTGTTCGGGCTCGTCGGTCGCCTGCGCCTGCCGGGCACGGCGCTGATCGTCGAGGACGTGTGCGTGCGCCCGGAGCGGATCGCGGAGTGCGCGCGCGACCTGCAGGAGCTGCTCGGCAAGCACCAGTTCCTCGTCGGCGTCGCCGGGCACGCGTCGGCGGGCAACCTGCACTTCCAGCTGACGCCGGACTTCACCAAGCCGGAGGACCTGGAGCGCTACGAGGCGTTCATGGGCGAGCTGGTGGAGCTGATCGTCGGCAAGTACGACGGCTCGCTGAAGGCGGAGCACGGCACGGGCGTGAACATGGCGCCGTACGTGGAGCGCGAGTGGGGCGCGAAGGCGACGGCGATGATGTGGCGGGTGAAGCAGCTGGCGGACCCGCTCGGGGTGCTGAATCCCGGTGTGGTGCTATCGCGCGACCCCGATATTCATCTTAAAAATCTCAAGAGTCAGCCCGCGATCGAGGAGAGCGCCTCCCAGTGCGTGGAGTGCGGCTTCTGCGAGCCGGTGTGCCCGAGCCGCAACGCGACGACGACACCGCGTCAGCGGATCGTGATCCGCCGCGAGATGGCGCGCCAGGCGGAGGGCTCGCCGGTGTACGAGTCGCTGCTCGCCGACTACGAGTACGACGCGCTGCAGACGTGCGCCGCGGACGGCTCGTGCCAGAGCGTGTGCCCGGTGGCGATCGACACGGGCAAGCTCGTCAAGGAGCTGCGCGAGCGCGAGCGCACCGAGCGCGAGGAGACGGTGGGGCTGGCGCTCGCGAAGCGCTACGGCGCCGCCGAGCGCGCTGCGCGCGCCGGGCTCGCGGCGGTTGGCGTGGTGGCTGACGCGGTCGGTCAGCGGCGGCTCGCGCATGTCCCCGCCCTCGTGCGCAAGCGTGTCAGCGGCGAGCTGGTGCCGACGTTGCCGGACAACGTGCCGCCGGCGGCGCCCGCGCAGATGCCGGTCACGCAGCACTCTGGCGCAGCCGCGGTGTACATGCCGGCGTGCCTGAACCGCATCTTCGGCAACCCGCGCGACGGCGCGCCGGCCGGCCCGTCGCTACCGCAGGCGCTCGTCTCCGTCTCCGCGCGCGCGGGCCTGCCGCTGTGGATCCCGGACGACGTCGCCGGCCACTGCTGCGCGACGCCGTGGAGCTCGAAGGGCTACCGCCGCGGCCACGACCACATGGCTGCGAAGACCGCCGCGTCGCTGTGGCGCTGGAGCGACGGCGGCAAGCTGCCGGTCGTGATCGACGCGACATCGTGCGCGCTCGGGCTGCGCGAGGAGATCGCGCCTGCGCTCACGGACTCAGAGCGCGAGCGCTTCGAGCAGATCGAGCTGCTCGACTCGATCGAGTGGGTACACGACCGCCTGCTGGCGCGCCTGAGCGTCGGGCGCAAGCTCGCGCGCATGGCGGTGCACCCGACGTGCGCGACCAGCCAGCTCGGCCTCACGGCGAAGCTCGAGGCGATCGCGGGCGCGCTCGCCGACGATGTGCTGGTGCCTGCCGCCACCAGCTGCTGCGGCATGGCGGGCGACCGCGGCCTCTTGCACCCGGAGCTACCGGCGTCGGCGCTGC
This sequence comes from uncultured Solirubrobacteraceae bacterium, assembly GCA_963797105.1. GTDB lineage: Bacteria > Actinomycetota > Thermoleophilia > Solirubrobacterales > Solirubrobacteraceae > Palsa-744. The sequence continues at coordinate 415,839 of CAWCOB010000001.1, forward strand.
GCGACACCGCCGCCGAGCTCGCCGCGCGCGAGGCCGACGGCGAACGCGTCGACGCGCACGTGTGCAGCAACCGCACGTGCGAGATCGCACTGCAGCAGGTGACGGGGGCCACCTACGCGTCGTTCGTGCTTGCGCTCGAGCGGCTCACGCGGAGTTAGGCTACGTCAAACGAGACGTGCGAAAAGGTCGCGACAGCGGTAGGCGAGTTCGTGGAGGAGGTCGCGAAACAGCGCGCTCGGGACTATTCGGCGCGCGCTCGCGCCTCCTGAGGACCTCGACTGGCCCCAGCCCCACGGTCGCCCTTCGACGTTACGCAGCGCGGAGACCGTCGCCGGGCTTGTGAGCGGCGAGCGTTTCAGCGGTCACACCGCGACGAAACGCCTCCTGCAGCCCGCTCAGACGCCGGCGCGTCTCGGACCCGAGCGAGGCGACGCGCTCCAAGGTGCGGGTCAGCCCCTCGGTGAGCGAGACTTGCGCCCGGAAGCCGAGCGTCTCGCTGGCTACGCTCGTGTCGGCGAGTAGCCGTGATGCGTAGATCGATATCGGAACGTTCATGTGCTCGGGCTCGAGCTCCGCGCCGAGCAGCCGGTTCAGCTCGGATATGAGCCCGAAGAAGCTCGTCTCCACTCCGGTGCCGACGTTGACCGCGCCGGCGTAGGAGCTGTCGAGTGCGAGCCTGAGAGCGTGGGCTACGTCGTCAGCGAAGATGAAGTCCCGGGTCTGTTCCCCGTCGCCCCACAGCAGAGGCCGCCGGCCGGCGGCCATCGCCCACGCGAAGAGGGATGCGACGTTCGCGTACGGACCCTTCGACTCCTCGTCTGCGCCGTAGACGCTGAAAGGCCTCAGCGCGAGCGTCTCGATGTCGTAACGCTTGCGGTAAAGGTCGGCTACTTCCTCGTTGACCTTCTTCGCAAAGGCCTTCAAGTCCGGCGGGCTCAGCGGCATCGTCTCGCGATAGGGCACGGGGTTGCCCTCGTAGACGGCGCTGGTGCTCGCGTAGACGATGCGGGGAACGTGGGCGCGCGCCGCCGCGTCGATGACCGTGTGGAAGCCGGCCATCGCGCCCGTCGTCTCCTGGATCGGATCGCGCTCGTACATCAGGAAGGACGCGCCCGCGGCCAGATGCGCGACGCGTTCCTGGCCGGCCACCGCCCGCCTAACGATCTCCTCGTCTCGCGTGTCGCCGGTTACGACCCGGACGTGACCGCGGGCCCGCTGCGGCAGCCCCCCGACGCGATCGAGGACCGTGACCTCATGGCCAGTTTCGAGCAGCTCGGCAACCGCCGCCCGGCCTATCAGACCCGCGCCTCCGGTGACCAGAACTCGCATCGCTATCCCTCTCCCCGCTGGCGGCGCGCGAGCGAGAGAAGCCCGATTACCGTCCAGGAGCTTGCGATCTCGCCCTCGTCGATCCATCGCAGGGCTTGGTCGATCGGCACCCACGCCGTTCGCTCGACGTCCGGATCGGCGGTGGCGCCCTCGTCGGGCGAAGGAGACACGACAGCGGCAAACACGTCGATGCGATGATCCGCGAAAGCGGGCTCGGGGAAGAACTTCACCAACGTCTGTACGGGTCCTACCACGTGATGCCCGGTCTCCTCCGTCAGCTCCCTGACGGCGCAGTCCCGCGGAGACTCGCCGGGCTCGACGACGCCGCCGGGCAGCTCCCACAGGTCGCGCGCGACGGGATAGCGATGCTGGCGGGTGAGAAGCACCGAGCTCCCCGCCTCGTCGCGCAGCGGGACCAGCACACCGGCGGGCTGGTACTCGATAACCGTGCGCTCCACGACGCCCTGAGTTCCGGGCAGCTCGACGCGGTCGACGCGCAGGCCAAGCGGGCTCCGCACCTCGACTCTCTCGCTCGCTAGGAGTCGCGGGCCGATGGCCATCTTCCTGGCGATTGTAGAGGCCGGTCCCGAGGGATTTGTCACGATCCGGCTTCAGCGGCCCATATTGTCTCGAACTCCTTACGATAGACCGCGAAGAGTTCAGAGTGTTCGCGCACGGAGATCGCGAACGAGTTCTCGCCCTGGGCCGAAGCGAGGTAGGGCGCCACGTAGATGTATCCGTCGATGCGGACAAGCATGCAGTACGGCGTGCACTCCTTCAGATAGCGGACCGTGAGACTCTTTCCATCGACTCGTTTGCGCAACTCATCGAGCGACTCGTGTGCGCTGCGCAGGTACCCCTCCAGTACATGACCGTTGTCCTCGCCGGGCTGCAGTCGGCGCAGCTTGTAGTTGGGGTTGCCCAACCAGGCGTCGACCTCCTGCCCGCTGTCCTCGGGGACCGGAGGAAGCACGAGGATGCGAACTTCGCCGCCGGGCCGGCCCGCAACCTCTAGGAGCAGCTCTTTGAGCTCCTCGTAGTAGAGCCACTCGTGGTACATCGTCAGGCCGAGCAGATCGATCCGCTCGGCTTCCGCGGCAAGTTCGCTCCACTCCTTGATGAGCTCCCGGCCGCCACGTTCGGAGTAAACGCGCTCGATCCCCGCCCGGTGCAGGTCACGAAGCGTGTCTGTCGCCGCACGGATCTCCTCGGAAAGCCGTCCTGTCTCTTTCCCGAGGTTCTGAACCTCCGCCGAGAGTGGCTCGCCTCCCGCCAGGAGCCAGATCACCTGAAGCAGCCCCAGCGCCGCGAGCGAGGCGCCCAGCGAGAGGGCGACGACCCCTTCGTCGGTTTCCGGACCGAAGGCGAACGCGGCGAGGACGAAGATGACGATCACCAGCCCCAGCACGACGTTCGCCAGGACCCGCCTCGACACGCGTCGATCGCCTTTCATACAGACCTCTCCGCCTGCGAGAAAGCGAAGGCTCCACACGCCTTGCTGCGATCCGCCTCCTCCTGCAGCCAGACAGTGAGCTCGGCGAGCGTCTCGAACACGGCGCCGACGCCCGGCAGTTCTCGCAGCCTTTCCGCCGGTAGATAGGTGGCGAGGGCGACGCACGGCAACCCCGCGGCGCGGGCGGAGGCGACGCCCGGCGGGGCGTTCTCGATCACCAGGCAGTTCTCGGGAGGGACGGCGAGCGTCGCGAGCGCTTTGAGGTAAGGCTCGGGCGCGGGCTTGCCGGCGGAGACGTCCTCCACCGAGACGATCCGGACGAACCGTTCGCGCACATCGAGCTCCTCCAGAGCGCGCTCGCCGCTCGCGCGTTGGGTCCCTGTGACGAGAGCGAGCCTGTAGCCGAGCCGATCGAGCAGCTCGACGAGGTCCTTGGCGCCAGCGAGCGGCCGTGGCGAGAAGATCTCGCCGTAGCGCGCCCGCTTTCGAGCGACGATCTCCGCTCGCTCCGCCTCGCTCAGGCTGAAGTTGTGACGCTTGGCGAGGATGTCGAGGACATCGGCGGTGGGTATACCCTCAAGCTCGTAGAGCTCGTTCTCGTCGATGCTCAATTCGTGCGGCCCCAGGGCGGCCTTCCAGGCGGCGACGTGGAACGGCATGCCGTCGATGAGAACGCCGTCGAGGTCCAAGGCGACCCCTCGTCCCCTGCTGACGCCGCAGGACATGGAGATAAGGCTAACTCACTCGTGGTCTGTCTTCACTTCGGCGCCCCCACGCACGCAATCGAGGGACTGTCACGCTGGCTCCCCTCCCTATTCCGCGTCAGGCCAGTTGGCCTCGCCCATCTCACCGTCGCCATCCTCGGGCTTGGGGCCGCCGATCGCGATCAGCTGCAGCCCGTCGGGTCCCGCCTCGAACGCGCGCACGACCTCGGGTGCGACGCGCACCACATCCCACTGCCGCAGCTCCTGCACCTCGTCGTCGAGCAGCACGCGACCGGAGCCGCCGGCGACTACGTAGGCCTCCTCCTGCTCGCGGTGGCTGTGGGCGAACGGGCTGCGCAGGTTGGGTGCGTAGGTGAACATGCTGACGCCGAGGTCGCGCGAGTCGAGGTGCTTGCGCCCGAAGCGGCCTTCGATCCCGGGGGCGCGGTCGCCGACAGAGTCCTCGACCTCGAGCAGGTTGATGGTGGCGAAGCTGGACATGGGGGCCTCCTATGGCGACGATCGGTTGGTTGCTTGTTCAACCTTACGCGCGCGCGGCGCGCGCGGCGGCGTCATCGAGCCTGTCGTCGCCCCAGAACAGCTCGCCGCCGACTGCGATCGTCGGCACGCCGATGACGCCGAGCGCGTGCGCGGCGTCGGTCGCCGCGCGCAGCGCCCGCTTGATCTCGGGCTCCTGGGTGGCGGCCTCGACTTCGTGCCGATCGAGCCCCGCGCGCTCGGCGGCGTCGAGCACGTGCGCGGGGATGCTGAGATCGACGCCGCGCGCGAACGCGTCGCGGAACGCCTCGAGCGTGAGCTCGCGCCCTGCCGTGAACGCGAACGTGGCGGCGCGCATCGCCATCAGGTAGTTGCCGGGCCACGGGTCCGGCCAGCGAAGCGGCGCTAGGCCGTAGTCGCGCGCGCGGCGCTCGACCTCGGCCATTCCGGCCTGCCGGCGCTCGGGGTCGCCGAGCGCCCAGGAGCTGCGCCCGTTGGCCTTGAACAGGCCGCCGAGCGACAGCGGCTGCCAGCGCACGGGCTCCGGCAGCACGCTCGTCAACCGCTCCGCGCTGAGATATGCGTAGGGCGATCCGAGGTCGAAGTAGAACGTCAGCTGTGGCATCGGCGCTCCCGTCCCGGCGCCGCCGCGCGCCGCCGGTCGTTCGTTAAACTAAACGATACGTTCTTCATGATAGACGATCGAACAAGCTCCGAGATCCAGCGGGTGCTGGCGGCGAACCTGCGCCGGATGCGGATCGCGCGACACCTGTCGCTGTCGGGCCTCGCGCGCGAGATGGGTGTCAGCAAGGCGACGCTGTCGGGAATCGAGAACGGGCGCTCGAACCCGACGGTCGAGACCCTGGCCGGCCTGGCGCACGCGCTCAGGTCCTCGATCGGTGAGCTGTTGCAGGAGCCGTCCCTGGGCGAGATCCGTGTGGTGCGCGCGACGCAGGGCGAGCCGGCCGATCGCGACGGCATGCTGCGACGAGCGCTGGACGCGATCCCGCCGGGCGAGGGCGTGGAGATCGCCGAGCTGGTGCTCGCCGCGCGCGAGCGCTGCGAGGTATCGGCGCTGACGAGTGGCGCTCGCGCATACGTGTACGTGCGCGCCGGGAAGCTGATCGCGGGTCCCGTCGAGCGCCACACCGAGCTGGCGGCTGGCGACTACGCGTCGTTCCCCGCCGACGTGCCGCAGGTGTACGAGGCGCCGGGTCGGCCCGCTCGGGCGCTGCTGCTCTTGCAGACACCCAGTTGAGGCGCCCGCATATCCGGCCGGCGGCCCTCGGTCAGCTCAGCTGGACGGGCGCGAGCATGAACAGCTCGATCTCCATGTCGGGGCCGACGTGCTGGTTGGAGATGAAAGCAAGCACGTCGCGGCCGGAGAGCTGCTCCACCTTGTCGATGAACCGTTGCTGCATGGCGGCCTGGAAGGCGCTGCGGGTTTCCTGTACGACGGTGGAGCGCTGCAGCTCGATCATCGTCTGCTCGACGTCGGTGTAGATGCCGCCGAGCACGCATGCGAGGAGATCGTCGCCGAGCATCTGTGTCTTGGCGCTCACCGGCTTGCGGTGGTAGTAGCGCTCGTGCAGGGAGACCATCGCGTCGGTGACGGCCGCCAGTAGCTCGCTGCCGCTGAGCGGAGATTCGGTTGCCACCATGCCGGCCTGCTGCTCTCTCGTCCTCCGGTCGAGGTTCGCGCGCGAGGCGAAGGGCGGTGACCCGACGAGCGATGAGCATCTACAGTAGCGCTACTCGGAAGGCATGCGGTCGATCGTGCCGCGCGATCACGGTGGTTGGCGATGAGCCAGGACGACATTCAGAGCAGGGGGGCGCACGGTGATGTGCTCACGGCCATCTCCGACGGGCTGGTGGGACTGCTCAAGGAGTACTACGGGCACGGCCCGACGCGCGCGAAGTCTTACTACGACGACGACCTTGTGGTGTGCGTCCTGCGGGGCGGCTTCTCGAGGGTGGAGCAGACGCTGCTCGCCGGCGGGCGCGGCGCCGCGGTCATCCAGCAGCGCATGGAGTTTCAGGAGGTCATGCGCGAGCGGTTCGCGGAGGTGATCGAGTTTGCGACCGGCCGGCGCGTGATCGGCTTCATGAGCGGCAACCAGCAGCACCCGGACCTGATGTGCGAGGTCTTCATCCTCGCCCCCACCGACCTCCTCGACGACCACGAGCTCCCGGCCCTCTGACCCGTTTGCGCCCGGCTGAGGCGAGCTCGCGTTAGACGTTGCATATGCGCTTGACGCGCGCTACTCTCAAGCGTGGAGGGCATCAATGGGGTTGGCCCCGCCTGGGGCCGGCAGCACGACCTGACTTCCGGCGTTGTCTCAGCGAGCCGCTAGGAGGTCCTCATGCCCCAAACGTCGGTCGTCACCAGCCGTGCGCCAGCCGGCGCCTACGCCGCACCACCGCCGTTCCTCTGCACGTACAAGAGGACCGCTTCCGCCGCCTGGGTCCATGTCGAGGGTGAACTGGACATCGCGACATCGCCGGAGCTCGACCGGGTGTTGCGAGAGGCAGAGCTCGACTCCCTGCTGCTCGTGCTCGACCTGCGTGCGGTCGCCTTCATGGACGTCTCTGCCGTCCACGTGATCGTCGCCGCCGCCAGCAGGGCTCGACCTGGCGCTGGGCGGTTGACGATCGTGCGCGGTCCCGCTCACGTCGACCGCGTGTTCACGCTCACCGGCGCCTGCGAGCGACTGTCGATCGTCGACCTGGACGTGGAGCAGCCCGCCCTGCTGGGCATCGCCTGAGCACCGACGCGCCGCCCTCTATAATGCTTGCCGGCAAGCAACAATTTATAGAGAGGCGTTCGCGTGGCGACCAGCACGGTCAAGGCAGTACCCGAGCCGGATCCTCCGCCCTCGGAGCTCGAGGCGAGCGAGCGGCTGCGCGCGGCGATCGGCAGGCTCTCGCGGCGCCTGCGCCCGACGGTCGCGGGATCGGGGCTGACGCCCTCGCAGATCTCGGTGCTGTTCACGGTCGTGCGCCTCGGCCCGGTCGGCCTCTCGGAGCTCGCGGACCTGGAGAGCCTGAACGCGACGATGCTCTCGCGCATCACCGCGCAGCTGTGCGACGCCGGGCTGATCGTCCGCCAAGCCGACCCCGATGACCGGCGCTCCGCGTCCGTGGCGGCGACCGCAGCCGGCAGGCGCATGCGCGAACGCATCCACCGCGAGCGGGCACGCGCGCTCGGCGCCCACGTCGAGCAGCTCGACGAGCGCCAGCGCGAGGCGCTTTGGAACGCGCTGCCGGTGCTCGAGGAGCTCGTCGAGCGGCTGCAGGGCGGGCGCCGATGACGCGGGCGCAGCGCATCGGGCGCGTGACCTTTGCGGCGCTCGCGATCCCCAACTACCGCCGCTACATCGCGGGGCAGTCGGTGTCGCTGATCGGGACGTGGATGCAGATGGCGGCGCAGTCGTGGCTCGTGCTGAGCCTCACGGGCTCCGCGACGACGCTCGGCGTGATCGTCGCGCTGCAGACGCTGCCCGTGCTGCTGCTTGGACCGTACGGCGGCGTCGTCGCCGACCGCATCGACAAGCGGCGGCTGATGGTCTTCCTGCAGATCGCGATGGGCGTGCAGGCGCTGGTCCTCGGGCTGTTGACGGTGACGCACTCGGTGCGCCTGTGGGAGATCGGCGCGCTGGCGGCGCTGCTGGGTCTCAACAATGCGTTCGAGAATCCCGCTCGCCAGTCGTTCATGCTCGAGCTGGTCGGCAGCGACAGCCTGCGCAACGCGGTCACGCTCAACTCGGTGCTCGTCAACGTCGCGCGCGTGATCGGACCGGCGGTGGCCGGCGTGCTGATCGCGACGGTCGGCGAGGGCCCGTGCTTCCTGGTGAACGCGGCGAGCTTCGCGGCCGTCGTCACCTCGCTGGTCACGCTCGACCGCGCCGCGATCGACCCGAGCCCGCCGAGCGGGCGCGAGCCGGGACAGCTGCGCGAGGGCCTGCGCTACATCCGGCGCACGCCCGAGCTCGGTGTGCCGCTGGCGATGATGGCGCTCGCGGGCGCGCTCGCGTACGAGTTCCAGGTGACGCTGCCGGTGATGGCGCGCGAGGGGCTGCACGTGGGCGCGACCGGCTTCGGCTTCATGACGTCCGCGATGGGCGTCGGCGCCGTGATCGGCGGGCTGTTCGTCGCCAACAAGGGCCGGACGGGCCTGCCGACGCTCGTGCTCGCCGCGAGCGCGTTCGGCGTCGTGCTGCTGCTCGCGGCGCTGGCTCCGAGCCTGCCGACGGAGCTGGTCGCGCTCGCGCTTGCGGGCGGTGCGAGCATCTCGTTCATGTCGACCGCCAACTCCACGCTGCAGCTGAGCGCCGCGCCGAGCATGCGCGGTCGCGTGATGGCGCTGTGGTTCGTGGCCTTCCAGGGCTCGACGCCGATCGGCGGGCCGATCGTGGGCTGGGTGATGGCGCAGGCGGGCGCGCGCGCCGGCCTCGGGCTCGGCGGCGTCACGTGCCTGCTGACCGCGCTGCTGGGCCTGCTCGTGCTGCGCCGCCTCGCGCCGGGCGGCTTCAGGGCGACGTTCGCGGCGAGCGCGCGCTAGTGGCCGCCGGTGAGCAGCCGCAGGGCGCGGCGGCGACGGCGGTCGAGATTCGCTGGGCGCGCGATGGCGGGGACATACAGGGCGCGTTCGCGCTCAGGGAGCGGGTGTTCTGCGGCGAACAGGGCGTCCCGCGCGAGGAGGAGATCGACTTGCGCGACGAGGACGCGGCGCACGTCGTGGCGCTCGCCCCTGACGACAGGCGTGTGGTCGGCACGCTGCGCCTACTGCTCGACACGCACTACGGCACGATCGTCGCAAAAATCGGTCGCGTGGCGGTGGCGCGCGAGTGGCGGCGGCGCGGCATCGCCCTGCGGATGCTCGAGCTGGCGCTGGCCGCGGCACGCGCGCGCGGCTGCGCGCGCGTGCGCCTGGCGGCGCAGCTGGAGGCGGTCGCGCTGTACGAGCGCGCCGGCTTCGCGGTCGAGTCCGGCGTGTTCGAGGAAGCTGGCATTCAGCATGTGTGGATGGGCCAGGTGCTGGAGACATCCGCGTGAGAGTGAGTAGAGAGTGATCCAGCCGACGGCTGAGCGACTATGTGCGGGGTGAACGTCGCCAGCGCCAGCATCGCCGATCCCGCCGGCGCCGAGCAGCCGCGGCCGGAGGGTGCCTTCTGGCTGGAGACGTTGGCCCCGTATGCAAGGCCGCACCTGGGGCGCAGCCTGCTCGATCTTGCGACCTCGGTGCTGCCGTACCTGGCGCTGTCGGCGGCGATGTACTGGGCGCTCGGCGTCTCCTACCTGCTGACGCTGGCGATCGCGATCCCCGCATCGGGCTTCCTGATGCGGACGTTCATCCTCTTCCACGACTGCTCGCACGGCTCGTTCCTGGCTTCGCGCAAGGCGAACCTGTGGCTCGGCACGGCTCTTGGCCTGCTCGTGTACTCCCCGTTCCTGCGCTGGCGCCACGACCACGCGATCCATCACGCGACCTCCGGCGACCTCGAGCGGCGCGGCGGCGGCGACGTGCGCACGCTGACCGTCGATGAATACCTCGCGCTGGCGCCGCGCGCGCAGCTGGGCTATCGCCTGTTTCGCAATCCCCTCGTGATGTTCAGCGTCGGCCCGATCGTGGCGCTCGTCGTCGGGCCGCGGCTGGTCGCGCGCTCGGCGCGGCCGCGCATGCGGCGCAGCGTGATCGGGACGAACATCGCGCTCGCGGTGCTCGTCGGCGCGCTCTGCTGGCTGATCGGCTGGCGCGACTACCTGCTGTTGCAGGCGCCCATCGTGCTGCTCGCGGGCTCGGCCGGCATCTGGCTGTTCTACGTGCAGCACCAGTTCGAGGACGCCTACTGGGACAGCGCCCCGACCTGGAGCTACTCGGACGCTGCGCTGCGAGGCAGCTCCTACCTGAAGCTGCCGAGGCTGCTCCAGTTCTTCTCGGGGAACATCGGCCTGCACCACGTTCACCATCTGAGCGCTCGCATTCCCAACTACAACCTGCAGCGGGCGCACGATGAGAACCCGATCTTCCACGACGTGCCGGTCCTGTCGCTGCGCGACGGCCTGCGCGCGGTGCGCCTGAAGCTGTGGGACGAGGAGCGGGGGCGGATGGTCACCTTCGGGGAGGCCCAGGCCGGCCGCTAGACTGGAAGATGTGATCTCACAGGCTGAACGGGCGGCGGAGAAGCGTCGAGTGAAACTCGAGGACGTTCAGCGTCAGCTCGACGAAGGATCGCTGAAGATCCGCAAGATGACCGCGGAGGAGCGCGAGCGCTTTCCGGCCAAGGACGCCGCGGAGCCGCGCCGCAAGCCGCGCTCGCGCTGAGCGTCGCGGTCTCGCCTGGGCGTCGCGGCCGGCCCCGCCCAGCCCTTCACGCCGGCGCGAGCCGCGAGGTCAGGGCTTCTTCTGATCCAGCTGCTCGAGGTACGGCGCGAGGTACTTGGCGGCGATCTTGGCGGCCGGCGACCACGACGGGGTCTCTGAGATCTCCGAGCTGAAGCCCTGCCCGCCGGTGATGCGCGCGGTCAGGTAGCGCGGTTTGTCGGCCGTCAGCAGGATGCCGTGGATCACCGGGTGAAATGGCTCCGGGGTCACGTCGGCGCCGGCCAGCGCCGCGAGCGCTTCCGCGATCGCGTCTGCCTGCTGCGCGGCGATGCCGCCGAACTTCACCGGGAACTCGGTGGCGTCGCCGGCCGCGTAGATGTGCTCGGCATCGACGAGCTCGCCGTGGATGTCGATGCGGTAGAAGCCGTGCTCGCTGAGCGGCACGCCGCGCACGCCCGGCCCGTAGAGCTCCGGGAGCGCGACCACGCGGCTGACGTGCAGGCGGCGCTCGCCGGGGTTGATCACGATCTCTCCGGCGTGCGGCACCTCGACGTAGGCGGAGTTGATCGTCTTGATGCCCGCCTTCTCCAGCAGCTCCGCGACCGCGTTGCTCGCCGTCGCCCCGAAGATCGCCAGCGGGCTGTCCTCGGGCGTGACGATCGTGATCTCCACCTCGACATCCATGTCATACGCCCTGCCGGCGGTCATCAGCGCGAGCTCGTACAGCGGGAACGGCCAGGCCATGCGTCCGGGCGAGACGAACGCGATGCTCTTGACGTAGCCCTCCTCGACGTCCTGGATCAGTCCGTGCATGGTCTCGTCGAGCTTGCGATCGTCGACCGTGATCGCGTGCTCGTAGCGGGGCCGGGCGCGCGCGCCCAGCGCCAGCACGAGCGCGTCGTACTCGACCTGCGCATTGGATGCGGTGTAGGCGATCCGCTGCTGCGGATCGATCCACGCGAGCTCCTCGGCGACGAGCCGGGCGCCCTGGTCCGCCGCGATCGGCGCGAGCGCGTAGCGGCTGGCCTCGGGGTAGGCGAACGGCTCGCGCACCGTCATCGGCCGGTACACGAACTCGGCGTTCGGCGCGATCATCGTGATCTCGGTCAGATCCGGCGCGAGCGCACGCAGCGCCAGCAGCGTCTCCAAGGCGGCGACGCCGCCGCCGGCGATCGCCACGCGGAGCTTTGAGCTGGGGTCTTGAGTGGTCATGAAGCCAACCTACCCGCTCGGGGGTCGCAGCGGCAGCCGAGCAAACCCGCCGTACCGTGAGGGAAAACTACTGACCTCGCCTCGTAGGCGCCGGCGCGGCTACTCGTCGAAGGGATGCGTATGGCGGTGGGCGTCATAGCAGGTGCGGTGGAAGCAGTCGGTCTTGTGACCGGCACCGGGGGCGCCGCCGGCGAGCGAGGTTTCATACGCGCGCCCGTCGGAGATCGCGACGAGCGGCTCGTACACGCCGATCACGTCTCCGCAATGCGTGCAGCGCATCGGCTCCTCCACATCAGGTACCGATCAGGCCGCGCCGCAGCGCGTAGCCGACCAGTTGCGCGCGGGTCGCGAGCCCGAGCTTCTTGTGGATGTGCGCGCGGTGCGTCTCGACCGTGCGCGGCGACAGCCGCAGCTTGCGCGCGATCTCCACGCTCGTGTGGCCGAGGGCGATCAGGCGCAGCACCTCCACCTCGCGCGGGGTCAGCGCCCCGCCGCTCAGCGCGCGATGCAGCTCCTCGAGCCTCGCCGCCACCTCTTGGCTCACGTACTGCTCGCCGCGCGCCGCCGCGCGGATCGCGTCGGGCAGCTCGCGCTCGGCACGGTCCTTCGTCACGTAGCCGCTTGCCCCCGCGCTCAGGGTGCGCTGAGCGATAGCCGCGCTGTCCTGCATCGTCAGCACGACGATCTCGGTTTGCGGCGCGTGCTCGCGCAGCTGGCCGATCGCTTCGATGCTCGAGCCGCCGGGCAGGCTGAGGTCGAGCACCAGCACGTCCGGGCGCTGTTCCAGCACGTCGTCGCTCAGCGAGCGCAGGTCGCACTCCGTGCCGACGACGTCGACGTCGAGCTCGCCCTCGAGCAGCCGGCGCAGGCTGGCGAGCATGCCGGGATGATCGTCGGCGAGCAGCACGCGGATCGGCTGCTCTGGTCCCGGAGCGGGAGCCAGGACCGAGGGCGCGTGTGCGCTCGCCGATAGCGCCAGGTGCAGGTGTGACGGCATACCCCGACGCTACGGCGCGCGCGTCGTCTCCGCCTAGGGTGAATACCTCGGTTCTTCTGCGGCAAACCACCGATTCGCCGCGCCGGCTACGGTCGTTCCGTCGCCGTATGCGGGAAAAACCCGGATGCCCGCCTGGCGCGCGACGATGATCCTTGACTCATGCTCCGCACGCCAGCCGATCGCAGCGCGCCTGTCCCGCCCCCGGATGGCGCCGGCGAGGCCGCGATCCGCACCGAAGGCCTGAGCAAGCGCTACGGCGACACGGTCGCGCTCGACGCGCTCGAGCTGACCGTGCGGCGGGGCGAGGTGTACGGCTATCTGGGCCCCAACGGCGCGGGCAAGACGACGACGATCAGGCTGCTGCTGGGGCTGCACCGCCCGAGTGCCGGCCGCGGCGAGCTGTTCGGCGTCGACGCCTGGCGCGACCCGGTCGCGGCGCACCGCCGCGTCGCCTACGTCGCCGGCGAGCCGTTCCTGTGGCCGGCGCTGACGAGCGAGGAGACCTTCGAGTTCCTCGCGCGCTTGCACGGCGGCACCGATGTCGCCTATCGCGACACGCTCGTGGAGCGCTTCCAGCTGGACGTGCGCAAGAAGGTCAGGGCGCTGTCGAAGGGCAATCGCCAGAAGGTGCAGCTGATCGCGGCGCTTGCCACGCGCGCGGAGCTGCTGCTGCTCGACGAGCCGACGAGCGGCCTGGACCCGCTCATGGAGGTCGCGTTCCGCGACTGTGTGAAGGAGGCGCAGGAACGCGGGCAGACGGTGTTCCTGTCTTCGCACATCCTCAGCGAGGTCGAGGCGCTGTGCGACCGCGTCGGCATTCTCAGGCGCGGGCGGTTGGTCGACGAGGGCACGCTGCAGGAGCTGCGCCATCTGGCGGCGCAGACCGTCGACGTGACGTTCGCCGGTGCGGCGCCGCAGCTCGCGCCGCTGCCGGGGGTGAGCGCTCAGGGCGCCGGGCCGAACGCGCTGCGCTTCGAGGTGACCGGCCCGATCGGGCCGTTGATCGCGGCGCTGGCCGCGTATCCGATCGCCACGCTCACGAGCCGCGAGCCCTCGCTCGAGGAGATCTTCCTGCACCACTACGACGGCTCGGACGGCCGTGTCGAACGCTAGCGGCGCGCTCGCGGCGCCGAGCGCCTGCGGCTCGGGTGCGCGCGGCTCGAACGCCTCTGCGCGACGCGCCGGCGCGGCGGGCGCGCTCTTGCGGCGCGCGATGCGCGACGCGCGCACCCGCACGCTCGCGTTCGCCTACCTGTTCGCGATCTACGCCTACATCCAGCCGGCCGGCTTCCGCCGCACCTACCCGACGGTGGCGGACCGGCTCGCGTTCGCGCACAGCTTCGCCGGCAACGACGCGCTGCGGCTGTTCTACGGCTATCCGTATCAAGTGGTCAGCGTCGGCGGCTACTCGGCCTGGCGCGTCGGCGGGACGCTCGCGATCGCGGCCGCCGTCTTCGGCGTGCTCGCCGCGGTGCGGGCCCTGCGCACCGAGGAGGACACGGGCAGGATGGAGCTCGTGCTGGCCGGAACCGTCGGGCGGCGCACGGCCTTTCTCTCCTCGTTGGGCGCGATCGCGATTGGCGTGCTGCTGCTGTGGCTGGCGCTGTTCGCCGGCTACCTCGTGGGCGGCCTGCCCGCGGGCGGCTCTGCCTACCTCGCGCTCGCGACCGCCTCCGTCGCGCCGGTGTTCGTGGGCGTCGGCGCCCTGGCCAGCCAGCTCGCGCCGACACGCCGGATCGCGCTGGAGCTGGGGAGCGCGATCGTGGCGCTGTTCCTGCTGGTACGCGTGGTCGCGGACACCGTCCCGAACCTCGCGTGGCTGCGCTGGGCGACGCCGCTCGGCTGGGCGGAGGAGCTGCGCCCGTTCGCCGGCCCTGAGCCGCTCGCGCTCGCGCTGCCGGCGATCGCAACGGCGCTGGCGCTCGCGGTGGCCGCTCGCATCGCGGCCGGTCGCGACATCGGCACGGGCGTGCTGCCGGCTCACGACTCGGCCACGCCGCGCCTGCGGCTGCTGTCCTCGGCGAGCGCCCAGGCGTTGCGCGGCGAGCGTGCCAGCTTGGTCGTGTGGCTACTCGGCACCGGCGCGTTTGCCTTCATCCTGGGCATGGTCTCGACGAGCATCTCCTCGGCCGGGATCTCCAAGAGCCTGCAGCGCGAGATCGCAAAGCTCGGCTCCGGCTCGATCTTCACCCCGACGGGCTACCTCGCGTTCGTGTTCATCTTCTTCATCCTCGTCGTCAGCCTGTTCGCGTGCGCGCAGATCGGCGCCGCCAGGGAGGAGGAGATCGAGGCGCGCCTGCAGACGCTGCTCAGCCAGCCGCTCGGGCGCAGCGGATGGCTCGGCGGACGCCTGCTGCTGGCTGCGGTGGCCGCCGCCGTGCTGTCGGTCGCGATCGGTCTGCTGACCTGGGCCGGTGCCGCCTCCCAGGGCGCCAGCGTGTCGCTGGCGCAGCTGCTCGAGGCCGGCGCGAACTGCATGCCGGTCGCGCTCCTGTTCCTGGGGGTCGCCGCGCTCGCGTACGCGAGCGTGCCGCGGGCGAGCGCCGGGATCGCCTACGTGCTCGTCGCCGTCGCGTTCATGTGGGACCTGCTGGGCTCGCTGCTCGGCGCACCGCGCCTGCTCGTCGAGCTGACCCCCTTCGAGCACGTCGGGCTCGTGCCGGCGCAGCCGTTCCGCGCCGGCGCCGCGGCGATCATGATCGGGATCGGCGTGCTCGCGGCGCTCGCCGCGCTGGTGCTGTTCCGGCGCCGGGACCTCGTCGAACAGTGACGGACGAAGCGTTCTGACAGTTTCATGTGCCTATGAGCTTCGGAACCTTGGTGCTGATCGTGCTCGCCGGCCTCGGCGGGCCACTGCTGGGCGTCGCGACGCGCAGGTTCATTCCGGTCGTCGTCGGCGAGATCCTCGCGGGGATTCTCGTCGGGCCGGCGGTGCTTGGCACGGTGCACCCCGCCGACGCCACGATCGCGAAACTCGGGGAAATCGGGTTTGCGATGCTGATGCTGACGGTCGGCATGCACCTGCCGCTGAGCGACCGGCGGCTGGCGGCCGCCGCGAGGAGAGGCGGGCTGCTGGTGGCGATCGTGTGCGTGCTCGCGGTGCCCGCTGGGCTGCTTGCGGCGAGCATCGCCGGGTCTGGCCACGCGGCGATCTACGCCGTCGTGCTCGCCTCGGGCTCCGCCGCCGTGCTGTTGCCGGCTGTCGAGGAGACGGGCCTCGACGGCACCGTCGTGCTGACGGTGATGGCGCAGGTGACGATCGCCGACATCATCACGATCCTGGCGGTCCCGATCGTGCTGCAGCCCGGGCGCGTGGGTCGCGTGGCGCTCGGCGGCCTGCTCGTGGCGGCGGCGGCGATCCTGCTGTTCGCCGTCGCGCGGCTGCTCGCCGGCCACGAGTGGCTGCACCGCGTGCGCCGCCTGTCCAAGCAGCGCCGCTGGGCGCTCGACCTGCGCCTGTCTCTGCTCGTCCTGTTCCTGCTGGCGTGGATCGCGCAGAAGGGCGGCACGAGCATCCTCATCGCCGGCTTCGCCGCCGGGGTGATGGTGGCTGTGATCGGCGGGCCCAAACGCCTCTCGACGCAGGTGCGGGGCGTCGCCGACGGCTTCTTCGTGCCGCTGTACTTCGTCGTGCTCGGCGCGCAGCTCGATCTGGCGGGTCTCGTGCGCAGCCCGTCGATGCTCGCGCTCGCAGGCGCGCTGACGGCCCTGAACGTCGTCGTCCACCTGCTCGCGGCGCTGCTCGTGCGCGTGCCCGTGGCGGGTGCGCTGACGGCCACCGCGCAGCTCGGCGTGCCTGCGGCGGTCGCCTCGCTCGGGCTGGCCGAGCACAGGGTCTCGGCGGTCGTGGCGACCGCGATCGTCGCCTCGGCGCTCGTCAGCCTCGCCGTCTGCACGCTGGGCGTGGAGTTGCTCGAGCGCGCGAATGCCGAGGCGACGCCGTCGACCGGTCCGCAGCCGGCATGAGGCGTGGCTCCCGGATCAGGCTGTAGTGGGAGCCGGCGCAGCAGGGGCAGCCGAAGCGGCAGCCGGAGCCGGCTCCTGCTCGGCGAGCGGCACGCCGGCGGCGGCGTAGGCGGCGGGCGCGTCCAGCGTCTCTGCCTTGAGCAGTGCCTGAGCGAGGCTCTCGAGCTGTTCGCGATGCTCCTCCAGCAGCTGCGTGACCTCGTGATGGGCGTCGTCCACGAGCTTGCGCACCTCCGCATCGACGAGGCGCTGTGTGTCCTGCGAGGTCTCGCTGGCGCCCGGCAGGAACGGGCCCTGGCTTTCGGAGGGCAGGACGGTGATCGGCCCGATCGCCTCGCTCATGCCCCAGCGCCCGACCATCTGGCGCGCGATCTGGGTGAGCTGCTGGATGTCGGACTCGGCGCCCGTGGTGATCTTGCCGTAGACGACCTCCTCGGCGACGCGCCCGCCAAGCGACACGCGGATCTTCGCCTGCAGTTCTTCGAGCGAGTAGGACACCCGATCTGCGTCGGGTGTCGACAGGGTCACGCCCAGCGCCATGCCGCGCGGGATGATCGAGATCTTGCGCACAGGGTCGGCGCCTGGCGTGAGCATCCCCACGAGCGCATGGCCGGACTCGTGGTAGGCGGTGCGCTCGCGGTCGGCGGGCCCGAGCACGAGGCCGCGCGGGGAGCCGAGCATGATCTTCTCCAGCGAGTCGGTGAGGTCGGCCATCTTCACCTTCTTGTGCCCGCGGCGGGCGCCGAGCAGCGCGGCCTCGTTGGCGAGGTTGGCGATGTCAGCGCCGACCATGCCGGGCATGCTCGAGGCGAGCGCATCGAGGTCGACGTCGTCGTCGAGCGGGATCGAGCGCGTGTGCACCTTGAGGATTTCGACGCGCCCCTTCTGGTCCGGGGCCTGCACGGTGACGCGCCGGTCGAAGCGCCCGGCGCGCAGCAGCGCGGGGTCGAGCACGTCGGGGCGGTTGGTGGCGGCGAGCACGATCACCGCCTGCGAGGATTCGAAACCGTCGATTTCAGTCAGGATCTGGTCGAGCGTCTGCTCGCGCTCGTCGTTGGCGCCGGTCACCGACACGGAGCCCTGGCGCGAGCGCCCGATCGCGTCGAGCTCGTCGATGAAGATGATCGATGGCGCCGCCTCCTTGGCCTTGGCGAAGAGGTCGCGTACGCGGGCGGCGCCGACGCCGACGATCGCCTCGATGAACTCCGAGGCGGAGATCGAGAAGAACGCGGCGTGCGCCTCTCCGGCGACGGCGCGGGCGAGCAGCGTCTTGCCCGTTCCGGGCTCGCCCGACAACAGCACGCCGTGGGGCATGCGCCCGCCGAGGCTGCCGTAGCGCTCGGGGTTGCGCAGGAAGTCGACCATCTCCGATAGTTCTGCCTTGGCCTCGTCGATCCCGGCGACGTCGTCGAACGTCACGCGGATCTTTTCCGGGTCCACCCGTCGCGCCTGGGATTTGCCGAAGTTGCCGAGCGCGCCCATGCCGCCGGCGCTTTTCGCGGCGCGTTTGTAGATCAGCACGAACAGGCCGACGATCAACAGCGTCGGCCCGAACCCGAGCAGCAGCTCGGCCAGCAGCGACTGGCTCGCGGTCGTCGATTCCGCCTTGATCTGCACGCCCTTTTCCTGCAGCAGCGCGGACAGCTGGGCGCCGTTCCAGAAGCTCGGCACCTGCGTGGCGAACTCCTTCGTGGGCGTTGCCTTCTTGTCGCTTTCGGGGTAGCGCAGCTTCGTCTTGAACTTGCCCTGGATCGTGTCGCCCTTGGAGGCGATCGTGGCGACCTCACCCGCCTTCACATGCGCGAGGAAATACGGGCTGAACGGCACCGTCACCCGTTCTTCACCGGTGCTGGGCTGGAAGAACAGGACGGACAGCCAGTTGAGCGCGATCAGCGCGAGCACGAAGTACCAGAAGCCGCGCATGCGGTGCGGCGGCGGCCCGGGGTTGGCGTGCTCGGGCATGCCGCGCCCGTCGGGCGCCGGCGCGACCTGCCAGCCGCGTTTGTCGCGCGGCAGCGGCGGATGGGCTTCGGAGCGCTCGCCGCTTACGCGGTCTGGCCCCTTGGGGGCTTCGTCCGGCACGCCCCCATGGTACGCACCATCTCGATCGTCGTACGTTCTGACTCGTCGCGGTCGAGCCGCATATCGCGACGCAGCAGTTTCCACGCGAGCACGTCGGTGGCGAGCACGAGCGCGTTCAGGCGCCGTCGGCGCTGGTCGCCGCGCAGGCCCTGCAGCGGCGACGCGAACGCGCGCCGCACCCACTCGCGGTGGTAGCCGCGGCCCGCGTCGGTCATCTGGCGGATCTCCGGGACTCGCTCCTCCTGGGAGAGCATCCGCAGGATCGCGTCGCCGTGCGCCTCGTAGTGGTCGAACAGCGCGGCGACGGCGAGCCGCTCGTCGCCCGTGGGCGCGGTCTCGCGCTGCGCGATCACGCGCAGGCCCCACCACGCGTAGGCGGCGGTGAGCAGCTGCTCCTTGGCGCCGAATGCGTTGTGCAGCGTCGGCAGGCTGACGGCGGCGTCGGTGGCGATCTCGTGCAGGCGCACGTCCTCGTAGGGACGGCTGGCGAAGTGCCTCCATGCGGCCTGGAGCATGCGCTCGCGCGTGGTGGCGGTGGCGGCGGCGCGGGCGGACATCCGATAGGGGCGCCGCTGAGCGATCGAGCTTGACATATTAACTTTATTCTATATAAAATCAAATATGGGCGTGCGTGTGGTGCAGACATTGGTGGCGTTCAGCGGCAACGCTCCACCGCAGCTCGCGGTCACGCGCGAGCTGGTGCGCCGCGGCCATCAGGTGCAGGTGCTGGCGCACGGCGCGGCGCGCCAGCGGATCGAGGCGACGGGCGCCGGCTTCGTCGAGTTCCGCCGCACCGTCCCGGCGATGGACATCACGCGGCGTGAGACGGACTCGCTGCGCGACTGGGAGGCGCGCACGAGGTTCGGCAGCGCTCAGCGGGTCCTCAAAAACGGGCTGTTCGCGTTCGTGGTGAACGCGTCGCGCGAGTGTGCGGAGCTGCTCGCGCGCTGGCCGGCGGACGCGGTGGTGCTCGACTGGATGGTGACCGGCGCGGCGGTTGCGGCGGAGGCGGCGCGCGTGCCCGCGTTCGCGCTCGTGCACTGCCCGTATCCCCTGCCGGTGGCGGGCGTGCCGCCACTGTTCAGCGGCGTGGCGCCGCGCCAGGGCTGGGTGGGAGCCGCGCGCGACCGCGCTCTGAACGGCGCCGCGTCCCGCATGCTGGGGCTGGGGCTGGGGCTCATCAACAAGGCGCGCGCGGAGCTCGGCCTCTCGCCGCTGCGGCACTGGGCCGAGCAGCTGCTGCGCGTGCGCGAGGTGTGCGTGATGACGGCCCCGGAGCTGGACTTCTCGAGCCGCGGCGCGCTGCCCGCGAACGTGCGCTACGTCGGCCCCGCGTTCGAGCCGTACTCGCGCGAGTGGCACTCGCCGTGGCCCGAGACGAACACCGACCCGCTCGTGCTGGCGAGCTTCAGCACCAGCTACATGAACCAGTTGGGGCTCGCCCAACGCGTGCTCGACGCGCTCGCGGAGCTGCCGGTGCGGACACTGCTGACTGTGGGCCCGGCGCTGGACGCAGGCGCGCTGCGCCTGCCCGCGAACGCGCGCGCCGTCGACTTCGTCGCGCACCGCACGGTGCTGCCGCACGCGGCGCTGGTGGTCACGCACGCGGGCTGGCAGACCGTCAACGCGGCGCTCGCCGACGGCGTCCCGCTGGTGTGCATCCCCGACCAGCGCGACCAACCCGACAACGCCGCGCGCGTGGTCGTCTGCGGTGCGGGCGTGCGCGTCCGCAAGCGCGCATCGCCCGCGCGGCTACGCCGGGTGATTGCCGCCGCGCTCGACGATCCGGCGCTCGCGCGCGCGGCGCGCACGATGGCGCAGGCGCTCGCTCGCAGCGACGGCGCGTTGACGGTCGCCGATGCGGTCGAGCTGGCTGCGGCTCAGCGTTCCAGCAGCGCCGTGACCTGACGTGCGATCTCGAGGTCCTCGCGCGCGGCGATGACGAGCGTGCGCGCGACGGCGCCATCGGCGCCGATCTCCGCGTCGCCGTCCGCCGCGTCGTTGCGCTCACGGTCCAGCTGTACGCCCAGGAACCCGAGCCCCGCCGCCGCGCGCTCCCGTATCGCCGCGCTGTGCTCACCGACGCCGCCGCTGAACGTGAGCGCATCCAGTCCACCGAGCGCCGCCGCCATCGCCGCGATCCCGGCGCGCAGGCGGTGGATGTAGACGTCGAGTGCGAGCTGTGCGCGCTCCGTCAGTTCCGAAGCGGCGCCCGCTGTTGTTCCACCCTCAGCGGTCCGGTTGCCCTTGGGTGTCGCGCCGTCGTGCGTTGCTGCGCGAGCGAGCACCTCGCGCATGTCGGCGCTGCCGGCGAGGCCGAGCAGCCCGGAGCGGTGCTCGAGTGCGTCCGCGAGCTCGTCCGCGCTGAGACCCTCGTGCTGCATCAGCCACAGCAGCATCCCTGGGTCGACGCTGCCCGAGCGGGTCGCCATCGCGAGGCCCTCGAGCGGCGTGAAGCCCATCGTCGTGTCGCGCGAGGCGCCGTCCGCGATCGCGCACAGCGACGCGCCCGCGCCGAGGTGGCAGCTGACGATCTGCAGGTCTCGTGCGTCGCGCCCCAGTAGCTGCGGAGCGCGCCGCGCGACCCATGCGTGCGAGAGGCCGTGAAAGCCGTAGCGGCGCAGCCCCCAGGGCTCGCGCCATTCGCGCGGAATCGCGTACGTCGCTGCGGCAGCCGGCAGGGTCGCGTGGAAGGCGGTGTCGAAGCACGCCACCGCGGGCAGCTGTGGCAGCGCCTCGCGCACCGCGTCCAGCGCGGCGAGCGACTTGGGCTGGTGCAGCGGAGCGAGCTCGACGAGGGCGCGCAGCTCGCGCTCGACCTCGGCGTCGATCACGACCGCCTCGTGGAAGCGCCTGCCGCCGTGCACGATGCGATGCCCGACCGCGTCGGCGTCGCCCAGCCCGGAGTCCAGCGCCTCGCGCAGCTCTGCGTGGTCCACCTGTGCGTGGGGCGCCTCGAGCTCCCGCTCCGCGATCGTGCTGTCCTCGCCCTCGCGCTCGCGGGCACAGGCGAGCAGCGTCAGCTTCAGGGAGCTCGAGCCGGCGTTGACGACGAGGACGTGCATCCACACGCCAGCGTCGCAGCAATGGTGTCGGGTCGCGGTGCAGAGCTGCGGCACCGTGCTTCACGTCCTGTTCACCAAATCGCTTAATTCGATTATTTGACACAAGGGTGTCGGCGTTGTAAGGTCGGCGGCGGCGGCGCTTGCGCCTGTGACAGACCTATTTGGGCGGGCCCGCTGGACCTATTTCCAACGTCGATCCTGGGGGACATATGGCCGGCCTCGCCTCACAATTGCTCACCGTAGAGGACCAGACCTCGGACGGCACGCTGTCGCCGACGCGACTGCGCGACATCGTTTGGAGTCTGAACTACCAGGCGCTCTACCACTATGGCCGCTCGCCGTGGGTGGAGCACGGTTACGCGCCGCCCGCGCACGTGGTGCAACTCCCGGCGGGCGCCAAGCCGCCGGCAGGCGCGTGGAACATCATCCTGCTCGACACGTCCAACGAGGCTGGCGCCCTCGGGTATCACGAAGATGAATCGGGTACCGAGATCCCGTTCTCGGACGTGTTCGTCAAGACAGCGGAAGAAGACGGGACGGACGCGGCTGAAGTCGCGAGCCACGAGATGCTCGAGATGCTGGTCGACCCGGACGTGGCGAACGTGCGCAAGGTCCTGAACAGCACGGCCAAGCAGTTCTACATCGTCGAGGTCGCCGATCCGGTGCAGGGCTGTGGCTACGACATCGGGGCGCCCGAGGGCCGGCACGTTGGCGTGACGGTGGCCGATTTCGTGTTCCCGGCTTGGTTCGGAATGGCGCAGACGCGGCCCGACCTTTCCTTCCGCGACTCGATCGAGCAGCCTTTCCAACTCGCCCCGCAGGGCTACATCAGCGTGGCGCCGGAAGGCAAACCCGAAAAGTGGTCGCAGATCTTTGGCCAGGCTCGGGCCGACAGGCCGGCTTGGGCGTCGCGTCTGCCCCGCATTCACCGGTGACAGGCACGGTGGCCGTCACCGGCGCCGCATCAGACACGCCGCGTGTGGCCCTCGTCGTCGCCGGCGCGGGTGCCCGCGGCGCGTTTGAGGCCGGCGCCCTGTCGGTGCTCGTGCCGTGGCTCGACGCCCAGGGGCTGCGCCCGACGGTGTTCGTCGGCACGAGCGCTGGTGCGATCAACGCGACGCTGCTCGCCGCCACCGCGGGACTGCCCGCCGCGGAGGCGGGCGAGAAGCTGCTGGCGTTCTGGCGGAGCCTGACCGTGCGCAAGGTGTTTCGTTCACCGCTGCGCAGCGGCCCGAGCACGTTCGTCACATATGTGGGTCAACTCGTCGGGCGCGCTCATGTCGTCAGTCTGCTCGACACCTCGCCGCTCGCCGGCTTCGCCGAGCAGACGTTCGCGGCCTTTGACGATTCGCTGCGGGGCAATGTCGAAGATGGCGTGGTCGAGGCGCTCGCGGTGGTCGCGACGGATGCTCACGAGCGCACGTCCGTGTTCGCCGATCTGGCTCCCGGCGTGCCGCTGCCGCAAGCGAACCTTGCCCGCGCGATCGATTATCACCCGACGGCGGTGAGCTACAAGCACGTGCTCGCGTCCTCGGCGATCCCGGTCCTGTTTCGCCCGATCGAGATCGAGAGTGCCTATTACACCGATGGGGGCGTGCGTCTCAACGTGCCCTTGTCACCCGCGATCGCGCTCGGCGCGACGCACGTCGTCGTGGTGGCGACTCATCCTGACGTGTACCCGCCTGCGCCGCCGCCGTCCCCGCAGCGTCGTCCGCCGGACGTGATCGACAGCGTCGCCGGCGTCCTCGGCTGCCTGCTCGCCGACGGCATGATCGAGGATCTCCACACGCTCGACAAGCTCAACACGCGAGCGGACGGGAGCAGCGTGCGGCTGATTCCGCGCCTGTTCGTCGGCCCGAAGTCGCGCCATGAGCTGGGCGCGCTCGCAGCGCGCCTGTATGCCGAGCGCCACCGCGGTCGGCGGGCCATCCGCGAGCTCGACTTCCGCTTGGCCCATGCGCTGCTCGGGCGCGCTGAGAAGGGCGACGGCGACCTGCTCAGCTACATCCTGTTCGATGAAGCGTTCCTCGAGCAGGCGATTCGACTCGGCATCGACTATGCGCACAAGACGCTCGCGCCTCGCAAGCGATCGCCGTGGCTGCCGGCCGTCGGCCCTATGCCGAAGCCGGCGCGTCGTCGCGGTCCGACGGCCACGTCCAGCCACTGAGCTGCGGCGGGTCCTCGCCGTGCTCGCGGGTGTAGGCGCGGTGGCGCAGGCGCTCGTCGACCATGTGCTGGCGCAGGTGCGCGGCGCGCTCGGCGAGATCCGGGCACGCGGTCGATCACGTCGATTACGAGGTGGAAGCGGTCGAGGTCGTTGAGCATCACCATGTCGAACGGCGTCGTGGTGGTGCCCTCCTCCTTGTAGCCGCGCACGTGGATGTTGTGGTGGTTGGTGCGCCGGTAGGTGAGACGGTGGATCAGCTACGGGTAGCCGTGGTAGGCGAAGATCACCGGGCGCCCGGTGGTGAACAGCGCGTCGAACTCCTCCTCGGCGAGTCCGTGCGGGTGCTCGATGTCGGGCTGCAGGCGCATCAGGTCGACGACGTTGACGACCCTCACCTTCAGCTGCGGGCAGCTCGCGCCGCAGGATCGCGGCGGCGGCGAGCGCCTCGAGCGTCGGCACGTCGCCCGCGCACGCGAGCACCACGTCGGGCTCCGAGCCCTCGTCGCTGCTCGCCCAGTCCCACACTCCGATCCCGCGCGTGCAGTGCGCGATCGCGTCGTCCATCGCGAGGTAGTCGAGCGCGGGCTGCTTGCCGGCGACGATCACGTTGACGTAGTCGCGGCTGCGCAGGCAGTGATCGGCGACCGACAGCAGGCAGTTGGCGTCCGGCGGCAGGTACACGCGCACGATCTCGGCCTTCTTGTTGACGACGTGGTCGATGAAGCCGGGGTCCTGGTGGGAGAAGCCGTTGTGGTCCTGGCGCCACACGTGCGAGGAGAGCAGGTAGTTCAGCGAGGCGATCGGCCGGCGCCACGGGATCTCGCGCGTGACCTTCAGCCACTTGGCGTGCTGGTTGAACATCGAGTCGACGATGTGGATGAAGGCCTCGTAGCAGTTGAACAGGCCGTGGCGGCCGGTGAGCAGGTAGCCCTCGAGCCAGCCCTGGCAGAGGTGCTCGGACAGGACCTCCATCACGCGCCCGTCCGGCGCGAGGTGATCGTCGCTCGGCGAGCGCCTGCGCCTCCCACTGCGCGGTCGGTCACCTCGAACACGGCGCCGAGGCGGTTGGAGGCGGTCTCGTCGGGGCCCACAGGCGGAAGCTCTCGCCGTTGCTGCGCATCGACCTCGCGCAGGAAGCCGCCGAGTACGCGCGTGGCCTCGCTCGTGCCGGTGCCCGGCTGCTCGCACCGCGACGGCGTAGTCGCGGAAGTCGGGCATCTCCAGGTCGCGCAGCAGCAGGCCGCCGTTGGCGTGCGGGTTGGCGCCCATGCGCCGCTCGCCGTGCGGCGCGAGCGCCGCCAGCTCGGCCCGTAGCGCGCCGTGCTCGTCGAACAGCTCCTCGGGCCGATAGGAGCGCATCCACGTCTCCAGCTGCGCCAGGTGCTCGGGCTTTGACGGCGAGGTCGGCGAGCGGCACCTGGTGGGAGCGGAACGAGCCCTCGGCCGGCAGCCCGTCGACCTCCTTGGGACCCGTCCAGCCCTTGGGCGTGCGCAGCACGATCATCGGCCAGCGTGGCCGGGCGGGCGGGACCGTGAGGCCCGCGGGCTCGCCGCTCGAGCCTGCATGAGCCCTGGCGGGGACCGTGTTCGCGCGTGCGACGCGCTGGATCTCGGCGATCTCCTCGACGACCTCGTCGAGCGTGGCGGCCATCAGCCGGTGCATCGCCGCAGGCTCGTCGCCCGTCGACGAATCGGGGCGCGTAGCCGTAGCCCTCGAGCAGCGCGCGCAGCTCCGTCTCGGGGATCCGCGCGAGCACGGTCGGGTTGGCGATCTTGTAGCCGTTGAGGTGCAGCACGGGCAGCACGGCGCCGTCGCGCGCGGGGTTCAGGAACTTGTTCGAGTGCCAGCTCGCCGCCAGCGGTCCGGTCTCGGCCTCGCCGTCGCCGACCACGCAGCAGACCAGCAGGTCGGGGTTGTCGAACGCGGCGCCGAAGGCGTGCGCGAGCGAGTAGCCGAGCTCGCCGCCCTCGTGGATCGAGCCGGGCGTCTCCGGTGCGACGTGGCTCGGGATGCCGCCGGGGAAGGAGAACTGGCGGAACAGCCGGCGCAGGCCCTCCTCGTCGTGGCCGATGTGCGGGTAGACCTCGCTGTAGGTGCCCTCGAGGTAGACGTTCGCCACGAGGCCGGGGCCGCCGTGGCCCGGGCCGGCGACGTAGATCGCGTTCAGGTCGCGCACGCGGATCACGCGGTTCAGGTGCGCGTAGACGAAGTTCAGGCCGGGGGTCGTGCCCCAGTGGCCGAGCAGGCGCGGCTTGGTGTGCTCGATCCGCAGCGGCTCGCGCAGCAGCGGGTTGGCGAGCAGGTAGATCTGGCCCACCGACAGGTAGTTGGCCGCGCGCCAGTAGGCGTCGAGTCAGCTCCAGCTCGGATGCGGCGAGCGGGGCGGGTGCGCGTGTCGCGGTCGTGTTCTGGGTCACGGTGCTGGTCCAGGTCGAGCCTACTGCCGCCGCGGGCGCGCGCCTACGTAGAAGCCCGCAACCGCGGCTGGGACGATCGCGGAGGGGGTGCCCGCGTCGTGCGCCTAGCATGTCGGGCAACTATCGAAGGAGAAGGCGTTGACCATGTTCGAGAACGTGTTCGTAGGAGTGGATGGCTCAGGCAGCGGGCGTGACGCGATTGCGCTAGCCACGCGGCTGGCGGGGTCCGGCGCCAAGCTGACCCTGGCCCACGTCCGCTCCGGTGAGATGGACCCGCTACAGGCGCTTACGCCGGGGCTGCTGGCCGAGGAGCGCGACGCCTCGATGGCGCTGCTGGAGGGCGAGCGCGCCGACGCCGGCGTGCCAGCCGAGCTCGTGAGCATCGTTGCGGCGAGCGCGGGCGCCGGGCTGCACCGCCAGGCTGAGGAGCAGGACGCCGATCTGCTGGTTGTCGGCTCCTGCCGCCACGGAGGCTTCGGTCGCGCGATGTTGGGCGACGACACCCGCGCTGCGCTCAACGGCGCGCCGTGCGCGGTCGCGATCGCCGCCCGCGGCTACAGCGGGCACGGCGGGCAGGAGAGCAATCCGATAGCGAAGGTGGGCGTCGCCTACAACCGCTCGCCGGAAAGCGAGCACGCGCTCGCCGTGGCGCGGGAGGTTGCGCAGGCGAGCGGCGCGAGCATCGCGGCACTGGAAGTCGTCTCGATCCCGGCCTACGCCTTCACCGGGCTGATGGCGCCCGCGATCGGAGACAGCATCGATCTGATGATCAAGGAGGCGAGCGCGCGCATGAGCGAGCTTGCCGGCGTCGACGGGCGCGCCGTGTACGGGCTCGCGGGCGAGGAGCTCGCGGCCTTCGGCGAGGATGTCGACCTGCTGGTCGTCGGCTCGCGCGGCTACGGTCCGCTGCGGCGGCTCGTGCTGGGCAGCACCTCGGACTACCTCGAGCGCCACGCTCGCTGCTCGCTGCTCGTGCTGCCGCGGGCGGCTGATTCCGGTGCCTGAGATGCCTGCCGGCGAGTCGATCCGCATCGTGCTCGCGGACGACCACGCGGTCGTGCGCGGCGGCCTGCGGCTGCTGCTAGACAGCGAGAGCGACTTCGAAGTCGTGGCTGAGGCCAGCGACGTCGACAGCGCCAAGCGGTATGTCCGCGGGCACCACCCGAAGGTGCTCGTGCTCGACCTCAACATGCCGGGGGGATCGAGCCTCGAGGCGATCCCGCAGCTGCGCGAGGAGTCGCCGGAGACGCAGATCGTGGTGTTGACGATGCAGCAGGAGCCGGCGTTCGCGCGCGAGGCGCTCGGCGGCGGCGCGCTCGGCTATGTGCTGAAGGAGGCGGCCGACGAGGAGCTCGTCGAAGCGGTGCGCCGCGCCGCTGCGGGCGAGAGCTACCTGAACCCGCGCCTGGGAGCGCGCATCGCCTCTGAGCCGCCGCCGGGGCCGCCGGACGACCTCTCAGAGCGCGAGGTCGACGTGCTGCGGCTGATCGCGCTCGGCCACACCAACGCCGAGATCGCCGCAGCAGCTCTTTCTCTCGGTGCGCACGGTCGAGACGCACCGCTCGCACATCCAGCAGAAGCTGCAGCCTCTCCACCCGCGCGGACCTCGTCGGCTACGCGCTCGAGCGCGGTCTGATCGCGCGCTAGACGGCTCGCTGGCTACTCAGGGTCTTGCGCTGGGCGCCGGATCTGGGACGGCCGCGACTATTCGCGGTTGCGCCGGCGGAGGCGGCGGGCCGGCGGCGTAGTGCTCGCGCCAGATCAGCTTGTAGATCGGGAGCTTGCGGGGCAGGTCGCGCACGCCGGGGATGAACGGTATGCCGATGAACGCGAGGCTGAGGACGCCCATAACGAGCATCACGAGAACGTCCGCGTTTTCTGAGGCCTTGAACGGTTCGATCTGGTACCAGAAGGCGTACAGCCACAGCCACGCCTGGCCAGGGTAGCTGCCGGTCTCGTTCATCATGCCCCATTCGTCGCCGCCGAGGCGCTGTTCTTCTGCGCGTTTGTCGAGCAGGCCGCCGTCGGCCATGAACAGCAGGGGCTTGGTGTAGTCGGTCTGGAAGAACTGCTTGCTCGTCAGCAGGCTGCCGTCGAGGCCGCCGCTGCGGGCGAGGCTGAGCAGGCTCGTCATCATCGTGGGCACGGGGCCGGTGCCGTTCGCCTGCACGTTCACCATGCCCGGTCGTCGGGGTCGACGCTCACCGTCTTCGGCAGCGGCTTGCCTTCTTCTTCGGCTTCCGCGTCTTCTTCGAGCGGCTTGGCATACGCTTCGCCCCAGGCCTTCTGCGTCTTTTCCGGCGCCGCCCGGTATTCGGCGAGCGCGCGCTGCAGGGCGGGGTCGTTTGGCATCGTCTCGAGCGGATCGATCACGTAGTCCGCGGCCGTGTCGATCGGGTGGCTCACCCCGAGCCATTTCTGCAGGTAGATGAACGCTGCGTGCTGGCCTTCGCCGTTGTGGTTGTACGGAGGGCCGTATTCGGCGGTGCCGCTCGTGCCGTCGAGCTCGGTGGCCGCCGTCTTCACGAAGTCGACGGGCAGCTGGCGCGACCACTGCGCGACCGTGCTCGGTTTGTCGTCGGGGGAGGAGAACAGCACCGCGAGCACGACTGCCAAAAGCCCGATCACGCCGATCGCGATGCACAGCTCCTTGACGAGGTCATATGGCTGGTAGGCGCCTGCCCACGGCTTGGTGTCGTCTTTGGGGCGCAGCAGGCTCATGAGCCCGCTCCCGCGGCTCCGGTCGCTGCCGCGGGAGCCTCACCTGTAGGCGCCGCCTGCAGGCGCGCCCCCAGCTCGATCGGTGGTACGACCCCGTGTCGGCGTACGAGCAGCACGTGCGCCGACACGAGCACCACCACGGCGATCGGGAGCAGCAGCACGTGGTAGCTGTACATCTGCCCGAAGTTGGTGACGTTGAAGAACGCGCCGACGCCGACGGAGTTGAGCCCGTCCTTGGCCTGCGTGGAGATCCACTGGGCGTCGAAGTTCTGCTGGGAGACGTAGCCGGTGAGCGCGGTGGGCACCGCGACCAGAAACGTGATCGCGCCCGTCATCCACACACGCGCGCGCCCGCCGCGCCAGGCGGACATCCAGTACTTACCCCACAGGTGCACGACCATCGCAAAGAAGAACAGCTCGACCGCCCACATGTGGATGCTGTTGAAGAAGTGCCCGACGCCGGTGTAGTGCCACCATGCGGGCCCCTTCAGCGCGAGGATCGAGCCCGAGCCGATGATCACGACAAGCGAGGCGATGCTGGCGACGCCGAACATGTAGATCCACGACGCCACGTAGGTCGGCTGGCCGTCGGGCAAGAGCTTCTCCGGCGGCAGCGCCTCGACGGCTTTTTCGCGGACTTTGACCGTCCACGAGCTGTCGGTGGAGCCACTCACGATTCGCCCGCCTGCCGCCGTGCCGCTGCCCGCCTCGCGGCGCCTGGGAACGGCAGCGCGATCGCCACAGCGAACGCGACCAGCATCAGCCCGATCACGATCACGTTCGCCAGCGGCAGCTTGATGAAGTGCCAATGCACGACGTGCGCTGGGTGGTTGAGGTTGAAGACGGCTCCGATGACGGCGCTCTTGATCATGTTCGGCAGCCTACGAGCGAGCCCGCACCCGGCGCATCCGTAGCTTCGCGCGTAAGTGCGTCAGTAGTTTTCCCGGTGGCCTGGCTCGCCAACGCCTGCCGATGCCGGCCGGTGCATTTGTAGCGGGGAGTTCGTGTCAGCTGGGATCGAACCGGCGGGCTCCTGTTTGCAAAGACGCCGCTCGCGCGGCAGATTCAGCGCTGAAAGGTGCAGATTTACAGGTGATTCGTGGCGATGACAACGCGCCGATCGTCGTGCGGATACCCGCGGATTATCGGCGATTATCGTGGTTTCAGGCACTCCTGGCGATGAGTGCCTGAGCGTGAAGCGAGCTCGCGGCGGGGCCGTCGTCCTTCGCGGCCGGACCCGATGCCGAGGCGTCAGGCGCCCAAGCCCTTGTACGTCGACGTCCGGTAGCGCGGCCGGATTTCAAGCAGCTCGGCTGGCGCGACAACGTGTCGAGATGGGGGGGCGACGCCGAATTCAATCTCCCTGACCCGAGCAAGAAGCTCACGGTGGACCGCAAGCCCGGCACCTCGGAGTGGTACTGCCCGATCGGCAACCACCGCGCGCAGGGCACGGAGGGCAAGCTGACCGTTCAGTAGGCCAGACGGTGCCGCCCCCCGTAGGCTGAACCCCATGCCGTCACGGGAGCGACTGTCAGCCGCCGAGGCCCGCCGGGTCGCCGTCGCAGCGCAGGGCTTCGGCGGCCCGCGCGCCACCGGCCCGGTCGGTGGGCATGCGCTGCGGCGCGTGCTGCAGCGCATCGGGCTCGTGCAGATCGACTCCGTCAACGTGCTCGTGCGCGCTCACTACCTGCCGCTGTTCTCGCGCCTCGGCGCCTACGACACCGTCGTGCTCGACCGCGCTGCGCACTACGCGCCGCGGCGCCTGTTCGAGTACTGGGGGCACGAGGCGTCGCTGCTGCCGGTCGAGCTGTACCCGCTGCTGCGCTGGCGCATGGAGCGGGCGAGCGCCGACGCCTGGGGAGGCATGCAGCGCGTCAGCCGCGAGCGGCCGGAGCTACTCGAGAGGCTCGTCGAGGACGTCCGCGAGCGCGGCCCGATCTCGGCGTCCGAATTGGCCGCCGACGAGGCGCCGCGGACGGGCCCGTGGTGGGACTGGTCGGACGTTAAGAGCGCGCTCGAGTTCCTGTTCTGGAGCGGGCGGCTCACCTCGGCGCGGCGACGCGGCTTCGAGCGGCTGTACGACCTGCCCGAGCGCGTGCTCCCACGCGCGGTGCTGGCGCTGCCGACGCCCTCGGTCGGGGACGCCCAGCGCGAGCTGGTGCGCGTCGCGGCGCGAGCGCTTGGCGTCGCGGCCGAGCGCGACCTGCGCGATTACTTCCGTTTGCCGACGATTGAGGCGCGCGCTCGCATCGCCGAGCTGGTCGAGGCAGGCGAGCTGCTGCCGGTGTCGGTCGAGGGTTGGCGCACACAGGGCTATCTTCACCCGGCCGCACGCGTCCCGCGGCGCGTCGACGCGTGTGCGCTGGTCGGGCCGTTCGACTCGCTCGTGTGGAATCGCGACCGCACCGAGCGCATCTTCGACTTCCGCTATCGCATCGAGATCTACGTCCCCAAGCCCAAGCGCGTGCACGGCTACTACGTGCTGCCGTTCCTGCTCGGCGACCGGCTGGTCGCGCGCATAGACCTGAAGGCGGACCGCGAGGCGGGGGTGCTGCGCGTGCAGGCGGCACACGGCGAGCCGGCCGCGCCGCCCGAGACCGCCGGCGCGCTCCGCGAACAGCTGCACGCGCTGGCCAGCTGGCTCGGGCTCGGCGGCGTCGAGGTCGTGCGCAGCGGCGACCTCGCGCGAGCGCTGTCATGACAGCGCGAACTCGACGGCGGCCGGCGAGGCGGCGAGCACGCGGCGCAGGACGTTTGCGAGTCATGTACCTCAATCGAAGCTCGTCGGTCGCGAGTCAGGGGCCCCGCTCGCGCTCGGCTGTATCCATGCGGTCTCGTCGCGATCCCGTCCGCCGACGTTTGCCACACGGCTACGCTCCCGGCATCTAGCGGTGGC
Organism: uncultured Solirubrobacteraceae bacterium; assembly: GCA_963797105.1. Taxonomy (GTDB): domain Bacteria; phylum Actinomycetota; class Thermoleophilia; order Solirubrobacterales; family Solirubrobacteraceae; genus Palsa-744. The sequence continues at coordinate 447,672 of CAWCOB010000001.1, forward strand.
TCGCTAATCGCTGGCGTGTCGGCGACGCCACGTCACGTGTGGGGACTGTGCTTGTCAACCGGACGAGCACTCCCATACCGCGCAAGGTCGAGACGAGCTTCAACTTCGACACGCTAACCAGACACAACCAGCGCAGTTACATAAGGCCCGTTCTCGGGCTTTCGCGCGTTTACGGCATCGTGCGTTGTCGGCCTCCTCGCCTGCAGGCGAGGCCAGAGCCCGCGGTTATCGCTCCATCCGGTGCCGACCCGCGGAGGCGAACTATCAATAGACGCGGGTAGCGACGACGAGGTCTTCTGCGACGGACGACGGCGTGAAGGGGATGTGATCCCAGTTGCCGAACCAGCCGTCGATGCGGAAACCAACATCCTCCAGCAACACTCGAAGGTGATCGGAGTCGATGGACCTGAGCACATTTCGACTAACGGCAGGCGTCGACGACCCTGCGAACGTGTACGTTGTGGTGAACTCGACGAGGTTTCGATCGATGGTGCGTTCCGGCGAGTGGACGACGTCAACGCTTTCTCCAGTCGCCGTTGTAACTTGGATGGCCGAGGATTTATCTCCACCGGGGTGCACATCGAACGCGAATCGGCCTCCATGATCGAGGTGACGGAGGACGTTCGACAGCGCCATGCGTACGTCGCCGTCTGTCAGAAGCTCCTGAAAGGTACGCCCTGTCATCGTGACGAGATCGAACCGCCTGCCCACGTCGATCGTCCGCATGTCACCCAACTGCCAGACAATCAGGCTCTCCTCCCAGCTCATCTCGTCGCCCGCAGGTTTGGCCTCGGCGAGCATCGAAGACTCGCGGTCGAGGCCGATCAAAACGGGGGGGGCGCCACGAAACACACGGGGATCGCGGACCGTCGCGGCTCGCCTCAGGAGCCGGCCGGTCCCGCAACCTAGATCGAGCACCGCCCGCGCAGACGCGATGAGCTCGAGGTAGCAGTCCTCGCGCCGACCCGGGGGGTAGACCGCGTCGTAAAGACCGACGAGGGCGGGATCCACGTACGAACGATCCCGCTCCTGCGCCTGCAGCTCACTGGTTCCTTCGCGCAGACCCTGCCAGATCGCGAGCCACATACCTCGCGTCTCATGTCTCGCAGCTTCCAAAGTCTGGTCGTCGTCCGGCCAGACGGTCCGATACGCGACGAGGAACTCCCGGTGAGGGCCCTCGTCATGGAACCAATCCGTGCGGCCCGTCCGGGGTATGTTCTCCACCACCGCGAAGATGTACTCCTGAATCTGTCCAAACGCCGCCTGGATCGACGGACCAAGTACCTCTGAATACCACTCAACAATGCGATCGGACTGCCGCTTGACTTGGCCGGCGATTTCCACGGCCTTCCCCCACTCTGGCTCAGCAAGAACTCTATCGTGATTAGGCTGGCCCCAACCCGACCAGAGGAGGCTGTGCGTATCTAGCGGGAGCCGCGAGACGAGCAGCTCTGGGAAGGACGGGGCGCCCTCTTCTTCGCGCACGACATCTGGGTAGTCGCCTCTGAGCTCTCCGATCACCTGTTGCCATGCCTCCAGGAAATGATCGATCTTCTCTCGTAGTTGGCGAATTTCTCGGTCAGCTGCTTCTCGGAGCGGTTGGAGCTGACGCCGCCGCGCCTCATCGACCGCGGTATTGACGACAATGTTGAGCACCAGCACGGTCAGCGCACCGACGATAAGAGCCCCGGCAACCGACGGGATCCAAGCCTGAGCCCAGGGTCGATCGGACTCGACGGCGTAGAGCGCGATGCCCGCCACCCCCAATCCAGCTGCCGCCACGACGTAGACGAGCATGTATCGATTTTGGCCCTTCAGCCAGGAAAGCCGCGACGATGCCCGTATGGAGTCGTCTTCCAGCACCACGGTCGATCATCGTACGCCCCTTGGCGTCGACTAACAACGTTAGAGGTCAATAGGGGTCGTCCACTTGCCGGCATCCATCGTACAAACGGATCGCGGTCGTGCTGGTGCCCGGAGACCCGATCGGTCGGTCTTCGCACCTAGCGGCCCGCAGGCAAGAGGCGCACCCGTCTCTGACGGAGACTGAGCGAATCGCGTGCCAGACATTCTGACCAACACAGAGAGTGGAGGTCAAGAACGTCGCTCGGCTTTCGGTCACACCCCAACTCGCTTGATCTCGCCGCGCTTGCTGAGGCGTCAGGGCACACGTTCGTGCTCGTCACGCGCTTCGACACAGTGCTCACATCGGAGCTGGAGTAGCTGCTGGGCAAGGCTGACAATCAGCGATTATCGGTGTTTGAGGCACTCTTCGCGATAAGTGCCTTAGCGACTCACGGCGGATCTCAATAGGCGAGAACGACCAGGCCGGGTGTGCAAGCAAAACGCTATCTAGCTGCTAGCATCCGTCTCATGTCCACGCTCTACCTGCGGAACGTCCCGCCCGATCTAGACGCTGCCCTCACAGCAGACGCCCGCGCGAACGGCATGTCGAAGAACCGGCGTGCCATCGAGGCGCTGCAGCGCGGCCTTGGCCTCGACCAGGTCAAGCGCTCGGAACTGGTCGGGCAGATAAAGAGTGGCCGCCCGTCCGTGAAGGCGGATGTCGCCAAGCTCATTCGCGAGGAGCGACCTGGCCAAGACATCTGAGGCTGCGTTGGTTGTCGCCGACGCGTCGGTGCTCGTCGAGCTCGTGATCGACGGACGTCACCACGCCGGGGCAGAAGTACTTCTCGAGCGTTACGCCGACCCGCAAACGCGGCTCACATTTGTCTCAGCCGCCCACGGTCTGGTCGAGGCTGCGAGCGCGCTGCGACGGCTCGTCCGGCAACGCGCTGTAGCGGCCACGGATGGCGCGGTGGCCCTTCGGTGGCTAGGCGAGCTCGACATCGTGCTGGATGCGACCGCACCACGGCTGCCACGCATCTGGGCGCTTCGTGATCGCATGAGCGCCTACGACGCAGCTTACGCGGCTGCGGCCGAGGCGATCGGCGTACCACTCCTCACCGCCGATAGCCGTCTCCTGCGCGCATGCCAGCACGAGGGCGTGCCTGCAGAGCACATCGATGAGCTGGCTTCTGGCATCTAATCAGGTTCTCGGCACCCGTCGCAGACAAGGCGGCCCAGCGGGGTCAGCTCTTTTTTCAGGCCAAGTCTGTCGCGAGTCAGACCACGCAAGAAGGTCAAAAGACGACGCTCGCAAACTCGTAGCCGAAATAGTAACTTTGGATCACACTTATCCTGCAACCGCCGGCAGCGAAAAGGCCGAGATCGCGGCAGCCGAAGTGTGTGGCTGCTGACTGGGCAGCGAACTGCCGGGCATGTTCACGGAGCATGTCTAGGATGCACTGCCCTTTCGGACAGACACCAGCTGATAATGATGTGAGATCAGGCTCCTGATCATCGCCGCAATCGCGAGGTATACGCAGAAGTCGCCTACTGATGCTGCTATGGCGTACGCTGGCCAAGATCCTTGACGCGCGCCGAGCACGATTGCTGATATTACGCAAACTGTCCCTACGCCGATCGTCGCCATGACACGGAACCCAAAGACTAGCCGAAGTCGGTCAAGCTGCCTACGAACTTGCTCCCATCCCAGGATCGCGTCATCCGTGTCCGGCAACTGTAGCTCCTTAAGCAGCCGAGGGCGCAGCTTTTCCTGCGTGTAACGCGCAATCTGGATGACAATTAGATGTTGGTCAAAATAAAGCGCCGCGATCAAGCCGAACACCCCTCCTCCGACCATAAGGACCGTCGGTCTCGCACCCTTGCTCGAGTGTTGGACGATAGGGACGAGTGCAGTAGTCAGGGCGATTGATCCCGCAAGGATGAGGAATTGGTTGTTGATCCGCTGACGAATCTCATCGCGCAGGGCGGCGAACTCCACGAGGATCGTCTCTACCACGGGCTCGGAGGTACGTATACCTCTGAGCTCCCCCGAGGCTTGAGCGAGCTGATCTGGGTCTACATCCATGTCGATGATCTCCGCGAGTCGCGCCGCCGAGATGCTTCCGGTAGATCGTCCATATCTGCGTCGTATTCTATTGGGACCCGGAGCCTCGTACGTCGAGACCCGTCCCGGCAGCAGAGATGGCGTCGTCTACCATGAACGCCCGATCGTCTTGTCAGGCGAGGTACTTTCCTCGATTGCTGGATGTAGATGCTCGCCGCTCGTCATAGGCCCTGATATCCGCCGGCGCAGGTAACGAGACGCCGGATCGCCCGGCGTCGGCGTCGCCTACTTCTTCGCCGGAACGGCCGGCATCGGCGATCACCCAACTGTGAAAAGGTGAGTTCGCTAGTTTTGTGTAGTGAGTACTTGATGCCTTCGAGGCGCCCATCCTCGTCGTAGGTGTGTTCGTGCCGCTGCGCGCTAGTTGCGGGCTTGTTTGGCGGTTGAGGCTTCGCGCGTCCGCCTGTGCATGAGCCGGGGACGGCAGTTCATGGCAACGGATCACCCCGTGGCGAAGCCAGCGTGCGAGGCGGCCGCAGCAGGACAGGTCGGCTCTTATGCTGCCGGCGAGCGCTACGCTGCGCAGCATGCGCCCGCTGCCCACGGCCCCGCTCGCGGCAGGCTCGCTGATCGCGAGCTACGGCGTCGTCGCGGCCACCGGCTCGCGCCCGCTTGGCGGTGTCGTGCTCGCGGCCGGAGGCCTGTGCTGCATCGGGATCTGGAGCGCTCGCCACGGCGCGCGCACGGCTGCACGGCTCGGAGGCGTCGGCTTTGCCGCGTTTGTCGCCTCACACGTGCTCGCGCTGGCTGTCGGCGCTTGGCCGGCGGTACTGATCGTCGCGGCCGTGACCGCCGCGGCGGCCTGGTTGCTCGCGGACGCCCGCATGCGCGAATCGCCCGCGGTGGGGGTGAGCGAAACGCCCACGCCAGCGGCGTCCGAATCGTCCGCGGCACTCGCTTCCCGCCTGCCAGCGCGCTAGATTTCGCGGCATGGCACAGGCCGTTTCCGCCGCCGAGCCGGTACCCGCCGGGGGCGCCCCGCCTGCGGCGCTACCGCGTCCCGACTTCCAGATCGTGCCTCGCGCGGGGCTGCCGATCGTCGCGGTCGTGCTCGCCCTGCTGGTCGCGGGCATCGCGGTCAACGAACTGTGGCCGCTCGAGTTCCTGCACGTCGTCGCTGGCGCGGCGTGGACGATCATCGACCTGTTCCTCGGCTTCGTGCTCGGGCCGATCATGGGCAGCCTCTCGATCCCCGCGCGCATCGAGTTCACGACGAAGCTGATGCCGAAGATGGTGCTGATCATGCCGACGGTCGTGACGGTCACGCTCGCCGCGGGCTGGCAGCTCTCGACGCACCTGGGCACGAACCAGACGAGCTATGCGCTGCACGGCTGGGTGGTCGCGAGCTTCATCGTCGTCAGCGTGATGGCGGTGATCGCGCTCGGGCTGCTCGAGCCGGCGAACATCGCGGTCTTGACGGAGCTGAAGAAGCCGCAGCCGAACCCGGCGGTGATCGAGCGCCTGATGAAGCGCTTCATCTACTCGGCGGGAGCAACCGGGCTGATGCAGGTCGCGACGTTCGTGATCATGACCAAGCTCGCAGCCGGATGAGCGCATCGTCTCCGCTCCGGGAGCGCCGCGTACCGCCGGTGACGCAGCTGGGCATGCTCTCCCTGGCGCTGGTGCTGGCCGCCGGCATCTACCTCTCGGCGCACCTTCCCGAGCACGTGTCGCTCGCGCCCGCGGAGGCGCTGCTGGGCGCGTCGGCGCTGGTGCTCGCGGGCAACCTGATCGCGCTGTCCCGCGCCCCTGAGTTCCCGTGGCGGCGCTTCTTCGAGATCGCCAGGTGGGCGCTGCTCGCCTACGCGGTGGTCGCGGGGATGATCGAGTACGTGTTCCTGCGCAACCACACCGGCGGCGGCGCGCTCGTGGTGCTGACGCTGTCGCTGATCGTGTTCGCCGTGAACGTCCCGGTGCTGATCGCCTTCACCGTCGCGCGCTACGACTGACATGAAGGCCGTCCAGATCATCGAGGAGTCCGGCCCCGACAGCGCGCTTGCGCTGGTCGAGCTGCCCGAGCCGGAGCCGTCGCACATGCTCACGCCGGGCGCGGGCGTGCTCGTCGAGGTGCATGCCGCCGGCGTGTCCTTCCCGGAGCTCCTGCAGACGCGCGGCCAGTACCAGATGAAACCGCCGCTGCCGTTCGTCCCCGGCAGCGAGGTCGGCGGCGTCGTGCTCAGCGCCCCGGAGGGCGCGGCGGTCAAGCCCGGCGACCGCGTGGCGGCGTTCTGCGCGCTGGGCGGCTTCGCCGAGACTGCCGTGGCGCCCGAGTTCTTCACGTTCCCGCTGGCGGCCGAGCTCGACTTCGCGCAGGGCGCGGCGCTGATCCTCAACTACCACACGGCGTACTTCGCGCTGCTGCTGCGCGGCCGTCTCGCGGCCGGTGAGACGGTGCTCGTGCACGGCGCCGCCGGCGGCGTCGGCACGGCCTCGCTGCAGGTCGCCAAGGGCCTCGGCGCCAAGACGATCGCGCTCGTCTCGAGCGAGGCGAAGCGCGCCGTCGCCGAACAGGCCGGCGCCGACCACACGCTGTTGCTCGGCGACGGCTGGAAGGACGCCGTGCTCGAGCTCTCGGGAGGCGGCGTCGACATGGTGCTCGACCCCGTCGGCGGCGATCGCTTCACCGACAGCCTGCGCTCGCTGCGCGAGGGCGGCCGGCTGGTCGTCGTCGGCTTCACCGGCGGCTCGATCCCGGAGGTGCGCGTCAACCGGTTGCTGCTGCGCAACACGGAGGTCGTGGGAGCCGGCTGGGGCGCCTACGTGATGGGCAAGCCCGACCTCAATCGCGAGATCGGCGCGGCGGTCAACGGGATGGTCGACGCAGGCTTCATCCGACCGATCGTCGGCGAGCGCTTCCCGCTCGAGCGCGCCGCCGAGGCGCTGAGGACGCTCGACGAGCGTCGCGCCACCGGCAAGGTCGTGCTCGACGTGCGCGCCGGCTGAAGGCACGCATGGCTGCGGCTGACCGGAGCACCGAGAGGGGGGTTAGCCCCCGCTTTCTCGGTAGCCGCCCTCATTCACAGCGGCGCGTGCCGCGGTCAGGATGAGAAGGGCATGAGCGCCACCGTCGGACCGCTGGTCGAGCAACACCCCGCCGAGGATCCGGAGGGTGCGCCCGCGGCGGCCGCGCCCCCGGGCCCGTTGAGCACCGGCGAGAGCCTGGCGCCCGCAACACGTGAGGGCCCCACGCCCGAGGAGATCCAGGAGCCCGTCCTCGAGAGCCTCGACCGCGCGATCACCGGCCTGATCACCGTCGTGCCGCCATTGCTGCTGGTGCTCGCCGCATGGCAGACGTGGAACCGTGAGCTGCGCTGGCGCGACATCGCGATCTTCCTGATCATGTACGTCCCGACCGGGCTGGGCGTGACCGTCGGCTTTCACCGGCTGCTGACGCACCGCAGCTTCAAGACCTCGCCGTTCCTGCGCGGGGTGCTCGCGGTGCTCGGCACGATGGCGGTCGAGGGTCCGGTCATCTCGTGGGTCGCCGACCACCGCAAGCACCACGCCTACTCCGATCGCTTCGGCGATCCGCACAGCCCGCACGTCGACCACGGCGGCGGCTGGCGCGGCGCGCTGCGCGGCCTGGCCCACGCGCACGTCGGCTGGCTGTTCGACCACACCCAGCGCGGCTCGCGCGAGCGCTTCGCGCCCGACCTGCTCGCGGATCCGGTGGTCTCGTTTGTCGACAAGACGTTCGTGTTCTGGGCGCTGCTCGGTTTCGCGATCCCGTTCGGGCTCGGCGTGGCGTTTGGGGGCACCGTCGATGCGGGCCTGGAGGGGATGCTGTGGGGCGGCGCGGTGCGCATGCTCGTGCTCCACCACGTGACGTACAGCATCAACTCCCTGTGCCACTTCTTCGGTCGCAGGCGATTCGCGACCGAGGATCACTCGCGCAACCTCAAGTGGCTCGCCCCGTTCTCGCTCGGCGAGGCCTGGCACAACAATCACCACGCGTTTCCCACCTCGGCCTTCCACGGCATGGGTCGAGGCGAGCTCGACATCTCCGGCCTCGCGATCTCGGCGCTCGAGCGCGCCGGTCTCGTGTGGGACGTGCAGCGGGTCGCGGCCAGCCGGCAGGCTGCCAAGACGCTCTGAGCGCGTCTCGCCCCGCGTTCGAGTGCACCGGCTCGTTAGGCGGCTCGCACCGCGGAGATCTCCAGCGCGATCTTGACCTTGTTGCCGAGCAGCGCGCCGCCCGTATCGAGCGCCTGGTTCCAGGTCAGGCCGAAGTCCTTGCGGTTGAGCTCTCCGTGCAGCGTGAGTTGGACCCGCGCCGCGTCGTCTGTCTGGCGCGTCGATCCGGAGGGCCGTCCGTCGTGGACGGAGAGTCGCCCGTCGAGCTCCATCTCGCGCGTGATGCCGCGCATCGTCAGCGCGCCCACGATCTGCAGGTGCCCGCCCTCGCGGGAGCGGATCCGGGTGGAGGTGAAGGAGATCTCGGGATGGCGCTCGACGTCGAAGAAGTCAGGCGAGCTGCGCAGGTGCTCGTCGCGGACGGGCTCGCTCGTGTCGATCGAGCCCGCCTTGACGGTTCCCGTCGCACGTGCGGCATCCGTCCCGATCTCGAGCACCCCGCCGAACTCGTCGAAGCTGCCGTTCAGCGTCGCGAGCAGCATGTGCTTCATGCTGAACGCCACGCTCGAGCGCTCGGCGTCGATCGACCATCTGCCCGACGGGATGGCGTACTCGCTGCGCATGTCGTCGCTCACCCGGCGCAGCCGGCCGTCCCGAGGAGATCTTCCCCGGGACGGCCGTAGCCGAAGCCTCTAGGCGCTGTCTTCGTGTCTCGACTCACCCGGCCGCACCGGCCGCCGGCGTGGGCGACACGCGTCGCGACGCCGACTCGCTGCCCTTCGCGGCGAAGCTCAGCCACCAGTTGAGCACCGGCAGCAGGAACAGGATCGCCCCGAACACGATCAGGAGGATGCCCGCGAGGATCGCGATGCTGCCGATCTGCCCCCAGCCCCACGCATTGAGCAGCAGACCCCGCAGGGTGTCGCCCATGAACAGTGTCGTGCGCTCGCCCGCGAGCTTTTCGCTCTTCATGCCGCCCGCGATCCATTCGCCGCTCACCTGCGCATACGTCTTGCCGCCCGCGATCTTGTTCATGTCGACCGCGATCTGGTCTTCGGCGTACGCCTTGGCCTGGGTGCCCGTCAGTACCTGCTGGCCTTCGTACTGCTTCAGGTTCGCGTACTCAGCCGGCTTCGGGAACGTGATCTTCTGCGGCGCCAACTGGTTGTGCACCACTTCGTGGTCGTAGCTGCCGCCCACGATCGAGACGATCCCGAGCACGATCATTCCCGCTGCCGCTCCGGCGGCGATCGGCGTCAAGCTGGTAATCCTGCTCAGAAAGCTGCGCATGGTGCCTCCTCGGTAAGAGATTTCCTGTCGCTTACCAGGCTCGTCATCGGCGCTCGCCAAATCATCCGCTGCCGACCGCATCGCGCGTGCGGGAAAACCCTGAATTCCTACCCCCGGCGTGCGTGCCATGCGCGCGCTTGTTGGACGCTTCAAAGCTCGGATCGCGCTGAGGCGTGCGACCATTGCGGTGATGGCGCAGCGCGCTCCCCTCCCGCTGGATCTCTCCCTCGCGCCGGGCGCGCGCCGGCGACGGTGGATGCCGACGCTCGCCGCGGGGCTGTCGATCGGAGAGTATGCGCGCTCGCTGGTACGGCGCCTGGCGTTCCTGACGGCGGTGCTGCTCGCCGCGATCTGGGCGCTGGGCGGTCAGGGCTATTTCTGGCCCGCGTGGGCATGGCTCGGGTTGGGCGACCTCGTGTTGCTCGACTTCAGCGCCAGCTGGGCGTGGCGTCAGCCGCGCGGAGCGGTTCGCCGCGTTGCCTGCGTGTGGGCGCTCGTCGGCGCGGCGGCGGTGATCCTCGTGTTCACGTGGCTGCTCACATGGCTGCTCGCCGGCGCGCACACGTTCTGGCCGGCATGGGCGCTGCTGGGGTTGGCGACATCCGGCAGCGCCTACTCGCTGATCGCGCTGCACGACCGTGTGCTCGTCGCACACGGCCGGCGCGCGCTGCGCGCCCGCATCGACATGCTCACGCGCACGCGCCGGCAGGCCGTGGACGCCCAGGCGGCCGAGCTGCGGCGGATCGAGCGCGACCTGCACGACGGCGCGCAGGCGCGGCTCGTGGCGCTGACGCTGCAGCTCGGGCGCGCGGAGCTGCGCGTGCAGGAGCAGCCGGAGATCCGCGGGCTGATCCTCGATGCCCAGCGCGAGGCGCATCATGCGATCGCCGAGCTGCGCGACCTCGCCCGCGGCATCGTGCCGCCACTGCTGGCCGACCGCGGCCTGGTGGCCGCGGTGCAGTCGCTGGCCGCCCGCTATGGGCTCGGTACCGCGATCGAGGTCGAGACCCATCGCGGTCTCGCGCCGGCGATCGAGAGCGCCGCCTACTTCGTGATCGCCGAGGCTCTCACGAACACCGCCAAGCACGCCGGCGCGGAGCGCAGCTGGGTGGTGCTCCGCGACGAGCACAGGACCTTGGCCGTGGTGGTCGGCGACGACGGGCGCGGTGGAGCCGATCCGCAGGGCTCCGGGCTGGCTGGGCTGCGCGCGCGCGTGGAGGCGCTCGACGGCAGCCTGCTCGTCGACAGCCCGCCGGACGGCGGCACGGTGCTCGAGGTGAGGTTGCCGTGCGGGTAGTGATCGCCGAGGATCTCGCGCTGCTGCGCGAGGGTCTCGTGGCGCTGCTGCGCGAGAGCCAGATCGAGGTCGTCGCGCAGGTAGAGGACGGCCCCGGGCTGCTGCGGGCGATCGCCGGCCACCAGCCCGACCTCGCGATCGTCGACGTGCGTCTGCCGCCGACGTACAGCGACGAGGGGCTGCAGGCGGCGATCGAGGCGCGTCGGCGCCAGCCGGAGCTCGGCGTGCTCGTGCTCTCGCAGTACGTCGAGACCGCCTACGCGAGCGAGCTGATCGGCGAAGACACGGCCGGCATCGGCTATCTGCTGAAGGAGCGCGTCGGCGACGTGCGCGCGTTCATCGACGCCCTGCACAGCGTGGCCGGCGGCGGCACCGTGCTCGACCGGCAGGTCGTCGCCGAGCTCCTGGCTCCCCGCGACGGCGTCATCCAGGCGCTGCCTGGCCTGACCGCGCGCGAGCGCGACGTGCTGGCGCTGATGGCCGAGGGGCGCTCGAACGCGGCGATCGCCGAGAGCCTGTGCGTGACCGCCGGCGCCGTCGAGAAGCACATCACCAACATCTTCGCCAAGCTCGACCTACCGGCTTGCAACGACGATCACCGTCGCGTGCTCGCCGTGCTCGCCTATCTGCGCGTCTCGCGCTAGACGCGCTCGCGGGGGCGAGCCGACACGTGATAGAAAAGGGCCAAGAGATGAATGTGGGGAACGGCCATGGCCGCTGACGTGCTCACACGAGTGCGGGCCGAGATCGACGCGCGGCTGCGCGAGCTGCGTCCGGCGGTGGCCGAGTACGCGCGGCTGCTCGATGGCGCCGACGCGATCGAGGAGGAAGCCAGGGCGCGCCCGACGATCGCGCCGAAGCCAGCGGCCAAACGCCAGCCGGCGGCCAAAGCCGCGGTCAAGCTCAGGGCGGGAGCCAAAGTCAAGCCGGCAGCGAAGGCCAAGGCTGTGGCGAAGGTCAAGCCTGCAGCGAAGGCCAAGGCTGTGGCGAAGGTCAAGCCTGCAGCGAAGGTCAAGCCTGCAGCGAAGGCCAAGGCCAAGGCCGCAGCGAAGGCAAAGGCGGCCCCGTTGGGCGGCGCCGAGCAGGCGATCGTCGCGGCGCTCGAGCACGGCTCGCACACCGTCGGCGAGCTCGGCATCGTCACGGCGATGTCGGGCAGCGAGATCCGCGAGGGCGCGCGGCGCCTCTTGAAGGCCGGCAAGATCAAGCGCGCCAAGCGCGAAGGCAGGGCCGCCTACGCGCTGTCGGACGCGTAGAGCGCGGCCTGCTCGGGCCCGAGGAAGGGCGTGAGCGCGAAGTAGGTGAGCTGCGCGGCGGCGCCGGGCAGCTCGGCGATGCAGTCGTTCTCGACGTAGTGATGCATCACCTGCCAGATTCCGCCGGCGATCGCCTCGCCCGCGACCGCGGGGACCTCGACGTGGCCGCGTGCGAGCTCGTATGCGGGCTCGAAGTAAGCCGCGAAGGACGCCAGCGTGGCGTCGCGGATCTCGATCGCCTCGGGGCAGGCCGCGAACGTCTCGACGACGCTCAGATGCGCGTGCGTGGGCTCGGAGGCGAGGAAGTCGAGCAGTGTCTTGATGCCGGCGCGCGCGGCTCGCGGCCAGTCGTCCTGCTCGGCCTGGTAGGCCTCGACGGCGACCGTCAGAGCCTGGTGCATGCCCACCTTCTGCGCGCCGAGGAACGCGTCGTGCTTGGAGGCGTAGATGTCGTAGAAGGTCTGATGCGAGACGTTGGCGCGGCGTGCGATCTCGGGGATCGTGAGCGCCGCGAGTCCCTTCTCGGCGACGATCGCCGCGGTCGCGTCGACGATCCGCTCGCGCTGGCTTTTGACGATGAACTGGCGCGGCAGGTCGCTGCGTCCGCTCGGCAGCCGGCCCTCCGCGCGTCGCGCGCGCTCGGAGGAGAGCACGGCCGCCCCCTCGTCGCGGGGCGTCGTCGGCGGCGCGGCCAGACCGGCCGGCAGCCGCCGCGGATAGCACGTCGCCCATGCCGTGAGCTCGATCTGCGAGCTCCGGCAGCTCGCCCGCGCGGCCCTCGCGCAGGCGCGTGGCGGTCACCTCGCGGATGCCGCCGATGATCGCCTTGACGGTCAGATCCGCGGAGTCTGCCCCCGGGGTGCCGTCGCGGCTGGCGTAGATGCGCCGCTCGAGCTCGTCGAGCACCTGGCGCCGGTGCTCGAGCGCGCTCGAGCCGGCGCCGAAGGCGCCGAGCACGAGCAGCGATGTCGCCTCCGGCTCGGCGGCCGCGAGCTCGCGACCACGCGCGCATCGCCACGGCCAGGCGCTCGCCGTGGGAGCCGGCGACGCCGTAAGCCTCGACGACCGTCTTGGCCGTGCGTCCCGCGACCGCGTCATACGCGCTCAGGAACAGCGCTTCCTTGTCCGCGAAGAGGCCGTAGAAGGTCGGCTGCGAGACGTGCGCGAGCTTGGCGAGATCGACGATGCGCACGGCCGGGTAGCCCTTCTCGGCGATCAGCTCGATCATCGCCTTCTGCAGGCGCTCGCGCTGATCCTGTTTGACCAGCTCCGGGTCGAGGCCATGCGATCCCGTCGGTAGCGGCCGGTAGCGACCGGTAGGCGGCGTGCGTTTTGTCGGCCCGCCTTTGCCGGTGCTCTTCGAAGACCCACCGCCGCGCGGTGGCGCTTGCCTGACATTGCGAGCCGCCATCTCAGAGAGATCCTCCAGTCGACTCGTTCGAGGACCCTCCGCCTTGCGGCGACGCTTGCGTGACATTACGAGCCGCCATCTCACAGAGACCTCCACTTGACTCGAAGTAAAGTCGAGATTATCAAACTGTGCGCACAGTGTAATCGCGACGTTTGCGCCTTTATACAAGGCCTGTCTCAAAAGCTCAATCTGCCGCGATAGCAGTCTGGGAGCCGGAAAATGGGCCTTTTACAGACCATTGGCCGCGGCGTGTAATGTGACGAGTAGGAACGCAGTGGTGACCACCGCTCACTGGCGGCGGGCCGCGCGAGGTGGGCTCGTCGGAGGCGCTCAGCCGGGGATCGTGTGCGACGTCCCGAGCACTTCGCCGGCCGCACCGAGCGCCTGCACCGCGACGTAGCCCTCGGCGACGGGCGTGACGATCGCCGTCTCGAAGCCGCTGCGCGCGGAGCTCGCGACGGCGGTCAGCTGCGCCGCGCTGGGTCCGGCGAGCACCTGCCAGGTGGCGGTCCGCGTGTCGCCGTTCCAGCTCGCGTACACGGTGATCTGCGAGCCCGTCTTGGTTGCGGCGATCGCGGGCGCTTCGCTCGGCGCGCCGGTCCACGGGAAGCGGTAGGCACGGTAGGACTGGTAGCTGCCGTGCATGTGCGCGTCGTAGAGCAACTGCCCGCCGGCGCTGAATTCGGAGAAGTACGGCGCGGCGCCCCAGCCGATGAACACGTTGCCGTCTTCCAGGATCTGGATGTCGCCCTGGCTGCCGGCGGCGAGCGGCGTCGGATGGTCGTATTCGGCGACCACGGTGTCGGTCTTCGCCTGCGTGTTGACCGCGAGCACGAGCCCGCGCGACTGCGCGTGGACCTTCGGCACGCCGCCGTTGTCGAACACGCTGATCGTGCCGTTGGACAGCGCCGAGGCGTCGTGCTGGTAGGCGGTGGCGGCCCCTGCGGTCTGTTTGACGCTCGTGCGCTTGCCGCCGATGTTTGCGAGCACCTGTCCGCTGAGCGTGTCCAGTTCGTACAGCGCCGAGGTGTTGCGCGCCGAGAGCAGCGTCCTGCCGTTGGCGAGCTGGTCGATCGAGTTCAGGTGGAAGTAGTCGAACGGCCAGATCGTGCTCGCGCTCGTGGGCGCGCTGTAGGAGTCGCCGAGCGCGACGTGGTCGAGGCTGTTCCATTCGCGGCGCACGAGCCCCGTCTTCAGGTCGATTTCCTGGAAGCTCGAGTCGGTCACCGCGCCCCCGCTCGGACCGCCCAGCGAGGAGAGGTTGCAGTCGATCGGGTCGAACACGGTCAGCAGCGCCGTGCCGTCCGGGGTGATGTGGAATTCGTGCAGGTCGGCGAGGTAGCCGTTGCCGGCGTGCACGCGCCCGATTTCCTGGTAGGCGCCGTTGTCGACGATCTCTTCGCCTTGGCCGAAGCCCTGTGGCGGGATGCGGCCCTGCCACCACGTGAGCACCGGCTGGCCTCCCAGCTGCTGCACCTGCAGGTCGGTAGCGGCCAGCCCCGCCGCCAGCGGGTGGAACCACACGAGGCTGCCGTCTTCTTCGAAGATCATCGGGCCGCTCGCGCCCGGTCCGTTGTAGGGCGCCGCGAACATGTCGCCGGGCGCGCTCTGCGCGGAGCGCGCGGAGACGATCAGCGACGGCGGTTCCAGTTCAGGGCGCGAATGGAAGTGCTGCATCTCGTTGTAGTCGTGCGCCTCGCTGGCCGCGGCCGCCGCGGCGTAGTCGATCGGATCCTGGTGTGCGACGACGAAGTGGTAGGCGAACGGCTGCGTCTTCGAGCCGACCTTGACGCTGCCGCGCACCGTCACCGTCTCGCCCGCCGTGAACGGCTCTCCCATCACGAAGCTGGCGCCATCGCCCTGCGAGTAGGCGATCAGCCGGCCCGTGTGCGTGCCGGTCTCAGAGCCGCTCACGTGGACGGCTCCGAGCGCGCTCGGCGGTGTGCCGAGCAGGCTGATCTGCGTCTCCGTGGAGGCGTCGTAGGAGTCCGGCAGCGGCGAGACGGCCAAGCTCGTCCCTGCCAGCAGCGCCGAGGCGTTGAGTTTCGCGGGCGTGCAGCGTCCCGCGCTGGGCACGCTGTAGGCGGCCTGCTCCGCCTCGATTCGCCGCGACGCGAGCGCGAGCGCCGTCGCGCTGGCGAGCGCCACGACGATCGCGCCGCCGATCAAGAGGACTCGCAGGCGCCTGACGGCGAACGTGCGAACTCGCGTCATCGTGGTCACTAGGCGGCGGTCCTCCGGTGCGAGCAGGCGAGGTCGTGGGGCGGGGCAGGCGAGACGTACGGCGGGAAGCGTGGCGCGCGCAATGCTAGGCGGTTGACACGTCGAAGCCCTAAGAAGTTGCGAAGATGCGCCGATGGCCGGCGTGACACCGCTCAGCTCGGATCTCGCGCGTGCCGGTCACATCGAGGTGCTCGAGGTGATGTCCGACCTGCTCTCGGGTGTCGGCGAGGGCTCGCCGCCGGACGCGTTCTTCAGCAGCCTGTGCGAGGCGATCTGCCGCCTCGCGTCGATGAAGCGCGCGGTGCTCGTGCGCTACGACAGCGCGCGGCGACGCGTACGCGCGGTGGGGGCTCACGGCATCGAGCTGGAGCAGTTCGCGGACCTGTTCGTGACGATCGACTCGGTGCCGGCCGCGCGGCGGGCGCTCGTCGAGGACCGTGTGCTGGAGGTCCTCGGCGCCGAGGACTTCAAGGTGCCGCCGGACGTGCGCGAGCTGCTCGCGGGCGTGCGCATCGTCTGCACGCCGATGACCGCCGCGGGTCGCCACGTCGGTGTTGTGATGTCCGAGCGCGAACCGGGCCTGCCGGAGATGGACGACGACGAGCGACATCTGCTGTGGACGCTCGGTAAGGCGATCGCGATGGCATCGGTCGCCCGCGAGGTCACCGCGTACGACGAGCAGAGCCGCCAGCTGCAGCAGCGGATCGACCTCGCGCGCGAGATCCACGAGGGCGTCGTGCAGCGCCTGTTCGGGGTCTCGCTCGCGCTCTCGCGCGAGGAGCTGCTCGATCGCGACAGCCAGCGCCGCTGCGCCGCCGAGGTGCAGATGGCGCTCGCCGATCTGCGCACTGCGCTCACGCGGCCGCTGGGGCACGCCTCGCGTCCGACGACCGCCACGTTCGCCGAAGAGCTCGAGCGCATCCGAGCGCACGTACGCGGACACGGAGATGACGTTCGACGGCAGCGCCGCGGACGTCCCCGCCGGCCTCGAGGCGCTCGCTCAGTCGGTCCTCGTGGAGGCGGTGCGCAACGCGCACAAGCACGCGCGCGCGAGCATCGTGAACGTCTCCCTGCGCGACGACGACGGCACGTTCGTGCTCGAGGTGCGCAACGACGGTGCGTCCGCGCGCGGCTCCGGCGGCGCGGCCCGCGGCGCGCGGCGCGGTGGGGTCGGCCTACGCCTCGCGACGCTCGAGGCGCTCCAGCACGACGGCGTGCTCGAGTACGGCGAGGCAGAGCCGGGCGTGTGGCAGGTGCGCCTCGTGGTGCCGAGCGCCCGGTGAGCGCTGAGCTCCGCGCGCGTCTACGGGTGCTCGTCGTCGACGACCACGACGTCGTGCACTGGGGCTTTCGGCTGATGCTCGGCCAGCTGCCCTGGGTCGAGCGCTGCCTGAGCGCGCGCACCGGCGCCGAGGCGCTCGCCGTATGCCGCCGCTACGAGCCGCACGTCGCGCTCGTGGATCTGTTCCTGGGAGGAGAGTCGGGGCCGGAGATCTGCGAGCGCCTGTGCGCCGAGACGCCGGCTCCGCGTGTGCTGCTGATGTCCGGCGCGGGAGGCATCTCGCCGCGCGCCGCGCGCGCTGCCGGCGCCGCGGGCTTCATATCCAAGGACTCCTCCGCCCCCGAGATCGCCGAGCTCGTGCGCATGGTCGGCGACGGCCAGGAGGTGTTCCCCGACACCGGCCCCCCGACGCCGATGCTCACCGACCGCGAGCGCGAGATCCTCGGGCTGATCGCGGGCGGCGCCACCAACCGCGAGATCGCCGCGACGCTGTTCCTCTCGCCGCACACCGTCAAGGAGCACACGAGCACGCTCTACCGCAAGCTCGGGGCGCGCAACCGCGCGGACGCCGTGCAGCGCGCGCAGCGGCTGGGCCTGCACCGGTAGGCGATCCGCGGCTCGCGCCAGACGCGCAGATGGGCGCCGATCACCCCCCGGATGGGACCCACTGCCCTTTGTGCGAGCGGCACGAACCCCCCATTTGGGCGGTTCGAGTGCGCCCGCTGGTAACCGACAGCGGCAACAGACTAGTTCTCTAATGGATGTCTCTAACTGTCATTGCTGGGCTGTTTCCGGGCCAGGGCAGCCACACGAGCGCTCGTCGCGACGAGATCGAGCGCGTCGTGCCGGAGCTGCTCATGCAGTGCATCGAGCTCGTCGGCGAGGACCCGTTTGCGCGCGCAGGCGAGAGCACGCGCTTCGCCCAGCCCGCGATCTTCTGCGCGAGCGTCGCACGCTGGGCTGATCATCCCGCACAGCTGCGTCCCGCGGCTCTCGCCGGGCACTCGCTCGGCGAGCTGAGCGCGCTCGTCGCCGCCGGCGCGCTCAGCCGAGCCGATGGGCTGCGGCTGGCCGTGCGCCGCGGCGAGCTGATGGCGCTCGCTTCGGGCGGGCGCGAGGAGGGCATGCTCGCGGTCCTCGGCGCCGCCGACCGGCAGCTCACCGCGCTGGCCGACCAGCACGGGCTCGTGCTCGCCAACGACAACGCGCCCGGACAGGCGGTGCTCGCCGGGCCGACCGAGCGGCTGCGCGCGGCATCACGTGCGGCGCGCGAGCAAGGAGTGCGCGCGATTCTGCTCGACGTCGCCGGCGCGTTCCACTCGCCCTCGATGGCCGCCGCCGTGGAGCCCTTTCGCGCCGAGCTCGACCTCGTCGACGTGAGCCCGCCCGCGATCCCCGTCATCTCCGGCTCCAGCGGCCGTCCCTTCGAGGACGTTCGCGCCGAGCTCGCCGCCGCGATCGTCGCACCCGTGCGCTGGCGCGAGACGATGCTCGCGCTCGCCGCGCTCGGCGCCGACACGTTCGTCGACTTCGGCCCCGGCGAGGTGCTCGCCAAGCTCGTCGTGCGCAACCTGCCCGATGCCACGGTGCTCGATCTGGCCGCGCTCGCGCCGGTGCGCACAGCCGGCATCATCGGCGTGGGCGCGGCGCTGCCGGAGCGAAGGGTCCCCAACGCCGAGATCGCCGCGCGACTGGGCGTGGACGTCGAGTGGATCGAACGCCGCACGGGCATCGCCGAGCGCCGCTACGCCGCGCCCGGGCAGCGTGTCAGCGAGCTCGCGAGCGCGGCCGCGCGCGCCGCCCTGAGTGACGCCGGCCTCGAGCCCGGCGCGATCGACATGGTGCTCGTCGCGACGCTTGCCTCCGACGAGGTCACGCCCGCGACGGCGCCGCTCGTCGCACACCAGCTCGGAATCGAGGGCGCGGCGGCGATCGACGTCGGCGCGGCGTGCGCAGGGATGATCGCCGCGCTCGCGCATGCGACCGTTTGGATAGAGAGCGGCCGCGCGCGCAACGTGCTCGTGATCGGCGCCGAGATACTCTCGCGCTTCATCGACTTCTCCGACCGGCGCACCGCGCCGCTGTTCGGCGACGGCGCCGGCGCGCTCGTCGTCTCGCTCGACGCCGACGGCGCGATCGGGCCGTTCGTGCTCGGCTCAGACGGCGCCGCCGCCGGCGCGATCCAGGTCACGCGCGAGCGGCTCGTGCTCGAGATGCAAGGCCACGACACCTTCCTCATGGCCGTCGAGCGGATGACCGCATCGACACGCGAGGTGCTCGCACGCGCCGGCCTCGAGCTCGCGGACGTCGACCTGTTCGTCTACCACCAGGCCAACGGGCGCATCCTCTCCGCGATCGCCGAACGCCTCGGAGTGGAGCCCGAGCGCGTGTTCGACTGCATCGCCGACTTCGGCAACACCAGCGCCGCCAGCGTGCCGCTCGCGCTCGAGCGTGCCGTCAGCGTCGGCGCGCTGCGGCCCGGCGCGCGGGTCGTGCTCGGCGCCGTCGGCGCCGGGCTCGTGTGGGGCGCGACGGTGCTCACGTGGGGCACGAGCCGTGCCGCGGAGCAGGTGTCGGGCGCCGCCAGCGCCCCCGGGCAGACATGGGGCGCGGCATGAGCGGTTCCGGCGGCCGCGAGGGCTGCGCCTGGTGACGGGCGGCTCACGCGGCATCGGCGCCGCGATCGCCTACACGCTCGCGGCCGACGGCTGGCCGGTCGGCGTCAACTTCCGCGAGAGCGAAGAGGCAGCCGACGCGACGGTCGCGCGCATCGAGGATGCCGGCGGGCAGGCGCTCGCGCTGCGCGCCGACGTGACCGCCCCGGCGCAGCTCGAGGCCATGTTCCAGACACTCGAGCAGCGCCACGGGCGCGTGCTCGTGCTCGTCAACAACGCCGGCGTGCGCGCCGACGACCTCGCGATCTCGCTCACCGACGAGGACTGGAACGGCGTGATCGAGACGAACCTGTCCGCCGCGTTTCGCGCGACCAGGCACGCGCTGCGCGGCATGATCCGCGCGCGCTTCGGCCGCGTCATCAACCTCGCCTCGGTCGTCGGCCCGCGCGCCAACGCCGGCCAGGCCAACTACGCCGCCGCCAAGGCCGGGCTGATCGGCATGACCAAGACGATCGCCGTCGAGGTCGCGCGCCGCGGCGTCACCGTCAACGCGATCGCCCCCGGGCTGATCGACACAGACATGACCGCCGACCTGGACGGCGAGCTGCTGAAGGCTGTCCCCGCGCGCCGCGCCGGCTCGCCCGACGAGGTCGCCGCCTGCGCGCGCTTTCTCGTCTCCGAGCAGGCCGGCTACGTGACCGGCACCACCTTGTACGTCGACGGCGGCCTCGGTGCCTAGCCCGCACCGCCACCCGCGCACCGACGTTGCGCTCCCACGCGCGCACGCCCGCCGCAGCGCCATCCCAACTCAAACAAGACAGCCACCGAAAGGATCGACATGAGCACAGCCGTAACCACCGAGCAGGTCGAAAAGGTCGTGATCGAAGCGCTCGCCACGTTCGGCGCCGACCCCGACCAGATCGCCCCCGAGGCGACCTTCGAGGCGCTCGACATCGACTCGCTCGACCTCGCCGAGCTCTCGCAGATCGTGCACGAGCAGTTCGGCGTCGAGCTCAAGGGCTCCGACGTCGCCGAGGTCAAGACCGTCGAGGACGCCGTGCAGCTGATCGCGTCGCGGCTGTAGACGCGATGCCGCAGACGGGCTACAGCGCGCAGGCCGAGGCGATCGTCGTCACCGGCGTCGGCGCCGTCACGCCGCTCGGCGTCGGCGCGCGCACCATGCACGAGCGCTGGTGCGCCGGCGAGTGCGGGATCGCGGACGGCGAGGGCGCGTGCCTGGACTTCGACCCCAACGACTTCCTCTCCGCCAAGGAGGCGCGCCGCGCCGACCGCTTCACGCAGCTCGCCGTCGCCGCCTGCGACGAGGCGCTCGCCGACGCCGGCTGGCGCGACCGTGGGGCGGGCGGTGACGGGGCCGCCGGGACGGCCGGTGGCGCGACCGTCGAGCCTCCGTACGACCCTGAGCGTGTCGGCTGCGTGCTCGGCACCGGCATCGGCGGCATCCGCACGCTCGTCGACGGCCAGGACACGCTGCGCGAGCGCGGCTCGCAGTACGTGCCGCCGCTGTCCGTGCCGCTGATGATGAGCAACGCCGGCGCCGGCGCGCTGTCGATGCGCCACGGCCTGCGCGGGCCCTCCTTCGCCGTCAGCTCCGCGTGCGCGTCCGGCGCGCACGCGATCGGCTCCGCTCTGCGCATGCTGCAGGCGGGCGAAGCCGACGCCGTCGTCGCCGGCGGCTCCGAGGCCGGGCTCACGCCGCTCGCGCGCGCCGCCTTCGGCGCGCTCGACGCGCTCTCACAGGCCGGCGTCTCGCGCCCGTTCGACGCGCGCCGCGACGGCTTCGTGATGGGCGAGGGCGCCGCCGTGCTCGTGCTTGGAGCGCGAGGGCGCCGCCCGTGCGCGCGGCGCTCGCGTGCTGGGTGTCGTGAGGGGCTACGGCGCGAGCTCCGACGCCCACCACCTCACCGCGCCGCGCGAGGACGGGCGCGGGCAGGCCGCCGCGATGCGTGCCGCGCTCGCCGACGCCGGCGCCGCCGTCGAGCAGATCGACTACGTCAACGCGCACGGCACCTCCACGCCGCTCAACGATCGCGCCGAGACGCACGCGATCAAGCTCGCGCTCGGCGAGCACGCGCTACGCATCCCCGTGTCCTCCACCAAGTCCGCCATCGGGCACCTGCTCGGCGCCGCCGGCGCCGTCGAGGCGGTCGCCACGCTGCTCGCGCTGCGCGATCGCATCGCGCCGCCCACGCTCGGCCTGTCCGAGCCCGACGACGGCCTCGACCTCGACTACGTGCCCGGCGCCGCGCGGCCGCTGCGACTCCGCCGAGGGCGGGCGCGCGCTGGCGCTGTCCAACTCGTTCGGCTTCGGCGGTCACAACGCGGTGCTGTGCCTGGAGGCCGCGTGACGCTCGCGCTGCTCGCCTGTCCCCGAATGGGGGAGCGACCCGACGAGCGTCTGACGCCGCTCGAGCGCCTCGAGGTGCTGGCTGACCCCGGCTCGCTGCAGCTGCTGCGCACGCAGGTGCGCTCGCGGCGCATGGGCGAGCGCGCGCAGCCGGGCGACGGTGTGCTCGCCGGCGCACGCACGCGTGGACGGCCGCCAGGTGTACTGCTACGCGCAGGACTGCGTCGTTCGCGGGCGGCTCGCTCGGGGAGGCGCACGCGCGACTCGATCGTCGAGCTGCTGCGACTGGCGGGCCGCGCGCGCGTGCCGGTGCATCGGGTTCGTCGAGTCGGCGGGCGCGCGCATGCAGGAGGGGCTCGCGGCCCTGTCGGGTTACGGCGCGATCTTCCGCGAGCACGTGCGCCTGTCGGGGCTCGTGCCGCAGATCTCGATCGTCTGCGGGCCCGCCGCCGGCGGCTCCTCCTACGGTCCGGCGCTGAACGACTTCGTGATCATGACCGCGCGCGCGTCGATGTTCCTGACCGGCCCGGCGGTCGTCGCGGAGGTGATGGGCGAGGTGCTCGACATGGCCGCGCTCGGTGGCCAGCGCGTGCACGAGCGCAACGGCGTGTGCCACTTCAGCGTGCCGACCGAGGTCGACGGCGCGCTGCTCGCACGCGACCTGCTCGACTACCTGCCCCAGCACGCCGGCGTCGGCCCGCCGGCGCGCGCGTCCGTCGAGTCGCCCGGCGGCGCTCCAGGGCGCGCGGTGCCGGCGAAGGCGCGCAAGGTCTACGACATCCGCCACGTCGCCGGCGCGCTCGTCGACGGCGGGCGCCTGCTCGAGGTCAGCCCGCGCTGGGCGCGCAACGTCGTGTGCGCGTTCGCGCGCCTGGATGGCCGCGCGATCGGGATCGTCGCAAACCAGCCCAAGCACCTCGGCGGCGTGCTCGACGCGAGCTCCGCGCAGAAGGCGGCGCGCTTCGTGCGCACGTGCAACTCGTTCGGCGCTGCCGCTGCTCGTGCTCGTCGACACCCCCGGCTTCCTGCCCGGCTCGCGCCAAGAGCAGGGCGCGGTGATCCGCCACGGCTCCAAGCTCGTGCACGCGTTCGCGGAGGCGAGCGTGCCGAGCGTGACGGTCGTCGTGCGCAAGGCGTTCGGCGGTGCCTTCATCGCGATGAACTCCAAGGCGCTGGGAGCGGACTACGTGTTCGCGTGGCCCGGCGCGGAGCTCGGCGTGATGGGCGCTGAGCAGGCCGTCGGCATCCTCAACCGTCGCGAGATCGCCGCCGCCGAGGACCCGTACGCGCACCGCCGGCGGCTCGCGGGCGCATACGCATCCGAGCAGCTGCACGTCGAGCGGGCCGCCGCCGACGGCTTCGTCGACGAGGTGATCGCGCCCGAGGAGACCCGCGCGCGCGTCGCCTCGTGCCTGCATGCGCTCGCCGGCGTCGAGCGTCCCGATTCGCGCGCAACCAACATCCCGCTGTAGACGAGGAGGCACAGATGAACTGGTCGGACCCATTCGAGTCGTTGTCGGTCGGTCAGCGCTTCGAGTCCGCGAGGCGCACCGTGCGCGACACCGACGTGATCGTCTTCAGCGCGCTCACCGGCGACTGGCATCCGCAGCACTGCGACCCCGACTGGGCCGCGAGCAGCCCGTTCGGCGAGCGCATCGCGCACGGCATGCTCGTGCTGTCGCTCGCGGTCGGGCTCGTGCCGCTCGACCCCGAGCGCGTGCTCGCGCTGCGTGGCATCGACGACGTCGTCTTCAAGCGCCCCGTGCGCCTCGACGAATCGATCTACGTCGCGGGCGAGATCGACGGCGCTGCGGCCGGTCGACGACATCGTCCCCGCAGGGGGAGCGCACCGGGCTCGTCGACTTCGCCTGGCAGATCCGCAACCAGGACGGCTCGCTCGTGGCGCGCGCGCACGTGCAGGTGCTGTGGCGCGCCGAGCTGATTCCCGCGGCGGCCGTGATGCTCGCCGGCCGGCGCATCCTGATCACGGGCGTGCTCGACCGCCACTCGATCGCGTTCGCCACCGCTGCGCGCGCGCAGGAGCTCGGCGCGGAGGTGCTGCTGACCGGCTTCGGGCGCACCAAACGCATGACCGAGCGCGCCGCCGGGCAGCTGCCGCGGGCGGCGGACGTGCTCGAGCTGGACGTCAACAGCGCCGAGGATCTCGCGCGGCTGCGCGCCGAGCTGGACGCGCGCTGGGGCGCGCTCGACGGCCTGCTGCACGCGGTCGCCTACGCCCCGCCGGACGCGCTCGGCGGCGGCTTCCTCGACACGCCGCTGCAGAGCGCGCTGACGGCGTATCGAGACGAGCGCGTTCTCGCTGAAGGCGCTCGTCGCCGGGCTGCTGCCGCTGCTGGAGGCGGCGCCGGACGGCGCCGGTGTGGTGGGCCTGGACTTCGACGCGAGCGTCGCGTGGCCGTCGTATGACTGGATGGGCGTCGCCAAGGCCGCGCTCGAGGCCGTGGCGCGCTACCTCGCGCGCGAGCTCGGCCCGCGCGGGATCCGCGTCAACCTCGTCTCCGCCGGCCCGATCGAGACGCTCGCCGCCGGCGGCATCCCCGGCTTCTCACGAGCTCGCCGACGTGTGGTCGCAGACGGCGCCGCTCGCGTGGGACGCCGAGGACGCGGGGCCGGTAGCCGATGCCGCCTGCTTCCTGCTCTCGCCGCTCGCGCGCGCGATCACCGCCGAGATCGTGCACGTCGACGGCGGCTACCACGCGATCGGGTGCGCCTCGCCGGCGGCGGTTGACGCATCGGCCGCCTCCCCGGACGCGTTCGGCGCCGGCGAGCCATGAGCGGCGCGATCCTGCTGACGGGCGCGACGGGCTTCCTCGGGATGGACGCGCTCGCGCGCCTGATCGAGCGCGGGGAGCACGGTCGCGGTGCTGGTGCGCGCGCGACTACGACGAAGCCGCCCGGGGAGCGGCTCGAGCAGACGCTCGCGCGCCTGTACGACGAGCCGCCGGCCGCGACCGAGCGCGTACGGGCGGTCCGCGGCGACCTGCTGCAGCCGGGCCTCGGCCTGTCGGCGCAAGACCGCGAGTGGCTGATCGGCTCGGTCGACCGCATCGTTCACTGCGCGGCGTCGATCTCGTTCGACCTGCAGCTGCGAGAGGCGCGCGCGATCAACGTGCGCGGGGTCGAGCGGGTGATCGAGCTGGCGCGCGAGATCGCCGCCGGCGGGACGCTTCAGGCGCATCGTGCACGTGTCGACCGCGTACGTGAGCGGGCGCCACGCGGGCGAGTTCGACGAGGGCGACCTGGAGATGGGGCAGCAGTTCCGCAACACGTACGAGCGCTCCAAGTACGAGGCCGAGCGGCTGCTGCACGGCGTCGAGGACCTGCCGCTGGCGATCGCCCGGCCGAGCATCGTCGTCGGCCACAGCGCGAGCGGCTGGACGTCGGCGTTCAACGTCCTGTACTGGCCGATGCGCGCGTTCGAGCGCGGGCTGCTCGCTGAGGTGCCGGCGCGCGCGGACTCGATCGTCGACTTCGTGCCCGTCGACTACGTCACCGACGGCGTGCTCGCGCTGCTCGATGACGAGGCCGCGTCGGGCACGTACAACCTCGTGGCGGGCGAGCGCGCGTTGAGCGCCGGCGAGCTGGTGGCGTTGCATGCCGCGGTGACCGGCCGTGAGCCGGTGCGCTTCGTGGCTCCGCCGGGGGCCGACGGCGAGGAGCCGGTCGCGAGCGGGCTGCCGGCGGGGGCCGAGCGGTTCGCGCCTTACTTCGACGTGCGCTGCCGGTTCGGCGACGAGCGTGCGCGGGCGTTGCTGGGGCGCGCGGGGGTGGAGCGGCCGGAGCCGGGGGACTACCTGGAGCGGCTGCTCGCGTATGCGCGGCGGGCGGGGTGGGGGAAGCGGGGGATGTCTCGGGAGGCGGCGTTCTTTGCAGCGGGCTGCCTCTAGCGACCTGTGGTGACCGCTGTCGTCGAGCAGGCCGATTTAGTTTAGAGCGGTTCGCGCATTCGTGGCACGGGATTGCCCGACCTGTGCAGTGGCGATCGCGCAGCAATGGCCATGGCAGACGCCGCGCGGCGGTCCGCCAGTGCGAGCATTCGAAGCAGGAGGCTGGTCAGGGGGCGATGTGGGCGCCGGTTGACCGGATTCGTAAGTTCGAACCGTGGGAGCTCCCCATCCGGACTTTCGACGACGCCGTCGAACATCTCCAGTGGCCGCACCCAAGTCGTCGTAGGGTCATCGAGCGAGCAATAGACCGCCAGCAACTCTTCCGTCTCGGAGTGGCGAGCCACCTCCAACAACTCGTACTCACCGCCCTTGAAGTGCCGATACCTACCCGGGGCCGGGAGCTCTTGAGCACGCGTAGGTGCTTCTCGCGTTGGCACAGGAGCCATTATGCCTTGTCGTCCGGCGGTGTTAGCGCCCTCAGGTCATTGGTTCCCAGATACCCGTCATCACGTCGTTCATAGGCGATGAACGACGTGATCAAGCTCACGACGAGCAGGACGATGAGGATGATCGTCCACGTTCCAAACGCGGCGAAAACGCTTGCCACCACGCCGCCGCCGAAGAGCAACGGCGACGCAAGAACCATCCGGTCGACCAGGCGACGTCGATCCTCGCGTCGCGCGAACTCATCGAGAACCTGGTCGGCGTTCTCGACGCCGACCACCCGCTTGTGGTCGATATCGCGTTGAAAACGCGCGAGAACTTCCGTGCTTTGGAAGCGGACCCTATCCACGATCTCCTGCCGGATGGCCTCGTGGGCGTTGGTTTGACCGAGGCGTTGCTGCAGTTGCTCGACCCGCGCATCACGCCACCACAGTGAGGGGCCGCCTTCATCGTTCACGTACTTGCTCCGAAGCTCGGCGTCACCATAGCTTCGCTCCGGCTCGCTCCTGATGGGGACGAGCATCAGCTGACAGATTGAGAAGTACGGAGCGAGTCGAAGCGGGTAGGGGCCGACATTGGAAAGCTGTAGTGGCATGAACCCCTGCCATCCGGGATTGACGAAGTCACCGGTGCAATGAATCGAGAGGCCAAGGCGCGCGAAGCTTGAACGGCCCTCAATCTTGCCCGCGCAGTTCGTAGGCATCCGGAAGCTCTCATAGACCCGGCCCATGATCGTGTGTCCAGGCTTGATGGTGATCGATTGTCCCTCCGCGACGTCGAATCGCTTCCAGTCGCGAATGGGATCGAGATCATGCATATTGGATCGGCGTAGGTCGATCGCGATCTCCCTCCATGGCATGAGTCGCCGCCACAGACGCCGGCGTCGCCTCGGCTTCCAGAATACGTTCGAGATGCGCAAATCGATCGAGCACGGCTGGATCTGCCGCGCGGGCTCGAAGGGATGCTCAGGGTTCGGGCCTACGAGTCTCAACTCGTCGCTGAGTGCCTTGATTTCGTGGTCGGCGAGATACAAGCGGGTCGAGCCTATCGCGGGGTCCAGATCCAATGGCTGAAATCTAGGCGCGGTTGATGCAGTCGTGCCTACCGCCTATTCCGCCGGCCAACCTGCGGCGGGACATGAGCGCAGGCAAACGCAAGGCGCATTCATCGCTGTGACGCGTGTCTGAGTGGGCTGGTTATCGAAAAGCAGCGGTTATAGTCGCCTAAGTGGGACGACTGGAGGGGAAGGTTGCGCTGATCACCGGCGCGGCCGGGGGGATCGGCGCGGCGGCCGCGCGACGCCTGGCGCGCGAAGGCGCGCGGCTGCTGCTGACGGACGCCGACGAGGAGCGTGCACTTGCGCTGGCCAAGGAGCTGGGGGGCGACACCGACGCGCTCGCACACGACGTCACGAGCGAGGAGCATTGGCAGGCGGTCGTAGAGCACGCGGTCGAGGCGCACGGGCGCATCGACGTGCTGCTCAACAACGCGGGCGTGTTCCTGGCGGCGCCGTTGACGGACACAACGCTCGAGCAGTTCCGGCGGGTGCAGGACGTGAACGTGACGGGCGTGTTCCTCGGCATGCGCACGGTGGCGCCGGCGATGATCGAGCGTCGTGCCGGGTCGATCATCAACGTCTCCTCGGTCGCCGGGCTCACCGGACCGCCATACCTGACGGCCTACGCCGCGAGCAAGTGGGCGGTGCGAGGCATGAGCAAGGTCGCGGCGAAGGAGCTCGCGCAGTCCGGCGTGCGCGTCAACTCGCTGCACCCCGGCCAGATCGACACGGACATGAACACGCGCCAGCGCGAACAGACCCCGGAGCTGATCGAGAAGCTGATCAGGGGCATACCGCTGCGGCGCATCGGCACGCCGGATGAGGTCGCGCACGCGATCGCGTATCTGGCGAGCGACGAGAGCGTGTACGTGACGGGCTCGGAGCTGGTGATCGACGGGGGTGTCACGGCTTGAGAGGACAACGACAACGACGCTTGGAGAGGCGCGAATGACAGAGACGAATCATCAGGTGCGGCTGGCCGCGCGACCGTCGGGGCTGCCCAAGGAGTCCGACTGGAGCATGACCGAGGAGTCGATGCCGACGCCGGGGGCGGGGGAGTTCGTGGTGGCGATGACGCACATCTCGCTCGACCCGGCGATGCGCGGCTGGATGAACGCGGGCGCCTCCTACATCGACCCGGTCGAAATCGGCGACGTGATGCGCGCGGGAGCGGTCGGGCGCATCGTCGCCTCCGAGCACCCCGGCTTCGCCGTGGGCGAGCACGTCTACAGCGCCTTCGGCGTGCAGGAGTACGCGCTGTCCGACGGCAACGGCGTGATGAAGATCGATCCGGCGCTGGCGGAGCTGCCGTGCTACCTGGGAACGCTCGGGATGACAGGCATGACCGCGTACTTCGGGCTGTTCGACGTCGGCAAGATGCAGGAGGGCGACACCGTCGTCGTCTCGGGCGCCGCGGGCGCGGTCGGCATGGCCGTGGGGCAGATGGCGAAGATCAAGGGCGCGGGTCGCGTCGTCGGCATCGCCGGCGGGGAGGAGAAGTGCCGCTGGCTCGTCGACGAGCTGGGCTTCGACGCGGCGATCGACTACAAGAACGAGGACGTGCGCCTGGCGCTGCGCGAGGCGGCGCCGAAGGGCGTCGACGTGTACTTCGACAACGTCGGCGGCGAGATCCTCGACGCGGTGCTCACGCGCCTCGCGCGCGGCGCGCGGATCGTGATCTGCGGCGCGGTGTCGCAGTACAACGCGACCGAGAGCGTGCGCGGCCCCTCCAACTACCTGTCGCTGCTCGTCTCGCGCGCGTCGATGACGGGGATGGTCGTGTTCGACTACGCGCCGCGCTTTGCGCAGGCGATGGCCGAGATCGCCGGCTGGATGCGGGAAGGGCGGCTGATCTCGCACGAGCACGTCGTGGAGGGTGGGGTGGGCGCGTTCCCGGAGACGCTGCTGAAGCTGTTCACGGGCGAGAATTTGGGGAAGCTGGTGCTGCAGGTGGGCTCGGACTAGAAGACGGGCGTCTCCGAGTAATCCCCGAACACCTGCTGCAGCGACTCGATGATCTCGCCCTCTGAGGCGTGGGCTCGCGCGCAGTCGAGCAGCGGCTCCATCAGGTTGCGATCCTCGTGCGCGGCGTGCTCGCGCAACGCGGCGAGCGTGCGCTCGACGGCGGCTCCGTCACGGCGGGCGCGGGCGGAGTTGAGGCGATCGATCTGCTTGCGCTCGAGCGCGGGGTCGACGCGCAGCGTGGGGATCGGCTGCTCGTCGGCGGCGACGAAGCTGTTGACGCCGACGACGATCCGCTCCTGGGCGTCGATCTGCTGCTGCAGCGCGAACGCGGCGTCGGCGATCTCGCGTTGCGGGTAGTTGAGCTTGGTCGCCTCGACCATGCCGCCGAGCTCGTCGATCTTCGCGAAGTACTCATACGCGCGCCGCTCCATCTCGTCGGTGAGCGCCTCGACGAAGTAGGAGCCGCCGAGCGGATCGACGGTGTTCGTGACGCCGGTCTCGTGCGCGAGCATCTGCTGCGTGCGCAGCGCGATCGTGACCGCCTCCTCGGTGGGCAGCGCGAGCGCCTCGTCGTAGGAGTTCGTGTGCAGCGACTGCGTGCCGCCCAGCACCGCTGCCAGCGCCTCGACGGCCGTACGCACGATGTTGTTGAGCGGCTGCTGCGCCGTCAGGCTGACGCCCGCCGTCTGCGCGTGGAAGCGCATCTGCCACGAGCGCGGGTTCTTCGCGCCGAACGTCTCGCGCAGCTCGCGCGCCCAGATGCGGCGCGCGGCGCGGTACTTGGCGATCTCCTCGAAGAAGTCGATCTGCGCGTTGAAGAAGAACGACAGCCGCGGCGCGAACTCGTCGACGTCGAGGCCGCGCGCGACCGCCTGCTCGACGTAGGTGAGTCCGTCCTTGAGCGTGAACGCGAGCTCCTGTTGCGCGGTCGAGCCGGCCTCGCGGATGTGGTAGCCGGAGATCGAGATCGGGTGCCAGCGCGGCATGCGGCGCGTGCACCACTCGATCATGTCGCCGCACAGGCGCATCGCCGGGTCGATCGGGAAGCACCACTCCTTCTGCGCGATGTACTCCTTGAGGATGTCTGCCTGGATCGTGCCGGACAGACGGTCGGCCGGGACCGGCCCCACGGCTGTGGCCTCGCCGTCGGGGGTCTCGCCGGATTCGGCGGCGGCGACGTAGAACGCGAGCATGATCGCTGCGGGTGCGTTGATCGTCATCGACACCGACACCTCGCCGAGGTCGATGCCGCCGAACAGCGTCTGCATGTCGTCGAGCGTGTCCACGGCGACGCCCTCGCGGCCGACCTCGCCGAGCGAGCGTGGCGAGTCGGAGTCGTGGCCCATCAGCGACGGCATGTCGAACGCCGTCGAGAGGCCTGTCTGGCCGTGCTCAAGCAGGTAGTGGAAGCGCTCGTTCGTCTCCTCGCTCGTGCCGAAGCCCGCGAACTGTCGCATCGTCCACAGCCGCCCGCGGTACATCGTCGGGTGGATGCCGCGCGTGAACGGGTACTCGCCGGGCAGGCCGATCGGGTCGCCGGGGTCGCCCGTGCCGGCTCCAGTTGTCAAGTCCTCGGCGGTGTAGAGCTCGCGCACGGGCTCGTCTGAAAGTGTGCGGAAGGCCGGCTCGTGGCTGACAGCCATGGTCAGCCAATGCTACTTGGTGTCCGCCCCCATCAATCAGCGAGTCTACGCATCAACGCGGACCGGCGGGCGGTGGGATGCCGAGCTGCTTGCAGATCTTGCGGGCAAGGGGCCAGCTGATCTCGCGATGTCGCGGCACGGCAGTGGACCGCTCGTGGTCGAAGCCCCAGTAGCTGTGGCGGCCACCCTCGCGTAGCGGACCGGCGCCGTGCTCGCGCAGGTGACGCTCGAGCTCGCGACGCTTCACGCGGCGATCGTCAGCTGCAGCGGCTCGCTATCGGAAGCGGGCTCCGTGAGCGCGTGCTCGCCAAAACGCAGCTCGAGGATGCCGCGCAGCGCGTCGATCACGTTCTCGCGTGCCTCCTCGCGACTGTGGCCCTGGCTGTGCGCGCCGGGGACCTCGGGGATGGATGCGACAATCCAGCCATCGCCATCGTCCTCGTAGACGATCGTCAAGTGCAGTGTCTCGCTCATGCTCGACACGGTAGCCCGTCTCGTCCCAGAAAGCCACTGGTGCTCGCGCCTGTCGTAAGCCGGTGCTAGCTGCGAAGTCATCTGCGCCTCCATTGGTTAGCGGCGAGGTAGCCTCTGCCAATTTCTCTCAGCCTTTTGTCTGCACGGATGCTACTTATAAGTCTGTAGACTGTCAAGTAGCGTGTTGCGAGCGTCTGCTGCTATTGAGGGTGATCTTCAGCGCGCTGTGGGACGCAACCTGAGGGCTCATCGTCGTGCTCTGGGCCTGAGTCAGGAAGATCTCGCGGATAGGCTCGGCGTTCATCGCACCTACATGGGCGGCATCGAGCGCGGCGAGCGCAACCTCACGCTAAAGACCCTGGAGCGCTTGGCGGACTGCATGGGCGTGGATCCTCGCGCGATGCTGGATCCCGGTCGCGAGGTTCACTAGCCTCGACTCGGTCATGCTCAGTGAGCTCAGCCGGCTGATCGGCTCCGAGTACGTTCTCGAGGCTTCGCCCAACTCGCCCTACAACCGTGACAGCGCCAACCGCCGCGGCATCGATGGCCGCGCGGACGCGGTGGTGCTTCCGGGCAGCGCCGAGGAGGTCGGGGCGGTGGTGGCGCTGGTGCTACGAACACGACGTGCCGGTCGTGCCGCGCGGCGGCGGCACGGGGCTGACGGGCGGCGCGGTCGCGGTGAACGGCGGCGTGGTGTGCTCGCTCGAGCGCCTGCGGCGCATACGCGAGCTCGAGCCGGAGCTGTGGCGGATGTTCCCCGAGGCCGGCGTCAGCACCCGCGACGTGCAGCGCCTCGCGCGCGAGAACGGCCTGATGTTCGCCCCCGACCCGGGCGCCGCCGAGCAGTCGCAGATCGGCGGCAACGTCGCCACCAACGCGGGCGGCCCGCATGCACTCAAGTACGGCGTCACCGGCGCGTGGGTGGCGGGTCTCGAGGTGGTGCTCGCGCCGGGCGAGCTCGTGCGCGTCGGCGGCTGGGCGGCGCAAGGACGTCGCGGGCTACGACATCAAGAGCCTGCTGATCGGCTCCGAGGGCACGCTCGGGCGTGATCACCGCCGTGCGCCTGCGTCTGCTGCCGGCGCCGGAGGCCGCGATCCCGCTGGTGGTGTTCCTGTCGCACGCGCGCCGATGGCTGCGCGGCGATCTGCGCTGTGCTCGCGGCCGGCCTGCGCCCGTCGGTGCTGGACTTCATGGACGGTGAGACGCTCGGCATCGTCGCGGGCGCGTATTCGAATGCGCACCCGTCCGGCGATGCCCGCGAACGCCGGCTTCGCGCTGATCGTGCGAGGTGGATGGCTCGCGCGCGGAGGCGCAGGCGCAGCGCGGCGAGCTGCTCGGGCTGCTCGGTGACGGCGCGCTGGCGGTGCACGAGCCGCAGGACACGCGCGCGCTGTGGCGCTGGCGCGACGGCGTCAACCCGGCGGTGACGGCGGTGCGCGGCGCGAAGGTCAGCGAGGACGTCGTGTTCCCGCTCGAGCGCCTTGCGGAGGGGCTCGAGCGCTTCGAGCGGATCGCGTCGGCACACGGGCTGCGCTCGTGTGCGTGGGGCCACGGCGGCGAGGGCAACGTGCACGCGACCGTGCTCGTGCGACCCGACGACGCGAGATCGAGATCGACGCCGCCGAGGCCGTCGGCGAGGAGCTGTTCGCGACGGTCGTCGAGCTAGGCGGATCGTCGCGGGCGAGCACGGCGTGGGCTGGCTCAAGCGCGGGCGCCTGGAGTCCCAGTGGGACCGCCGGGCGCTAGAGCTGCACGAGCAGATCAAGCGCGTGTTCGACCCGAAGGGCCTGCTCAACCCGGGCAAGAAGCTGGCGCGGTACCCTGCGCGCTCGCTGAGCACATCTACTTGAAAGGAACCCAGCATGAACAAGTCGCAACTGATCGACGCGATCGCCGCTGACAGCGGTCTCACCAAGGCCGATTCCTCGCGTGCGGTCGAGTCGCTCCTGGACACCGTCACGAAGACGCTCAAGAAAGGCGACGAGGTCGAGCATCACCGGCTTCGGCAAGTTCTCGGTCGTCAAACGCGCCGCGCGTCAGGGCGTCAACCCGCGCACCGGCGAGCGCGTCAAAATCAAAGCGTCCAAGGCCCCCAAGTTCTCGGCCGGCGCCGGGCTGAAGCAGGCTGTGAGCCCGAAGAAGAAATGATAGCGCAGGGCGCGCCATGGCGCTCGTCAGCGACCTGGAGCTCCCCGCGTTCGACTACACCGATCCGTCGTTGCGCGGGGACCGCTTCCACGTCGCGATGAGCGAGCTGCGCGCGCACGGGGGTGGCTGGCGCAGGGGCCGTTCGGGTACATCGTGCTGGACCGCGAGTCGGCGGAGTTCTTCCTGCGCACACGCTCAGCGACGTTCCCGGGGATGAAGATCGCGGAGATCTTCGGCGTGACCGAGGGGCCGCTGTACGAGCAGATGAAGCACAACATCCTGCACGTCAACGGCCCCGACCACGCCCGCCTGCGCAGCCTCGTCAACCCGTCGCTGTCGCCGCGGGCGGTCGAGCGCTACGCGCCCGCGATGCGGGGGTTCCTCGAGGAGCTGCTCGAGCAGGCGATCGCCGTCGCGCGGGGACGCGAGGCGCGGGGTCATCACGTGCGAGTTCGTCGAGGCGTTCGCCAAGCCGTACCCGTCGCAGGTGATCGCGACGGTGATGGGCGCGCCGCTCGAGGACGCGCCGCGGCTGCACCACTGGTCCAACTGGATCCAGCGGCAGTTCGACGCGGCCAGCATGGCCAGCGAGCGCGAGCAGATCGAGCGGGCGGTCGAGCAGTTCTACGAATACGCCGCGGAGCTGCTGAAGGCGCGCCGAGAGGATCCGCGGCGACGACCTCATCTCGATGCTGATCGAGGCCGAAGAGGCCAGGCGAGCGGCTGTCGGACGTGGAGTGCATCAACCTCGTCTTCAACGTGCTCGCGGGCGGCGTCGACACCACGCAGAGCCAGCTGGCGCACGCGGTGCGGCTGCTCGCGCAGCACCCGGAGCAGTGGGCAGCTGCTGGTCGAGGACCCCGGCGCTCGCGGAGGCGGCGGTCGACGAGGCGCTGCGGTTCGAGCCGATCACGCCGTTCACCGCGCGCATGACTGACCGAGGACGTAGAGTTCCGCGACGTGACGCTTCCCCGCCGGCACGATCGTGATGGTGTGCGCGTTCACCGGCAACCGCGACCTCGCCGAGGACGCGCGCGGTCCGGGGGGGTCCGACAGCTTCGACATCGCCGCCGCGCGCGGTCGCACGCGCGAGCTCACGTTCGGCGCCGGCGTGCACTACTGCGTCGGCGCCAACCTCGCGCGCCTGGAGCTGCGCGAGGCGCTGTCGTTCCTCGCCGCAGCGCGTCCGCGGCCTCGAGCTCGACGGCGACCCCGTGTTCGAGAGCATCACGGGCATCTACGGCCTCGCCGAGTTGCCCGTGCGCCTCACGCTCTGAGCCCTGTCGCCCGCCGGCGCGATCTCCCGCCGGTGGCGCGGCTGCTCCCGCCGGCCGCACGCGGCTCTCGCTCCGGCCTCCGGATGGTGGAACAATTTGGGGAGGGGGTCTTTACGCCCCAACCAGCGACATGAGGTTAGATGGTGGCCGCATTCGAACGGATATCGAGGCAGGGTTTGTGCGTAGCGCGAGCGTGGGTGGCCGTGATCTTGGCCTGCGGCGCGAGCGCGACCGGTGTCGCCCTCGCGCCGCCGGTCGCGCGCGCTGGCGAGTACCACGTTTACACGTGTCGCACGCCTGATGGCGAAGCAGCGCCGGCGGATGGGTGGAGCCCGTCTGCGGCAGGCACCGCGACCGTCACCAAAGACACTTGCTCGCAGCCCGGCGGTGCGTTGATCACCGGGCTCGTCGCCCAGACATCGCGCTGGGCCAACACGAACACTGCGACGTGGGAGTTCGAAGCGCCAGCCGGTGAGACGCTTGCGGCCGCGACGCTTTGGCGAGCTGGCGATGCTGACGGCGGGGCAGTGAATGGTGCTTTCTACAACTTCTGGTTCGCCGGACCTGCTGATTTCGACTCGCTCGAAGCTGGGTTTGGCCAGTGCATCGCTGGCTCGCCTTGTCCCGAAGGCGTCGGCGACCCGGCGGAGCCTCTGAGTGTCGAGAATATCCTTCCTGTACCAACCCAGGACCTCGGGGCTCGTCTCTACGTGAACGCGTCGTGTAGTGGCGAATCGAATTCCAGATGCAAGGAAGATGGAGGCGACTCCAACGGCTACGCAGCGGTCGTCTACCTCTACGCGGCTGACCTGACGCTCGAACAACACGGCGCCCCGACTGCGTTCGACGTGAGTGGTGAATTGGCGAGCAACCCGACGGTCGCAGGCACCACCGACCTGGCGTTCACCGCCACGACCCGGGCTCAGGCGTCTACGAGGCGGTGTTCAGCGTCGACGGGCAGGTGGTGCAGACGCACGGTCGCTTGACGAAGACGGCGGGCATTGCAAGGACGTGGGCGAGACGACCGACGGGCTGCCGGCGTTCCTGTACGTGCAGCCGTGCCTGGCGTCGGTGAGCGCGGACATCGGGTTCGACACGACGCGCGTGGCCAACGGCGAGCACCATCTGGTCGTGAGCGTGATCGACGCGGCGGGCAACTCGGCGACGGTGCTGGACCGCAACGTCACGATCGACAACCCGTCGCCGCCGGGCGGCCCGAACGGCACGAACGCGTCACCGCAGGCGACGCTCGCGGTGGCGTGGAAGACGACAAGGCACGCGCGAGTGACGAGCGCGTTTGGCGACGCGCACACGATCGTCGGCCGGCTGACTGGAGCGGGCGGGATGCCGATCGGCGCGGCGCTCGTCGACGTGCTCTCGACGCCCGACTACGCGGGCGCGCAGACGGCGGCGATGCCGAGCGTGACGACCGCCGCCAACGGCGACTTCACGCTGCGTCTGCCGGCAGGCATGTCATCGCGGACGTTGCGCTTCGCGTACAGCGCCGAGATCGGCTCGCAGCCGGTGGCGACGCGTACGCTCATGCTGAGCGTGCGGGCGGGCGTGGCGCTTTCGGTTGCGCCGCGCACGGTGAGCGTTGGCCACAGCATCCGCTTCTCCGGGCAGCTGCGCGGCGGACCGGTGCCCGGCGGGCGGCAAGCTGTTGGTGTTGGAGGCACGCTCGCCGGGTGGCACATGGCTCGAGTTCGACGTCGTTCGCAGCGACGCGCGCGGGCGCTTTCACGCGAGCTACCGCTTCAAGTTCCCGGGCCCCGCCGACTACCAGTTCCGGGCGCTGTGCGAAGCCGAGGCCGACTACCCGTTCGCGACGGGCGCGTCGAGGGTGGTCGGGGTGTTCGAGCGGTGAACTGCGCGCGCTCAGTGCGTGTGCAGCCGCGGGCACTTGTAGCGAGGATGCGCGACGGTGGGGTTGCCCAGCACGACGAACAGGCCGCTGCCGTCGGGGAAGCGCCCGCAGGGCTTTGGTCCGTCGGAGGTGATCGGCTTGCGCAGCAGGTATGCGTCGCTGGATGTGAGTTGCTGCGGGGTGAGCCCGGCGGGCACCGGCAGCTGCGCGACCTCCGCGAGGCGTTCGAGGCCGCCCGGCTGGAAAAACAGCGTATCGGCGGACGCCCGTTCGAACTCCAGCGCCTGTACTCCTTCGCGGTGCAGCGCCAGCAGCGTGCTCAGCAGCATCGCGCGGGATACGCCTTCGATTTCGGGGTGCAGTTGGATCTCCGTTTCCATCGAAAGCGGGGCGGTGCGCCGGTAGATCTCGGGATGCCGGCTGGGGCAGATGAACGTGTATTCCTCGAATGGCTTGAACGCGTCGCCGAGCGCGACGTACACGCCGCTGCCGTCTCGCAACCGCTGGCACGGCGGTGGATCACCCGGCCCCGGGAAATGGCGCAGCATGAACGCGTCGTGCGGACCGAGCGCGGCCGGGTCGTACACCGCGGTTGGCGGCAGGCCGGCTTGGATCGCACGGACCTGCAAGCCGTACGTGGTGAAGTCGGTCACGTCGGTGCTGCCGGCGTCGAACGTGATCGTCTGTATGCTGGCGCGCTTCAGTTCGCGCATGAGCTGCAGGATGTCGCCGTCGTGCTCGGGCCCGCCACGGATGTAGCCGTCGGGCGAGTAGAGGGTGACCTGGCGTGTGTACAGGCCGCTCGCGGCCGGTGCGCCGGGTAGGGCGATCCGCACTGTTTGCCCCACGCCGGTCGCGACGCCGAGGAAGTCGGCGATCAGGACCACTCCGAGGATGGCCGTGGCGGCGATGCGCAGGCGTGGCCGCGCTAGCACGATCCAGCCCGTCGCGAGCACGGCCACGTAGATCAGCGCGGGCAGCGTGAAGCGCACGTCCTTGTGCCTGATCAGCGTGACGCCGAGCCAGGACACGAACCCCCCGGCCAGCAGCTCGGGACCGAGGTTCTCGGGCGTCCACCGCCGCACGCAGTCGCGCGCCGTCGCCGTCGCCCCGACCAGCAGGAACAGCAGGAGCGGCGCCAGCAGCTGGAAGTTGAGCGCGGCCCAGAAGTACCACAGCAGGCTTGCCCGCGAGAAGAGCGGCGGCGCCGATTCGGCCGTTACGGCCGCCCCCGTTCCGCCCTGGCCTTCGACGAGGCCGTTGAGCTGAGCCCGATGGTAGATGTACCACGGCAGCGAGATCGCGGCGGCGATCACGAGGAACACGAGTACGCCGCGCCAGCGGCGCCAGCCACCGCGCAGGATCGTGACGGCGACTAGGCCCGTCAGGAACATGACGCTCGTCTCCTTTGTCATCAGCGCCAGCCCGACGGCGACGCCGGCGAGCGCGGCGATCCCCACGCGCTCGAAGCGTCGCGACGCGAGTATCGCCCACGCGCTTGCCGCGACCATCGCCGCCTCGGGCGAATCGATCATGAACTCGTGCATCTGCGAGACGAGTAGCGGCGTGCTCAAGGCCAACAACCCCGCCAGCAGCCCGGCATGCGGCCCGTACGTCAGCCGCCCGACGCCGTAGCAGCCGGCTGCCAGCAGCGGCACGAACACCACGTTCGAGGCGATGATCACCGACATCGGGCTCTTGCCGCCGATGAAAACGCCCAGCGCTCCCACCAGATGCACGAGTGGCGGGTAGGTGTTGAATTCGGTGAACCACGTTGTCAGATCGCCGCCGGCGAGTTGATCGTGGATGCCGAACGCCAGCAGCGTGTGCAGCCCGTTGTCCCAGTCCTGCACGCGGTCATCCTGCGTCAGCCACCACACCGTCACCGCGATGAACGTGACGACGGCAGCTGCGAGGATCCAGATCTCGCGAGGCGCGCGGCGGCGCTCGGTGCTTGCGCCACCCGCGGCCATCGCTGGCGCAGGCGCGGTGTCTGTCGACGCGTGAGCGCTGATGCCCGGCAACCTACCGGCCTGCGACGATGCCGGCCATGACCCCTGAGATGCTGCCGCCGCGCATCGGCATCAACGCGATCTTCCTCGAGCCCCGTATGGGCGGGCTCGATACGTATGTGCGCGCGCTCGTGCCGGAGCTCGTGCGCCTCGCGCCGGACGTCGAGTTCAGCGTGTTCTGCAACCAGCGCGGGCGCGAGTACCTGCGGCGGGAGGGCTGGGGCGAGTCGGTCGAGCTGGTCGCTCATCCACTGCTGGGCGTCCGTGGGTTGAAGGCGCTCGGCGAGCTGACGCTGCTCGGCGTGATCGCTGGGCGTCGCGTGGATCTGCTTCATAGCGCGGGTATGACCGCGCCGTTGCGCACGCGCGCGGTCAACGTAGTGACGCTCGCGGACGTCACGTGGATCGTCGCGCCCGAGCCGGGCGAGGCGGCGACGGTGCGGCTGTGGCGTGTGGTGATCCCCCCCGTCGCCCGTCGCGCCGACCGCGTGCTGGCGTTGTCGGACGCTGGCGCCGAGCACATCGTCGAGTACCTGCGCGTTCCCCGCGCGCGGATCGACGTCGTGCCGCTCGCGTCGGGCGGCAGCGATCTGCTTGCCCCGACGCCCGCGGCTGAGTTGCGGGCGCGCCTGGGGCTGGGCGAGGGCCCGGTCGTGTTGACGGTGTCCGCGAAGAAGGCCAACAAAAACCTTCTGCGGCTGATCCGCGCGATGGTCGACGTGCGCGAGCAAAGCCCTGACGCGGTGCTCGTGATGCCGGGCAATCCGTCGCCGCACGAGCTCGAGTTGCGGGCGCTCGCACGGGAGCTTGGCGTGGCCGGCAGCGTCGTGTTTCCAGACTACGTCGACTCACGCGACCTCGAGGGACTGTATGCGCTCGCGAGCTGCTTCGTGTTCGCCTCGATCAACGAGGGCTTCGGCATCCCGATCCTGGAGGCGATGCGCCGCGGCGTGCCCGTCGCCTGCTCGCGCGCCTCGGCGCTGCCCGAGGTGGCGGGCGACGCGGCGCGCTACTTCGACCCCTACAGCGTTGAGGACATCGGCGCTGCGGTGCTCGAGCTGTTGCACGATCGCGACCTCGCACGCGACCTGGTCGCGCGCGGACACGAGCGTGAGGCAGCGTTCACATGGGAGGCGACCGCGCGGGGAACGCTGGCGAGCTACGCGCGCGCCTGGGCGCAGGCGCAGCCCGGCGCCGCCACGGCCGCGGTGGGCGGGCCGTGACGACGTCGCCGGACCTCGGCCAGACGCCCGTCGCGGATCCATCGCCTGAGGCGCGCATCCCGGACGACGTGCTCGACACTCCGGAGGCTGGCGGCCTCGTGGTCCGCGGCGGCGCGCTGCGGTTGGCGAGCTACGTTGGCGTCGTCGCGCTGTCGGTGGGGTCGGCCGCGCTGTTGACCCGCCACCTGGGCGTCGCGCGATTCAGCGAGTACACGACGGTGATCTCGCTCGTGGGCGTGATCTCCTCGGTGACCGACGCGGGCATGTCTACGCTCGGCACGCGCGAGTACGCGGCGCTTGCCGGCGCCGAGCGCGACGCGTTGATGCGCGACCTGCTTGGCCTGCGTGTGACGTTGACGCTCGTCGGGGTGCTGCTGGCGGCCGCGTTCGCGTTCGCTGCCGGCTACACCCCGGCGCTTACGTTGGGAGCGGTGTTGGCGGCGCTATCGGTGGTGGCGCTGGTTTTCCAGCACACGCTCTCGATCCCGCTCACGACGAGCCTGCGGCTCGGCTACCTCTCGATTCTCGATCTCGCGCGGCAGGCCGCGACGGTCGTGTTGTTCGTCGTCTTGATCGTGCTCGGCGCCGGCGTGCTGCCGCTGCTGGCGGTCGCGCTGGTGGTCAACCTGATGCTGGTGCCGCTCACCGCGGCCCTGGTGCGCGGCCAGATCTCCGTCCGGCTCGCGCTGCGCCCGCGCGGCTGGGCGCGGCTGCTGCGGCTGACGATCGCCTTCTCCCTGGCGGCGGCCGCCAACACTATCTACCTCTACACCGCGCAGATCCTCACCAGCCTCGTTGCGTCCAGCTATCAGAGCGGGCTGTTCGCGGCCTCGTTTCGCGTGTTCATCGTCACCGCCTCGCTGCCGGGCCTGCTCGTGTCGGTGGCGTTGCCGGTGCTCGCGCGTGCCGCGCGCGACGACCGTGCCCGCCTTGGCTACGCTCTGCAGCGGATGTTCGACGTGTCGCTGCTGATCGGCGTGGCCGCCGCAATCGGCGTGGTTGGGGGCGCGCGCTTCATCATCGGGGTCGTCGGCGGCGGCGAATACGCTGCTGCCGCCGGCGCCCTGCAGATCGAGGGCGTTGCGCTGCTCGCCTCCTTCGTGCTCTCGGGCTGGGGCTTCGGCCTGCTGTCGCTGCATCGCCACCGCGCGATTCTGGTGGCGAACCTGCTGGCGCTCGCCGTCAGCGCCGTCCTTACTTTGATCCTGGCGCGCACGCATGGCGCGCGCGGTGCGGCGCTCGCGTCGGTGTGCGGCGAGACGACGCTCGCCGTCTTCTACCTCGTCGGGCTGATTCGCACAGACCGCGATCTGCGCCCGAGGCTCGGCGCGGCGGCTCGCGTCGCCCTCGCGGCTGCGCCCGCGGTGGCGCTCGCGCTGCTCGTGCGGCTGCCCGCGCTGCTCGAGCCGCTCGCGGCGCTGGCGGTGTTCGTGGTCATGATCGTGGCCCTGCGCGCTGTGCCGGACGAGCTCTACGAGCTGATCCCGCCGGCCCGCCGTCGCTCCTCGTGATCAGGCTCGCAAGCCCCACATGACGCCTGTTCCTCGGGCGATGCCGTGGGTGCGCCAGGTCGTATAGCCGGCGGCGGCGAGCGCTCGGTGCGCGTCTGCTTCCGGATTCCCGGACGGAGCCCCGTCCGGGTGGTACTCGAGCAGCACGACGGGGACCTCGACGTCGAGGATGCGCGGATCGAGCAGGATCGGCCACTCCGCTCCCTCGATGTCCATCTTCAAGTAGATCGACGCCGTCTAGCAGCGGGAAGCTATCGCGCCCGGTGACCGTGATCGTCCCCGGCGCGACGTGCTCGGCGATGTGCCCCATCGTCGCGCGCCCTGGCGTGAAGGGGAGAGGTCCGTCGGCGCACGCGGCGGCTGCCTCGATCAGCTCCCACGAGTCTCCGAGCCGGTTGAGCTCGATCACGCGGCGGTGCTTGGCTGCGTTCTCCGGTTCCGGCTCGAGCGCGGTCAGCTGCCCGACCGGAAAGCGGCCGTGCAGCCAGATGCCCCAGAGGCCGACGTTGGCGCCGAGGTCCACAGCGCGCAATGGCCGGCCGAGCTGGTTGAGCCGCGCCGTGACCGCAGCCGGCGGCTCGTAGACGCGCTGACGAAAGATCTCATCGAGCGTGAGCACATCGGGTGTGCGGTGTGCGATCAGCACTCGCAGCCCGCTCTCGCGCACTCGATAGACGCGGTCTGGGCTGGCGGCGTGCGGCTCGTGTTGACTCGGGTCGGACGATCCTCTCGCCCGGCGCTCGCGCAGCCCAACCGCGAGCTCGCGAAGCGCGAAGCGCGTCGACTCTCTCACCAGGCGCCCGCGCAGCCCCTCCGCCACGTATGAGTCGACACGGGGATGGTGCAGGGTGCGCTGCGGGGCGCTGTTCATCGGCGGTGAGCCTACACAGCTCCCCAACCTCGTTCCGCGCTCGCGGCGTTCGCGCGCCGGCCCTCCGGTAGCCTGCGCGCGCGTGCGTCTCGAGCCCGATCGCCCACTGCGCGTGGGCCTGAACCTGCTGTTCCTGCAGGCTGCCGCGGGCGGCGCCGGACGCTATGCGCGGGAGCTTCCAGGTGCACTGCTCGCGGTTGAGCCGGCCACCGAGATCGACGTGTTCGTCTCGCGCGACGCGCCCGCCGACCTCCGCCGCGAGCCGTGGGCCGACGCGGTGCGCTGGGTGCGTTGTCCGGTCGGGATGCGCGGCCAGCGCGCGCTGCGGGCGTTTGAATTCACGGCTCTGCCGCTGCTTGCGAGCGCCCGTCGGCTCGATGTCCTGCACAGCCTCGCCAACGTCGGGCCCGCGATCGTCCCAGGGCTTGCCACTGTGGTCTCGCTGCTGGATGTGATCTGGATGCGCCCGCCCCAGGATTGGGGTGGCAGCGCGAGCGTGCAGCATTCGCTGCGGCGCATCGTCGAGCACGACGTGCGCCACGCCGCGCGCGTGTTCGCGATCTCGCATGCCGGCGCGCGCGAGATCTCGCGCGCGCTGGGCGTGTCCCCAGAGCGCATCCACGTCACGCCGCTCGGCGTGCGCGCGCCGACGGCAGTGCCCGCGAGCGAGGCCTCGGTGCGCGCCGAGCTCGAGCTCGGCCAGGCACGAGTCGTGCTGTCGGTAGCACAGAAGCACCCCTATAAGAACCTGCGCCAGCTCGTGCGGGCGCTGCCGCAGCTCGACGAGGACGTCGTGCTCGTGCTGCCCGGGTTCCCGACGCCGCACGAGCGCGAGCTGCGCATACTGGCCGACGAGCTCGGGGTCGCCGAGCGCGTGCGGCTGCCGCAATGGCTGTCGGAGCCCTCGCTCGCGGGCCTGTACTCGCTGAGTAGCGCGTTTGTGCTGCCGTCGCTCGCCGAGGGCTTCGGGCTGCCGGTGCTCGAGGCGATGCTGCGCGGGGTGCCCGTCGCGTGCTCGAGCATCGCGTCGCTGAGCGAGGTCGCGGGCGACGCCGCACTGCTGTTCGACCCCGAGTGCCACGAAGAGGTGGCCGGCGCTATCCGGCAGCTGCTCGAGGATCACGCGCTGGCCGAGCGGCTGGTCGGTCGCGGACACGAGCGAGCGGCGAGCTTCACTTGGGCTCGCACCGGGAGTGCGAGCCTCGCCGGCTATCGAGCGGCGATCCGCGATCCGCCGCCGCGTCGGCTCCGTCGCCCCGTAGCGGTTTCCCGCTAGCCTGCGCCGTCGTGCCTCGTGTCCTGATCGTCCGCGGCCACCAGGCCACGCCGTGGGAGCTGGCGCCGTGGCGCGAGCTGCCGTCTCGATTCGAGGTCGCCTTCCTGCTGACGCGATCGAACCGCTTCTCGACCCCCGAGGGACTCACGCAGGTGCGTGTTCGCGCGCTGCGCGATCTGCTGCCCGGCGGCGTGCTCGGCGACGCGGGCGCGGCGGTGCTAGGGGACCGCTACATGGGCGCCGCGGACAGTTTCGCCACCGCCGACGTCGTGCATGCGGAGGAGCTGTCGTACTGGTTTGCCGCCGAGGCCGCCAGACGCAAGCGCCGCCACGGCTTCCGCCTCGTGCAGACGGTCTGGGAGACGCTGCCGTTGATGTCGGCGTATCGCAACCGCCACGCCCGCGAGTACCGCGAGCTGGTGCTCGCCGAGACCGACCTGTTCCTGCCCGCGACTGAGCGCGCGGCGCAGGCGCTGCGCCTGGAGGGCGTCGAGGAGTCGCGCATCCGCGTGTGCGCGCCCGGGATCGACGTCGCTCGCTTCGCCGTGTCCGCGCCCTCGCCGACGCCCGCGCAGCACACGATCGTCTCGCCGGGGCGGCTCGTTTGGGAGAAGGGTCACCAGGACGTCCTGCGCGCGCTCGCCGCGCTGCACCGCGGGATCGTCACGCTCCCCGGCGGCGAGCTCGTCAAGCCGCGCCTGCTGATCGTCGGATCGGGTCCCGAGGAACACCGGCTGCGCGCGCACGCTGCCGAGCTAGGGTTGGAGGGCTTCGTCGAGATCGGCGGCGTCCCGTACGAGCGGATGCCGGCGGTCCTCGCCGACGCCTCGGCGATGGT
Organism: uncultured Solirubrobacteraceae bacterium; assembly: GCA_963797105.1. Lineage (GTDB taxonomy): Bacteria > Actinomycetota > Thermoleophilia > Solirubrobacterales > Solirubrobacteraceae > Palsa-744. The sequence continues at coordinate 491,976 of CAWCOB010000001.1, forward strand.
GCTCGCCAGCCAGGCGTCGGCGAGTGCCGCCTACCACCCGTTCGATGTCCCCCATGCCTTCTGGGAGGAGCAGTTCGGGATGGTGCTCGCGGAGGCGATGGCGGCGGGGCTGTCGATCGTCACGACCACGAGTGGCGCGATCCCCGAGGTCGTGGCAGCGGCGCCCGTCGAGCTGGTGGCCGCGGGCGACTGGATCGGGATCGCGTGCGCGCTGGCGGCGGGAGCGCTCGGCCGGACGCCCGGCGCGCGCGTCCCCTATCCGCTGGAGATCGTCAATCGCTATTCGACCGCCGCCGCGGCGCAGCGGCTCGCCGCTGCCTACGACTCGCTGCTGGCGCTCTGAAGCACCTCGAGCACGCGCTGCGCAAAGCTCGCCCACGAGAACTCGCCCGCCCGCTTGAGCCCGTCCCGGCTGAGCTCGGCGCGGCGCGAGTCGTCGCCCAGCACGCGCCGCAGGCCGGCCGCGATGCTCGCCACGTCGCTCGGATCGACGTACTCGACCGCGTCTCCGCCCACCTCCGGCAGCGAGGACACGTTGGAGGTGACGACCGGCGCGCCGGCTGCCATCGCCTCGAGCACCGGCAGGCCGAAGCCCTCGCCGAGCGACGGGTAGCAGAACACCGCGCAGCGCCGGTAGAGCTCGCGCCAGCGCGGCGTCGGAGACGTACCCGAGCATCGTGCAGCGCTCGCCGAGCGAGCGCAGCGCGCGCGAGTGTCTCGCCGGTCTCCCACCCGAGCGCGCCGACGACCACCAGCGGATGCAGGCTCTGCAGCTCCGGTCCGAGGCCATGGTAGGCGGCGACGAGTCGCGGCAGGTTCTTGCGTGGCTCGAGCGTTCCGACGGCGAGCACGAAGCCGGGCGCTGGCAGCGTCGCGGCCTCCTCCGCGGTCAGGCCGTTCGGCCCGCATCGGCGTCACGCCGAGCAGCGCCACGACAGTACGCGAGGCGGCGTCGGGAAAGTGCTGCGACGAGCGCGTCCGCGGTCGCTTGCGAGATCGCCAGGATCGCGGCCGAGCGGCGCACGGCGGGCTCAGCGTCAGGCGCTCGATCAGCGCCGAGCGCCAGTTCGGGCGCATCGACCGGCTCGAATGCCGCCAGGTCGTAGACGATCGGCACCGCGGGGATTCGCAGGAACCAGACCGTCAGATACGAGTTGGACGACAGGAACACGTCGCATTCGCGATTGGCCGCGCGCGCGGCCAGCAGGTGCCACCAAGGGTCGCGCGCGCCCGAGCAGCCGCCAGCTGAAGCGCGCGTCGAGCTCTGCGCCGTCCCATGCCTCGCGTGCGTACAGCACGTAGCGATGAGGATCCTCGCGCCGCTCGGCAAGCGCGCGCAGCAACTCGCGTACGACGCGCCCGCGGCCGGCCGGCACCTCTGCCGCGGCGCGCGCGTCGATACCGATCGTGAGAGGTGCGGTGGAGCCGTGCATCGAGCTCACGGGAGGCTAGCCTCACGCGCGGTGCACGTCGGCCTGAACCTGATCTTCCTCGTCCCCGGCGAGACCGGCGGCATGGAGGTCGTCGCGCGCGAGCTGATCCCGGCGCTGCTCGCCGCAGGCGCCCGCCGGGGACGCGCTTCACCGCGTTCGTCAACCGCGAGGCGGCCGCCGCCGGCGGACGGCCCGTGGGGGGAGCTGCTGCCGGCCGTGACCGTGCCCGTGAACGCGCGCAACCGCGTGCAGTGGGTGCTCGGCGAGCAGGCGCTGCTGCCGCGCGCTGGCCGCGCGCGCGCGGCGTCGATCTCGTGCACAGCCTCGCGCAGCACCGCGCCCGCTGTGGGGGCGCTTCCGCCGCGTGGTGACGGTGCACGACCTGATCTACGCGCGCTTCCCCGAGGCGCACGCCGGCCTGCGCGACAAGGGCATGCGGGTGCTGGTGCCGCTCGCGGTCGCGCCGCTCCGATCGCGTGATCGCCGACTCGCAGAGCACGCGCGAGGACCTCGTCGAGCTGCTCGGCGTCGACCCGCGAGCGCATCGACGTCGTGCCGCTCGGGCCTCGGGCACGGTGCAGCGCGAGCGCGCCGCTGCCCGAGCGCGAGATGCGCGCGCGCTTCGAGCTCGGCGAGCGCGCGCGTCGCTGCTGAGCCTCTCGGCCAAGCGCCCGCACAAGAACCTCGCTCGCGCTGATCGGCGCGCTCGCGCGGATCCCCGCCGAGCGGCGCCCGGTGCTCGTGCTGCCCGGCTATCCGACCGCGCACGAGCGCGAGCTGCGCGACGCGCGCCGACGCGCTCGGCGTCGGCCGCGGACGTGCGCTTCCCGGCGTGGGTCTCGAGCGCGGAGCTCGAGGGCCTGTGGGCGCTCGCGCGACGCGTTCGTGTTCCCGTCGCTGTACGAGGGCTTCGGGCTGCCGGTGCTCGAGGCGATGGCGCGCGGCGTGCCGGTCGCCTGCTCGAACGCCTCCTCGCTGCCGGAGGTCGCCGGCGACGCGGCGCTGCTGTTCGATCCGCGCGACGAGGCCGCGATCGCCGACTGCGCTCGAGCGCCTGCTGAGCGATCGCGGCGCTGGTCGAGCGCGCTGCGCGCGCGCGGCTCCGAGCGGGCCGCGCAGTTCACCTGGGAGCGCACGGCGCGCCTCGACGCTCGCGAGCTACGCGCGCGCTTGCGGGCTCGCGTCGCCGTCTGTCGCCGACCCGACCCGCCGAGCGGTCATCTGCGGCGTAGCTGTCGAGCACCTTGCGCAGCGAGGACTCGAGCGACAGCCGCTCGGCGTTCTCGGCGAACCACGCGCGCGGTGCTCTCGCGCAGCGCGATCCCGGCCTCGTGCACGCGCACGATCGCCTCGGCGATCTGCGCCGGCGTCCGCGCTCGCGGCGACGACGCCGTTGACGCCCTCCTCGATCAGCTCGATGGCGGCGTTGTCCTCGCCGGCGACGACGACGCTCGGCGTCGCCGCGCGCGGCGGCCTCGACGACGACCATGCCGTAGCCCTCGCGGCGCGAGGGCAGCAGCATGCACAGCGCGCTGCGCATCTCCGCGTCGACGGTCTCCGGCGTCGGCGAAGCCCGGCGCGCTCGACGATCTCGCCTGCAGCCCGTGCTCGGCGATCGCCGCGTCGCAGCGCCTCGCGCTCGGGGCCGTCGCCGAGGAACTCGCCGCGCAGGCCCGTCGATGCGCTGCGCCGCGAGCGCGATCGCGGCGACCGCCAGCGGCGCCTGCTTCTCGGGGATCAGCCGCGCCGGCGAACAGCACCAGCGGGCTCGGCCGCGCGCGGCGCGGCGGCGCTCGGCGTCGCCGGCGTAGAGCCCGCGCAGCACCGTCACCTCGCCGCGCAGGCCCTCCTCGCGCAGCCGCTGCGGCGTGCAGCTCGGAGAAGCAGAACGCGCGCTGGGGTACGCGCGCGCACAGCCGCTGCACGAGCTCGCCGACGCGCCCGCCCACGCCGCCGAGGTAGTCGCGCCAGTAGGAGCGGCTCCAGACCTCGAACCAGTCGACGACCAGCGTCGTAGCCGCGCGAGCGGGCGCACGAGCGCCGCGGCGAGCAGCGAGAAGTACGGGAACGCGCAGGTGTGCACGACGTCGTAGCGGCGGCCGTGGCGCAGCAGGTGCGCGAGCACGCCCAGCCCGAACACGAGCGGCGGCAGGATCCGCCGGCGCCCGTCCTGCGTGTACAGCGCCATGCGCGGGCCCGCCGTGACGACCCGCACGCGCGCGTCGATCTGCGCGCGCTCGCCCCGCTCCCACTGGCGCAGCGTCAGGTAGGTGACCTCGTGCCCCTCCGCGGCGAGGCGCTCGGCGAGGTTGCGATACCAGCGCTCGGCGCCGCCGACGGTGTGGGGGAAGAGGCAGTCGTAGACGAGGCAGACGCGCATGCCGCTAGCATTCCATCTCAGCGGTGCGGCCACTTGCGTGCGCCACTTTCCGCCCTCTCAGGCGTTATAAACGCAACGCCGCGCTCCGACGCTTCGAATCGGGGCTGTAGCGCCATTCAGCCGATGAGCACACTCGCCCCGACAAGCGCACCTCCGTCAAGCGCCTGAGCCGATCGATGCCGAGCTGCCGCTCGTGTCGGTCGTGATCCCCTGCCTGAACGAGGCCGAGAACATCGAGGCGTGCGTGACGCGCGGCGCTCGAGGCGATCGTGCGCATGGGCGTCGCACGGCGAGGTGGTCGTCGCCGACAACAACTCCGAGGACGACTCCGCGCGGCTGGCCGAGCGGCCGGCGCACGCGTCGTCGTCGAGCCCCGGCGCGGCTACGGCAGCGCCTACCTGGCCGGGTTCGCCGCCGTCGCGCGGCCGCTACATCGTGATGGCCGACGCCGACCTGACGTACGACTTCAACGAGATCCCGCGCTTCGTCGCCGCGCTGGAGGACGGGCGCCGAGATGGTGATCGGCGACCGCATGGACAACATCCAGCCGGGCGCGATGCCGTGGCTGCACCGCTACATCGGCAACCCGATCCTGACCGGGCTGCTGAACCTGCTTCTTCCGCACCGGCATCAGCGACGCGCACTGCGGCATGCGCGCGCTGCGCCGCGACGTGCTGCCGCGCCTCGACCTGCGCACGACCGGCATGGAGTTCGCCTCCGAGATGGTGATCCGCGCCTCCAAGGAGAACCTGCAGGATCGCCGAGTTCCCGATCGAATACCACCCGCGCGGCGGCGAGAGCAAGCTGTCGAGCTTCCGCGACGGCTGGCGCCACCTGCGCTTCCTGCTCGTGCACAGCCCCAACCACCTGTTCATCGTGCCCGGCGCGCTGCTCGCGGGCCTCGGCACGCTGATCGTCGTGGTCGTCGGCGCGGGCCTCGACTTCTTCGGGCGCGCGTGGGGGGTGCACGCGCTGATCGGCGGCGCGCTGCTGATGATCGTCGGCACGCAGGTGCTCGCGCTGGGCTGTGCGCGCACGCCTACGGCACCTACTTCATGGGCGAGCAGGACCCGTGGTTCGACCGCATGCGCGCGCGCTTTCGCCTCGAGCACGGCCTGCTGCTCGGCGGCGTGTTCGTGCTCGTCGGCGCTGGTCATGGGCGGCCTGATCCTCGCCACCTGGATCTCCCACGGCTTCGGCTCGCTCGCCGACGAACACCTCGCCGTGATCGCCGCGACGCTCGCTGATCGTCGGCATCCAGATCTTCTTCTCCTCCTTCCTGCTGTCGCATCCTCGGCCTGCGCCGCCGCTGACGTGCGCGTGCGCGTGGTGCTAGCGGTGGCGCTCGCGCTCGTCGCGGGGGCGCTGGCGCTCGACATGTCCGCGCGCGCGCCGCGGCTGGCTGGCACCGATCACACCAGCCCGGTCAGCTTCGTGGCGACGCTGCAGTCGGGTCAGGAACTGTGCCAGCCGGGGATGGTGCTCCCGAGCGACGCCGCGCGCGTGCAGGTGCTGGTGGGCACCTACGGGGCGCCGGTGCCGCAGCTCTCGACCCGCTTCCTCGGGGCGGGCAGCCGTGTCCTCGCCGCGGGGCGCCTGCCTGCCGGCGCGCCGCAGGGCGAGGTGACGATCCCGTTCTCCTTCCATCGCGGCGGCTCTGCCGCGGGCACCCTCTGCATGCTCGTCGAGGGCGGGAAGAAGACGGTGTTGGCGGGCAATGCCTTCACGGCGGGGACCGACTCGGAGCAGATCGCGGGAGTCCCCCAGCCGGGGCGCATCTCGATCGTGTACCTGCGCGCCGGAAGCGAATCCTGGTGGCAGCTGCTGCCCGCGCTGAGCCGACGCTTCGGCCTCGGCAAGGCGTCGTTCTTCGGCGACTGGACGCTCGCGGCGGTGGCCCTGCTCCTGCTCGGCGTATGGGTTGCGACCGTGCGGCTGCTGCGGCGGGAGTTGACTTGAGGCTCTTGAGGCTCGTGCGCACCACCTGGCGGCGGGTTCCCCGCGCGGGACGGGCCTGCTTCCTGATCGCGCTCGTGAACGCCGCGATCTGGACGGTGGTCGTGCCGCCCTTTCAGGTGCCCGACGAGATCTCCCACTTCGGCTACGCGCAGTACGTGGCCGAGACGGGCGAAGCGCCGCCCCAGGGGCCGGGAGCGCAGTACTCGCCGCAGGAGCAGACGGCGCTCGAAAACCTGTACTTCTTCGAGGTGATCGGACACGCCGGCGAACGCGGGATCTTCACGCCGACCGAAAACAGCGCTCTGCGGGCTGCGCTGGCGGGCAAGAGCCCGCTCGGGCAGGGCGGCGGGAGCTCGGCCACGAACCAGCCGCCGCTGTACTACGCGCTCGAGGCGATCCCCTACTGGGTCTCGCCCTCGCACGAAATCCTCGCGCGGCTGGAGCTCATGCGCCTGCTTTCGGCGCTGATGGCCGCGCTGACGGTGCTCGTCGTGTTCATGTTCCTGCGCGAGCTGTTGCCGGGAACGCCGTGGGCTTGGACCGTCGGCGCCCTGGTGGTGGCCTTCCAGCCGATGGTCGACTTCATCGCGGCCGGCGTGCAGGGCGACAACCTGCTGTTCCTGACATCCGCGCTGACGTTCCTGTTGCTGCTGCGTGCCTACAGGCGCGGGCTGACGATGCGGCGCGCAGCCGTTATCGGCGCGGTCGTGGCGGCGGGGGTGCTGGCGAAGCTGACGTTCATCGCGCTGCTGCCCGGGATCGTGCTCGCGCTCGTGCTGCTCGCTTGGCGGGCCCTGCCGCAGGGACGCGCGCAGGCGCTGCGCAGGCTTGGCGTGGCGGTTGCGCTGGCGCTGATCCCGATGCTCGTCTACGGCATGCTCAACGCCCTCGTCTGGCATCGTGGCGGCGTGACCGCCGGGGGGGTCGCGGGGGCGACGAACAGCGCGCTGCCGGGCGGAGGCACGGTCACGCTGCCGGAGACGCTCGACTACACGTGGGAGCTATACCTGCCGCGGCTGTGGTTCATGCACCACGCCTACTTCGGCTCCTACCCGCTGATCGCGATCTGGCTGAACGAATCGATCGGCCATTTCGGCTGGCTGGACTTCAACTTCCCGGCATGGGTGTACACCGACGGGCATTACCTGTTCTATGTGCTGGCGGCGCTGGCGCTCGCGGGAGTCGTGCGCGTGCGCCGTGCGATCAGGCCGCTGCTGCCGATCTTCGGCTGCTTCGCGGTGATGGCGGTGGGTCTGCTCGGCGCGATCGGCTACGCGGGAGTTCGCTACCGCCTGAGCACCGGCGATCAGTTCGAGCAGGCGCGCTATCTGTTCCCGCTGCTCGTGTTCTACGCGCTGTTCCTGGTGCTCGCGGCGCGCGGCGTCGGGCGGCGCTGGGCGCCGGCGCTGGGCGCCGCGCTGGTCGTGCTCGCGATGGCGCATGGCCTGTTCGCCGAGACGCTGACGATCTCGCGTTACTACGGCTGAGCGACGCCGACTGCTTCGCGCTCGCGCAGCGCATGGCGCAGCCCGACTTCGACCTCGTCGGTCGCGTGCTCCCACGTGTGCGAGGCGACGAACTCGACGCCTTCGCGGGAGCGGCGCTGCCAGCGCTCGCGGTCGCTCAGCAGCCGCTCCATCGCGTCGGCGATGCGGTTGGGGTCCAGCGGCGCCAGCTCGAGCGGGCCGTCCGCGCCGAAGATCGACTCGGCGCTGATGCCCGCCAGCTCCACGCACGGCAGCCCGCAGGCGAGCATCTCCTTGGGCATCAGCGAGAAGTTGGTCAGCGACAGGCACAGCCCGACGGTGGCTTCGGAGTACAGCCAGGAGAGCTGTTCGGGGCTGAGCACGTCGACGTGCTCGTAGGGGAAGGACGCGTGCAGCACCTCACCCGTGCCGAACAGCACGATGCGCACGTCCGGCCGGCGGCGCTTGAGCTCGGCGAGCGCCATCAGCCCGATCGGCACCGCGCGCCTGGGGGTCGCGTAGCGCGCGTAGTAGATGACCGTGGCCGGTTGGCGGGCGACTGGCCGGGGTTGGTAGGTGTCGTGGTCGACGCCGAGCTGGAACGCCTCTGCGCTTGCGCGGTAGCGCTCGATCAGCTGATCGCGCAGCCAGGGGCTGGCGGCGACACAGTGCAGGTCGTAGCGATAGGTGTCGGCGGCCAGCGCCTGCTCGACGGAGGCCGGGTAGAACTCGGGCTCGTGGTCGTTGACGATGTACGCGCGGGCGCGGCAGCGCTCGAGCTGCAGCATCGCGTGGACCGTCTGCCAGCCGGTGGCGATCGCCACGTCGGCACCCTGCCAGTCGGCGAAGCCCTTGTAGACGGGGCCCTGGAACGGCGCGAAGTACTCGTTGATTTCCTCGCGCAAGACCGCCGGCCAGACGTCGCGCGCGTAGCCGTGGTAGTCGGCCAGCCAGACGCTGCAGGTGTGCCCGCGGCGCTCCAGGCGCGAGAAGATCTGAAACAGCGTGTTGTGCCCGCCGCTGCCACGGCTGAACGGCGGGATCACCATCGCTAGGCGCAGCCGCTCGCGCTCGGCCATGCCCGGCACGGGATCCTGCAGCGGCGCCGGCCCGTCGCACCAGACCTCTGCGACCACGTCGTAGACCTCGCCCGACAGCTTGCGCTCGATCTGCGTCGAGGCCGGCACGGGCGAGCTCTTGCCGCCGTCCGCGACCGCTGCCTGCGTGGCGGGCGCATCCCTGGCCGCGCCCGCTCCCTCCAGCGACAGGCGCTCGTGCAGGGCGTTCGGCAGTCGCTCCGCGCGCGAGCCGATCGCCGAGAACACGCGCCTTCCCGTGTGATGCGCCAGCGAGCGCGCGCTCCAGCGAGCGCGCGACGCGGCGTTGACGTCGCGCTCGACCATCCAGCGGCGGTCCGCGGCGACCTGGCGAAGCACGTGGCGCGCGGTCGCCGACAGCGCGAACGGCTCGACGTGGCCGGTCGACTCGCGCAGGCCGCGGTACTCGTCGAAGTAGCGGCGCATGAACTCCACGGTGCCGTAGTCGTGGGCGTGCAGCACGGCTGCCCCCGGCTGGTAGACCTTGGTCCAGCCGGCGACGAGCATGTCCACGCCGAAGGCCTGGTCCTCGGAGTAGCGCACGTCGCGGAAACGGATCTGCTCCCAGCAGGCGCGCGCGTAGCAGGCGTTGACGTTCGAGAGGAAGCTCGGGTCGTCCGCGCGCTGCACGACCGGCGCTGGATGCGCGCCGCTGCCGTTGACGCGACTCGGTCCAGCCTTGAAGCCCGCGAAGAACTCGGTCAGCTCGCGCGCGATCATCGGGCTGGTGTCGGGGCGCGGCAGGTGCGGGCCGTAGGCCGCGCCGACGCGCTCGTCGAGTGCGAACGCCTCGAGGTAGGCGGCCAGCCAGCCGGGGCACGGCGTGGCGTCCTGTGTGAGGAAGCAGATCAGCTCGCCGGAGGTCCGTTCGGCGCCGAGGTTGCGCGTGCGCCCGTGGCCGAAGTCCTCGGGGGCGATCTCGAGCAGCTCGACGCCGGCCGCGCGCGCGATCTCGAGCGTTCGGTCGCTGGAGCCCGAGTCGATGACTAGGACCTCTGCGACTCCCTCTCGCGCGAGCGCGGCGAGCAGCTCCTCGAGATAACGCTCCCCGTCCTTGACGGGGACCACGGCGGCGACGGACGTCACGAGCGGCTCAGCGCGCGCCTGGCGCGCTTGTAGGCACGCACGACCGAGCGGATCGCGCGCATCGCGGCGCGCAGCTCGGCCGCGCCGGGCCTGCGCATCAGCGCGTTCAAGTCGAGATGCCAGCGGTCCAGCCAATAGGCGCGCTCCTGCCACTGGGCGACCGCCGCGTCGGTGCGGGCTTGTACCTCGACGAGTTCGAACTCGAGCGCGGCGACGCGCGTGCGCAGGGCCTCGTTCTCGGTCCGCAGATCCTGCTCGCTGGAGGTCTCGGCGGCGCTCATCGCTACAGCTTCTCCGATATCAGCGGCGCCTCGTGGTTGAAGTACCACAGGCCGAGCGCGAACAGGCCGCCGACGATGCCGAGCGGGATCAGCAGCCGCACGTCGCCGCCGAGCGCGTGCGCGGCGGACGGCGCGCTCGTGTCCAAGAGCGCCTTACGCGCCTGCGTGAAGACCGCGCCGAGGGGGTTGAGCACGAGGATGCGCGAGAACGGGATGTTGAGGAAGTGGTGATTGGCGGCGGTCTGCACCGTGTAGAGGATCGGCGAGCCGTAGTACAGCAGCTGCAGGAGCACTTCCCATATCGGCTGCACGTCGCGGAAGCGCACGTACAGCGCCGAGAGCAGCATGCCGACCCCCGACGCGAAGATCACGAGCAGCCCAACCAGGGGGATCAGCTCGAGCCAGCTCCAGCGCGGGTCCACGCCGCTGGCAAGGATGAAGACGAACACGACTACCAGGTTCATGCACAGGTTGAACAGGCAGAACAGCGCGACCGACAGTGGCACCACCAGGCGCGGGAAGCGCACGCGGCGCAACAGGTTCTCGCGTCCGACGAGGCTCCCCACGGCGCCGGAGGTGGTTTCCTGGAAGTAGGTGAACAGGATCAGCGAGGTGAGCAGGTACTCGGGATAGTGCTTCGTGGGGTTGCCCTTGTTGATGTTGAGGATGACCGTGAATACGAACAACATCACGCCGAACAGCATCAGCGGGCGCACCAGCGTCCACACGTAGCCCAGCACGGAGCCGAAGAAGCGCAGCTTGAATTCGGTGCGGGCGAGCATGAACGTCAGCGACCAGAAGCGGCGCAGCCCGCCGCCGAGCGCGGAGGGCCCGTACACGCGGTGGCTGGCCGGCGAGCGGTGAGCCGGAGCGGGAGCCGGCAGTCCTACGTCGGGGACTGTGCTCACAGGCGCTCCAGCTTGACATCCACGGGGAGCTCCAGGATGCCGCCGCTGGCGGAGCCGTGGATCACGATCGAGGCCATGTCAGCCACGAGCGCGAGCGCGGCGTCGCCGGTGCCCTCGCGCGCCAGCGAGGGCGTCAGCATGTAGCGGCTGGCGGTCAGCCAGTTGGGGATCGCGAACTTCGCGACGACGCTTTCCCCGGCCTTGAACGATCCGCTCGATTGCGCGTGCTGGTCTGAGCGCGCGACGATGATCGTGTGGCCGAGCTCGGTGCGCAGCGTCACCGCGAACACCGGGTCGTGGAGATCCTCGCCGACGTGCGCCTCGAAGCACATGCTCAGCGTGTCCTCCTGGCTCGCGCTGGTCACCCGCTCGCCGTCTGCTTTCTCGAACCAGGCCTCGGCGATGGTGGTCCCGCTGGCCTGCTGGCTCTCCTCGGGGGCCTCGTGGGCGAGCTGTCCGAAGTTCAGCTCGTGGTATGCGCGGCCGATCGCGCGCGGCTCGCCGATCTGGGTGACGGCGCCGTGCTCCATCAGCATCGCGCGGTCGCAGAAGCGCTCGACGGAGAACATGTCGTGCGAGACGAACACGATCGTCCTGCCCTCGCGCTTGAGCCGGAAGAACTCCTCGAAGCACTTCTGCTGGAAGGCCGCGTCGCCGACGGCCAGCACCTCGTCGATCAGCAGGATCTCGGCGTCGACCTGGATCGCGGTGGCGAACGCGAGGCGTACGAGCATCCCCGAGGAGTAGTTCTTCAGGCGCAGGTCCATGAACCCCTCGAGCTCGGCGAACGCGACGACGTGTTCGAAACGCTGCATCGCCTGTTTGCGGCTGAGGCCGAGCATGATCGCGTTGATGATCACGTTGTCGCGCGCGTTCAGATCGGGGTTGAAGCCGACCCCGAGCTCGATGAACGGCGACAGCCGCCCCGCGATCGAGATGCGGCCCGTCTCGACGCGGTAGATCCCGGCGATGCACTTCAGCAGCGTGCTCTTGCCGCTGCCGTTGCGCCCGACGATCCCGAAGAATTCGCCCTCGGCGATCTCGAGCGAGACGTCCTTGACGGCGTGCAGCTCGTCGTAGGTGGTGCTGCGCAGCGGGTGCAGCGCTCGCTCCTTGAGCGTCGAGTACTGCCGATGGGGCAGCCGGAACGTCTTGCTGACGTGCTCGATCGACACGGCCACCGGCCGCGTCGGCGGGGTGGCCGGCGGCGCGTCTGGCGCTAGGGGAATCGTGGTCGACAAGGCTCGGTGAACGCTAGCAATGCGGCTACGCGGCGGATCAGACGCGCTGGAGCACGTAGACGTCCTGGTTGTCCTGGTTGCGGCCGGGCGCGAACTCAAGAACGCGCCAGCGCGGGCAGAGTTGCGCGAGCATCCACTCGGGCGAGAGGAACGCCGTGCCCCAGTCGGGGTTCACGACACCCCAGTCGCCCTCCTCGCCGAACTCCGGCGCGTACCACCAGCCCTGGCGGTAGAGGGCGTCCGCGATCTGCAGCGACTGCTCGGGTGTGCGCAGCTCGTGCAGCGCGTAATACGCCACGGAGGTCAGCCCGTGCGTCGTGCAGATCAGGTGTCCCCCGGGCCGGAGCACCCGATGCATCTCCTCGAACCAGCGCATGCCGAGCGCCGGCTCGAAGTGCGACCAGATCGAGATCGCGTAGACGAGGTCGAGCGAGCCGTCCTCGAGCGTCAGCGGCGGGGCGTCATCGCTGATGAAGAAGTCGATGTCGCGTAGGTTCTCCCGCGCCCATTCGATGGCCGCTACGTTGGGGTCAGAGCCATGCCACGCGATTCCCGGATAGGCCGCTGACAGCGAGCGAACGACGCGGCCCGACGAGCATCCGAAGTCGAGGGCGTCGCTGACGCTCGCCATCTCCACGCCGATCCCGATGAGCGCGTCGACGATCAGGTCGGCCTCGTACAAGCCACCGGCTGCGGCGAGTGCGCCACGCGTCATCGAGTGCACCTCCTCGGGTGGCTCTGCTCTGGTTAGGCCGGTCTTCTCGGTCAGGATCTCTGCGCCCACCCACATCCCCAGCGCCAGGAGAAGATGACGCCGTGCGATGTCGTCTGGTGCTGCGGCGTAGTGCTCCCACGCGCCCGGGGTGTCTCGAATCAGCTTCTCGGTGGCGGCGACGTCGCTCGGGGAGAGCCGGTCGTAGAGCAGCCTGGTGACCGTTGCGCGCTCGATCGACAGAAGCCCGGGCGCGAGCTCCCGCTCGAAGCGGCGTGTATCGATCGCGCCGAAGTCGCGATCATGCGCGGCTTGCTCGGCGCTTGCGGGGCCCGACTCCTCCGGCTGATCGCCGGGTGCGCCGATCTCGGCGCCCTCGAGATTCCCAGACGTGGGCTGATCGACGGCAGCGAGCGCTCGGTCGGCAGCGCGCGTGATCAGGGCCCTGAGTCGTGGCCGGTTCAACAGTGCGCTCACGGGGCGTGAAGGTATCAGGGTCGGCGAGAGACCCTGATGTATTGTCTGCGAACGTGCTGAGCGCGCTGGGTCTCGCAGACGAACGTGCAATGGGCGGCTCAGGCGGCCGCTGCCCAGTGGGATTCGACCCAGATCACGGAGCGTGGATGTGAGTCCGAGACGTCGAGCTGCCGCACCGCGCCTGATTGACTGGACCGGCGAGCGCTGCGTGCCTTGGACACCGGACGTCCAGGTCCTATATGAGCATTTCCACCGGTATCTGTGGGCAGCGCGTCTCGTGGGATCTCGGCGGGTGCTCGATCTTGGCAGCGGCGAGGGGTTTGGCGCGGCAATTCTCGCCGAGTCGGCTGAGCATGTAATCGGCATCGATGTCGATGAGCTGACGGTCGAGCACAGCAGACTCAACTACGCAGGTCCAAATCTCGAGTTCGAGATTGGCACTGCGCTCGACCTGTCGGCGTACGAGCAGGGTTCGTTCGGCGCCGTGGTGGCGTTCGAGATCATCGAGCATCTGCGCGATCACGAGACGGTGCTCGCGGAAGTGACACGACTTCTGAGCGACGACGGGATCCTGGTCATCTCGACGCCAGATCGACATACCTACAGCCAGGCGAGCGGGCAGGTGAACCCCTTTCATCAGCGCGAGTTGGGACTCGACGAGTTCCTCGCTCTGCTTGGTCTGCACTTTCCGCAGGTTGCAGCCTGGGGTCAACGGACGATCACGGGCTCGCACATGAACGGTCTGGCCGGCGAGATGGGCGAGGACGCGGCTGACGCCAGCTTCTTCATCGAGCGCGCTGGCGATGAGTGGCGTATCGCCGGCGATCCAGCCGCTCTCTACTGCGTTGCGGTGGCGTCGAAGGCCCCTCTGCCCGCGATCGCACGCAGCTCGACGCTCGCTGACTGTGGTCTCGAGTTGATGCGCCTCAAGGAACGCGACGCTGTGGTCGCTGCCGGAGAACGCGACGGACTGTCACTCGAGCTCGAGCGCCAGGGCGATGCGGTGGTGACGGTACGGGCGGAATACGCGCGCGTGTTGCGGGTGCGGGAAGCGCTGCTGGGCGGGGAGATCGAGCAGCGTGATCGAGACATCGAGCGCAGGGGTGCGGACATCGCTGATCTGAATACCGATGCCGCCTTGCTGAATGAGCGGCTCGTGGCGCTCGAGGCGGATCTCGTTGCGGCGAAGCAGCTCAATCGCCGGGCTGAGGAGTCCGTGACATGGCAGGTGTTTCAGCGAATCCGCGGCCGCCTCTTCCAAGCGCTTGGTGAGCGCTCGCTTTCTGCCCGTGCACTGCGCTTGTCCCTCCGGCTCGCTGGGCGTCTGCTCGTCAAACGCCGGCTGCCGCCTCCCCAGCCGCAGCAGGCAAGCGATGAATCGGACGTCAAGCCGATCTCGATGCCGGAGTACGAGGACCCGAAGGTTTCGCTGATTATCCCCTTGTACGCTCATGCGGAGCTGACACGTGCATGCCTTGAGTCGATTCGACATCACACGACACACGTAAGCTACGAGGTGATCCTTGTGGAGGATGCGGCCGATCCTGATACACGTCGCCTTCTCGAGAGTGTGCGAGGGGCGCAGATCGTTCATAACAGTGAGAACCTCGGCTACCTGCGCAGTATGAACCGCGGCGCGGAGCTCGCTCGTGGCGAGTGGCTGGTGCTGCTCAACAACGATACTGAAGTGACAGAGGGCTGGTTGCGGGCGATGGTCGAGTGCGCTGAGTCTGCAGAGGATGTCGGCGTAGTGACACCGAAGTACATCTATCCGGACGGGAGTCTCAACGAGGCCGGCGGGATCATCTGGCGTGACGGCAGCGGCGCGAATTATGGGCGCGGTGATCTCGCTGACCTCTTTCAGTACGAATATCGACGCGAGACCGACTACGGTTCTGCTGCGGCATTGATGGTCAGCACCGCACTGTGGAAGGCGGTAGGCGGCTTCGACGAGCGATTTCTCCCGATGTATTATGAGGATGTCGACCTGTGCTTCGAGGCCCGCGAGCGCGGTCTGCGCGTGCTGTATGAGCCGGCGGCGACCGTCGTTCACATCGAGGGAGCGACCGCGGGCTCTGATCCGGGCTCCAGTCACAAGCGCCACCAGGAGCAGAACCGCCCCAAGTTCGTCGCCAAGTGGCGCGAGCGACTCGAGCGAGAGCACGCGCGCGCTGCCGTGACGAACGTGCGAGTCGCGGCAGACCGTCACCAGGGGCCGCATGTGCTCATAATCGACCACTACGTTCCGATGTGGGATCGCGACGCGGGATCGCTGAGGATGCTCAGCGTGATGGAAGCCCTGATCGGCCTGGGTGCGCGAGTCACGTTCATGCCCGACAACCTTGCGCCGGTCCAGCCCTACACCCGGATTCTTCAGGAGAAGGGGATCGAGGTGATGTACGGTGCGCTCGATGTCAACGCCGAGCTGGCGACGATCGGCCCCAAACTCGCCCTAGCGATCCTCTCTCGGCCGCACCAGGCCAGTCGCTGGCTTGACGTGGTGCGGGAGTTTGCGCCTTCCGCGACAGTTGCGTACGACACGGTCGACCTGCATTGGCTGCGGGAGGCGAGGAAGGGCGCGATCGGCACCGGCCCGGCGGCAGCCGGGGTTGCGAGTAACGGAAACGCGGACCTCGACGCGATCTCGCCGAAGGCCAAGGCGTTGCGAGAGCTCGAGCTGGCGATGATTCGTGCCGCGGACGTCACCGTCGTTGTGAGTGAGGTGGAGGGCCAGCAGATCCAGGCAGACGCAGCTGAGACGGAGCTCCTCGTGATTCCGACCGTATACAAAGTGGAGCCCGATGTCGCGCCGCCCAACGATCGCTCGGGAATCCTGTTCGTTGGAGGATTCGCGCACCCTCCGAACATCGATGCCGCGGTGCGTCTCGTTAGAGGAGTGATGCCGTTGGTTTGGCGAGAGCTCGGCGAGGTGAGCGTCACCATCGTCGGATCCAAACCGCCACCGGAGGTACTCGCACTGGCAGCGCCGCTGGTTGACGTCGTGGGGTGGGTGGAGGACCTCCGTCCGCTACTCGATCAGGCGCGGCTGATGGTGGTGCCGCTGGGCTATGGGGCCGGGCTAAAGGGTAAAATCGCCCAGTCGCTCGCGGTCGGCTTGCCAGTGGTGACGACACCGGTTGGTGCCGAGGGTTTCGAGGATGCCGGCGACTGCATGCTCGTGGCAGCGGATTCGCACGAGCTCGCAGAGCACGTCATCCGCGCCTACCGGGATGATGCTCTCTGGAGGCGGCTCTCGAGCGCCGGCCAAGCGCTCGTCGCGGAGCATTGCTCGCCAGAGGTGATTTCAGAGCGACTCAGTCAGCTGCTCGAGGGTACGCGGCTTGCAGCGTGATGGACCGCGCTGTCGTTGTCGGGAACTGTCAGGCGCAGGCCCTCGAGATGATCCTGGCCACCAACCAGGACTTCACCAATCGGTTCGAGTTCGTGAGCTTCCCCGCCGTGCACGAAATCCCTGATGCGATGGTGCCCGCGCTGCACGAGGCAGTCGCCGATGCGACTCTGGTGATATTGCAGCGGATCGGTGATGACTACCGAGATGGAGTCGGTCTCGGTACTGAGACGCTCGCCCGGATCGCGGACGGGGCCACGGTCGTGCGGTGGCCTAGTGTCTACTGGGCCGGGTACTTCCCGGACCTCTTCTACCTTCGAGACGCGACCGGACAGCCGGTCATCGACGGCCCGTTTGATTACCACGATCGATCGATACTCCGCGCGTATCATGCTGGTATCGATGTGGCTGGCACGTGTCGTCTGCTCGAGGACGCAGAGCTCCCGTCCGGTGCGCAGGCCTGGGCTACACAGGCGACAGCGGAGCTCGATGTCCGTGGTCAGGACTGCGACATCGTGCTCACGCCGTTTATTGCGGCGCACTTCAGAGAGGAGCTGCTGTTCTTCACGATGAACCATCCTGCGAATAGGCTTCTCGGAGTTCTCGCGCAGGAGATAACCGATCTAATCGGCATCCGCGACCAGGTGTATGACGTCCAGATCCCGGGTGAGCTCCTCGGTTCCACGTTCTATCCCCTCCACGCGAACCATGTGCGCGCGCTGGGACTGGAGTTCGGCCGGAGCTGCGTGGCGGGGAGCACGCCATACAGGATCCGTGGCACGACATACTCGAACGTTCAGGCGGTGGCGGGATTTTTCGCGTACTATGCGTCGCACCCGGAACTCGTCGAGCTCAATCTCGATCCGCCATCACAGTAAGGCGCTGCGAGTCGTGCTGCTGCTGTGCAATCGTACACCGCGAGGGTCGCGACTTCGTCATACTAGTCGGAGTTTCGCCCCCCGCACACAATGAGCCTTTCGTCCAGCCACGTCCGCAACACGGCCCTCAGCCTGCTTCGCCCGGCGCCGCGCCAGGGATGGCTTCGGCTGCCTGCGGATCGCCCAACAGAAGAGGCCGTCAAGCCGGCGCCATACCTGCCGATCTACGAGCGGTTGCTCGCGCCTCTGCGGAGACGGTCGTTTGCGCTGCTCGAGCTGGGTGTGTGGAACGGCCACTCGCTCGAAATGTGGCGGGACGCGTTCCCGCGAGCGACTGTCATCGGCGTAGACCTCCAGCCACCCGAGATGGACCTGGGTTCGCGCGTGCACATCATTCAGGGCGATCAAACCGACGCCGCGCTCATACAGCGAGTACGTGACGATTACGCGCCTGGGGGCTTCGACGTGATCATCGACGACGCCTCCCACATTGGGGTGGTCACAGCGCGTTCACTCCAAGTTCTCTACTCACATCATTTGCGCCCAGGTGGCCTCTACTGCATCGAGGATTGGGGCACTGGCTATCTGCTCGACTGGCACGACGGTGGACCGATGGTCGCCCCGTTGGATCTGCAGAGCCTTGATGCGGCGAGCGCTGCGATACAGTCAGGCACTGACGCACCGATCTCGATGCCAAGCCATGATCTCGGCCTGGTAGGCCTCGTGAAGAGGCTGATCGATCACACTGCGAGCGGGACCGTCCGCTTCGCTCAGCCGGATGCCGTCGGTGAGACTCTGGCGATCGAGTCGATGTCTGTGTGGGATGGGATCGTCGCGTTGCGCAAGCCCGGCGCATAGCCGTGCCCGTCTCCGATCAGACGGCGCAGCTTCCGCGCACAGCGCGCATCGAGACCAGCGCGATGCCCTGCAATGGCACCGCCGGCGGGAACTCTTCGCGCGGGAGCTGCCCGGCGACGGGTGGTGCGCTCAGCAGCACTGCGGCCTGGCGGGTTGGCGCGTAGCCGCTCGTCGGGACGCACGCGATCAGGGTTTCTCCCTGCTGATGTATATGCAGGCCCGCCTGCGATGCGACGCTGACAGGCTCGCTGACCCGGAAGGTGAGTCTGACCGAAACAGGGTTGGAGCTCTCGCCTGCTACGTAGAACTCGAGTGGCTGTCCGGGCTGGACCCACGCTGTGCCCGAGGTGTCCAGGCGCGCAAGCGGCGCCTCGAGCCCGGAGTACGGTGTGACATCAAGCGGCTGAGTACGCTGCTCGAGCGCGATGCCACCGCTGCGCGCAATGGTCCTACGTGAGGTTTCGATGCCGGCAAACCGCGTCAAGACGAAGTCGTAGTTGGGATTGAATTCGATCCCGGGCGACTTGATGGCCCCGAAGTCGAGGTATTCGATCGAGTTGTTCTGATTCGAGCTGAGCAGGATGGACGCTCGCCCTCGCGCGTGCTCGTTCACGAGATCGTAGACAAGTGGCTGCTCAGCTTGCGCGCTCAAGGTCTGCCCGTAGCCCTCGATCTCGACTGCGCGCGCGCTGGGCGGAAGATGTCCGAGGACGCTGCGATTGGCTGAGTCGAGGAAGTAGGAGCCGTCGCTGAAGCGGGTCAGCTCGACACGGGCGCGTTGCGCCACCGCGATCACCACCAGCGCGACGCCCGCGATCCCGAGCAGGCGCGCCCAGCGCTCAGGCATCGCGAGCACGGCGGCCAAGCCGAGCGCAAGCAGCACGATTGCAATCGGGGCGAGCGGCAGGAGATCGCGCTCCGCACAGTACGTGCAGGCGGCACGCGATGTGTATGAGTACTCAGCCACCAGCGCACAGACGCCAGCGAGCGCGACGAGCGCCAGCGTAGGGCGATGTCGGCGCACACCAAGGACGATAAAGCCGACGAATACGAGCGGGATCAGCGCCCCGAGAGCGATCTGCTTGAGACCCCCCGTACCGAGGTCCGGCATATACCAGAATTCCCTTGTCTGCAATATCCACCCGGGTATGACCTGCAGCGGCAGATGCCAGCCCACCCGAGGCAGCGGCACGTCATTGGCGAGAAGTTTGCGGTAATAAGAGATGGCGTGCAGAACGCTGATGTTGTCGAATGCTACGATCAGCGCCACAAGTGCCACGACGCAGATCGCGACTGGGCGGGCGAGTGATCTCAAGCTGCCTCCGGCCCGCTGGATGGCAATCGCCCGCGACCCTAGAACGACCAGGCACGTCACGGTGAGAATCGGCACAAGCACCGGGTAGACCATGAGCAAGCAGGCGAAGATGAGCGCGAAAAGTATGAAGTTGGCCGCACGGCGTGACTGCAGGATCTCGCTGCCGATGATCGCAAGCGGCAGCACGAGTCCAAGTGCGATGATCGCCGCCTCGAACGTGTCGAACCACAGCTCGAGGAACATCGGGCCGCCGAACAGGGCGCCGGCGAGGGCTGCCATCCATGTGTGGGAACACGAGGCGTAGCGCACTGCGGCAAACGCCCCAAGCGCCCCAGCGAGAAGCAGCACAATCAGAAACGCTGAGTTGGTGTCAGTGGCGCCTAGGCCGAGGAGGCTATTGGTGTTTGCATCGAGTGGTGAGGCATTGGGGTTTGCGTTGAACGAGGAGCTGAACGACCAGAACAGCTGCGTGAGATCCGCGAAACGCGCGCCCGTCGGTTCGGCGTGCTTCCAGGCCGAGCTCGCCTTGCTGATAGACGCCGTCTGCGCACCGTCCTCTTCGGCGACATAGCCATCGACGTCCGTGTAGGTGTAGGCGACCGGTCCCACGGTGTGGTGTTGATGAAGGGTGTAGGTAAGTGGGCCGACGACCGCGACGCAGACGACTAGCAGCTGCGCGATGTCGCGGAGGGGCAGCCAGGTCAACCGGCCGGACCGCCCGCGGAAACGCGACGTCCGCCACGCGGCGACGCCAAGGGAAAGAAGCGCGACCGGTGGCAATATCCAGTATGTGTCTCCTGCAGGTGCGAATTGGAGCACGGTCGTGGCCAGGCACGTTCCAACGCAGAAGCCAAGGATTGGCGCGAGCGCTAGTCGGCCGGCAAGGTCGATGCGGCCCGACAGGAACGCGGCTGGTGCTGCTCCGAGCGCAAGCAAGATCCCCAGCAGCGCGCCCTCGCGAGCCAAGAGGTCCATCCAGATATGCATGGCTCGTAGAGTGAGTAGACAGCTCGGCTTGGATAGCACACCCGGTGTGAGCTCACACCGGGTGTCGCGTGGGGCGGATCGACTCGCGAAGTATATTGCGAAGCCAGGATGGCGGTCCGCGTCCTGCGTCCCACGACTAGTATGACGCCGATGCCCGATCTACCTGCGGCGAGCCTGCAAAGCGAACTCGATGGATTGGCGCACCTAGCGGGCGCTCCCGTCGAGCGACGTTTGAACGATTCGCTGCGCAGCTACTGGCTCGATCGAGTCGCCCAACATACCAAGGACAGCTATGCGGGCGTTCCACTCGCCAAGTTCCCCGAGGACCTGCGCGTATACGAACACCTCCTTTGGGCTGACCGCCCGAACGTGGTTATTGAGCTTGGGACGTTTTGTGGTGCCAGTGCGCTTTGGTTCCGCGATCGACTTCGAACACTGACCGCGTACGGGCTGGACTCCGAGTTCCGAGTCATCACGGTCGATCTCGATGCAAACCGGGCACGACCATATCTGGATCGGGCTGATCCGAACTGGGAGGAGAACATCCTGCTGGTAAGCGCGGACGTCTGCGATGTGGGCCTTCCGTCTCGCATAGCCGAGCTTCTACCCCGTGTGGCGCGCTGTCTCGTCGTCGAGGACTCCGCTCACGTATATGAGACGACGTTTGCCGTGTTGACGGGCTTCGCGCGGTTCGTCCCTCCTGGAGGGTTCATCGTAATCGAGGACGGGTGCGTCGACGTAGAGCCGATGCGGTTGGAAGAGAGCTGGCCCCGTGGCGTGCGTCCAGCGGTGTCCGATTGGCTCGCCGGTTCTGCGGGCAAGGCGTTCACGGTTCGCCGCGACCTGGAGCTCTACGGTGTGACCTGTCATCCCGGCGGTCTGCTTCAGCGCCGAGCCGATCCCAAGTAGCTGGTTTGGTGCTGCACCCAAAGCCTCCGAGGGAGTCCGCGGTCTAGACTTGCCGCCCGATGGGATGTGCGCAATGAGCGGCCCTGCTGGGGCAAGTGCCGAGCGCGACCGGCACAGATCGCGATCGTCTGCTCGAACGCCGGGGCGAGCGCTCGCCTGCTGAGGCGGCCCTAACGCTCGCCTGGCTGCTCCCGATGGGTCTCACGCGCTCGGGCGCTGGCGAGCTGAGCGACCAGGGGATGCACCTACTTGGCTGGCCGGCCCGCTGGAACTGCACTCCGCGCTTCTGCGCACGCACTTTTGGGACACGCCGGTGGAGGACAACGCGGCTTTGCTCCTCCGCGACACGGGCTCGCGCACGAATGGGCGATGCCGCGCGTGAGCTGGACGGGACCTCGGTGCCCGCGCCAGCGCCAACGACACCCACCCTTCCCATATCGAGACGGGCCAGCCAGCGAGACATCCGCTGTCCACCATCACTAACCTCCTGCACGCCCTCGGCGTGACCGTCGACGAGCGGCGGCCAAAGTTGAACGGCAAGGACAGCTGGCGGACCGGGCGGACGGAAGTCGATCGGGACGCCCTGCGCGTCGCGACAACCGTCGCTGACGATCTGGAGGCACTCCCATTGTCACCGAAGCAGTTGTGCTCAGGCCTACAGGGAGTAGGCACTCCAGCTCGTCGAGAGGGTCCAGTTGTAGTTCCACATCTGTTGGCTCGGGCCGTAATAGAAGACGCCGGTGAAACCTGTGCTTGGGCCGTAGACGGTGCTTGGGCTAATGCCTGGTGCTGCGGCTGCGCCTCCGCCGGTTAGCTGATATGCCTTCCAGCTGTTTTCCAAGGTCCAGTTGTAGTTCCACATCTGGCCGCTCGGACCGACGTAATACACTGCATTGAAGCCAGTGCTCGGGTTATACACCGCGCTTGGGCTGGTGTCTGCGGCTGCCGCCGCGCCTCCGCCGGTCAGCTGGTATGCGCCCCATTTTGTCGTCAAATTGTAGTTCCACATCTGGCCGCTCGGACCGACGTAATACACTGCATTGAAGCCAGTGCTCGGGTTATACACCGCGCTCGGACTGGTGTCTGCGGCTGCGGCTGCGCCTCCGCCAGTCAACTGGGATGCCTTCCAACTGTTTTCCGTCCAGGTGTAGTTCCACATCTGCCCGCTCGGACCGACGTAATACACCGCATTGAAGCCAGTGCTCGGGTTATAGACCACGCTCGGGCTAGTGTCTGCGGCTGCGGCTGCGCCTCCGCCGGCTAGCTGGTACGCGGTCCAACTGGTTTCCAACGTCCAGTTGTAGTTCCACATCTGCCCGCTCGGGCCAACGTAATACACGGCCGTAAACCCAGTGCTCGGGTTATACACCACGCTCGGGCTGGTGCCCGCGGCGGCCAGCGCGCCTCCACCCGTCAGCTGATACGAGCTCCAGCCCGAAGTTCCGGCGGCGTTGTTGGTGTTGTAGTTCCACATCTGCCCATTGTTGGCGATGTAATACACCGCCATAAAGCCAGTCTGCTGGTTGCGGACGACAATCGGATTGGTGCCAGACGCCGCCTGCGCGCCACCACTCAAAGCAACCGGCTGCCAGCCCTCGCCGGCGGTCCAAGCCCACTCCCCGATCCCCCCACTCCCCGTGACGTAAAACGACCACTCATCCCCAGTACGAGGATCCCGCACTGCACTATTCGGAGTCGTAAGCGTCGTACTCGCTTCTTCGCCACCTTCGCCACCGACGCTCAATTGATCAGTGAACCAGCTCGTTGAGAGGGTCCATTGGTAGTTCCACATTTGTTCGCTCGGGCCGTGATAGAAGACGCCGGTGGAACCTGTGCTTGGGACGTACACCGCGCTTGGGCTGGTGTCTGCGGCTGCCGCCGCGCCTCCGCCGGTCAGCTGGTATGCGCCCCATTTTGTCGTCAAATTGTAGTTCCACATCTGGCCGCTCGGACCGACGTAATACACTGCATTGAAGCCAGTGCTCGGGTTATACACCGCGCTCGGACTGGTGTCTGCGGCTGCGGCTGCGCCTCCGCCAGTCAACTGGGATGCCTTCCAACTGTTTTCCGTCCAGGTGTAGTTCCACATCTGCCCGCTCGGACCGACGTAATACACCGCATTGAAGCCAGTGCTCGGGTTATAGACCACGCTCGGGCTAGTGTCTGCGGCTGCGGCTGCGCCTCCGCCGGCTAGCTGGTACGCGGTCCAACTGGTTTCCAACGTCCAGTTGTAGTTCCACATCTGCCCGCTCGGGCCAACGTAATACACGGCCGTAAACCCAGTGCTCGGGTTATACACCACGCTCGGGCTAGTGTCAGCTGCCACGGTCGCACCTCCGCCCGTCAGTTGATACGCTCCCCAGCTCGTGGACGAGGTCCAGTTGTAGTTCCACATCTGCCCGCTCGGGCCAACGTAATACACGGCCGTAAACCCAGTGCTCGGGTTATACACCACGCTCGGGCTGGTGCCCGCGGCGGCCAGCGCGCCTCCACCCGTCAGCTGATACGAGCTCCAGCCCGAAGTTCCGGCGGCGTTGTTGGTGTTGTAGTTCCACATCTGCCCATTGTTGGCGATGTAATACACCGCCATAAAGCCAGTCTGCTGGTTGCGGACGACAATCGGATTGGTGCCAGACGCCGCCTGCGCGCCACCACTCAAAGCAACCGGCTGCCAGCCCTCGCCGGCGGTCCAAGCCCACTCCCCGATCCCCCCACTCCCCGTGACGTAAAACGACCACTCATCCCCAGTACGAGGATCCCGCACCGCACTATTCGAAGGCGTAAGCGTTTCGGTCGTGAATGTCTGATCGCTGCCGTAGCTTGTGACCCCTCCGCTCGTGCCAACAAGGCGGTAGTGATAGACTCTGCCCACCTCCAGATTTTTTATCGTCGCGGCCTCCGGCACAGGACTTGAGCCCGCTCCCGCTTCGGCTTCAGGTGTCGATGCGCCGTAGGATATCGTTTCTCCGTATTGGAAATAATACTTGGCGCCGTAGCCTCGGGGATTCACGGTGCCATTCAACACAGCTTCCGTCTGGTATATGCCCGTCGCCGTCTCGGTGACAGCTTCGACCGGCCCAAGTGTGGTGAACGTTTCGTCGTTGCCGTAAGCGGGCCCACTTGCATTGGTCGCGACAATACGGAAGTGATAGGTGGTACCTGGTGCGAGGCTCACAACAGTGGCGCTCTCACCAGATTCTGGCCCCGAGCACGGCGCGCTGAATCCGTAGGACGTAGAGGTCCCGTATTCGAAGTGACAGTTGCTCAGCGGCGTCCCGTTGGAGTTGACGGTTCCGTTCAGGGTTGCTTGCAGTGGCTGCTTCCCCATCGCCGCGCCTGTTGTCACAATTGGAAGTTTTTGCCAAACCTTCACATAGTCGAGTTTCAATTCGTCGGGGACGACCAACGGCTGTCCGCAGCACCCCGGAGGCACCATGTCCGCGATCAGGTATTGGGGAGTACCGTTGAGTTGTTCCGAACTGAGTTCGCCGACCTGGACGCCATCGTAGAAATACTTCACGACGCCCGGTTCCCACTCGGAGGCATAGGTGTGCCAGCCGTTGTAGCTGCCAGACAGGCAGCGACCGGGCCCTTCTTTTCCTGGAGGTGGGTGAATGTGGTAGCAGGCTTGCCCGAGGGTTTCGAGCCCCTCCATAGTGTCGATCTCGTTGGCGTTTGTGCTCGAGAGGCTCCAGAGTGCGGGCCAATCCGGCAAGCAGCCGCCTGTCGGGCATCCCAGCCCTTTGGGCGACACCCCGACAAGGTACGCGCGCCATTCGACATACCCGTAGGTGTACGCAAAGCCGGAATGCCCCGACTTGCCGTCGGCCGGATTGGACTCGATCAGCGACCCGGTATCTGGATGTTTAGTACCACCGCACGTGCTTTCTTTCGCCTGTAGCTCCAGGGACAAGTACCCATTGCCCGGTTGGGAGGCGAGGCTCGGCGACGTGCACTCCCCGGACATCGCTCCACTCGGCCATTCGGGGGTCCACAGGGCGGTATTGATGCCGTTGGCGCTGAAATTCTTCATTCAAGGTCTGCGTCCAATTCCCCGCCGGAGGCCCAGCCACGGACGCGGCAACGTCGACAGCCATCAGGAAGACGACCGCTGTGACGGCCGACGCAGCCAGCATTGCCAAGACGCGACGAGGTCGCGGGATCGTTGCTTGTCGTCTCCCACTCTGGCTGTTTAGCTCGTATCCGTCCACCGTCGATGTTGCGTCTAGCCCCTGGCGTGACATCCCTGCCTCCTCGTATCGATCCGGCGTCGGGACGCGTTCTTTTCACAAAAGGGACGTTCCGGCATCGGTCAGGTAACTGGCGATCTTGTCGCCGGGGGGTTTTCTATCCGGCCGACTTGATAAGCGCAAGAGTTAACCTGCGAGAAACTGTCTCTGCTCACAGAGTTAAGGGCCAAAGGTTTGGTAATCCGAAGCCGTGTTCCACTTTGTGTTGTGCGAACTTGATATTCTACCTGGCGGAAAAGTGGTCAAACACAGGTGCTAGCGACACGCGACCCCTACGACGTACCCGACACCGCCACCCGCGCCGTAGTTAGAGTGGCCGAGATGATGGGCTTTGATTCTGCGCGCGCGTGGCTGGGAAGGCTGCGACGAGACCTGGACTGGATGTGGGGGTTGCGAGGGTTTCGGTCGCGCGTGCTGTGGTTTCACTGGCGCGCGCGGGACCGGGCGTGGCGCACAAATGATCTGTTCAGCCTGGCATCCGTGACACGCCCGGCGGACATGCGAGTGTTGCTCAAGATGACAAGAGGTCGCAGCAGGGTCGTGGAGCTCGGTACGGCGACCGCGTGGACAGCGATCACTCTCGCGCTTGATGACCGTCGGCGGCGGGTAGTCACCTACGACGTGATTGAACGCGAGGAGGCGAAGCGCTATCTAGACCTCGTCGGGCCGGACGTCAGAGAGCGAATCGAATTGGTGGTTGCGCCCGGCTGCACCGGCCCCCAGGACCAACAGCCGGTCGATCTGCTGTACATCGACTCCTCACACACGCGTGAGCACACGATCGCAGAGGTGCAGGCGTGGCAACCGTATCTGCGCCCTGGAGCGCCGATACTCTTCGATGACTATACCCACCCGGACTATCCAGGGGTGCGCGAAGCCATCGAGGAGCTCGGACTCAAAGGCGAGGTACGCGGCACGCTATTCATACACCGACACGGCAACATGATCGGGACCGTAGGACGCGACTCGCGCCGGGGTTGATCTTTGCTCTTGAGGTGAGGAACTTCTATATAGCCGGTTGCGCCTTGTGTGCGTGGGCACCCGACGAACGACACGGCTACAGGTGCTTTGCGAATCGTGAGGAGTGCTTTGGGGATCTGCTTGATCTGGTGTGGGCGCGTACGCTGGATCTGGTCGCCTGTTGCGCTTACGCCGGACGCGAGCTGGCTGGACGGGGTGCACTCGGCGTCGGTGTCACTGGCGGTGTTGCGTGCGCTGGTCCTCGCGCGGTGGCCCACAGTGGGCGCATTGGGCTCTTCGCCGCCGGCCGGTAGAAGGTGCGATCGCGTCGGTTCTCGGGGTGATCCAAACGCACATCGTGACCGACAGTCCGGGGCCGCTGATCGAGTTGCGCGGCCCGTTGACGGGGCTGGTCGTCGCGAAGTACCTGCCGCCTCGGTTGGTCGCGCGCGAGGTCGAGCGGGGCGAGGATCTGGCACTGGCACTGCGAGCAGGCGAAAACGACCCGATCGGGCTCGGCGCGAGTGCCCCAGATCCTTGATCGCCAGCACATGGCCGAAAAGGCCGACACACGATGGCGTGCTGATCGCAACCGTCTTTGGGCCAGGGCATCACTCGCTCGCCGAGGAGCTGATCGCCGAGGACGGCATCGGCATGAACGTCCCGTACCCTGGGGACGGGCATTCGAGATCCTCGAACTACTCCCCGGCGAGCCGAGATGCTTTTCGTAGGGATCGCTAGCGGCGGTGGATCCTTGGGAGACGTTGGATGTTGGCGGGTGCTAGTCCTTGACGCACTGCGTCTGCCCTTGTTGAGTGTCGCGTCTTGTCTGCACGCGCGCCCGACGAACAACACCACAGGCGACGGGGGCTGCAGCGCGATCGGATTCTGCGCGCGATGCTGGAGGTGGTCGCCGAGCGCGGCTACGCGGACGCGTCGCTTGAGTTGGTGCTCGCCCATGCTGGGGTCTCGCGGCGAACCTTCTACAGATGCTTTGAGAATCGCGACACATGCTTCCAGGAGCTACTCGATCTAGCGTCGGCGCGCACCCTGGATCTCGTTGCGAGTGCGGTTACGCAGGAAACGAGCTGGCAGGATGGCGTGCGCTTGGCGCTGGCGTGGCTGCTCGCGTTCCTGGACTCCGAGCCGCTGCTCGCGCGAGTGTGGCTGATCGAGTCGCTGGCCGCGGGCGCGTGGGCGCTGGAGCGTCGCGAGCGCAATCTGGCGGAGCTGCGTGCGCTGGTCTTCGCGAGGTGGCCCGCAGCGCAGGTATCGGGCTCTTCGCCGCTGGCCGCGGAGGGTGCGATGGCATCCGTTTTCGGGGTGATCCAAACGCACATCGTGACAGACAGGCCACGACTGCTGATCGAGTTGCTCGGCCCGCTTATGGGGCTCATCGCCGCGCAGTACCTGCCGCCTCACCTGGTCGCGCGCGAGGTCGAGCTTGGCGAGCAGCTGGCGGGCACGAGCCGGTCCCGGCAGCCTTGCGCCGTGCACGCGACCGTGGCGATCCCGGCGGTGCTGAGTAACCCGAATGCGCATCGCGCGCGACGCTGCGTGCTGTTCCTCGCAGATCGCCCGCACTCGAGTAACCGCGAGATAGCCGCGGCGATCGGTGTGGCGTACGAGTCGCAGATCTCGAAGCTACTGCGACGTTTGCTCGCCGAGCAGCTTGTCACCCAGCGCTCGGAGGGGGTCGGCAAGCGCAACGCATGGTGGCTGACAGCGCGTGGCGAGGAGATACTCACGTGCCCTGCGAGCGGGGGGAAACGGCATACTCGGCGCGGGTGCCGCGAGCGCGTAATACCCGCCCGACGAAGACGCCAGGAAATCTTCGGGCTGCGCGTCCCGATGGCTGCTCGCCGTCGTAGGTGAACGCAAAGGGGAAATCGAAGGTCGCGGGACATCGTGTCTAGCTCGTCCAGCGGCGAGAGCGAGTTGTTCTCGTGAGCGCCGACTACACGCGTCTGCTCGATCGCCTGCTCGGCGTGTTTATGCACGTCGAGTTCAAGACCGTAGGGCGCGACGTCGTCGACTATGCCGTTGTGCTGCTCGTCGACGTGGACGGCGACCTGGAGACGGTCCGTCTGTACGATGGTGCTCACGGTGAAAACGAGCTGCACAGGTATACCCGCGAGGGCGTCAAGCAGCCGCCCGAGATCGCTCATCGCGGTACCCTTGGGCAAGGAATGCGCGCCGCGATCGAGGAGATCGAGCGCGGATACCAAACGATGATTGAGTCATGGCACGAACGATGACCACTTCCGAGAGCAAGTCCCCCGCCGCCCGGGCTATGGGAGAAGCGATCGAGCTGGCGATCGAAGAACGCTCGCCTTATCCCGATAGGGCTGCTTTCATCGATGCAGACGAGCCCTCCGTGGGTGTCGAGATCCGCAGGGCCGCCGACGAAGGTCGTGCAATAGTGCTCGTCGCCGCCGACGGCAGCACGCGGACCTTGCTTCCCGAGGGCGCGGTGTCGTGATCGAGCTGCGGCTTGGCCTGCGTGCCCGCGCCACGACAGAACTTGACATGTTCAGGGCCGGGTTCCCCGCCTGGCTCGTCGAGTTCGACGGTGCGCTCCGGCGGCTGCTCGATTAGCCGTCTGCTGGGCGCGTTTGGCCATAGCATCGAGTCCCCGGTTTCGAGTCCCGGCTGATATGGGCACTCGCGGCGCGCGAGCGGCAGCGGTCTAGACTTGCCGGCCGATGAGATGTGAGCAATGAGCGGCCCTGCCGGGCCAGCACCGGCCCGCGCACATCGCAATCGTCTGCTCGAGCGCCGGGGCGAACGCTCGCCTGCCGAGGCAGCTCTGACGCTCCTCTGGCTGATTTCGCTCGGTCTCGCCGCCGTGTATCTCGTCCTGTTCCTCGCGCGCCTACCGCAGAACATCGTGGACATCCTGTGGGACAGCGACTACGCCTCGGGATTCACACTCACACAGACGGTCGCGCAGGCCGGCGACGGCGGCCACACGGTCATCTCGACGACCGGCGCCTACCTGCCGCTGTGGTTCGGGCTGCTCACGGCGCACCTGCCGCTTCACCGTCAACTGTGGGAGATCTCGCCGACGCTGCTGACCGTGGCGACCGCGCTCACGATCGGCTGGTCGGTCGCGCAGGTCTCCTCCCGGCGCGCCGGCGCGCTCGCGGTCGCGATCGTCCTCGTCGCCTCGCCATGGACGCTGGCGATCCTGATGGCGCCGGTCGCGCACAACACCGTCTATCCGATGACGGCGCTGCTGGGGGCCTATCTCGTGTGGCTGGCGCGCGACGGGACGCGACGACGCCGCACGACGATCGCGGTGGCGTCTGCCGGTGCGATCGTGCTCGGCGTCGCCATCGCCTCGGATGCGCTCGTGATCGCGACGGGCGTGGTGCCGTTTGCGCTCACGGCCGTGCTTGCGGCGATGCAGCCGAGTCGTCGCGCACGCGCGGTCGCGTTGCCCGCGCTGGCGAGCGTCCTCGGCGCGGTGCCGGTCGCGTTGATCAGCGACGCGATCATGAAGGCGCAGGGGTATGTGATCGTGCCGAGCCAGCCGCCGCTCGAACTGGCGGCGCTGTCGAGCGTGCCGCGCCACGCGCGCATCCTCGCGGAAGGGCTGAGGGAACTGTCCAACGGCTATCTCGCCACGATGTGGCCGGGAAGGCTCCACACCGAGGTGGGGGTCGCGTGCGATGTCGTGCTGGCGGCAGCGCTCGTTGCGCTCGTCTACTGCGGCACGCGCGCCGGCATCCGCTTCGCGCGGCGTCGTGGCGTCGACGCCGAGCTGGGCCGGCTGCTACACGTCGTGTACTGGTTCAGCTCGGCGCTCGCCGTCTGCGGCGCGTTCGTGCTCACCACAGCTCCCGGTACCGATACGCAGAAACATGAAGCGTATTACCTGACGCTGATCTTCTCCCTGGCTGCGATCGTGCCGCTCGCGATGCGTGTGCGCTCGCCGGCGCGGTGGCTGCTGTCGGCAGGCTTCGCGATCTTCGCGCTCGGAAGCGTCATCGGGCTCGAGCGCGACTACCTGGAGACGATGAGGCCGCCGGTCGCGCGCTACGCATCGGCCATCGTCCATCTCGCCGAGGCCAACCACGCGACCGTCGGCTACGCCGGTTACTGGGACGCCTCGAGCCTCACATGGAACTCGCAAGAACGCATTCGCGTGCGTCCGCTGGAGGCGTGCGCGAACCCGGCCGGGGCCCAGATCTGCCCCTTCTTCCTGATGCGGACCCCCTCCTGGTACGTGTCACGGCCGCGCCGCAGCTTCCTGCTCGTCGATCCGAGCGAGACGTTCGTCGTCTCGCTCCCCGCCGGGCTCGGCAACCCGATCGCGAGCTACACGCTGGGGACGATAACCATGTACGTATACCCCTACGACATCGCCTCGCGACTCGGACCGCCTCCCAACTGAGCGCTCAGACGATCGCAGTGACTGGCGGTAAGCTGCGCGCGATGAGCGGCAGCGACCACAGCGCCAGATACCTGGCCGCGGCGGCGGAGCTCGCGCGCGCGGTCGACCCCGCCTCGGTCGACGCGATGGCACGTGGCCTGGCCGCGGTGCGGGACGGCGGCGGGCGCCTCTTCATCCTCGGTGTCGGTGGCGGCGCGGGCCACGCCTCGCACGCCGTCAACGACTTTCGAAAGCTCTGCGGCATGGAGAGCTACGCGCCGTCAGACAACGTGTCGGAGCTCACGGCGCGCACCAACGACGACGGCTGGGAGACCTCCTACAGCGCGTGGCTCGAGGTCTCGCGGCTGTCGCAGCGCGACGCGTTGCTGGTGTTCTCCGTCGGCGGCGGCTCGCGCGAGCACAACGTGTCGACCAACCTGGTCAGGGCGATGGAGCTCGCACACCGGATCGGCGCCGCGATCTTCGGGGTCGTGGGTGCGCCCGGCGGCACGCTTGCCGAGCTGGCCGACGTCGCGATCCTGATCGATCCGCCGCCTGAGCTGCGCACTCCGCTCGTGGAGTCGTTTCAGGCGGTCGTGTGGCACGCGCTGGTCTCCCACCCGGAGCTCGCCCTGCAGCAGGGCCACTGGGAGTCGCTCGCGGCGCGCGGCGCCTCGTGAGCGGCCGCTGGTCCGGCTCGGCGCAGCAGGGCCCGCTCTGCTTCGTGCCGGCTGTGGCGGACGCGGCGGCGCGGGCTCGGCCCGCGGCGTTCCTCGATCGCGACGGCACGCTCAACGAGGCGGTCCTCGACCCGGAGTCGGGTAAGCCGGAGTCGCCGCTGAGCGTCGATGACGTGCGCCTGCTGCCGGACGTCGCCGCGGCAGCCGCCAGCCTGGCGGACGCCGGGTACGCGCTCGTGTGCGTGTCCAATCAGCCCGCGGCCGCGAAGGGCAAGGTCACGGTGGCGGAGCTGCTCGCGATCCACGAGCGCGTGATCGCGCTGCTGGTCGAGCGGGGAGCTCGGGTCGAGCTTTCGCTGCTGTGCCTGCACCACCCGGACGGCGTCGTCGGCGAGCTGTCGGGGCCATGCGCGTGCCGCAAGCCGGCCCCGGGGATGCTGCTCGATGCGGCCGGCGTCCTGGATCTGGATCTCGGCCGCTCGTGGATGCTCGGCGACACCGACGCCGACGTCCTTGCGGGGCGCGCCGCGGGCTGTCTGACGGCCTTGATCGAGTACCCCCCGAGCGCGCACAAGCGCTCGTGGGAGGCGAGCCCGGACCTGCGCGCCACAGACCTCAGAAACGCGGCGGCGCAACTTCTCGCTTGCTCCCCGCGTTAGCTCCTAGCGAAGCGCGCTCGCCGGGATGGCCTCCCCGGCGAGCGATATGGTGCGCCGAATGCTAGATCAGATCTCCACACGGATATTTGCCGACGGAGCCGATCTCGACGGGATCCTGGCGCTGGCCGCTAATCCGCGGATCGCCGGGTTCACGACGAACCCGACCTTGATGTGGAAGGCGGGACTGACCGACTATGCGGAATTCGCTCAGCGTCTGCTCGAGCGGATCACCAGGCACCCGATCTCCTTCGAGGTGTTCGCGGACGATGTCGACGAGATGCGCCGCCAGGCGCGCGTCATCGCCGCTTGGGGGGAGAACGTGTACGTCAAGATCCCCGTGACGACGACGCGCGGCGAGTCGATGGCGCCGCTCGTGCGCGAGCTCTCGGAGGACGGCGTGAAAGTCAACGTGACGGCACTGTTCACGACGGCGCAGGTCGAATTGATCACGGCTGCCGTGAAGGACGGCGCTCCCTCCTACATCTCCGTGTTCGCCGGGAGGATCGCCGACGCCGGCATCGATCCCGTGCCGATCATGTCGCGTTCCGTCGACATCATGGTGCAGGCGCCGCGCTCGGAGCTGATCTGGGCCTCGCCGCGCGAGATCTTGAACCTGGTGCAGGCCGACCAGATCGGCTGCCACATCATCACCGTGACTCACGATCTGCTCAAGAAGCTCGACTGCCTCGGCAAGAGCCTCGAGCAGTACTCGCTGGAGACGGTGCGGATGTTCCACGGCGACGCGGTGGCCGCGGGCTTCACGCTGTAGCTATGGGTATCGGCTTCTCAGGGCGTCGAGCCTTGCCGTATGTCCGCGGGGCCGCGCGGTGAAGCGCGCGTGCATCACCGGCGGCGCGGGCTTCATCGGCAGCAATGTTGCCGACCGCCTGATCGCGCAGGGCGTCGAGGTCGTGATCGTCGATGATTTCCGCACCGGGCGTCGGGAGTTCGTGGCGGACGCGCTGGATCGTCCCGGAGTGCGACTGCTCGAGGCCGACGTGCTCGATCGTACGGTGCTCGAGGATGCCTTCGAGGGCTGCGATTGGGTGTTCCATCTGCAGGCGAACGCGGACGTGCGCTGGGGGCTCGAGCACCCGCGCCACGATCTCGAGCAGAACACGATCGCGACCTCGAACGTGCTGGAGGCGATGCGCGCAACGGGGGTCAAGCGCATCGCGTTCTCCTCGACCGGATCGGTGTACGGCGAGCCGGACGTGTTCCCGACGCCGGAGACAGCCCCGTTTCCGATCCAGACGTCGCTGTACGGTGCATCGAAGCTGGCCGGTGAGGGGCTGATCGCCGCGTATGCGGCCGGGTACGGGTTCACCGGGATGATCTTCCGCTTCGTGTCGATCCTCGGCGAGCGCTACACGCATGGGCACGTGTTCGACTTCTACTGCGCCCTGCGGCGCGATCCCGCGCGCCTGCGCGTGCTCGGCGACGGCCGCCAGGAGAAGTCCTACTTGTACGTCCAGGACTGCGTGGAGGCGATCCTGACGGCCGCCGGGCATCATCACGATCAGCCGGGTGCGCACGTCTACAACCTCGGCACCGAGGAGACGATCGTCGTCGATGAGTCGGTGGGGATCATCACCGGGCATCTTGGGCTCTCGCCAGAGATCGAGCACACCGGCGGACGGCGCGGCTGGATCGGCGACAGCCCGCTGATCCACCTCGACACGACGCGCATTCGCGGCCTCGGCTGGAAGCCGCGCCTGACGATCGCGCAAGCGGTGACACGGACTTTGGAGTGGTTCGACGCCAACGAGTACGTTTGGCGCGATCATGTGGCGGTGGGTGCAGCCGATGCGTGAGCGGAGGCTGCGATGAGCGTCGTCTTCAGTCGCGCGCCGCTGCGGATATCGCTCGGCGGCGGTGGCACGGATCTGCCCTCCTACTACCGCGAGCACGGCGGCTTCCTCGTCTCGGGGGCGATCGACAAGTACGTGTACATGCTCACGCACACGGTGTTCCAGCGGCGCTATCGCATGAAGTACTCGGCGATGGAGGAGGTCGACACGATCGAGGAGATCGGCCACCCGATCCTGCGCGAGACGCTGCTGCGCCACTGGCGCGGCAACCCGCTGGAGATCGCGTCGGTGGCCGATGTGCCGGCGGGCACCGGCATGGGGTCATCGGGTGCGTACACGGTGTGCCTGCTCAAGGGCCTCGCGCACGCGCGCCGCACGTCGATCACGCCCGGTGCGCTCGCCGAGGCCGCGTGTGAGATCGAGATCGACGTGCTCGGCGAGCCGGTCGGCAAGCAGGATCCTTACGTGGCGGCGCACGGTGGGATCTGCGCCTACACGTTCAACCCCGACGACACCGTGGATGTGGAGCCGCTCGAGCTGGGCCCGGCGACGCTCAGGCACATGCGCGACCAGCTGCTGCTGTTCTACACGGGCGAGGCCCGCTCGGCCTCGAAGGTGCTGAGCGACCAGGACGAGCGCTCGAAGGCGGGCGACGCGGAGATGCTCGAGAACCTGCACCGGACCAAGGAGCTCGGGCGCCAGAGCTGCGAGCTGCTGCGCGGCGGCGACCTCGAGGCGTACGCCGAACTGATGCACGAGCACTGGGAGCACAAGCGCATGCGCTCGCCGGGCATGGCCAACGAGCACATCGACCGCCTGTACATGCTCGCGCGGCGCAGCGGCGTGATCGGCGGCAAGCTCGTCGGCGCCGGCGGCGGCGGCTTCCTGCTGGTGTACTCGCCGCGGCCCGAGGACACGCGCCAGGCGATGGCCGCGGCGGGGGCATCGGAGCTGACCTTCGACTTCGAGTTCGACGGCGCCTACGCGAACGAGTACGCATGAGCGCACTGCGCGTGGCGGTCGTCGGCTGCGGGCTGATCGGCGCGAAGCGAGCCGCCGCGCTGTCGGACGGCGATGAGCTGATCGCGTGTTACGACGTCGACGCGGGGGCTGCGGAGGGTCTGGCCGCGCGCCATGGCGCCGCGGCGTGCGCGAGCCTGGACGACGTGTTGGCGAGCGGGGCCGATGTCGTCGTGGTGGCGACCGTGCACGATCAGCTGGCGGCGCTCGCGGAACGGGCGCTCGAGTCTGGTGCGCATGTGCTCGTGGAGAAGCCGGCGGCCGTGTCGAGCGCTCAGGTGGATCGCCTGATCGAGTGCCAGCGCGCGAGCGGTCGGCTCGTGAAGGTGGGCTTCAACCACCGCTTCCATCCCGGCATCGCGCGTGCGGCCGAGGAGGTCCACTCGGGGCGACACGGCGAGCTGATGTATCTGCGCGGCCGTTACGGGCACGGCGGCCGCTCGGGCTATGACCGCGAGTGGCGCGCGCAGCCGGCGCGCTCCGGCGGCGGCGAGCTGATCGACCAGGGCATGCACCTGCTCGACCTGACGCACTGGCTGGCAGGGCCGCTGGAGCTGAGCTCGGCGCTGCTGCGCACGCACTTCTGGGACACGCCCGTCGAGGACAACGCGGCGCTGATCCTCGGCAATGCGCGCTCGCGCACGGATCCCTGGGCGCTGCTGCACGTGAGCTGGACGGAGTGGAAGAACCTGTTCTCGCTGGAGATCTACTGTCGCACGGCCAAGATCCAGGTTGATGGGCTGGTTCGCTCGTACGGTCCGCAGCAGCTGCGGATCTACAAGATGAGCGCCGAGCTCGGTCCGCCGGCGCTGGAGCAGATCGGGTATCCGGACGAGGACGGCTCGTGGGAGCGCGAGTGGGCGAGCTTCGCTGCGGCGATCGAGGCCGGCGACGAGGGCCTCATCTGCGGCGGTTTGGGCGACGCGCTGTACGCGTGGAGGCAGATCGAGGCGGCCTACGCCGACGGCCCGTACGAGGCGATGCGCGACGCGGTCGGCTCGCAATCGGCTGTATAGGATCAGCGAGCGCCGATGCCAGACGTTGCAGCCAGTGACAGCGAGCCGATCGGCGTCGTCGGCTTGTGGCATCTCGGCTGTGTGACCGTCGCGTGCCTGGCCGAGGCGGGCTGCGAGGTGATCGGCGTGGATCCGGATGCGGAAGTCGTCGCGGAGTTGATCGACGGCCGCCCGCCCGTGTCGGAGCCTGGCCTGTCGGAGCTGCTCGCCAGCGAGGCCGCGCGGCTGCGCTTCTCGGCCGACCCGGACGCGCTCGCAGGGGTGCGGCGCGCGTGGGTCACGTTCGACACGCCGGTCGACGCCGACGACCACGCTGATGTCGCCTGGGTGCTGGACCATGCGGTCGAGCTGCTGGAGCCGCTCGCGGACGACACGCTCGTGATCGTCTCCTCGCAGCTGCCGGCCGGCAGCGTGGCCGAGCTCGCGACACGCTGTGCGGCGCGCCGCGGCGGGCGCGCCCTGCGCTTCGCATGCGTGCCCGAGAATCTGCGCCTGGGCAGCGCGCTCGAGTCGTTCCGCGTCCCCGATCGGATCGTGGCCGGCGTCAGCTGCGAGCGCGATCGTGACGAGCTGGCTGCGCTGCTAGCGCCGTTCGGCGGCAACGTCGAGTGGATGCGAGTCGAGTCGGCGGAGATGACGAAGCACGCGCTCAACGGCTTCCTTGCGACCTCGGTCGCGTTCATCAACGAGGTCGCGACGATCTGCGAGTCGGTGGGCGCAGACGCGGCCGAGGTCTCGCGGGGGCTGAAGAGCGAGCGGCGTATCGGACCCCGTGCGTATCTGGGCCCAGGGGACGCGTTCGCGGGTGGCACGCTGGCGCGCGACATCTCCTTCCTGCGTGAGCTCGCGCAGCGCAACGGGCTTCCGGATGACGTGTTCGCGGGCGTTGCCGCCGGCAACACGGCGCACAAGAGCTGGGCGCAGCGCACGCTCGTCGAGCTGTTGGGCGGCGAGCGCGGCGGCGTTGAGCTGTCGGGCGCGACGATCGGCATCTGGGGCTTGACCTACAAGCCGGGGACGGACACGCTGCGGCGCTCGAGCGCGGTCGAGCTGTGTCGCTGGCTGGCGGGTGCGGGCGCGATCGTGCGCGCGCACGATCCGGCCGTCACGAGTCTGTCGCCGGCGCTCGCGGCAGAGATCCAGTTGTGCGAGACGCCGTTGGCGGCAGCCGAGGGCGCGAGCGCGCTGGTGGTGTGCACGGCGTGGCTGGAGTATCGCGAGGTGTCGGCGGCCGATGTGCGCTCGGCGTTGAGGGTGCCGCTTGCGATCGACGCCGCTGGCTTCCTGGCCGGCTCGCTCGGCGCCGAGCCGGGTCTTCGCTATGCCCGCGTCGGCAGTCCGCGTGCACCGCTCGAGTACCAGGGCGCTGGCGAGCGGCCAGCCGGCGAGTCCTCCGAGCAGAGCGGGGTGCGCGCGTGAGCGGCGAGTTGAGTGGCCGCACGGCGCTGATCACGGGCGGCACGCAGGGGCTCGGCCTCGAGATTGCGCGTCACTACCTGCGCGCGGGCATCGCGGGCGTGTGCATCTGCGGCCGCGATCCGGGCGCGCTGAGCGCTGCTTGCGACGAGCTGCGCGAGGCCGCCGCCGACGGCCAGCAGGTGCTGGCGAAGGTCGCGGACGTTTCGAGCGCGGCGGATGTCGAGCGGCTCGTCGCGACGACCATAGAGCAGTTCCCGCATCTGACGGTCCTCGTGAACAACGCGGGCGTGTACGGCCCGAAGGGGTCGATCGAGGAGTCCGACTGGGACGAATGGACGCGCGCCATCGAGATCAACTTGCTGGGCTCGGTGCTGCCGGCGCGTGCGCTCGTGCCCCACTTCAAGCGCCGCGGATACGGCAAGATCGTGCAGCTCTCGGGCGGCGGCGCGACCAACCCGCTGCCCGGTCTGAGCGCGTACGCGGCGTCGAAGGCGGCGGTCGTGCGCTTCGCCGAGACGCTCGCCGAGGAACTGCGCGAGCATCACGTGGACGTCAACGCGATAGCGCCGGGAGCATTGAACACGCGCATGCTCGACGAGGTGCTCGCGGCCGGCCCCGAGCGTGTCGGGCAGCGCTTCTACGAGCGCGCTGTCGAGCAGCAGCGCTCCGGCGGGGCCCCGCTCGAGCGGGGCGCGCAGCTGGCGGTGTGGCTGGCCTCGGCGGCGAGCGACGGCGTCACCGCAAAGCTGCTCAGCGCCCTGTGGGACCCGTGGTCGCAGCTGTCAGAACACCTCGCTGACCTCGACTCGGATGTGTACACGCTGCGCCGGATCGTGCCGGCGGATCGCGGTATGGACTGGGGCGAGGTGTGATTCCAGACGGTGCGACAGAGCCGTTCGTCTCGTTCGTCGGCGACGATCACCCGGTCAACTGGTCCGAGCAGCTCGAGGAGCTGCACGAGGAGTCCAGCCGCGAGCACTTCATCGACGTGTGGACGCGCGCCAGCATGCTCGCGCGCCTCGGCCCGCTGCCGTCACCAGCGGCGATCGTCGACCTCGGCTGCTCGACCGGATACCTGCTCGAAGACCTGCGCGCGGCCCACCCGGACGCGCAGCTGACCGGGATCGACCTCGTAGCGGCGGGGCTGCGCAAGGCGCACCTGGGCGTCCCGGACGCGCGCCTGCTGCAGGCCGACGTCTGCGCGCTGCCGCTCGAGGACCGCAGCATGGATGCGGCGGTGAGCGCCAACCTGCTCGAGCACGTCCCCGACGATCGGCTGGCGCTGCGCGAGCTGCGCCGCGTGCTGCGTCCGGGCGCGCGTGGCGTGCTCGTGGTGCCCGCGGGTCCCGCCACCTACGACTACTACGATCGCTTCCTGGGGCACGAGCGGCGCTACGCCCGCGGCGAGCTGGCCGGCAAGGCGCGCGACGCGGGGCTCGAGGTGCTCGAGGACATCCATCTCGGCAGCGTCCTGTATCCGCCGTTCTGGCTGGTCAAGCAACGCAACAGGCGTCGCTACGGCCATCTGCATGGGTCGGCGCTGGAGGCGCGCGTAGCCTCGGACATCGCGGGCACGCGCAACTCGCGCGTCGGGCAGCTCGCCTGCCGCCTCGAGCGCGCGCTGCTCGAACACGGCGTGGAGCTGCCGTTCGGCATCCGCGGCCTGACCGTCGTGCGCCGCCCGCACGCAAGCGATGACTGACGCCGCGGACATCGTCGAGGCGCGCGCCGGCAGCCACTCGAGCCTCAGCGTCGTGATCCCGGCGTTCAACGAGGAGAGCAACGTCGAGCGCGTGTACGAGCGCCTCTCGCAGGTGCTCTCCGGGCTCGATCTGCGAGTGGGAGCTGATCTTCAGCGTCGATCCGTCTACCGATCGCACGGAGGAGATGATCACGGCCCTGCGAGCACGCGACCCGCGCGTGAAGATGCTGCGCTTCTCGCGGCGCTTCGGCCAGCCGATGGCGACGCTCGCCGGGATGGAGGCGGCGGCGGGCGACGCGACGGTCGTGATCGACTGCGACCTGCAGGATCCGCCGGAGCTGATCGCCGAGCTCGTCGCGCGCTGGCGCGAGGGCTACGACGTCGTGTACGCGCAGCGGCGTACGCGGGCGGGCGAGACGCTTCCCAAGCGGATCGTCTCCGCGCTCGGCTATCGCGTGATCGCGCGCATCGCCGAGGTCGAGATCCCGCCGAACACCGGCGACTTCCGGCTGATGAGCCGACGCGTGGTCGACAACGTCGTCGCGCTGAAGGAGAGCCACGGGTTCCTGCGCGGCCTGGTCGGGCTCGTCGGCTTCCGCCAGACGAGCGTCCTCTACGACCGCGATCCGCGCGCCGGCGGGACGAGCAAGTACAACCAGTTCTGGGGCTCGCTGGCGATCGGCTTCAACGGCATCGTCGGCTTCTCGCGCTATCCGCTGCAGTTGATCTCGCTGCTCGGGGTGACGCTCGCGGCGCTCGCGTTCCTGTTGGCGGTCGTGTATCTCGGGCTGAAGATCGGCGGTGTCGTCTTCCCGATCGGCAACCCGACGATCGTGATCGTGGTGTCGTTCTTCAGCGGTATCCAGATGCTCTCGCTGGGTGTGATCGGCGAGTACGTGGGCCGCATCTACGACGAGTCGCGCCAGCGACCGAAGTACATCATCGAGTCGCGCTATGGGTGGGACGACTAGCGATATGGGCGACGCACGGCGCGCAGCGTGGCTGCCGCCGATCTGCATCCTCGCGGGAGGGCTGGGAACCCGCCTGGGGGAGCGCGTACGCGACACACCGAAGCCATTGCTCGAGGTGGCGGGCGAGCCGTTTCTGATGCATCAGCTGCGGCTGCTCGCCGCGCATGGCGCACGTGAGGTCACGTTGTGCGTCGGCTATCGCGGCGAGCAGATCGAGTCGCGGATCGGGCCCGAGCGCTTCGGCATCCGCATCTCCTACAGCTACGACGCGCCCGAGCTCGACGGAACCCTGGGGGCGATCCGCCGCGCGCTGCCGCTGCTCGGCGAGCGCTTTCTGGTGCTGTATGGAGACACCTACCTGCGAATCGACTACGCCGGCGCGGCGGACGCCTGGCGCGTGAGCTGCCTCCCGGCGATGATGAGCGTGCTCCGCAACGAGGGCCGCTGGGACACCTCGAACGTTCGCTACGCGGACGGGCGCGTGCTGGCCTACGACAAGCGCGCGCCGACGACCGACATGCATTGGATCGACTACGGCCTGGGGGGCCTGACGGCAGACGCCCTGTCTGCGGTCGACGACGCGGAGGGCGAGCTCGCCGAGCTCTACCGGCGACTCGCCGCTGCGGGGCGCCTCTGCGGCTATGAGGCGAGCGAGCGCTTCTACGAGATCGGAACCCCGTCCGGGTTGGCGGAAGCCGACGCGTTCCTGCGCGGGCTGGACGCCCCGAGCTGAGCCGGCCGCGACGGCCGTCCTCCGCCGGTCCTCTACCGTTCCCGTGATGTCGCCGGGAGAAGACCTACCGTCGTCGGGGATCGATGGCGCTCGCGCGCTCGCGCGTACGTTGGGGACGCCCGAGTCGGGGCTGCTGGGGCAAGGCGTGCGCTTCGCGGTCTCGGGGGGCACCGTGGCGCTCGTCTACCTCGGCAGCACCACGGTGCTCGCCGAAGTGGTCGGGTTGCCGTTCCAGGCGGCTCTCGCCATCGGCTTCTCGCTCGGCCTCATCGTTCATTTCACGCTCCAGCGGCTGTTCGTGTGGAGGCATCACGAGGAGTTCGCGCTGGCGCTCTCGCACCAGGTCGGCCGCTATCTGCTTGCCGCCGCCGTGCAGTATGGCGTGACCGCGGCGTCGACGGGGCTGCTGCCGTCGGCGCTCGGTGTCTCCGCGGAGATCGTCTATCTGGCGACGGTCGCGCTCGTGCTGAGCAGCAACTTCCTGGTGTTTCGCAACGGCATCTTCCACGCCAAGGCCGAGGTGGGCGGGTCGGCTCGCTGAAGCTGGTCCGATCGTCCGTCATGCGTCGAGTCCCCTCGGTGGCGGTCAAGCAGAGCGCCCGACAGTCGATATCAGCGTGGATGACCGTATTCGCCCGCAGCTCGAACATTCGCGCGCCGCGAGCTCTTGGGGTGCTGCTGGTAGGCGTGTTCGCGCTCGTGCTGGCGATGACGGCAGCGCCTCGCGCGCGCGCCGCGGAAGCCGGCGTCGCCGTACCTGGGCCCACAACGGTCAACGCTCCCGAGGTCAAGACGCTGGGTACCCATTGGGTGCGGATGTTCGCGCCCTGGCCTGACTTCGAGCCTTCCCGGGGTGTCTTCGCCGGCAACTGGTTCGCCTCATACGAACAGGCTTTCCACTCGCTGCCGGCTGGGACGAAGGTGCTGCTCGACGTGGTCGACACCCCCGCATGGGAGACTGGCTCGAGCGACGAACACACGCCGCCTGCGAGCGCGAACGACTACGCGGCGTTCGTCGGTGCGCTGGCGCGACAGTTCGGCTCGCGCGTGAGCGCGTATGAGATCTGGAACGAGGAGGACTCGCCCAGCTGGTGGACCGGCGCCCCCGATCCCGCCGCGTACACCCAGTTGCTGCAGGCCTCCTACCCGGCGATCAAGGCCGCCGAACCGAGCGCCACGGTCGTGCTGGGCGGGCTCACGGGCAACGACTATCAGTTCTTGGAAGGCGTGTACGCGGCCGGTGGCAAGGGGTCGTTCGACGCCGTGGGCGTACACACCGACACGGCGTGCAACAAACTCTCCCCTTACGAATTCCTCCGCGGCGGCGAAAACCGCATGATCGACGACTCGTTCCTGGCCTACCGCGAAGTGCACGCGGTGATGCTCGCCAACGGCGACGACAAGCCGATCTGGATGACCGAGCTGAGCTGGCGCACCACGAACGCGACGTGCGCGGAAGGCGCATGGGCGGGCCAGACTGCGGGCGGCGTCACCGAAGAACAGCAGGCGACGTATCTACGGCAGGCATACCACTGCCTGGCGGAAGACCCTTATGTCCAGGTCGCGCTGTGGTTCCCGCTGCAGGACGAAGGCATTGTCACCTCGGGGCTCCTGCGCGCCAACGGCTCCCGCAAGCCCTCTTTTGGAGCCATGCAGGCGTACGCACGCGAAGGCGACACGCTAAGCGAACCGTGTGGTCAGTTCACCGGCCCGAAGATCACCGTGGCCTCGCCCGTCAACCACGTGACCTACAGCGGGCCGCTGCCGATCCACGTGACGGCGTCGAGCTCGGCAGGCGTATTCCGCATCCGTCTGGAGATCGACGGCAAGCTGATCCGCAACTACGACGGCTCGACGTACCCCACGACCCTCTCCGGGACGCTCGACTGGCAGCACGCCAAGCACATCCCCTACGGCTGGCACACGCTGACGTTCCTTGCTTACGACAAGGAGAAAAACGTGTCGCAGACGAGCATCAGGATCTACCACGCCAGGCCGAAGTCGCGGCGCCGCAGGCACCACTAGCCGAGCCGGTTCCCGAGCGTCTATGACGGCGCCTGGTCAGGATCCCTGCGCTTCGGTATGGGGCGCCTACCCATGCCAATCCCAGCAGCGCAGCTCGCGTGCGGCCTGCTCGGCGGCGACGGCACCCGCTGCATCGGCCCCCATCTCGAGCTCGACCAGCCACAGCCCGTGCGCATCGTCGCTGCCGGTGGCGCCGATGCCGACGCCGAGGCACTTCAGCTGAGCCTCGTGTCGTGCCCACGCGGCCAGGAACTCTCGCCCGCGGGCCGGCTGCTCGAGCGCGCGCAGGCGCTCCGCCGTCGCCGCGCCGAGCGCGCGCGAGGCGATCGCGACCTCGTCGACGGGGTGGCGGCGCGCGACCTCCACGTCGACGCCTACGGCGCCCGTGACAGTGAACGCGTACAGCGCGAGCTGCGCCGAGTGCGACATGTTGAAGCTCAGCCGGGACGCGGTGCGCGCCGCAGCAGGCTCGTGCGCCGC
Organism: uncultured Solirubrobacteraceae bacterium; assembly: GCA_963797105.1. Classification (GTDB taxonomy): domain Bacteria; phylum Actinomycetota; class Thermoleophilia; order Solirubrobacterales; family Solirubrobacteraceae; genus Palsa-744. The sequence continues at coordinate 535,416 of CAWCOB010000001.1, forward strand.
GCCGACGCGCGCGCCGCCGGTGTCCTCGGCGAGGGCGGGCTTGCCGTGCGCGCCGGCGGTGAAGCGCAGCGATGCGGGCTCCAGCTGCAGATAGCCGCCGAGCAGCGCCCGCAGCAGCCCGTGCGATCGTCGCCAGCGCGCGGCGTCGCGCGCGCTCACAAAGCGCGCGGCGCGAGCACGCTCATCGTCGTCGAGCAGCTCCCCGAGCGCATCCGGCACATCCGTGAGGTCGGCCCGCCAGACGTGCACGGCGTGGTCCGCGAGCTGAGGGTGAGGCGGGCCGGGCGTCCAGGCGCCCTCTGTGCCGACGGTCATCGCTCGGTCAATCTAAGCGCAGGGAGGGCTCGCGGCCTCGCGACGGCTACCCTCTTGCGCCTATGCGCTCGATCACGGTGCATCTGCCCGGCCTCGTGGTGCTCGAACCGAGCGTCCACCCGGACGAGCGGGGCTTCTTCTGCGAGACGTACCGGCGCGAGTGGCACGGCCAAGGTGGCATCCCGGAGGATGTCGAGTTCGTCCAGGACAACCACTCGCGCTCGACGCGCGGAGTGCTGCGCGGCATGCACTTCCACGTGGGTGACGGCGCGGCGAAGCTGGTGCGCTGCGCGCGCGGGCGGATCGTGGACGTCGCCGTGGACCTGCGCCGCGGCTCGCCGACGTACGGGCGCTGGGAGGCGGTGGAGCTGGACGAGGAGAGCATGCGCGAGCTGTACGTGCCGGCGGGCTTCGCGCACGGCTTCTGCGTGCTGAGCGAGGTCGCGGACGTGCTGTACAAGCAGAGCGCCTACTTCGCGCCGGAGCTCGAACGGGCGATCGCGTGGAACGACCCGGACATCGCGATCGAATGGCCGCTGCAGGCGGCTGAGCTGATCGTCTCCGAGCGCGACGCGGAGGCCCCCCGCCTGAGCGCGATCGCCGCTGAGCTGCCGTTCGAGTGGCATCCTTGAGGTCGATGCGAGCCCGTCTGCGGCATCTGCGCGAGCGTACGAACGGCTACACGGTCACGCCGGAGCAGTACGTGCGCTTCGCCTACGTGGCGCTGGGCGCGCTGACGCTGATCGTGCTGACGGGCGCGGCGGTGCGCCTGACCGGCTCGGGCCTGGGCTGCCCGACGTGGCCGAAGTGCTACGGCAACGTGTATCCGCCGCTACGGACGCACGCGCTGATCGAGTTCTCGAACCGCGCGATCACCGCGCCGGTGTCGATCGCGGCGGGCCTGGCGTGGCTGGCGGCGGTGCGCCGGCGCCCGTACAGGCGCGACCTCGTGTGGCTGGGCGCGCTGCTGCCGCTGGGCGTGGTGGCGCAGGCGGTGCTCGGCGGCTTCACGGTCAAAGGCGCGCTCGACTACGGCTGGGTGATGGGCCACTTCGCGCTGTCGATGCTGATCCTGGTGGCCGCCGTCGTGCTCGTGTGGCGTGCGCGCAATGAGCCGCGGGTGGCGCGTGCGGGTTTGGAGAGCGTGGATGGCGTGGTGGCGAGCAACGGGAACGTGGGAGGCGCGCACGGCGCACGGCCGGCCGGCGCGGGCGGAGCGGGGGCGCCGCACGGCGCTGCCACCGACCCGACGATCGTGCGCGCGCTGCGCTGGCTGGTGGCGCTGGGCGCGCTGACGATCTTCGCGGGGACGGCGGCAACGGCGGCGGGGCCGCACGCGGGCGGCTCGCCGGGCCAGAAGATCAACCGCTTGGACTTCGACGGGCGCGGCACGATGGACTTCGTGATCCACCGCCACGCGGAGATCGCGTTCGTGTTCAGTGTGGCCGTGGTGCTCGTGTGGTGGCTGGCTCGCCGACGCGAGGTGGCGCAGGCGGTGCAGCGGCCGCTGACAGCGCTGTGCGTACTGCTGGCGCTGCAGGGCGCGGTCGGCCTGGACCAGTACGAGACGCACCTGCCGACGGAGCTGGTGTGGGTGCATGTGGCGCTCGCGAGCGGCGTGTGGGTGGGGCTTCTATGGGCGGCCTGCGCCGCCGGCTCGCTGGCGCGGTTTCGCATCCGTCGCGCGGCTGAGCGGCCAGCGGAGGGGTCGCTGAGGACCGTCGCGCCGCTGAAGCTCCCCGGGAACTAGAGCCCATCCGCCGACCATTCGCCCGCCCCGCGGGCGCTTTGCGCGTGTCGTCGTCCTCACGAGCGGTTAGCCTGCTCACAGCAACGACACTCGAGAAGGGAGTGGCATGACGAAGAACGAGCTGGGCGAGCAGGTCGCGGAGCGCACTGGGCTGTCCGCCAGCCAGGCACGTCAGGTGGTCGAGGCGGCGCTCGAGGTGGTCTCCGACGAGCTTGCCGCCGGGGGTGAGGTCGCGCTTGCCGGCTTCGGCAAGTTCAGCGTCAGCCACCGCGCGGCGCGCGAGGGGCGCAACCCCTCGACCGGCGAGACGATCAAAATCGCGGCCTCCAAGGCTGCGAAGTTCTCCGCGGCGAGCGCGCTGAAGAAACGCCTCAACGGCTGAACGGGACGGGTCGCAGGGGTCATGGGCTGCGTAGCCCGATGATCCCTGCGGGTCCGGCCGCGGTGCCCCCTTGAGCTGAGGGCGCCGCATTAGTTGCGGAACCTCCTCTCGACAAATAGACGATCCTCGTCTATATTCCGCCGATCGCGCGCAAGGATGACGCGCTCAAGTGCGGCTCTTCGACGTCGGTCGGAGCCCGCAATGTACATCTGACCCTTGGGGGGTAAGCCCGCTATGCCGGCGACGTTGAGAGTTCTAAGAAGTGTTTTCACCGCACGATCGGCGCGAGCCGCGAGGCTCGGTGGGCGCGGACCAGCGCTAGCCGCCGCCGCGCTCGTGTGCCTGTTCGTGCTGTCGGTGGGCGTCGCGTCGGCTGCCGCCGAAACTGCGACGTACTCGGCGATCAAGACGGTCCCGGTGCCGCCGGCCTCGAATTTTGCCGGTAGCGGTGGTGGCGATGGCTGGGCTGTCGCGCTTTCTGACGAAGCTGTTTACAACGTCTTCCATCACAACTCCTACCTAGGCGTTGCCTGCCATCTGCAGTCGAACGCGGAACCATGCAAAAACGGTTCATGGCCCAAGACGATCACCGAAACGGGCACCAACGACGGCTTCACGACGCAGCCGCAGCCGGGCCTGTATCTCGACCAGAAGACGGGCAGGCTCTACGTGTTCGCGACCAGGGTCGCAGATGACACCGGCGGCGTCGTCTGCATCGAAACGTCGTCCACCGAAGCCGATCCGTTCTGCGGTTTCACCGAACTGACGGGCAAAGGCGAAGCCCCGCCGACTGCCACCAGGGGGATCAGCGGTCTGACCGCGCCGATGCAGATCGGCAGCCACTGGTATTCCTTCAACGGCGCACAGGGCACGCAGAGCGGCACCGAGAACGAGCTCACGTGCTTCGATGTGAGCACCGACTTGCCGTGCACGGGGCAGCCGTACGCCGTCACGGTCCCGTCCGGCACCCTGTCGACGGCAGGGCACGGCAACGAGCCGAACGGAGAGTCTTCGGCGATCGCCGGCAAAGCGATCATCCCGCTGCTCGTCGAAGGGACGAGCTGGCTCGCGTGCTGGGACGACGCAACCCAGAGCAGCTGCGGTGGCAAATGGCCGGTCGAGCTGGGCTTCAACTACACGACTTCGTACGGGGCTCCGTTTGCGCTGCTGAGCGCGAACGGGATAACCACCGGTCTCTGCCTGCCGACGGGAGCTGACCAGTGCTTCAACCTCGAAGGCGAATCCGTGACGACTCCCGCGAACCTGCCGACTGCGATCACTGCGACGGAGGAATGGAACGGGCCCGGGCTCACGATCGGACCGCGCGTGTACGTTCCCAACGGCAACACCGATCAGGTCGATTGCTTCGACTACTCGACGGGTGAAGGCTGCGAAAACTTCCCCAAGAGCCTTCCGGGGCTCGAGCTGCTCTACACGGTCAACCCCGACCCGCAGCGCCCGACATGCATCTGGGTGAACTCCGACGGCGGTCCCGACCAGATCCAGAACTTCGACGCCTACACCGCAGGTGGGTGCGGCGAAGGCACGATTCGAGTGTTGGCATCGCAGTTCGTGGTTCCGCAACCGCAGTGCACGCCGGCGAACTACGTCTCGCTGCAGGTGCTCAGGCCAGTTCCCGGCACCTACACGACCGGGTCCGTCGCGTTCGACGATGGCGACGGCAACCCGATCGCTGGTTTGAGCCCGATCACGCTTGACGCAACTGGAACCGCCGCTCTCGGGGGGCTGGCGCTGAACACGCCCACCGGCCTACCTCAGTTCCTGTTCACGCTGGAAGGCGAGGCCGGCCCGGTCGGCGAAGTCGAAGTCAAGCTCACCTGGGAAGGCAACTACGACGCGACGTGCGCTGCGGAAGAAAGGGCAGTCGCGCCGCCGGAAGCCAAACCAGAAGCCAAAAAAGAAGAAACGAAAACAACTACGGCACCGGCACCGGCACCAAAAGTCGAAGTCGCATCATTCGGCGCCGCCCACCTGGCGAGCAGCGCACCCGCGTGCGTCGCGAGCAACGGGTACGTGGCGTCGGTTGGCGGCAGCCTGATCGAGTCGGTCACGTTCACGCTCGGCGGCCACAAGGTCGCGACAGTGACCAAGCCGAACGCGCACGGTGTGTACGCAACGCGCATCAAGCTGCCGGTGGGCAGCAAGAAGAAGCTCGCGATCAAAGTCGTGTTCACGGCTGCGAGCAAGGTGCACGAAACGACGATTCACAAGACGCTCGCGCGCTGTGCGGTCGTCCACCACATAGCCACACCTAGGTTCACCGGCTGAGGCCGGCGGCAAAGCGGATGTGCGTGGGCGGGCGACGGTCGATCGGACATGTCGCCCGCCCGCCGTTGTGAGAGGGTGTGATCGATGAGGGCTGGCAGGGGCACGTTGTCGTCGCTGGTGACGGCCTTTTGCGGGCTCGTCATCGCCTGCTGGGCGTTCCTGCCAGCGGCGGCGAGTGCGGCCGGCTCCACGGGCCAGCAGGCCGGTGGGGTGGCTGCGCCCACCGAACAGCCCGGGGCGCCAAGCCCGCCACAGGCGCCGAGTGCGACCCCGCCACAGCCCGGCTCATCCCCGCCCGCGCCGACAACCGACGCTGGCGTCCAGTTGTCGAACGAACGGACGCTCACCACCTGGGCATACTCCGAAAGCCCGGGCCGGATCTATGCCCATCCCCAGACGCATGCGGCGCGCGTCGCAAAGGTGCGCCTCTTCAACGCGGACGGCTTTTCCGAGGTGTACATGCTGCTGAGCGGCTACACCGACGCGGAAGGCCGCGAATGGGTCCGGGTGCGGATCCCCGGCCGACCGAATGGGCGCACGGGTTGGATGCTGCGCGAACTGCTCGGCAGCTTCCACCGCACGTTCTGGCGGATCGTCGTGAACCGCCGCGCGCATCGCATGCGCGTCTACTACTCCGGCCGGCTGCTGCGGGTCTTCCCGGTGGGCGTGGGTAAGCCAAGCACCCCCACGCCGACCGGCCACTTCTGGATCGACGAGCGCTTCAAGCTTGCGAGCCCGAGCAGCCCGTACTGGCCGTACGCGCTCGGCACTTCCGACTATTCGACGCTGCCCAGCTGGGCGGGCGAAGGCGTGGTTGGCATCCACGGCCCGTTCGGTGAACCGCAGCGGATCCCGGGCGACCCGTCACACGGCTGCATCCGTATGCTCGTCCCGGACATCGCGTGGCTCGGGCCGCGCGTGACACTCGGCACGCCCGTGGACGTCGTCTCCTAGTGGGACAACTCCGAAGGGATCGAGGCTCGCGGGTGCCGGCGTCGGGACTTGTCGACCTAGAGCCGCATTAGCTGCGGAAGATCCTCTAGACAAATAGACGACCTTCGTCTATATTCCGCCGATCGCGCGCAAGGATGACGCGCTGAGCTGCGGGCCCTTCGACCTGTGTTCGAGCCCGCGAGTACATCTGACCCTTGGGGGGTAAGCTGCTATGCAGGCGACGTTGAGTGTTCTACGCAGTGTTTTCATTGGGCGCTCGACACGTGCCGTGAGGCGCGGCAGCTGCGGGGCGGTGGTACTCGTCGCGGCGTTCGTCTGCCTGCTCGGGCTGTCGGCGATCGCCAGTTCAGCTGTGGCCGCAACCGCGACGTACACCGCAACCGAGACGGTGCCGGTCCCGCCGGCTTCTAACTTCCACGGCAGCGGTGGTGGTGATGGCTGGGCCGTAGCGCTCTCGGAAACGCGGGTCTACAACGTCTTTCACCACCAGTACTACATCGGCGTCGCGTGCCACCTGCAGAGCAACGCGGAACCGTGCGAAGGCTGGCCCAAGTCGGTGACGGAACCTAACACCGGCACGGGCTTCCACACGGCAGCCCAGCCGGGTCTACATTTCGACCAGGGCACCGGCAAGCTCTACGTGTACGCGACGCGGGAAAGCGACAACACCGCTGGGGTCGTGTGCATCGACACCGAATCCACCGAAGCCGATCCCTTCTGCGGCTTCACTGAACTGACCGGACACGGCGAAGCCCCGTTCACGACCTACGATGCCATCAGCGGCGCGAGTGCGCCGATGCTGATCGGCTCGCGCTGGTACTCGTTCAACTACGTCACCGGCAAACAGAACGGCGACGAGAACACGCTGATGTGCTTCGACGTGAGCACCGCCACCCCATGCGCAGGCGAGCCCTACCAAGTCGCGATCGGCACGGGCGAAGTCTCGACTGACTCGTGGCCGCCGTCAGGCGAGACCGCCGCGATCGACGGTAAAGCGATCATCCCGCTGAACATCGAAGGCTCCAGCTACCTGGCGTGCTTCGACGACGCCACGCAGAGCAGTTGCGGGGGCAAATGGCCGATCCACCTCAGCTTCCCATACACCTCAGACTACGGCGCGCCGTTTCCGCTGATGGACGCGTCCGGGACGACGATCGGGCTGTGTCTGCCTACGGGTACCGACCAGTGCTTCAATCTCGAAGGCGAAGAAGCGGAAACCCCGGCAAAGATGCCTGCGGCGATCGACGAGTCCTCCGGCTGGGATGGCGCGTCGTTCGTGCTCGGCCCGAGGGTCTACACGCCGAACGGCGACTTCGACGAGGTCGACTGCTTCGACTACGCCACGGAGGAAGGCTGCCCGAACTTCCCGAAGAGCCTGCCCAACCTCGGTCTCCTGTACACCGTCAACGCGGACCCGCAGCGGCCGACGTGTATATGGGTGAACTCTGACGATGGCTCCGAGCAGATTCAAAACTTCGATGCCTACACCGGTGGAGCTTGCGGTGAAGGAACGATTCGTGTGCTGGCATCGCAGTTCGTGGTTCCCCAGCCGCAGTGCACGCCGGCGAACTACGTGTCCCTCCAGGTCCTCAGGCCCGAACCGAGCACATACACGACCGGGACCGTCGCGTTCGACGATGGCGACGGTAACCCGATCGCTGGTTTGAACCCGATCACGCTGGACGCAACCGGGACCGCTGCGCTCGCGGGGTTGCCGCTGAACACACCCACCGGCCTGCCTCAGTTCCTGTTCACATTGGAAGGCGAGCAGGGCCCGGTCGGCGAAGTTGAAGTCAAGCTCACGTGGGAAGGCAACTACGAAGAAACATGCGTCGGCGGAGGCACGCACGTCGTCGGCGTTGCCGGCATCACCCTCGAACCGCCGAGCGGCAAGAACCACGTTGGTGAATCGCACACGGTGACCGCGAAGGTCACCGACGAAGAAGGCGAACCCGCCGAAGGCGCGACGGTCGACTTCAAGATCACCGAAGGCCCCAATGCCGGCATGACGGGTGAAGCGACGACCGACCCTGAAGGGCAGGCGACGTTCACCTACACGTCGAGCAAGCCGGGCACCGACCACATCGCTGCGACGGCGACGCTCGAAGAACCACCGGTCGAGGAGACGGCGCACAAGGCGCACCGTGCCGCCCAGGTCCAGCAGGCGAGCTACGAATCGAACGTGGTCACCCAGGAGTGGGTGGTGTCGCCGACGATCAAGCTCGAACCGACGAGCACAAGTAACCTCGTCGGTGAATCGCACACCGTGACGGCTACGGTGACCGGCGAACTCGGCGAAGACGCCGAAGGCGTGAAGGTCGATTTCAAGATCGCCGAAGGCCCCAACGCCGGCATGACCGGTGAAGCGAGCACCAACTCGCAGGGCGAGGCGACGTTCACGTACAGCTCGAGCAAGACCGGTACCGACGACATCGTCGCGACGGCGACGTTCGAAGAAGAGGTGGCCGAGCAGGTGGCGCTGCAAGCGCGCCCGGCGGTCGCGCTGCTGGAGGACGTCACCTACGAATCGAACCAGGTGACGGAGACCTGGGAAGAAGCAGCAAAGCAAGCGACAGCGGCGACGACGATGACTGTCACGCCGGCACCGGCACCGGTGCCGACCGGTGGGGTGTTGGCGTTCGGGACGGCCCACTTGGCCAGCAGCGCGAGAGCATGCAGCGCGACGAGCAGCTACCTGGCGTCGGTCAGCGGCAAGGACATCGCGTCGGTGACGTTCACGCTCGATGGGCACAAGCTCGAGACCGTGACCAAATCGACGCACGGGTCCTTCTCGCTGAAGGTGCGTGTGAAGGCCGGCAAGGTCGAGCATCTCTCGATCCACGTGGCGTTCACCGCTGTGGCGAGCAACAACAGCGAGACGATCACGAAGACGCTGGCGCGATGTGCGGCTGCTCATCCCGTGAAGTCACCAAGGTTCACCGGCTGAGCCGCTCGCTTCGAGCAGCATCGCGAAGGGTTGCCGCCGTGTATCCGCGGCGGCAGCCCCTCGGCGTTCGACATCGCGTGGCTCGGCCCCCGCGTGACGCCAGGCACGCCCGTGGACGTCGTCTCCCAGCGGGACGACGTCCAATCCTTACGAGCTGGTAACCAGTCGTTTAGGCGCGCAGGGCAAGCTGCCTGAAGACCTGCTCCCTCTCGAAAGCTGGTGATGGCCATGAGCCAAGCAGCAGAAGCGATCGAGGCGCCCGCACGCGAGCGCTACGACTCGCTTGCGCGCTTCTATGACGCCGACGAGCGCCGCGTGCGCTCGCGCGAGCTCGATGTCGGCCTGTGGTGGCGGGAGGGGCTCGACGGGCCACTGCACCGCGCCGCGTGGGTGAGTGAGACGGGCGAGCTGTATCTCGTGCGCCTCGGTCCGGCCGACGAGGGCGGCGGCGTCGTGGAGGTGCTGGCGCGGCTCGAGGACCGCGCGCTGCTCGACTGCACGCTCGATGGCTGGCGTGAGCGCTGCGGCGGGCCGCGTTCGCTGCAGTGGCTGCGCGAGCGCGCCGCGCTCAGGTTCCGCGCGAGCGCGGGTAGCGCTCGAGCCCGTCCTCGGGAATCGGCTCCCACGGTGCGGCCGAGTCGACGAACTGGCGGTACTGCGGTCGGATGCCCGGATCGCGGTCAAGCGCCCCAAGCCGCACCGCGACCTGTTGGTCTGAGCGCGGATCGCCGCTGAACAGGGCCGAGCCGCACCGTTGGCAGAACAGCTTCGGCACTCCTTCGGGTGGCTGGAATGCGCGCAGCCGCTCCTCGCCAGACAGCAGCCGAAAGCCCTCCTGTGGCACACGGCCGTTGGCTGAGGATCCCGTGCCGGTGCGCCGCTGGCAGTGCGTGCAGTGGCAATAGGCCGCGGACGCGAACGGCGCCGTGATCTCGAAGCGCACGTCTCCGCATAGGCAGCCGCCCTGCAGCGGATTCTGCGGCGAAGGCGGGCTGTCGGCGTAGAAGGCGATCGCACAACGATAGCCCGCGAACAGGGGAGGATGCGAACGACCGGGCGCACCGCAGGCGGGGGACCTGGGGGCATGCTCGCGGCGAGGATCGATAGGATGCCGCCAAGCATGACCGGCGTACCGCAGGCCCACCGTAGAAGCACTCGCCGCCCGCTCGACGGGAGGACCCGATGACCTATCCGGGGTGGGGCTCTTGGAGCTTCCAGCCGGTCGTGATCGTCGCGCTGCTCGCCGCCGCGGTGATCTACGCCCGCGTATACCGGCGCGCTCGCGCGCGCTCGTCGACTTCGGCGCCCAACGCCGGTCACTGGGTGCCCTACGCGGCGGGTCTGCTCACGATCGCGGTCGCGCTGCTCTCGCCGCTGGACCCGATCGGCGACAGGTACCTGCTCTCGGCGCACATGATGCAGCACGTGCTCCTGTCGGATATCGCGCCGGCGCTGATCATCCTCGGCCTGCGCTCGCCGATCCTGCCGCTCGGCCTCTCCCGCGAGGCACTGCTGGCGGTCGCGCCCGCGGGCGGCAAATCGGGTCGTGTGCTCTCACGCCTGACCTCACCGTGGCTCGCTGTACCGCTGTGGGCGCTCGCGACGTGGATCTGGGCGATCCCGAGCGTGTTCGACTACGCCGCACAGCACCAGGGCGTACACGCGCTCGAGCACGCCACGCTGTTCTACACGGGCCTCGCGATGTGGTGGCTGATCATCGACCCGCTCCCGCGCGCACGCCTGCGCCCCAACGGCCAGCGGCTCGCGCTGCTCGGCTTCACGCGCCTCGCCAGCGCCTGCGTGTGCCTGCCGCTGACGTGGATCTCGACGACCGAGTACCCGCTGTATGCGAGCGCCGCCCGCGGCTACAGCCTGTCGGCGATCAACGACCAGCATCTAGCCGGCGCGAGCATGTGCTTCATCGAGGCACTCGTGTTCGGCATCGCCTTCGCGGCCGTCTTCATCAGCATGCTCGGCCGCTCCGACTCGCGAGTGGCGCTCGGCGAATACGCCTCGGGCGCCCGCAGCGAGCACCTTCCCACCTGATCTGGTCGCGCAGCTCGAGTGGCCGCGCGACCCTGACTGCTGAGCCTCAGCCGCAGCCAGTGTTGTTGCCGCACGACGAACAGGTGTAGCAGCTACCTGTCCGCTGCATCATCCCGCCGCACTGGCTGCAGGCGGGCCCGAGATCCAGGCCGTGAAGGCGCGCCGGGACGACCGGCGGGGAGTCGGTGAGCGACGCCGCGGCGGGTGTGCCGTGGAGGCCGCCGTTTCCGGCGGATGCGTGCGGGGCCCCGTTGCCGCCGCCGTTCCCGTTGCCGGGGCTGACCGTCTCCGATGAGGCGGGCCCGGCGGTGTCCGACGAGCTCACTGCCTGTGCCATCTCCTGCGCGGCTTTGCGTGCGCGTACCTCGGGCGTGAGGATCCCCAGCTCCTCCTGGGCGTCTGTGTCGAGGAAGCGGGAGGCGAGCCAGCGCATGATGTAGTCGGGCATCGACTTCGCGAACGGGATCTCCGGGTTGCCGGTGATCCCCTCTGGCTCGAAGCGCATGTAGCTGAACTTCTGTACGAGCGTTTCGAGCGGCACGCCGTACTGCAATGCGATCGAGATCGCGGTCGCGAACGAGTTCATCATCCCGCGCAGCGTCGAGCCCTCCTTGCCGATGTCGGTCAGGAAGATCTCGCCGACGGTGCCGTCCTCGTACATGCCGGCCGTGATGTAGCCCTCGTGTCCTGCGATCGAGAACTTGTGCGTGATCGACTGGCGCTCGCGCGGCATGCGCTTGCGCCGCGGCCCCGCCTCGGCGAGTGCCTTGCCGACGGCCTCCTCGACGATGGTGTCGACGTCCACCGCCTCTTCCCCTCCGGGGACGATGTCACGCCCTGATGGGCGTCGGTGCGCAGCGCCTGCGCGGTCTTGGAGCCGTCGCGGTAGATCGCGAGCGCCTTGACTCCCAGGTGCCACGCCTGCGTGTAGGCGTCGGCGATGTCCTCCACCGTCGATTCCTGGGGCATGTTGACGGTCTTGGAGATCGCGCCCGAGATGAACGGCTGCACGGCGCCCATCATCTTGATGTGGCCCATGTGCGTGATCGCTCGCTCGCCGACCGCCACGTCGAACACCGCCAGGTGCTCGTCACTCAGGCCGGGCGCGCCGACGATCGTGCCGTGCTCGGCCAGGTGCGCCTCGATCTGCTCGATCTGCTGCTCGGTGTAGCCGAGCGTCTGCAGCGCCAGCGGCACCGTTTTGTTGACGATCGTCATCTGTCCGCCGCCGACGAGCTCCTTGAACTTGACCAGCGAGAAGTCGGGCTCCACGCCCGTGGTGTCGCAGTCCATCAGGAACGAGATCGTGCCGGTCGGCGCGAGCACCGTGGCCTGCGCGTTGCGATAGCCGCTGTGCTCGCCGAGCGCCACCGCCTCGTCCCACGAGCGCCGCGCCGCCGCAAGCAGCTCCGCGTCCACGCACGCCGCCTCGGGGATCACGTAGGAGGCGTCGCGGTGCATGCGCATGACGCTGTTGTGCGGCTCGCGGTTCTCCGCGTAGCGGTCGTACGGCCCGAGCGCACCCGCGATCTCTGCCGAGCGTCGGTATGCGCGGCCGGTCATCAGCGCCGTGATCGCAGCCGCGGCGCCGCGTCCGTGGTCGGAGTCGTAGGGCATGCCGTTGCTCATCAGGTACGCGCCGAGGTTCGCGTAGCCGAGGCCGAGCTGGCGGAAGGCGCGCGCGTTCTGGCCGATTTCCTCGGTCGGGTAGCTGGAGGGGCCGACGACGATCTCCTGTGCCAGCAGCATCACGTCGATCGTGTGCTCGAACGAGCGCACGTCCAGCGTGCCGTCGGCGCGGCGGAACTTCATCAGGTTCAGCGACGCGAGGTTGCACGCGGAGTTGTCCACGTGCATGTACTCCGAGCACGGGTTAGAAGCGTTGATCCGCCCGCTGTTGGGCGAGGTGTGCCACTGGTTGATCGTCGTGTCGTACTGCACGCCCGGGTCCGCGCAGCGCCACGCCGCCTCCGCGATCTCGCGCATCAGCTCGCGCGCGGGGATCGGCTCTCCCACGGGCTCGCCGGTCGCGCGCGCCGTCAGCCGCCACTCGCGGTCCTCCTCGACCGCGCGCATGAACTCGTCGGTCACGCGCACCGAGTTGTTCGCGTTCTGGTACTGGATCGACTTGAAGCCGTCGCCGTCGATCGACATGTCGAAGCCGGCGTCGCGCAGCGCTTCGGCCTTGTCCTCCTCCTTGGCCTTGCACCAGATGAACTCGCGGATGTCCGGGTGATCGACGTCGAGCACGACCATCTTCGCCGCGCGGCGCGTCTTGCCGCCGGACTTGATCGTGCCCGCCCACGAGTCGGCGCCGCGCATGAACGACACCGGCCCGGAGGCGGTGCCGCCCTTCGCGAGCGGCTCCATCGAGCCGCGGATGTTCGACAGGTTGATGCCCGAGCCCGAGCCGCCGCGGAAGATCATCCCCTCCTTCGTGTTCCAGTCGAGGATCGACTCCATCGTGTCCTCGACCGAGAGGATGAAGCAGGCGCTGCACTGCGGGCTCTCCTCGAAGCCAACGTTGAACCACACGGGCGAGTTGAACGCCGCCAGCTGGTTCAGCAGGATGTACGTGAGCTCGTGGTTGAACGTGCGCGCGTCGTCTTCGTCGGCGAAGTAGCCGCTCGCGCGGCCCCAGCCGGTGATCGTGCCCGCGACGCGGCTGATCATCTCCTTGACCGAGCTCTCGCGCTCCGGCGAGCCGAGCTGCCCGCGGAAGTACTTCTGGGCGACGATGTTCGTCGCGTTCTGCGACCAGCTCTTCGGGAACTCGACCGCCAGCTGCTCGAAGGCGACGCGATCGCCGTGGCCGATGCGCGCGTCGCGCAGCTCCCACTCGACGGTCTCGAACGGATGGACTCCAGGCGTCGTAAAGACGCGCTCGATCGTCAGCGCCCTGTCGGGCGTCGTCTCCTGCGTGATGGCTGTCTGCGGGGTCGAGTTCATCAATCTTCCTCTTTCTGCGCCGGCGTTGCGCGACGTCCACTCGATCAATTTCGCGTTGGGCCGAGGATCATCTCGACCGTGCCAGACGACTAAAAAGCATGTCGCAGAACCTCTTATTTTAGAGGGGTTTTGTTGTGCTGCCCGTCAATGCTGCTCGGATTCGGGCAGAAGTTTTTAGCGCCGATCGGCGTACCTGAAAAACTATGCTGCCTAACGCAGCAGAGTGCTGCACAATGTTGCAGAGTGCGGCAAAAATCCATCCGGAGCGTCCGCAATACTGGGATAGCTCTTGATGGACGGGCCAGCCAGAGGTATTTGACCCTACGGAGCGCTCGCCCAAACGAGATCTCCTAGCGGCTCTTGGGAAATCGCCGGAGAAGCGACCCCTCAGCCATCTGAACTGGCTGAATGACGTTACTCCCGATAGCGGACGGGAATTGCTAGCGCCCGAGCCGCGCCCAGTCGCTGAATTCGGCCCACGTCGCCGATGCGCGAAAGCCTGCCTCCGCGATCGCGTGACGTGCCGACAGCGTCCAGCGGGGCTCGAATGAGAAAGAGCGCGCGAGCGCCCACGCCAGGCATGCCAGGACGACCACCGCCGCGACCGCGGCGATCGCGATCGCCGCGCCCGACACGTGCGTCGCCTGATGCGCGTGCGCTAGCGTCGCGATCGTGCCGGAGGGCTTTGCCATGGCGAAGCTCATAGCAGGTCCTCGACGGCCGCGAGTGCGTCGGCGAGCACGCGCTCGGTTGGCTGCGACGCGTCGATCGCGCGGATTCGCTGCGGCTCCTCGCGCGCGAGCTGCTCGTAGGTGGCGGCGATCGCCGCGTAGAAGGCTTCGTCCTCGAGCTCCAGGCGGTCGGGCTCGCGCAGGCGCTCGTCCATGCGCGCGCGTCCCTCAGCGGGTGAGATGCGCAGCAGCAGCGTGCGGTCTGGCACGAGCCAGCCGGTCGCGAACAGGTTGATCTCGCGTATCTGCTGTATCCCCAGCTCGCGCCCGGCGCCCTGGTAGGCGAGGGATGAGTCGACGAAGCGATCCAGCAGCACGACGGCGTCCGCGCGCAGGAGCGGCCGCACGCGCTCCTCGACGAGCTGCGCGCGCGCCGCCGCGTACAGCAGCGCCTCCGCGCGTGGCGTCGGCGTCAGCGCCGGGTCCTTGACGAGCGCGCGGATGCGCTCTGACAGCTCCACGCCGCCGGGCTCGCGCAGCAGCTCGACATGTCTCCCATTCGCGCGAGCGGCGAGCTCTCGCTGAAGGGCGTGCGCGAGCGTCGTCTTGCCGGCGCCGTCGAGTCCCTCGATCGTGATCAGCGTCATGCCAGCGCTCCATACGGCACGAGGCAGTGGTGGGTGTCCAGCAGCGCGGGGCGATCCACAGCCCGTGGTGGAGCCTCAGCCTTCGGACTCAGCGAATTGCTCCCGGCGGTTGGCCTCGACCTCTGTCGCCGCGCCGTCTATGTCCCGCTTCACGTCGAAGCTCGCGAGGGCGCTGTGCCCGCCAATGCTTCTTGGTGCCGCCTCGACCGCCTCGCTCACGCTCTCCGTGCCCCGTTCACTGCGCGCTGAGCCCAAGGCCCGCCGATCTGTTTCCACAGTGGTGCGCGGCACATGCACAGGCTAGCGCTCGGCCGCGGCGACCTCACGCCGGAATCGGCCGCGCCACCGTCACCGTCAGCGCGTACACGCCGGGTCTAGGATGACCGACGATGTCCGCCTCTGCACCGCCAGTCGATCTCCACGGAGCCGCCGGCGGCTCCGAAGCGGAGCTGCTCCCCGGCATCGACGCGCACCCGCACGCGCGCGCCGTGCTGCTGCCGGCGCTCGCGCCGCACGGCAGGCCCTCGCACGCGTACCTGTTCCACGGACCCGCCGGCACCGGCAAGCGCGCGGTCGCGCGCGCGTTCGCGGCGGCGCTGCTCATGCAGGGCGCCCGCAATCCGGCGACGGTGGCCGAACGCGTCGCGCGCGACAGCCACCCGGATCTGACGTGGGTGACGCCATCGGGTGCCGCGGAGATGCTCGTCGCGGACATCGAGGAGCCGGTCGTCGCGGCCGCGTCGCGCACGCCGTTCGAGTCCGCGCGTCGCGTGTTCGTGATCGAGGGCGCCGAGACGATGAACGACCAGGCGGCCAACCGCATGCTCAAGACGCTCGAGGAGCCGCCGCCGTTCACGCACCTGCTGCTGCTCGCAGACCGCCGCGAGGACGTGCTCGCGACGATCGCCTCGCGCTGCCAGCCCGTGCGCTTCGATCCGCTGCCCTCCGCGGTGATCGCCAGGCGGCTGACCGGCGTCGGTGGGGGCGGCGCGGATGACGCCGGCGCGCACGCGCACACGGACGGCGATCGCGCGCTCGCGTGCGCCCGCCTCGCGCTCGGCGACGCGGGCGTGGCCGAGCTGCTCGCCGGCGAGGAAGGCGAGGCGCTGCGAGCGCGCGCCGAGGACTTCGTGCGCTCGGCGATCGCCGGCGCCACCGGCAAGCGCATGTGGCTGGGGCTGCTCGACGTCGCCAAGGCGGCCGGCGCGGCCGCCGGCGAGCGCGCGCAGGAGCAGCTCGAGCGCGAGCTCGAGCTCGTGCCCAGCAAGGAGCGCAAACGCTACGAGCGCGAAGGCGCCGAGGCGCGCCGCCGCGGCGAGCGGCGCACGCGCACGCGCACGCTCGATCTCGGCCTGCGCCTGGCCGAGCTGTGGCTGCGCGACGTGCTGTGCGTGTGTGAGGGCGCGCCCGAGCTCGTGTACGCGGTCGATCGCCGCGCGCAGCTCGACCAGGACGCGGGCGACCGGGGCTCGGACGGGGGTGGGCGGGATCGGCTCGCTCTGCGCCAAGGCGTCGAGCTGGTCGCGAACACGCGGCTCAGCCTGTCGCTCAACGTCTCCGAGGAGCTCGCGCTGGAGGCGCTCGCCTACCGGCTGCAGGCGCTACTCGCAGCCTGACTGTCACAAGACCGCGCCCGCTGCGAATGAACGGGTGTGGCTGACGGCGAGATCGACGACGACGCGCTGCTCGTCGCCGCGGCGCGCGGCGAGCAGGCTGCGTTCGAGGTCTTCTACCGGCGCTGGCTGCCCGCGGTCACGCGTTTTCACCTGCGGCGCGTGCGCATCCGCGAGACCGCCTTCGACCTGACCGCCGAGACGTTCGCGGCGGTCGTCGTCGCGTGCGGCGAGTTCGACCCGCAGCGCGGCTCCGCGCCCGCGTGGCTGTTCGCGATCGCCGGTCACAAGCTGCGCGACAGCCTGCGCCGGGGTCGCGTCGAGGCATCCGCGCGCATGGCGCTGGGACACCAGCCGCTCGTGCTCGAGGACGATGACCTCGCGCGCGTCGAGGAGCTCGCGTCGCTGGGTGACGGCGCAGCTCTCGAGCAGCTGCTGGACGAGCTGCCCGAGACACAGCGCGCGGCAGTACGCGCGCGGGTGCTCGACGAGCGCTCCTACACCGCGATCGCCGGCGAGCTGCGCTGTTCGGAGGCCGTCGTGCGCCAGCGCGTGCACCGCGGCCTGCGACGGCTCAGGCAAAGACTCCAGGAGACCGCATGAGTGCGTTCGACGAGCTGCAACGCCAGCTGCTCGACAGCGTCGCGCGGCGTCGGGCGAGCGCTGCGGACCGCGAGACGGGCCTGGCTGGCCCCACAGCCGGCGCGGTTGGGCATCAGACGCGCCGTCGCGCGCCGGGGTTCCGTCGGCTGTGGGCACGCGACGGCGCGCAGCGCAGGCGCTGGCTCGTGCTGGTCGCGATTCCGCTCGTGTTCGTGGCAGCCGCCGCGGCGGCGAAGATCGTCGCCCAGTCGGGCGAAAGCCCCGAAAACGTGCTGATCGATCGCGTGCTCGGGGAAACCGGCAGATCGGCCGCGTGTCGCATGACCGGCCCGCGCAAATCCGGGCTCAGCAGCGAAGCGCCGGACCCGGTCATCACGGCGACGTTGCCCGCGCTCGCGCGCCCGCCGCACGACCCTCCCCCGCCCGCGGTCGTCGCGCTGGCCGAGCGGGGCAGCGGCGGCGCGGTGCTCGCGCGCACGATCCGCGTCGTGGCGATGCCGGACGGGCTCAGCCTGATCGAGTACGTCGCCCACGGGCAGGGGCCCTTCACGCTCGTCGACCCGCGGCGCTGCCTGCAGGCGCGCGTCGCGCGCCTAGGCGAGCTGCGCCCCCGCGCGCACGACCGGCTGCGCGAGATCGTCACGCAGGAGCTCATGCGGATGCCGGAGACGAACCCCGGCACGCAGTCGATCACGCTGACGCGTCGCGAACAGCGCGCCGGCGCGCCGCTCGACGGCGGCGGCGCCTCGTTTCCCGTGATCGCAAGCGAAGCGGCGCTGCCGACGGGCGTGCTGTTCTCGGGATCCGGCTGCGAAAACGCGAGGCCCGGCCATCCCGCGCACTGCTCCCCGATCTACTACGGCGGCATCGTCAAACCGGCCACCGCCTATCTGACGCTGCAGCCCGCGCCCGGCGCGCGCTCCAGGGGCACGCGGCGCATTCGCCGGCGCATCGGCGTGCGCGAAGGGCTGTTCCTGTTCACCGTCCCCCGCGGCACGGGGCCCGAGGTGGTCGTTCAGCGCTCACGGGACGGGAAGCCACTGGCGCGAAGCCCCTTGCGCTAGGTGCGAGCCGCGCGAACGCCGCCGGCCGCCGGAGGCGGCCCGATAAAAATCCTTTCAGCGAATGCTCAGGCTTCGATCGGCCCGAGGTTCGGCTCGATGCCGAACGTGTCGAACGCCATGAACTGTGAGAACTGGCGGTTCTCGGGGCCGTGGAAGTCCGCGGAGCCCGTCGTCAGCAGCCCGAGCTCGGCGCAGCGAGCCGCGATCAGCTCGGTGTTCTCGCGCGTGTGCGTGATGTAGAAGGCCTCGACGCCGTCCATCCCGAGCGCGTGGAAGCGCTCGATGCGTGGACAGCACTTCGTCGGGGTCGGAGATGTCCCAGAACGGGTGCGCCCAGATCGCGACGCCGCCCGCGTCGTGGATCGCCTCGACCGCCTCGCGCGACCGTCGGCGTCTCGCGCAGGCGGAACGCGGGCTTGCCCTCGATCAGATAGCCGCGGATCAGCGAGCCGATGTCGTCGATGTTCTCCTGCGCCAGGCGCTCCGCGTTCGCCGGCGCGCGCAGCACCGCGCCCGCGAGATGCGGGCGGCCGATCGGTTTGCCCTCGGCGATGCGCGCCTCGATCTCCGCTTCGTCGAGGTCGAAGCCGACCTCGCGCAGCCCGTCGCGCATGCGCAGCGTGCGCTTCTCGCGGTCCGCCAGGAACGCGGTCAGCTTCTCCGTCATGACGGGGCCCTGTGGTCGATGCAGTAGCCGAGGATGTGCAGTTCGCGGGGCACCGGAGATCCTGCGTCGACGGCCGAGATCTCGACGGCCGGCACCACGCGCACGCCCACGCGATCGCCCTCCGCGATCGCCTCGGAGACGCCGCTGATCGTGTCGTGGTCGGACAGCGCGAGCAGCTCTACGCCGGCGGCCGCCGCGCGCTGCACGACCTCGGCCGCTCCCAGCGCGCCGTCGGAGTGGGTCGAGTGCGACTGCAGGTCGAAGCGGGGCGCCACGGCGGGGAGCGTACGCGATCGCCTCAGGAGTTGGCGTAGCGCTCCGCGCTCGTCGCGTCTGCGGGCGCGTGCGCATGCACGCCGATCAGCTCGTTGACGCGGTACGCGACGGCGGTGCGCAGCCGGCGCACGGCGGCGTGGTAGCGGCACGCCTTCCCCGACAGGACGCAATCGCGCTCGGCGTGCGCGCGGTCGAGCTCGGCGCGCGCGGCGTCCGTGTCCGCGGCGCGCGCCGCCGCGTCCAGCCACATCACTTCCAGGTAGGCCAGCGCCGCCCCGACCTGGTCGTCGGGGATCGCGCCGGGCTGCTCGAGCTGGCGCACGATCGGCAGCAGCTCGGCGGTCATCCACAGCTGCTCGCCGTGCGCGCGCAGGATCAGGCAGATGTCGGGAGGGTGTGAGAGGTGAGGGTCGTCTGGTCGGCCATCGGTTTTCGCTCTGCTGTGGGCTTCGACCGGCCGATATCGCTGCTTTAGATCGAGCCCGTGCTTTCCACGCTTTCGCCAGTGCTCGACCCAGTTTCTCCGGCTCCGTGCACGTGTGCGCTCACGAGGGAAGCCGCGTAACGCCGATGTATGCGAAGGGGAGACATCGCAACCGGAAAGCGAGATGTACGCAGCTCGACACCGACCCGATCGGCCGTACAGCGGGGCAGTACGCGCGCGCGACCGTCAGACGGCTGCGCCTGCGCACGCTCGTGACGCTCGGCGTGCTCGCGGTCGCCACCGCGCTGCTCGGCAGGACGTTCGGCCTGCACGAGCGGCCGCTTCCTCGCCGCGGAGGTCGCGCTGCTCGTCAGCATGTTCGTGATCTCGCGCTACGTGCTGCCGCTGCTCGAGCGCCGCGATCGCGGCGCGAGCGGCGAGGAGCAGGTGGGCGGGCTCCTCGACCACATGGCCGGTCGCGGCTGGCACGTGATCCACGACGCGAGCCTCGGCCGCGGCAACGTCGACCACATCCTGATCGGGCCGCCCGGGATCTTCACGGTCGAGACCAAGAGCCATCCGGGGCCCGTGCGCGTGGCGCGCGTGCACGGCGAGACGCTGCGCCAGGCACAGGCGCAGCGGCGGGCGATCGAACGCGTCACGGGACTCGAGGTGGAGCCGCTGATCGTCTTCAGCCGACGCTTGGGTGGACCGGCCGCTCGCGCGCCGCAAGGGCGTGCGCGTCGTTCCCGCGCGGATGCTGCTGCGCTACCTCGGCAAGCTCGACGCGAGGCTCTCGCGACGAGCAGATCGCGCGCGCCCGCGAGCTCGTCGCGCAGGCGCTGCTGCGAACACCACGCGCACGACCGCCAGGCCGGCGGGCGCTGACATCGAGTCCGCCTGCGCCGCTCGCCGGCGCTGCGCGGGCGCCGCGGGCGCTAGCTTTGATGCTCGAGCATGTCCATCTCACCATTCAGCGCGCGGCCCGCGTCCCCGGGGGCGAGCGGCGACGCGCGCGCCTGGCGGTCACGATCGCGACGCTCGGGATCGCCGCGACGCTGCTCGCGTACGCGATCTCGCCCGGAGTCAGGCACGCGGTCAGCCACGCCGCGCACAGCGTCAAGCACGCGGTCGGCCACGTGCTCGACAACGACGGCCACGAGCGCGAGCACGCGTCCGCCAAGACGGCGCCCGCCAAGGCCGCCGCGCCGAAGACGGCGACTGCGAAGACGACGAAGCCGAAAACCGCCAAGCATTAGACGCGCAGGCGCACGCTCGCGTACTCTTTACGTCATGGCGAGCACGACGGCAAGGCAGCCGACGATCGCGTTCGAGCCGGACGCCGCCGTGCGGGCGGCTGCCGCCCGGGCCGCGGATGCCGCCGGCGCTGCAGACGGTCGTGTGGGCGGTGGCGCCGACGTGGCTGATGGACCGCTGTGCGCGCGCGGCTCGGCGACGCGTTCACGCTCGACGTTCGCGCCGAGCGGGCTGACAGCTGGTGATGGTCAGCGACCCGCGACGCGGTCAAGACGGTGTTCACCGCGCTCCGCCGACGTGGCGCCGTCGGCCGCCGGCAACCTCGCCGGTGGCGCCGGTCATGGGGCGCGAGCTCGGTGCTCGTGCTGACCGGGCCCGAGCACATGCGCCAGCGCAAGCTGCTGCTGCCGCCGTTCCACGGCGAGCGCATGCGCGAGTACGAGCGAGGTGATCGTGGAGGCCACGCGCCGCGACATGGCCGGCTGGCCGCTCGGCAGCCCGATGCGCCTGCAGCCGCGCACGCGCGCGATCACGCTCGAGGTGATCCTGCGCGCGGTGTTCGGCGTGGAGGCCGAGCGCATGGGGCCGCTGCGAGCGCGCGATCGACGAGCTGCTCGACCCCGTGCACCTCGGCACGGTGCTGCGCATGCTCGCGCTGCGCCGCCCAGCGGCGAGCGCCCGCCGGGCGCGCTCGGGCGCGCGCTCGACCGCCTCGACGCGCTGATCTACGCGGAGATCGAGCACCGGCGCGCGCAGAGCGACCTGGAGAGCGCACCGACATCCTGTCGCTGCTGCTGCACGCGCGCGACGAGGACGGCGTCAGGCGATGACCGACGAGGAGCTGCGCGACGAGCTCGTCACGCTGCTGCTGGCCGGGCACGAGACGACGGCGACCTCGGTGGCGTGGGCGATCGAGCGGCTCGTGCGCCACCCGACAGGCGCTGAAGCGGCTGCTGGCGGAGATCGACGCGGGCCCGACGGCGGCGACGAGTACCTGACGGCGGTCGTGCAACGAGACGCTGCGCGTGCGGCCCGTCGTGCCGATCGTGTGCGCATGCTCACAGCAGGAGCTGCAGGTCGGGCGCTATCTGCTGCCGGCGGGCACGCGCGTGGTCGCCGTCGATCTACCTCACCAACCGCAACCCGCGCGTCTACGAGCGATCCGCGCGCGTTCCAGCCCGAGCGCTTCCTCGAGGACGAGGGCGCCGCGAGACGTTCTCGTGGATCCCGTTCGGCGGCGGCATCCGCCGCTGCATCGGCGCGTCGTTCGCGCAGCTGGAGATGAAGGTGATCCTGCGCACGATGCTCGCCGAGCTCGAGCCGCGCGCGCCCGACGGCTGGCGCGTGGCGCCGCGGCGAGCTGGACGCGCAGGCGCGCGATCACGCTCGTGCCCGTCGCGCGGCGCACGCGTCGTGTGGCGGCGCAGGGCGCTAGCGGCGCTGGACTCGAGCGGCCGCCAGCCGCAGCGAGGGGTAGCGTGGGGCGGCGTGCACGCGACGACGCTCACGCCGCCGCCAATCGAGGCCGGCGAGCGCGCCCACGAGGCGCCCAGCGTCTGCTGCGCGGTGCCCACGCCCGAGCAGCTGCTCGCGCGCTTCGGCCTGCAGGAGTTCAGGCCCGGCCAGCGCGAGGCCGTGCAGGCCGCGCTCGACGGGCCGCGACAGCCTGGTCGTGATGCCGACCGGCGGCGGCAAGTCGCTGTGCTACCAGCTGCCGGCGCTCGCGAGCGAGCGGGCGCGGGTCTCGTGGTCGTCGTGAGCCCGCTGATCGCGCTGATGGCCGACCAGTGGCGCCGGCTGCGCGAGGCGGGCGTGCGCGCGACGATGCTCGCGTCGGGGATGGCAGGACGGCCACAACGCGCAGGCGCTGCGCGAGATCGAGGCGGGCGAGACGCAGCTCGTGCTGGCGGCGCCCGAGCGCTTCGCCTCGCGGCGCCTTCCGCGCGGCGCTCGCGCGCAGGCGCGTGGCGCTGTTCGTCGTCGACGAGGCGCACTGCGTGGCCGAGTGGGGGCACGACTTCCGCCCCGACTACCTGCGCCTGCACGACGCGATCGCCTCGCTCGGCCGCCCGCGCGGTGATGGCGGCGACGGCGACCGCCACGCCGCGCGTGGCGGAGGAGATCGCGGCGCGGCTCGGCCTGCGCGACTGGGTGTCGATCCGCTCCGGCTTCGACCGCCCGAACCTCACCTTCGACGTGGTCAGCGTCGAGGGCAAGGGCGCGGTGGCGCGCAAGCGCGCGGCGCTGATGCACGTGCTCGAGCGATCGCGGGCGCGCGCCCGGCGATCGTGTACTGCGGCACGCGCAAGGACACCGACGAGGTCGCCGCGCTGCATCGCGCGCGCAGGGCATCGCCGACGGTCACCTACCACGCCGGCATGACGCCCGCGAGCGCCGGCGCGACGAGCCAGGACGGCGTTCATGGACGGCGCGCGCCGAGGTGGTGGTGGCGACGAACGCGTTCGGCATGGGCGTCGACAAGGCCGACGTGCGCACGGTCGCGCACTGGGCGCTGCCGACGAGCCTCGAGGCCTACTACCAGGAGGCGGGCCGCGGCGGGCGCGACGGCGAGCCCGCGCGCGCGCTGCTGCTGGCGTCGCGCATGGACCTGGGGCGGCTGATCCGCTTCATCAAGGAGCGCGAGACGACCGTCGAGGACGTGCAAGCGCTACGTCGCGGGCCTGCGCTGGCGCCGGCGAGGACGGCGGCGCGTGCGCGATCGGCCACGGCGAGCTCGGCGAGCGCGAGCGCGTGCTGCTGTCGATCGCCGAGCGCGCCGGCGCGGTCGAGCTGCGGCCCGGCGGTCCGCGACGGCCTGCTCGTGACGCTGACCGGCCAGGGCAGCCCGCGCCTGGCGCAGGCGGCGATCCAGGCGGCGCGCGACCGCGGCTGGGAGTCCTACCGCTCGATCGAGCGCTTCAGCTCCGACGGGCAGACGTGCCGCAGGCGCCAGATCCTCGACCACTTCGGCGACGGCGCGCCGGGCGCGCCGACGGGGCGCTGCTGCGACGTGTGCGACCCGGACATCGCGCTCGCGCAGGCGCTGCTGGAAGCGCCCGCCGGCACGCGCCGCGCGCGGGGTGGCGGCGCGGCGGGTGGGCGCAGCGGCGCTGGCGGCGGGACGCAGGGCGCTCGCGGGCGCTCCGGCGCCCGTCGGAGGAGGACCTCGAGCCGGTCGACGAGCATGCAGTTCGACGAGCTGCGCGCGTGGCGCCTGGCGCGCGCGGAGGGCAAGCCCGCGTACACGGTCGCGACCGACGCCGTGCTCGCGGGCGCTGCTGCGCACGCGTGCCCGCGCAGCGTCAGCGCAGCTGCTCGAGATCAGGGGCATCGGGCCGGCGTTCTGCGAGAAGCACGGCGAGTCGCTGCTGGAGGCGCTGGCGTCGATAGCATCTGAGCCCGCGCCGACGTAGCTCAGCTGGTAGAGCACTTCACTCGTAAAGCGCGCTTCCAGGGGGCGCTCCCAATGTGGGTAGAGCGCCAAAACTGCCTCCTGTGCAGGTGATTTCTATGTCTTGGCCGCCGGACAAGCGCGGCCAACTACGGGCATGCAGGATAGCGATTTGCTGCACCGTGGCTGAAAAATGGGGAGGCGCCGTTCTGTGCTGCCGCGGCTTTCGACACCGTTAACATTTGGCTCTGTAGAGCGGAGAATCGGCTGCTCGCGCCACAACTCGCGCCAGTCCCGAAGCGAGGGGGCTTCTACCCGGGACCTTTGATCCGGTTGGGCTGGTTCAGCCACCTGCATCAGTGCCTCCGCGCACTGGGCGCTTGATCTGGCGGCGTTACGAGCGCTCTCAGGCTCCTTCGGCCCGCGACAGCAACTCTCGACACAACGTCCAGTAGGCGCTCTCCTTTCGCGCGAGGTAGACGCGGCGCTCGCCCTTCTGTCTCGGCACCCGAGCCAATAGGCCGGCGCGCTCGAGCACCTTGAGCTCGGCGTTGACTGATCCGTTCCCGGGTGGATCGCCAAGTTGATCCGCGAGGTCCTTGATGCACACGAGTCCGTCGCTATCGGCTATTGCGGAACCGATCTCAACCCGGTACTGCGCGCCTCCAAAGAGTGCGCGTGAGAGGTTCCGGACCCGATGGAGTTTCGTGGTGTCGGAGGCGAGCATTATGATCTAAAGATCATGGATCAAAGAGCTTTGAGCAACCTGCTCGCCGACATGATCGCTGCTGGCGGGGTTCGTTGTCTACCCGCCCGTACGCCCTGGCCGATGCACCGGGCGCTGCGCGTGCTCTACAGCGAGGCCGGGAGGACCGGTCGGCTGCGCCTGCTCCCGGCCAAGCCCGTGTTCGTTCCCTGCCCCGAGACCGGGATCGCGACGGAGGGTGCCGACCATGCGTTTCGATCGTTGATCGAGCGCGGACTTATCCTGGAGGAAGGCGTGGGTCTCGGGGCGAGGCTCGTGGTGGATCCGGAAGCACTCGTCAGTCGCCGGCGGTCGTTGATGACACGCGACGTCCAGGCCGTGGCGATGCTTCAGCGGGCAGGAGAGCGGTGGGCGGCGCTGGCCTCCACGGCGGCGAAAACCTGCGCAACGCCGACGGAGTTGGTCACTCCGACAGTCGCATCTGCGATGGCCTGACGCCAGCCACCCCCGGGCCTCCGGAAGTCGGACTCCAAGCGCAGCTTGCCGGAGTTGCGGCCGCCTTGCAGCTCTCGCGACACCACCCGGTACTCGGTCCGGCGCTCGCTCGGCAGCTGTGGCGGCCAGGTTCCTATCCACATCCCGTGCGAGCCCTCCCCGTCGCGATGACACCAGTCGACGCACGTCACCTTTCTCACGGAGGTGATGAACATCTCCGCGGAGACGAACCGCTGCTGGGGATCACGACTGATGGCCTTTCGCACGCACCGCCGAAGGCGATCGGGAATATGCGGGGCGAACTCGAGCCTGCTGTCGGGAACGGCGCGCAGTCCTCGCTGTAGCCTGTCCTCCACCTTCTCAAGGTCGAACTCCTCCCACGGGATTCGCCCACTGAGCATCTCGAAGAGCGTGATCCCGACGCCGTACAGGTCAGCGGTTACTCCGACCCGGCCGCTGATCCCCGCCTCCGGCGGGCGATAGATATTCGTGCCGAGAACGGCCTGAGCACCGCCCTGCGGGTCAATGGTGGCCGCGGAGCCGAAGTCGCTGAGGTAGCCGTGGCGACGATCCTCATCGAGGAGGGCATTGCCAGGCTTTGTGTCGCGATGGATTGCTTTGAACTCACGATGCAGATAGCCGAGCGCATCGAGGGTGTCGGTGGCGATGGTGATCGCCTGCCTGATCGAGAAGCGGTAGTCATCCTTAAGCGCGTCGTGCACGCTGCCGCCGGCCAGCAGAGGCATAACGAACGTGATTGCGTGGTCGCCTGCGGGGTCCCACTGTGCCTCGCGCACCGGCACGATCCGCGGATGATCGAGCTTGTTCAGAAACGCTGGCTCGCTCGAGGCCAGAGCGTCCTCCAGTCCGTGCATGCGGACGGTCTTCTGTACACACCTGCCGTCGAAGATCTCGTGATGAGCGAGGAACACGTCGTCGCCGCGCCCATCCCCGAGTCGATCGAGGATCCGGTAGGTGGGCTTGTCAGCACGCTCGCCGCGCAGAGTCACGCGCCGCCCCCGTCGAGCGTCGCGAGCGCGGCCAGACCGGCAACATCACGCCCAGCGCTCCAATACTGGCCCACGGACTCTGCGATGACGCGGCTGACGTGAGAGGACAGCTCGCCGGCCCTGGGAATGTCGAGCCTCGCACGCAGAGTGGGTCTCGCCAGCATCTCGACGCCTATACGCCCCTGCACGGCGGCGATGCGGATGAGGGTTTCGAGCGTAACCCGCGGGGCGATCTCCAGGTAGGCCCGCTTGTGGCCACCCTGCTCGGGCATGAGCACTGCGATTCTGTCGGGCCGTAGCTGTCCCAGGGCGCGCCTGATCTCCTCAAGCGTGGACAGCAACTCGACGGAGGCCTCGTACTGAGCGGCGACCTCGACACGCTCTACGACGGACCGCGTGATCGCACCGTCGACCGCAAGCGTCAGATACGCAGTGTGGGGGTTGCAGGTGACGCCGAGAGAGCGCACGACCGTCAACTGTAGTGAAGCGTGTGGGTGATGAGCGCGCGGATGCCTACGCAGACGACTTCGGATCAATCGAATAATCGCGCAAGATCAAGTCCGACGAGGACTTCGATGTCGAGCGTACTGTCCGGCTAGCCGCTCCAGCCACACGCGGACTCATCGGGACCGTCGCTCGCGATGAACTACCAGGTGGGCCAAGTCGAGCGATGGCTCTGTCCCGCGTCCCTTGAGTGCGGCTCGCGAACTGCTGGTGCTTCTGGTCACGCCAAAATGTTCAATAGTCGATATGAGAGTCTGTGCCTCCCGCAGGATGTCGTCGGCTTGCTCGAGCACCTCGGCGGTTGCTCCGAACAAAATTGCGACCGAGGCCACGAGCGAAGCTGCCCTACGCACAGATCTGGTGGCCAGCACCACCCGCGGTGGAGATTCGAAGTGCAACGCAACGATTCGGGGCCAAGCATCCTCGTTCTCCACGAGGTATCTGGCCAAATCCCGTGCCGCAGAACGATCGCCTAGATCGACACGTGCTCCAACGGCGCCTTGCTCCGTACGGAGTAGCGCGACAACGCTTGTGACGACGGCTTGGTCGACAAGATCAAAAAGCGCCTTGACTTGCCGAGTGCCCAGAAGCCCGCCAGGCTCTCGGAAGAGGATCTCGATCCTGTAGCTGTCGGGCTCGGCTGCAAGCATTCCCTCCATCTTCGCGAAGTTTATGGCGTCCTCATATCGTTGTTGGTCCTGATAGAGGAACTTTGGGCACCGTTTGATATTCCGTGGCTCGATACCGACCCAGCTAGCTGATTGTCGCCGCCGCGTGCTCCATGAGGGCGGGCATGGCCAACTAATGGGCCGACTACATCATCACCGCAGTGCGCTTCCACAGCACCCGCAGCCACATAGCAGCCGTACAGGTCCCAACCTGAGCCACCGTATGCTGCGCGCATGAACGCCGGGGTGAATGAGGGCACTAGCGCGATGAGCCGACGGCACTCAGCGCCGAGGAGCTGATCGACGACCGAGCACTCAGCGCCGCTGGTCAAGACGCGTTTGGCCTCAACGATTTCGTCACAGAACTCGTCGCAGTATGCGAGCAGACGACGCTCCCGGCCAACGTGGCGCTGTTCGGCGCTTGGGGATCGGGGAAGAGCAGCCTCGCGAACTTGCTCGAGCAGCGCCTCAAGGACGGTCAACACAAGGCGATGGCGTTCGCTAGGTTCGACGCCTTCAAGTATTCCGGCGCCGCACTACGACGTCACCTGCTCTCTCAGTTGGCCGACGCATTTGGCCTGGATGGCAAGAAGTATGGAGAGGGGCTCTACCGCACGCGGAACACGAACAGCTATGAGCTGCCTTCCGAGGACCGCTGGAGGTTCCTGAAGCTGCTCGCCCTCGCGGCGCTAGCGGTCGCCGTGGTGCTCGTTGGTGCGGCAGTGATCGTCGGTCTGCTCTCGGACACAGGCAAAATGGGCGCGTTTGGCCCAGCGTTCAGGGGGGCACTTGAGACCGGGGTTCCATCGCTGCTGTTCGCGTCCGGGCTGATCGCGACGATCCTCGCGATAACCGGGCAGACCTTCACGGTCGCCTCGACGCAGGCGCCGCCGTCGACCGAGGAGGAGTTCGGCCGCCTGTTCGGTGATCTCGTCCGCGAGGTCGTGGCCGAGAAGGGTTGTGAGCGGATCGTGATCTTCGTCGATGAGCTCGACCGCTGCTCGCCGGGGCAAGTGGTTGCGGTGCTTGAGACGATCAAGACGTTCCTGCACATAGACCCGTGTGTGTTCGTCGTCGCCGCCGACAAGCAGGCAATCGAGCAGGCGCTCGGCGAGCAGGCGCGCCAGGCGACACCTGAGGATGTCGTGAACCCCTACTACAGCGCCGGGAGTGCGTATCTGGACAAGATCTTCCAGCATCAGCTCGCCCTCCCTCCGCTTCTCCCACGGACGCTCTCAAGGTTTGCCCTGGAGCTCATCGCCGATCGGCCGGGGGCATGGAGCCAGATCGAGAACAAGGCGGAGCTCGTGACTGTGCTGGTCGCCGAGCATGTACGCAGTCCGCGCCGGGTAAAGGTTCTCCTAAACGCGTTCTTGCTCGCCTATCGGCTCGCGCTGCGGCGCGCGGCAGACGGCGCGCTCGATCCCGAGGTGGGCAGCCGGGCGTCTGAGATTGCGAAGCTCGTGTGCCTCCAGACGGAGTTCCCGCTGTTCGCGGCGGAGCTGCGCCTCGACGCACGGATCGTGGCTGCGACGCTCGCGATCGCCGACGAGCCGGGCGTCACGTTGCAGGCTCTCGAATTGTCAGGGTTCACGGAGGAGGCATACGGGCGGGCGAAGGCGTATGCCTCCGGACGGTTGCCCGTGGACACGGTGATCGCAGGATCCCAGCCTTCGGCCGACGAACACGAACAATCACGGGGATCGGAGTTCGCGTCGGGCGCTGAGGAGGACGGGGTCGAAGTCGAAGATGAGCCCGACGATGCAGTGTCTCCGGATGTCGCGGGGATAATCGAGAGCCAGTCGCGCCAGCTGACCGCCTACCTCGCTCGGACCCGCAAGATCACTGGGCCGCGACGGGACCTTGTGTTCCTCGAGAGCTCGGGCGCGGCGTTCGATCTCCCGGCTGAGCTCGGCGAGACGCTGGAGCAGAGCGCACGCAATGGTATCGCCGCGGCCGTGACAGCTGGCATTGAGAGCCTTCCGAGAGACCGGCGCCCTGACGCAATCAGCCTGCTTTGTGCGCTGGCGCGCGACAGCATCGGCGTCGAGACGGAGAACATCTGCCACTGCCTGCTGGGGGCGCTCGCCGTGATAGACGGGGAGTTGGACGCGGTCGTAGACGACGTGCTCGTGACACTTCAGGTGGTGAGCAGTGGCTATGAACTGCGGTCTGCAGACCTCGCCGGCGCCCTTGCCGCCTCGCTGCTTCGACATTCGCCCGCGGCGCTCGACCTGCGCGAGCAGGTGATCGAGCGTCCGGAGACGCTCAGCGAGGAGAAGCTGGGGCTGATGGTCCTCTCTCACGCCGGCGATCTGGCGGCGAGCACCTGCGAGCGGACCTCGCGGGTGCTCGCCGCCCGCCTGCTCGACTCCACGCCGGAGACGGTATTCGAGGCCGCCGAGGCGCTGGGCGACGAGGCGCTCGCCGAGATGATTACAGCGGAACAGCAAAGCCTCATTGCCGACCTTGCAGAAGGTACCGGAGGATGAGGCCGCGGCCACGCTCGCGGCGCTCGTGCGTCACGCGGCCGAGGCGCACCCGCACGCCGCCGCGGCACTGGCTGCGGCGCTGCTGGCCCTGGACACGAAAGCCGCGCGTTCTGAAGCCGAATCGGTGCTGCAGATCCTCGGACCGATCAGCGATCCCGGCTTGATCGACCAGGCGCTCGGCGCAACGGCATTTCGCAACCTGTCGGGATGGAATCGGTGGCTCGGCGGCCTGGATTCACAAGCCGTTAGAGACCTCCCGGACGCTGCGCAAGCATTGGCGCCGCTGGCGGCGCGGATCATCACGAGGCGCTTCGCAGCCGAGAGCCCCGGCTCGGCGAAGGACGCTACGAGCGCGATGGAGCTACTTAGGGGAATCGTGGGAGAGGGGATGGTGCTGTCCGCGGGCCCTGTCGAACAGGTCTTCCAAGATATGGCTATGGCGCGAGGGGAGGGGCACCATACGGGGAAGCGACATCGTCCCTGCCGATCCAATCATGCTTCGTGTGCCGGCTGGAGCGAGCATCCTTGATGCCGCGCTTCTCGTGCAGAGTAGACCCACAAATGCCGTTCAAGTGGCCATCGACTCCGACGACCAAAGCATTGCTGTCAATGTCCGTTTCGACTATCTCGAGCCGCGCCAAGGGGCGGTGATCGAGGTTCTACACACGGCCGAGTCGCCCGAGGCTATAGAGGCCACCGGAACAGTGCTGGGCATCCCCAAGGGGATTACGCGTGTCACGACCGGCGTTGAAGTCGAGGTGCCCATCGGGCTCCTGGGTCCGACACTGGCCGTGACTGTACCCACGCACACACTTCCGCGCAGCCTGCGAATAGCTTCTGGCACGCTTACAACAAGGCGCATCGATTTCACGCCGTCGGCACTCCTCGCCAGTGCCATACGAATGGTGCTGCGCTAACCGATCTGCGAAAAGCCGATCACGGCTGCCTTCAAGGCGCGGTGCCGTCTCTCGCATCTGAGCGCTGACGATCGATCAGGCGTCGAGAGGCTATCGTCGTGTCGCGCGCTGCCGGCATCGAGGTAACAGGCGGAGCCGGTCGTCGGTTTGAACCGGAGGAGTCGCATCCAGCCATCCGCATGCGCAGATAACAACTCCACCCAGGTGGGAGTACGCCTAGGAGCAGCGCCGCAATGGTCAAGCATTTGGGTTTGGTGAACCGCCTCGTCTTCCCTGGAGACGGTTCTCATCGAGCCTGAGCCGGTGGCGTCAGCGCGGAATCACTCCTGCTCCGCTGGCCAAGGGAGCGCATCAGATCCCTCCGCTCGGGCTCTCGCAAAGGACGAGCTGCGAGCGCCTCGGCTATGGGTTGGTTCGCGCTCGCTTTGAGCGGAAGGGCGACAGCTGGAGGGCGACGTCGCCAAGACACAGACCCAGACCGAACGCATCTGACCCACACGTGCGGAAACACCTCGATGAGCACCAGCGCGTCGGAAGCGCCCTGCCGGTCCACGCAGACTAGTCCGATACGCAGAATCATGCTCAAGTCTCCCAAGCCACTCGTCGATTAGACCGGCATGTGTAGATGCACGTCTGAGAGCTCGGCGTGCGTCGCGCTGTCCGCCGTAGCTCTGCCGCTCACCGCGTTCGGGACGCAAGCGCCTGCAGCGCCCGTCACCCTCGAAGCTGAAGCTAAGCCTCGACGGGTGTGGGACTAGAAAGACTCATCTCGTGGGCTGGCGCGAGCGAGACTGGGCCAAATGGACAGACGCGGATCGCCGGCACTTCATGGGGACCGCGCGCTCAACCAGTCACGCACCCTCGCGGTCGAGCCCGAGAGCCACTGGTAAGCGCAGGGCGCGGAGAGAGACTCCCGTCGCGCTCATACTGATCGCAGTCGCAGTGGCGTATTACAGCGGTGCGCTCAACCACTCGACCCAGCCGAGCGCGAGGACCTTTCGTGGACCTGCCCCGACGTCGTATCTAGGGCTGCCACGCGCGGACCCCACGATCACCACGCCCGCGCCTCCCTCCCCGCGCGACACCACGATGAGAGGCCCAAACTCGGTGCCCCGTGGGGCATACATGACGATCACCGGCACGCTGCAGCCAGGCGAAAGTGGCCCCATTGTCGTGGAAGGCCAGTGGGGATCAGGACCGTGGTACGAGCTCGCATCCACCAGTCTCAGCAACGGCGGATTCAGGGTGCGCTACACACTGCCTCGGCCCGGCATCGTTCACGTCCGCCTCGCGCTGCCCGACGGCGACTACGCAATCAAAACTATCCACGTCACCTGAGATGCCTCGTTGCCCGACGTGCTCGCGGGGGCGGAGGTCAAGGTCGGCCTGTGGCAGCGGACGAGCTGAAGCGCTACGCAGCTTTCTTGCCTGCGCCGCTTTATTTGCTTGCCCTGGCTCAGGCAGGAGTCAGGGCGGACGTCGACGAGCGAGCTTGAGAAGCTTGGGCCGACCGCTGGCGCAAGCCATTCGAAAGCTGGTGGACACAATGACCCCAGCCTCGGCAACGGGCAGGCTTCGTTTGCGTGACAGACACCAAACGGAGCTGCTAATGCTCGCCGGCACCCTCTACACAAGCGGAGCAGACTGGCAGAAGGTGGACGCAGGAGTTGACGGAAGGTGATCAACTTGATGTATGTCTGCCGAGGCTGACCGAGAGCCAATAGAGCCACCCACTTGGGACTTCTTCCGGGAGTTGTTTCAGGATGCGCCGCCCGGCCGTTCTGAAGCTTGGCGGCAAGTCGGCCTATGGGCAGCTGATCGCCTCAGCGAGAGACTTGGCGAGGAATGGCCGCAGCGGACATTTAATGCCTACGGGCAGCTTCCCGATGGCATGGCCTGGGCCGGTGCTCACATGGTCGCCTACGCAGAGTTTGTCGAGCTGGCGCTCTGGCTTGAGCTCATGTCTGGCTGCGAAGGGTTCGCAGATGTCTGCCGACCGTTGAGGCAGGATGCACGAGCCGATGTGGTTGTCCACGTCCGATTGGAGCTCGAGGTCGGAGCACTGGCTCGCGGTGCTGGCTACGGGGTGAGGTTCGAGCGCCCGATTCCGAACAGTCTCAAGAACTCCGATATCACGATAGACCTCGAAGACGGCAAGTCGTTGCTTGTCGAGGCACGAGCAGTACTCCAAGATCAGTCCACAGTCGCGATTAACAGCTTTACGGATAATGCCTTCCGAGCAATACAAGACATTTCAATGACCTACGAAGTTGACTGCAGCGGCGACCTCAGGGAGATCCTGAACGATACGGATCTTGCCGACCTGCTTGATGTGATCGAGAAGCACGCACGGCTGGTAAAGGCCGGAGGTGTCACACCACGCCTAGTCCTTCACGGAGCGTTGCTACAAGTCAGTCCACGAGAATCGAGACCAGACAGGGCGCTGCGCGGCCCTGAACTGACTGGCGATCTTTGGCCACGAATCGCCGGCCGACTCGATCAAAAGGCGCGACAAACGGAGGGCGGCCAAAACGTCTGGCTTCGGATTTGCCCACTTCAAGGACTCTGGCTATTCACCCACTGGGGTCAACTCGGCCTTCAGGACAAGCTCGCGAGCATGCGCCAGAACATCGCAACAAGGCTTGCTGATCATCCTCACGTGGACGGCGTGGTGATCAGCTCGGCTTCAGCATGGCCCCAGGGAGCAATCGCTGCGGACGAGTACGTCGACGCCGCTGGTGGGTATGCATTCCGGTCT
This sequence comes from uncultured Solirubrobacteraceae bacterium, assembly GCA_963797105.1. Classification (GTDB taxonomy): domain Bacteria; phylum Actinomycetota; class Thermoleophilia; order Solirubrobacterales; family Solirubrobacteraceae; genus Palsa-744. The sequence goes on from CAWCOB010000001.1 coordinate 569,211, forward strand.
GCGATTCCACCGATCAGGGCTCGCGAGACACTCGTCATTCCACTCAATAAAGAGCCTGACACAACCGATCATGCGCGCGTGTGGCGTGATCTGTACGCTTCCGAGCCGAACTGGCTCGATCATGCGCTTGAGACGTGGGGACTGCCGACCGTCGCCGAGATATTCGCGGCGTCGGGCAGCTGAGCCCTCCTCCTAACCAGGCCGTCTGCTGGATTGGCGGCAGTGCCGCTCAAGCCTGCGGGTTGGGGAGCCCAAAGCTCGACGTCGACGTCGAGCCCTCAAGCGCCCTTCAGACCTCGATCGCCGCGCCGTCAACGAGTCGCCTCGCCGAGTCAGGCTCGTATGCTGACCGTGGCTAGATTAGAAGCGAAGCAGCGATACGATGCAGACTCCCCCGCCGACGTAGCTCAGCTGGTAGAGCGCATCTCTCGTAAAGATGAGGTCCCCGGTTCGATTCCGGGCGTCGGCTCTCTCGACATGTGCTCCCGCACTCGTTCGGCGCCTGCGAGCCTACGCGCGGATGACTGGCACGAAACGAGGGTGTGTTTCCCGGACGATCACCGTCGCCAAGGCCCCGCACTCCCCGGCCGAGCCAGACCACGACTCCTTGTGGCCTAGGCTGGACGCACGAAGCATCTGATAGACGGCGCGAAACACGTTCTGTGCCGACCCGCGGCCACCACGCGGATAGCGGCGTAGCTCAAGGCCGACAACGCAATTTATCTCCGCGAGCATGGCCTAAGGATCTCATGAGCTCATGACGGGACGCACGACCCGGTCGCTCTGAACGCACCCGTGCGCTGTCTGTGGGCCGCAAGTCCACGGAGAGGATTCCTCATGAGGGCGCACAGATGGCCAGAGCACTCGCTTCGTAAGCGAGGGGTCCGGGGTTCGACTCCCCCGCGTCGGCTTCACTGACGTTCTTGTGGGGAAACCTCTCCCTCGCGGGCTAAACGTACTACCAAGTGGCGGTTAGTAGTACGTTTATGCGGTGAGCAGCTTCCGCGACCTGTCGCGCCACTTCGGCGGAATACCGCCCGGGACCGTGACGTCGCTGACGACGATCGCAGGGGCCCGCGGGCGGGCCGAGCTCTACCGCCAGCAGAATCCATCCGGTCTCGAGACGCTACGCCAAGTCGCGTTGATCCAAAGCACCGAGGCGTCGAACGCGATCGAGAACATCCACGCGCCGCTGGCTCGCATCGAAGCGCTCGTCGCGGAGACGACGACGCCGAGGAATCGCTCCGAGCAGGAGATCACCGGCTACCGAGACGTGCTAGCGACAATCCACGCCAACGGCGCGAACATCCCATTCGAGCCTCGCTACGTCGAGCAGCTTCACGGCGACCTCTATAGGTACGTGGGCACGAGGGACGCTGGGCACTGGAAGGGACTGGACAACGAGGTCGAAGAAAAACGCCCGGACGGCACCAGGGTTGTGCGCTTCACGCCCGTCTCCGCCGCCCTTACGCCCGAGGCTATGCAGAACCTCCACAAAGAGTTCCGCCGCGCGCTCGATGCCGGGGTCTACGAGCCGCTGCTGCTTTGCGCAGCGTACATCCTGGACTTCACGGTGATCCACCCCTTCCGTGATGGCAACGGACGTATGTCACGGCTCATCACGCTCTGGCTGCTCTACATCGTCGGGCACGAGGTCGGGCGCTACATCAGCCTGGAGAAGCTGATCGACGCGAGCAAGGAGACCTACTACGAGTCCCTCGGCGCCTCCACCGCGGGCTGGCACGACGGCGAGCACGACCTTCGTCCGTGGACGGATTACTTCCTGGGCATCCTGATCGCCGCGTACGGGGAGTTCGAGAGCCGTACCGGGGCGCTCGGCGGCCGCGGCTCCAAGAAGGCCCTGATCACGACCTTCATCGACTCGCTGATGGTCACCGAGTTCACGATCGCCGACGTCCGGCAGGCAGCGCCGGGAGTCAGCGACGGCTATATCAACAAGCTGCTCGGCGAGCTCAAGAAGGACGGCAGGATCGAACCGCTAGGCACGGGCCGCGGCGCCCGTTGGCGCCGGTTGGCAAACGACTGACACGGTTCCCGAGAAACCCGCTCCTTCTCGCATAAACGTCCTACTAACGACGAGATAGAGCAGGTTTCTCGGGTTCGGCGGCGCACAGACGATCACGGTGCCGCCGTGGAGATCACCCGTTGCTCGCACTCGGCAACGGCTTTCGCCGAGCTTTGAGCCACGCGGAGAGCCTGCTACGACGATGTCGCGGTTCATCGGCCGCGCCGGCGGGCGATGCCTGTTCGTGCGCGCGGAGCTCTGCTTGCGCGGCGCGCGCGGCGCGCCACTCGATGTCGGCGAGTCGTGGCGGGTGTCGTCGGAGGTCTTGGATGGCGTATGCGTAGTGGTCGTTAAGCATCCTCGGGCTTGTGCCGCACTCGCTGGCGACGGTTTGGGGGTCCTCGGCGCGTAGGCGTAGTGAGATTCCGCCGCGGCGCAGCGCATAGGGGGTGGCGCCGAGGATTGGGGCGAGCTCGGGCCGTTGTGCGACCTTCTCGACGGCGGGTGTGAATGAGCTTGCGCCCCATGAGTGCGCTTGGCTTTCGCTGACGTGGCATGCCCCTGTCTTTGCGTCGCGGACGCCGTACTGTGGGCCCGTCAGGTTGCCGGGGAGAATGAAGTCGACGTCACGGGCTGGATGGCTCGCGTGAGTCAGTGCTGCTCGCCACTCGTGGAGGTCTTCCTGCAGGAGGCTCGGCATGGCCGTGCGTCGCTTGGTGCTGTGCTCGGTCTTGCCCCACTCCTCGAGCTGCCCACCCGAGAGGACCTCGAGGACCCACGCGAACTCGCCGTCCAGGGATGCCCAGCGTAGGCCCCAGACCTCTTGGTTGCGTGCGCACAGCCCGTATTGCAGGCTCACTACGATGGCGTCCCGGTGTGCGAGGAGTGGGCTGTGCGGCCTGACTCGCAGCAGCATCTGGGTGCGGATTGCCTCCACGGCTTGCGGCGAGAGCGCCGAGCTGGCGACCCCCATACCGCTGGGGCGTCTTATGGGCGCGTAACCCGTGCCACCGTGGCGCATCGAGCGTCGCCGTTTCACGCGCGACTCATTGGCCAGGCCGCACCCGTTGGTTTGGATCTCCGGCACCATCCGTGAAGCGGCGGCCCAGCTCAGCGCCGCCGAAAGGACAGCCCATGCGTGATCGCGGCTTGGCTTGGACACGCCGGCGCGCTGCATGTCTTCGCGCCACGCTCGCGGCGCCTGTGGCTCGTTGAAGCGCACCGCAGGCAGGCAGGCGACTGCGGTCGCGTAGCCGGCCGCTCGCGGCGCGCCACCTTGAGGACGGCGGCGGGGCTTGCCGAGGAGATGCAGGTCGATCGCCGACTCGTAGCGTTTGTAGGTCGAGGGCGCCAGGCCGCCCTCGTTGCTGGGGTGGGCGTTGGCGGCGAGATAGAGGTGGAGGATCTCGGCGATCGTGCGCGCATCCGCCTCGTTGGCCTCCTTCGCGTCGAGGTCCAGCAGAAACCGGCGCAGGCTGTCCTGTCCCCGCCGCTCGGCGGTGACGTAGTGATCCATCCAGGCGTGGGCGTGACGCACCGTCGGGAACGACCGGCTGCGCGAGGCTTTGTCGTGGTCGTAGAAGCCGACGGCGTAAGAGCGCCGTCCGCTCTTGGCGACATACGGCCAGGCGGACCTCTTCCGCCAGGGCCTAGCCATCCGCCACCCCGGCAGGACGTGGGTCGGCATGAGTATCGACTGCGCACATGAATCTCATCTCGACCGCCGCACGGATCAGCCGCTCCGCAGACCTCCGATCAGAATTGCGGAGTTCTGCGGTACCAGTGCGGTGATGGCCGCACGCCGCAGGTACTGACCGGGAAAGGAAGTGCTGATTTGCAGGGAAGATGCCTCCTGGGGGCACCGTTCTCGTAATGAAGGGGTCCGGGGTTCGAGTCCCCGCGTCGGCTTCGAAAATCCTGTGTCTCAAGCCGTCTATGCGGGTGTCTGGTGCGGTGCGGCATCGAGCGATGTTGGCGTAGGGCGCCTCGCTCGGCATGGCAGAAATCCAAGCTGGGACAGGGTTTCTGGGATTGATAGGGGGCGGATTGTCATGAGACGTCATGAGTTTGCGGTACGGGTGCTGGTACGGGCTTGCTCAGCTCACGCGCTGGTCAAGAAGCGGTCGAACGTCCCGGTCTGAACAGCACCAGGCCGCGATCCGTGAGCAGCTAGGCGGGTATGAGCGTTTATTGCTGTTGAAGCTTCATTAGCGCAGCGATGCCGGAGCGCGATTGGTGGAGTCTCCCGGCCGCGGTCTCGCCAACACTTACGGCGCCATCGATGAAAGCGCCGACAATTGGGACGAATCCCACGGCTGTCTTCGCTGCCTCCTCGATCACCGTCCGTCCCAGCTTCGGCTGCTGGGTCGCCACGGTTATGTGAAGCAGGGCATGGCACGCGCGATAGAGGAGCGCTACGAGATATCACTTGCGGAGTCCATGGAGCAGGCAGGGCTGTCCCGTATCCCCTCGACGAAAGAAAAAACCGAAGAGTTGTACGACCTCATGAGTCGCACCGCGCACAACCGCCGTTCATCCTGCGTAGACGCAGTATGGGAGCCCGGCAGGCAGATGGCTTACGGCCGGAGTCCGTCAGCGATTCGGCGCGCTGGTTACGCAGCGTGGGCTGCCTCCATGACGACGGAGGTGTTGAACTCCGTTGGAGATGCGCTGCGGGCTCTCTACTCGCAGCCGGAGTTCATCACTGAGCGGATCGTACCCTTGGTGAACGGCATCGACGCCGTGCGGCAGTCCGTGCCACTCGATGAGCACTCGATCCGCGTCGAGGCGGGCACCTCATAGCCAAGAGCGGCGTGACCCATGGCGCCGTCGCCTGGGTCTCTACCTCAGCGGTCGTATGCGCTGCCGCGTGGCTTGACGGCCGTCACGACGATCAATCGGGCCTGTTGGTCGAGGCGGATGATGGCTCGCCAGTCACCGATCCGAAGACGCCACTCACCTGGTCTGCCCTTGAGGCTCCGCACGTCGCCGGCCGGTAGACGCTGGATCGCCGTGAGGATGCGCTCTCGTTCGTTGCGCGGGAGTTTGCGCAGGGCCTTCGCGGCGGCGGGGGCGATCACCGCATCCCACGAGGGCAGTTCAGGCGTCAGCTTCGGACTCCGCGCGCAACTCGGCTACGGTGACCGCTTCTCCCCGCCGGTACTCAGCCCAGCCCTCATCGGATGCCGCCCGGTCCTCTCCGGTATAGGGCTCGTCGTCGAACGGGGCAGCCTCAAGGGTCGCAACCACGGGGTCCTTGGCGCGTACCAGCAGGATCCCGGCGGCTTCCACACTCTCGTCCGGTAGCTCGTCCACAAGGCGATGTAGCTCGGCCCTAGTCATGGCTTAAACGTAGCATCGGGCTCTGCTCCCATGGGCGAATCTCATGCGTCCTCTCGCCGAGCTTGCAGTCGGACTGGCTTGCGGTACGGGTGCTGGTATGGCCTGTCGGACCTATCCAAAACCACCGTGGCCTCTGGCCTTTCTGGGCGAGGGCATACCCTCGTAATGAAGGGGTCCGGGGTTCGAGTTCCCGCGTCGGCACCATTTGCTCTACGTTGGAACCAAGGCTCCCAAAAAATCGGGGTCTTGGGCGTTTTGGCGCCGCCGGGGCTTGGCGGGGGTCTGGCAGCCGCGCCCAAGGCGGGCGATGTGGCCGAAGACGGGTTGTTGCTCGCAGTCGATGTGGTCGCTGCGGATGAGTAGCCGCTCGAACATCGTCTGGTTCATTAGGCGCCTAAGCATCGGGCTGGCGTCCATGTAGGTCTCGTGGCAGCGCCCGACGATGGTCAGGGCATCATCGAGCGCGTCCGTGACGTCTCTGGCTTCGTGGGTCGCGGCGTCGATCCAGTGGTGGGCTTGGGTGCGCTCGGCCTCGATGCGGGCCTGCTCGGCTTGCATGACCTGAGCCAGGCCGGCTTTGACGGGGGCCCTGATCACTTGGTGGAAGCTGCCACAGCAAAGGCGAGTCCTCCGGAGAAATTGTCACCACACCGCTCGAAGGTCGACTGGGCATCATCGCAACCGGGACGAAGCCGTCGGTCGGCTGGAGCTTTACACCGCAATCCGGAGCAGCAGTCACGACGTTCACGTGCGGCACTACTACAGCGACGGTTTTCGGCGCCATGATCGGCTCAGAGACAGCACCTGACAAGATGACCGCAAGATTCTCACTCAAACGCAAAATGCGAAAGGGGTCCAAACCCAGAGGCAGTTCGAAGCCGGTCTGCCACAAACACTTTCGCTACTGACCGAAACCGCAGAAGAAGAAGCCGCGATGAAGATGACGGACACCATCACAAACGACGAACCGGTTGAGATCAAAGCGATCGCGTGAACTACCTGCCGGCTTGCGCTGATCTGCTGCGAGATGGCGATAATGTCGCCGATTACCGGTTGTGCGACTCGAATGAGGCTTCGGGCCGGGCGCCATTCGCCGCGGTGGGTCGAAAGGCGGGTAGCCACAGACAGTCTCGTAAAGATTCTGAGAAGGCTACTAATCCTAAAATGCCGAGCTAGTAGGCTCCCGTCCTTATGGCGGGCGAAGAGCAGCCGAACGATCTTGTCGACGCCCACATGGAGCGGAGCGTGCCGGCCCAGTCGATCTACGCCCCTCGGCTGGGCTCTGTGCTTGCCGAGCTACGCTGTCGCTACAGGCCCGATGCGACGCGTCAGCCGCAACGCCTGCGTGGCCTTCTCTTGAGGGCTGCACTCGTCGCTGTGGCCCTGCTGTGCGCCGGATGTGGGGTTTCGCCGGGCGGCTTCGTGTCCTCGGCCGTGCAAACGCCGTTTCCTCGGCTCGTCCTAACAGCTGCGCGTAGTCGATTGCTTACCGGTGCTGGAGTGAGCGCCGCCGAGACCGCTGGGAATGTTGATCCTGCGTATGCTCTCGCGGCGTTCGTCGGCCACGCTACGCTCAACACGCTTCAGCCTCGGGTCATTCAGTTGGCCGCCGACCCTAACGTCACGATCCTGGTCGTCGAGCAGACCGTCCACGGCAAGAGCCAGGCAAGCATGTTCCGTCTGAACACAACACGGCAACTCCGAGCGACGATCAATGGCCGTGTTGTCGAGTACATCGGCCCGCGGGAGATCGTCATAACGGTACCACGTGGCGCGCGAGCCAAGATTGTCATCAGCGACGCATACGCGGGGCAAAAGATCTACCGTCAGGGGACGTTGTCACTACGGCGCCCGATGAGTCTCGGAAAATTGTTCTCGTGGCTTCCTTGGCTTCACACGCGGACTAACGTGAATTTCGATACAGGCCAGCTCAACGTGCCTCCGCGTTTCGCGGAGCTTGAGATGAACTCGCACTACGTCTTGTCTGCGGTCAATGGGACGACCGCGGCGCCTTGGTATGGTGGCGATACGCCGTCGCAGGCGGCGTGTGAATCTCTCCCTTCCAATCAGTACAGTTCTCGGTTCGTTGAGCTGCTGCATACGTCGCAGTCGCCGTTTGATGGTGACTGGTGTATACACACGGTCGGTGGACATTACGGGCTACTCACCGCCGCGATCTACAACAACGATTCCGGAGTTCCCATAGTTGACCATTTCTTCGCTTGGAAGACATGGACGTTTGACTACCTCCTCTGGAGACGCAGGTAGATGTACCGTCCTCAGCTTGAGAGACGAACCATGAAGGGTCATCCTCGTACTCCTGGGCGATTGTTGAAGCGGCTCGTTGAATGACTTTCTCTCTGATCTGTTCGACTACTGTTGCAGTCCACTACCGCCGGAGGGTCAGGGACAAGCTCGCTGTGATAGCGCGAGACGTGTTGCCGAGGACACGCGCCGCGTCCACGGGCTAGTTCGCCGTGCGACCGGCGCATCCCTTGGCGAGCCCCTGCCAGGTGTCGGTGCTACGCGCTGATCGTGATTCCGGCGGCCCCAGCGAGGAACGCTACGCCAAAGGCGAGCACGAACGTTGCCAGTTGAGCTTCGAACTCCGTCATTTTCACGAGACGTTGGCCGGCATCCAGGCGCTCTGAAAGCGTTTTCGCGATGGCGGTGAGCGTTGCCGCGGAGCTAGGATCGGGCGCCACATCAATGTCGCGTGGCTGAATCTGCGCTCGCAAATCAAGTTGGCATGCGGCTCGATCTTTGAGGGCTGGAGGGCTAAACGGCCCGAACAGCTTACCGAGGAAGTTCTTCTCGTCGGCAGTGTCACGAGCCAGGATCGACCCGACGAAAGCAGCGAGTAGAAACAGGCCACCGAGTACCGTGAAGATGATCGCTAGTCGCGGTAGCGGCCGTTCGAGAGCTGTGAGTCCGGTGATTGCCAGGGTGGCTGCGGCCACCGTTGCCGAGAGTGTGGTAGCAGCCTTCCCGTCGGCGCGATCGAGTCGAGCTTGGAGGCCATTAAGCTCGGTCCGCCGATAGTCGACCACAAGCTTGAGTGCATCAGTTCGATCTTGTGAGTGGCACTCGCCTGTCATAAGTTTCGGTACGATCTTACCTGCTGAGCCAGTGATGCGGTCCCTTGCAGCCGGAGTCGTGGCATCGGACAGCGGTGGAGACGGCCTCTAGTGCCTTAGCGCGCGAGCGTGGCCGGCTGCCTGCTCGGCCGCCACGATCTCCATTTGGCGCACGTGGAGCACTGCGACAGGCCAGCGATCACGTTCACCTTCGAAATACATTTCGGCGTCGATCCGGGCTCCGTAGAGGATGAGCCCAACCTCGATGGCCTCACCGAGAAGATCGCTCAGCGACTCCGCGGCATCGGACTGCCCGGCGTAGTCGAGTTGCGAATAGATTTCTCCCCCAGCCTTGAGCGGCGCTCAGCAGCGCTTCGCGGCTTCGTGCTGGGCTGGGTCGATGCGCTGCCGACGCCCATTGCCGCTTGTATGACGCGCGCCTTGCCTCACTGAACGTGATGGGCGTTAGGCCAGGTCGTAGGTTAGTTCTTCGCGTGCGAGGTCGATGCGTCCATCAAAATGCCGTTTGGCGAGCGCTCGAAGCCGCTCGCCGGCGCCGGGCAGCAGGTGCGTGAGTAGCAGCCGCTGGGCGTCGGCGCGGGACGCGAGTTCGCCTGCTTGCTGGGCGGTCATGTGTCCATGGGTCGCGGCGGCCTCAGCCTCGTTGGCGAAGGTGGCCTCCAGCATCAGGAGATCGGCACTGGCGGCCAGCTGCTCGAGAGCCTCGGATGGGCGCCCGTCGGCTCCATAGACAAGGGCGACCTCGCCGTCGCTGACCCGCACGGCAAAGCACGGCTGGGGGTGGGCCGTGGGTGCAAAGCTCAAGGTCAGCTCGCCGACCTGAATCTGATCCTCCGCGCCGTACTCTGCGAGATCGAAGGCGGCCTCAAACCTGCTCCTAGACTCGCCTGGCGAGAACGCGGCATCGAACGCATCAAGGACTGCCAGGCCACGATCTCGTGGCAGGTACAACCGAGGGCGCCCCTTGAGCTCGCGGCGGACCAGCTCCCCGGCGAATAGGAGCAGATCGAGCACATGGTCCGCGTGCATGTGCGAGATGACAATTGCGTCGAGCCGCCCGAGCAGGCGATGCCGCCACAAGCGCTCCACAGTGCCGGGTCCGCAATCAAGGAGCACAAAGCGCTCACCATCGGAGACGACATACGAGGAGCAGGCGCCATCCAGGGGCGCAGCACCGGCGAAGCCGAGGACCGCCACGCGCAGAGTCACGAGCGGCTCATGGCGCCTCCCAGCGCACCTCATCGGGCGTGATCTGCCCGGCCCTCGGCGGCAGCGCGCGCAGCGCCTCAAGCTCAAAGCGCAGCTGGCGCACGAGTGGATGCTCGGGCTGGCTTTCCTCGAGCATCACGAGACTTGCGACGTAGTGGGCGAGCCGTGGCCGCCCAGGCGCGTCGTCACCCGCGAGCAGATCGGGCTCACGCCCGGCTTGGGCGCGCAGCTCACGCACCTTGGCCACCTTGTCGGCAGCGTCGACGGCGATCGCGTCGCTGCCGAACCTTGCGATCTGCTCGCGCAGCGCCGCCTTGCGCGTCTCGAAGTCCTCGATACGCGAATCCTCGCTCAGGGCCGCTACCACGGCTGCCACCTCTGCACCGAAACGCACCGCCAGATCGCCACGGTCGGTATCCGCGCTCTCGATCGTGTCGTGCAGGATGCCGGCCGCGACGACGGCCTCGCTATGGCCGGTGTTGAGCAGCAGCGAGGCAACCTCCAATGGGTGGAGAATGAACGGAGCGTCGTCGGAGGCACGCCGCTGGTCGCGGTGCATCTCCTGGGCGTAGCCGAGCGCTGCGCCCGCAAGCGGCAATCCGGCGATGAAGCTGAACATCGGCTCGCCGGACATCCCCCAGATCATCCCGCACAGCCCAGACCACCAATGCTAAGAGATTGTGAAGCTTTATACCGGGGACTCGTCCTGGCGCTATCGAGACCCATACGGGTTGCGCGCACTCGAAAGCTGCCTTGGACGAGTCCCGCTACGGGCCTCGCCCAAGTGGGACAGCGACGGCCCTGACAACCACGTTAGCGCGAGGCAAGGGGGTGCGTGGGGACTCGTCTCAGATCGATAACAACTGGCCCCCTGGCTCGTTTGGGCGACGCCCCGAACTAGTCGAGCATTCGATACCATCTGTCGCCACGCGCGTACCCTCAAGCTCGGGAGTTCCACCAACATTATGAGACTTCGATCTCTAGCACCTCACAGATACTCGCGCCATTTCGCTATTTCGGTCGCCGTTGCTAGCCTGGCGTTTGTTTCTGCCGCTCAAGCAAACTCGGGCAGCTCGATCTCGACCGCGCCGACGCTAGTATTCAACCAGCTTGAAAGTGGGGGATTGTACCCAATGGATTTTTGGCGAATCCAGCTACAGGGCGGCGACAAAGTAACGTTCTACTGGGAAAATCCGCCGGAAGATGAAGCAGACTACAGTCAGCATGTCCTGCTGTTCGCGCCTGAAGTGACAGACTTCACGATTACCGACTCCGGCAATCCTGGCTGCGCCGTCGAAGGACAGCGAATGTGTGTTCATCCGGTCGTTGACTACTCAAACGGCGATATTGGCAAGCACAAGTTCACCATCACTGCTCCTTTTACCGGACTCGGGACACTTGCTGTATGTACGCCGAACGGTGGCTACTATTACTACGACGAGTGCATCGGCCGCTACGCTGAACCGAGTCGCTTTCCATATTCGTTCACCGCCGTGGCAGTCCACCCCGCATGTGTGGAGGCGACTCGTGCATACAACGCTGAGAATGCCGCCTATCGCTCGGCGCAACGACACCACCGTTTGCATCTAGCGCGATCTCTCGATAAGCGAGTACGCACTTTGAGGCATGCGATGCAAGACGCCTGCAGTTAAATCAAAGTGTGAGCTGGTGTTCACTGGCGTGCTGGCACGACTGGAGAAACGCCACAACCTCTCAAAGCGACCGCCGATGGCGACCAGTGAGGTCGACTCGTCGCGTCAGCGTGAGCGCGGTGAGCAAGATCGCCGAACATGGGCGATTAGTCTGCTTGTGAACGGACGAGGCGAAGGGCCGACGGCCCTTAAGGACTGAGCCGTGCGTTTCCCCAGACCACGGAGTCGGCGCCGATTTCGTAGAGGCCTTCGATTGTTGCGCGAAGTTCGAGGGTGTGACCGCCCGCGACCGAAACACTAAGCGGCACGATGGTGTTAGCAGCGATCTTGTTCTGGACCGCGACCTTCCCGTCGATAACGATCTGCCAACTGCCCTGCGGGGAGTAGGTGCCTGATTCTATCACTCCAAAGCTCGCGGTGAAGACGCTGTATTTCCCTCCGAGTTCGTAGGTTGTAGCTCGGCAAGAAAACGGGCTACCGTCGCAGAAAGACGCTGAGGATTCGGTGTTACCAACCTTTTCGAAAAAGATGCTTTCTCTAAAGTCGCGGCCGGCAAGCTTCACATCTCCGGGTGTAGGACTATCACCGCCGCTCGACGTCAAAGTCGACAGATAGGCAGGCTGAACGGGCTGAACGGACGTTGAGGTTGTCGCTGGGGGACTCGGCCGAGTTGGCGTGGTCGGCCCCGTGCCTCCGCTCCCACTGCTCGACTTGGGCAGTTGGGATATTCCGAAACCAACCGCGACCAACACAGCAATGATCCCTATCCCCGCGAGGACTTTCGTGTCATGGCTCGCCTTCCTCCACCATCCGAACATGGAGACAACCTACAGCACGGTGCGGAGATGAGCGAACCGAGCCGTTGAGGTGTTCGGCCGGGGGACCGACTAATTCGACTGTCTTGACGTCCGCCGAATGCCATACGCTTGCGGTGCATTGGCATAGGCACACGATCCTGTGAGGAGGCAACCGTGGGTAGTAGCCAGAAGTTGTCGGTGTCGGTATCTGTCGGTATCACGACGATCATCGGCTGGCTGACCGCGATTGGGGGCGCCATCCCGATCATCGTGAAACTGCTGGAAGAAGGCCAAAGCGGCCTGACGCTGTCAGGCCCGGAAAAATGGGGGGCGATCTTGAGTGTCGTGGCCCTCGGTATCACTCAGCTAGGGCGGTACATTCAGGCAGTGGTGGGGGCTCAGAAAGCCGCGCTAGTACCAGCAGAACCCGCGCCACCTGCTGTCCCGCCCATAAGACCGCCTGGTGCTTAGGTAACGCGAACTCACCCGCGGCACGGCATGGCGGAGCTGTGTCGTGCCGCGGGACTTTGCCCGAATGCCGAGCTCCTATGAGAGCGACCCCGAGTCTCGCGCGTCTGCTCTGCTCTTCGTCTGGCGCATCGCTGCCCAGGTCGCGGTCTCGACGGCTTCAAGCTCGCGAACACGCTGGACAAGCCGCTGATCGCGATCGTCGTGCGCGTACTCGGCTTCCCGCGCGTCATACCGTGCTCGCTCGATCCGGAGCTTCATGCAAATCTCAGTGAACCGGAGCCAGTCCTCATGCCAGCGAAAGAGTTGGCGAAAGCCGGTCAGCACCACGACTAGCACGCCTAGCGCGGCCGGGATTCGCCGATCGCTGGTAAACGCAGCGGTAGCGGGAATCAACGCGCCGGCGAGCAGCAGAGCTATCTCGGAGCCTCGGTAGCCAATCCGAGCTCGCCCCGCAGCTCTTGCATACCAGTCGAAAGAGTCTTCGAGAATGGCGAGGGCCGACTCAGGCGGAGCGCCGGACACATCGGCGTTCCGAACAGGGTCACTCACTCGTCACCGTCCTCATGCCCATCGCCGGGATCATGGCACGCCCTGACTGCGCGGTCGCATCAGGTGTCAGTCAACGCAGATGGTGTGCAGTCGCCAGATGAGACCGCACGACGGCTAGCTATTTACGGGTGGGCCTGCACCTGAAGCCTGGTCTACGCCGGAGGTGTAGGCGGCGCCGTCGGCGTGGCATTGCGCTAGTCGGCCAATCACAGCTGCATGGCTCGTTCCGGCACTCGTTCCGAAGTCGATGACGCTCCAAGCCGCCCACGCTACCCCAAAGCCGCAGCTAGCCATCTGCATCGACCGATACATGCTGACTACTATTTTCGAGGTCGCATCGTACGTGACGGGGGCTGCTCGGCTTTGGTCTGGCCATACCCGTCTCCTTGGGAGCTGTCTAGATTTGCTGGCGTCCCGGCCTGTCGCTCGGCGCTCGAACTCGCCACCGCTTCTCCCGGTGCTCCCATACGACTGTCGCGTCGCTCAAGGCCCTGAACCTCCGAAGAACTCTCGGATCAATGCGCAAACCGAGTGCGCCCTGGTAGACGAAGCCTCGCCCGAACTGGGCCATGACCTCATCCGCCGCGTCATCCTGGCGAAGCTCGCCCACCCGACCGACGATCTCCCTCAGCCAGATCGCCACGTCATCGCCTATCGCAGAGTCGCCCACGACGGTGAGCCTAACGAGTCCGCGCTTCGTCGAATACTGACGTCTGCTTGTGCGGGGCGAGCCGATCGGTCGTGTTCACCGGTTCGTCACATCCGAACTTGACAGAGGCGCGGGATCACTCCAAGATGCGCCAAACGCCGTCGCGGCGCATGGACGGCCTTCAACACAAACCAGCCCCGGTTATTCCCTCGCCGGGAGGAAAGGACACACTGTGCCGTCCGTCAAAGCCGCACCCACCATCGCGCTCATCTCCCACAGCAGCGTCATCTCCCAAGCCGATCTCGAGGCATTCGTCCCGCACTACCAGGCATACGTCGATGGGCCGTTGCGAAACGCCTACGGAGTCGAGGCGCAGATCGTCGCGCCAGCGAACGGCCGAAAACCACGCCACGCCTGGGCAATGTACTTCGCCGACCAGCTCAACCAGCCCGAAGCCGCCGGCTACCACAGCGACAGCCACCACCAGCCCGCTGCCTACATCGACGCCAACGACGAACCGCTCTTCACCGGCAGCCACGAGCTCGCGGAGATGCTGGTCGATCCCTCGGGCAACAGCCTCTACGCCGCACCCTCACCCGACCCAGCAGACAACGACAAGGAGGTCCAAATCCTCGACGAGGTCTGCGACCCGTGCGAGGACCCCTCCTTCGGGATCGATGTCGATGGGGTGCCGCTCTCTGACTTCATCACGCCCGGCTATGGCACCGGAAATGAGGGTCCATACGATGCGGCCGGCAAGCTGAATGCACCCCGTGAGGTCGCCATCAACGGCTACATCTCCTGGATCGACGAACACGTCTGGAAGCAAGCCACGAGATTCGACGGCCAAGGCTTCCAAGTGCGGGTGCTCGGCCCGGCAGGACAGGCTAAGAACGAGGGCAAGAGCCTTCGCGAGTGGGTTGACGAGCAAACTCGCAGGCACATGGCGCATCTCGGCATCAGCCTCACCGGCAGCCGCTAGCGCGTCGAGCAACTGAGCTAGCGCTAAGGCGGCGGCCCGAGGCTCAGCAGCGTGGTGTCGCGTCGCTCATTGTCGCCTCGACCCTCGATGGAACCGGACGCCGTCGCGTCGAGCTAGAGAACCTTGTTGGTAATGAAAGGCTGTCTTGTGGGCTTCGTCAAGGACCATCAAATCTTCGCTGGCTCCGCCGGGGCTTTGTTGGCTGCGGGCGTAGCAGTCGCTATTGCGTCGTCCGGGAGCCACAAGCCGGAACCGGTGAACACGAAATCGGAAACTACGTCGACGCAGTCCGCAACGACACCTCCTGGAACATTCCGACGAGCGAAGATCCCCCCGGCTACGAAGCGGTAACAAAGCAGGAAGTGACGGTACGCGCACAGGCGACCGCCGCTAGCAAAGCAGTCACTACGCTACCCGCAGACTCCAAGGTTTACGTCGTCTGCTACCTACCCGGGACCGGAGAAATCACAGATCTTGGAGAGTGGTATTCGGTCAGGCTAGGAGGGTCGCAAGACCGTGCAGGCTACATAGGCTCGGGCACCGTCACCGTTGCGGAAGCTGGCTACCTGAATAGCGCCATCCACGCCTGCCAGTAACCCCGTCTGGCTCTGTGAGCCGTTACTGGATCGTCAAGTCGTTAGGCTCGCCGCGCACTGCTTCAGCCGTCGCTTTGAGCCGAACCCACGAACACCGAGCTAGACCCGTGATCTGAGCCTGGCCTACGAGACGCCATCATGGATTGCTTTCGCTGTCCGCCGCCGGGCTTGCCGAGCTACCGGTTCCATGAGATCCTCAATGAGGTCGTCGAGGTTCGGTCGTTGTACCCGAGACTGCCCTGGAGAGGTCTCAGAAACGGACGCCAAGGCGCGGTTCGCCACGGCCGGGCACATGCTGCCTGCTGTGTCGGAACCGTCGGCTATTCAGCTCCCGGCGCACACGGCCCAGCTCCCGGCGCACACGGCCCAGCGCGGCTGGGCCGGCGCGCTACCGCTGCGCCTCGCCGAGGCCGCCACGCGGCAGCTAGGCGCGCGCGATCATGCGGCTTGGGCCACGCGGCATGGCGATGCGGTGCAGGTGCGGGCCGGCGCGCTACGGGCGTCGTTCGCTGCTGGTGGCGCGTCCGTGACAGCGGCCACCGGCGCGTTGGGGATCGTCGGCGTCGGGGTTGGCGGCGCTCGCAGGATGGTGTGGCAGGCACGCGTCTCGCCTCGAGCGAGCCGCAACGTCGTCACCTACGCCTACCGGGACCTCACGGAGGCGTTCCGCAGCGGTCCGTATGGGATTGAGCAAACCTTCGTCGTGCCGCGTCCGGCGGGTGCATTGGCGGGCACCGTGCGTGTGCGGATGCGCACGGATGGGAATCTCGAGCCCTCGCTGGTCGGCTCGGGGCTCGTGCTCCGGACCCGCGACGGCACGGCGCGACTGCGCTATCAGGGGCTGAAGGTGCTCGACGCCACCGGCAAGACGCTTCCGGCGCACTTGGCGGTACAGAGCGGAGTGATCGAAATAGACGTGCGAACCGCCGGGGCCCGCTTCCCGATTCGAATCGACCCGTTCGTCGAGCAGGCTGAGATTCCGGGCATCGGCAGGCAGAACTTCGGCGGCGGCGGCTCTGGCGTGGCGCTGGCGGCTGACGGCAACACGGCGCTGATCGGAGAATGGGAAGAAGCTGGTGAAGCCTTCGTGTTCACCCGCAGCGGCTCGACGTGGAGTCTGCAGGCGCGGCTCGCCCGGCCCCGCGGGGCGACACGCGAATTCGGCTACAGCGTTGCGCTGGCGGCTGACGGCAACACGGCGCTGGTCACCCAATGGTCCGCCGGCGCCTGGGTGTTCACGCGCTCGGGCACGAAATGGACGCTTCAGACCGAAGAACCGCTGCAGCCCAAGGAAGACGAACCTTGGGGGCTCCACGGTTTCGGAAGCAGCGCTGCGCTGTCCTCGGACGGTGATACGGCGATCATCGGCGCGACGAGCACGAGCACGAGTGGCAACTCAGGGGCCGCCTGGACGTTCACGCGCTCCGGCTCCACCTGGTCCCGAGAAACGATGCTCAAACCCGCTGACGAGAGCATTGCCTGGCCCTCGGAATGGGGCCGGCCGGACAAGGTCGCGCTCTCGGGCGACGGCAGCGTCGCGTTGCTGGGAAGCGAAAGCGACAGCGAGGGCGTCGGCGGCGCGTGGATCTACGAACACACCGCGTCCGGGTGGGTCGAGCAGGGCGGCAAGCTGACCGGGCCGGGAGAGCACGGGCAGGGCCTCTTCGGCTCAGCCGTGGCGCTCTCCAGGGACGGCAGCACCGCACTCATCGGCGCCCGTTACGACGCCTATGGCGGGGGTGGCGCCTGGGCATTCGCGTGGGACGAAGGCGACTGGAAACCGCAGGGCGACGAGTTGATTCCCACGCTCGAACCGGCGTCCGGCGGGTTTGGCGAAAGCTTGGCGTTGTCGGCGAACGGGACCACGGCGCTGATCGGCGGCCCGAGCAACGGGCCGGAAGACGAAGGTGCCGTGTGGGTCTTCAGGCGCAGCGGCGAACATTGGTGGCAGGAACAGAAGCTGGCCGATCCGGTACCGCACCGCAACGGGGCGACGGGGACCAGCGTTGCGCTCTCGCAAGACGCAACCACGGCCCTGGTGTCATCGCCTGGCGACAGCGTCGACGGCGCGGCATGGGTGTTCACGGGCCCATCAGCCGCCGGCCCCGAACCGCCGCCGCGCCCGGCGCCGGCGCCGACCGGGCCGCAATGGTCCTCGCTCGGCGGCAACCCGCAGCGGACGGCGACTGTCGACTCGCCGGCTCTTCATCCGCCGTTCACGGCGTGGTGGAGTCATACGTTCCCGGTACCGCCCGGCTCGCGCCTGAGCAACGAAGAGGTGGTCGGCTACCCGCTGCTGGGCAACGGCATGGTCTATGTGGTGCGAGCCGCGACGGAAAGCTACGGCGGGACAGAGCTCGACGCGTTCAGCCAGGAGTCAGGGGAGCTCGCCTGGAGCAAGGAGCTCGCGGGCGGGGCTACCGTCTTCACGGCGCTTGACGGCAATCGCCTGTTCACGGATGGGAGCTCCGAAGGCGTCGTCGCGCTGAACGCGCTGACCGGGGAAAAGCTCTGGAGCCGCGAAAACGCGAACGTCGAACCGCTGGTGGCCAGCGAAGGGGTTCTGTACTACGTGGCGGCCTTCATCGGGGCTACGACGATCGCCGTCGACGAGGAAACTGGGCGGGCGCTGTGGGAAGGCGAAATGTTCGGCTCGACGGGCGCTGGACCGGTGCTCGGCGACGGCGACGTCTACGAGATGGGGGATGTCGACGAGAACGCCAAAGGCGAGAAGTCCCCGGCCGGCTGGGCGTTCGACGCCAAGACGGGCAGGCTCGTGTGGGAAGACGCCGCCGAAGCCTTGGGTGGCCGTGGACGCTCGTGGACGACGATCTTCGCCGAAGGGCACCTGTGGACGAGCGAATTCGGCACCAACGGACAGGAATGGCACGAAGGCGCGATCGTCAATCCCCTCACCGGCGCCTCCGAAGGCACCTATAAGGCGACGATTGCCAACAGCCCGATCATCGACGGCGCCGACGTGCTTGCGCTGGCCGAACACTATGAATGCGCGGACATCAACATCGACTGCCACCTGGTGTCCACGACGCTGACCGACACGGACTCCGAAGACGGCCACACGCTGTGGACGTTCAACGGCGACGGTCGCCTCGACTCGGGCCTGATCCGCGTGAACGGCGACGTTCTCGTCGGCTCCGCCTCGGGGAATCTCTACGCGCTCGACGAGCAGACGGGCGCTGAGCTCTGGAAATCAATGATGCCCGACGGTTTCCATCCCGAGAACGGCGGCGGGATCGGCACGCCGACGGGAATGGCCGCCAACGGCAATGTGCTTGCTGTCGCCGCCGGCGACAGCCTCACGCTGATGACCAGCGGCGGGCCGCCCGGCGAACCGTCCCCGGCTCCCGAATCTCCCGCCTCCTCCGGCGGCACGCCGAGCGCGGGGTCGAGCGCCGACACGAGCGCTTCCGCGATCAGCCCCGCCGGAGCCGTCGCCGGCTTCTCCCACGGACGCACACCGACCTGCGCCGTCGCCGGTGGCATTCGGACACATAGCCTTCGCGGCGGGCGCCGGCGCCTGCTCATCACGGTGCGCTGCGGCGCCT
Organism: uncultured Solirubrobacteraceae bacterium; assembly: GCA_963797105.1. Lineage (GTDB taxonomy): Bacteria > Actinomycetota > Thermoleophilia > Solirubrobacterales > Solirubrobacteraceae > Palsa-744. The sequence goes on from CAWCOB010000001.1 coordinate 588,148, forward strand.
CCGGGCGGATGACGCTTGCGGTGGGTTACGCGCGCAAGGCCTCTGGCGGCAGGACGCTCGGACCTGTGACCTTGCTGCGGACGGTCGAGCGTGTACGCGCGGGTACGACGACCGTCTCCGTCGTGCTCGGCGCGCGCGCGGCACGGCTGCTCGCCGCGCACCGTCCCCTCGGGCTGAGCGTCTCGCTGGCGCAGGTCGGGTGACTGCCAGCTAGCTGCTCGACTCGCGCCGCGCGGCGGCACGTCAGATGGAGGTCGGCGAGCTGCGCCACTCCGGAATGCCCAGCGTGATCATCCGCAGCTGGCGCCGGGCCGTTGCCATGACCTCGGCCTCCGCGGCGGGGTCATTCGGCGGGGCGTCGAGGATCGCCTCGGCCGTGGAGACCATCGCGTTGACCATCAGCCCGGCCAACAGCTGGAGGTCCTCGGTGCTCCAGCGCTCGAGGTAGGGCAAGCGCGCGAGGTCTGTCGCGAGGTCGCTGGCAAAGAGGCGGATCTCCACGCGGATCGCCTGCCGCAACGCGGCGACGCCGCCGAACCGCTCACGCGCGATGAAACGGAAGTGGGTGTCGTGCTCGTGCACGTAGCCGACCAGGAGCTCGACCGAGTTGCGAATCACGTGATCGTTGGTCCGTGGGTCCGCGCGCGCTGCCCGGATCATCGCCCGCAGCGTCCGGAACGACTCGTCGATCAGGGCGAGACCGAGCTCCTCCATGTCGTCGAAGTGGCGGTAGAAGGCCGTCGGGACCACGCCGGCCGCGCCCGTCACCTGGCGCAGGCTGAGGCTGGAGAAGCTCTGCTCCTCGAGCAGCTCGAGCGCTGAGTCGAGCAGCGCTTGGCGCGTAAGCTGCTTGCGCTCTTGACGGGTGGCGCTCCCCGGTGTACGAGTGTGCACGTTCACGATCTGACTAGGCCAAAATGTGTATCGATCAGCCGCTCCGGGGGTAAGTGTACTCTGTGAACATGTGTGCACCGACTGAAGCTGGTCGATAACTTGCCTTCCGTGGCATCGCCCGGTCGCGTGGGCCGCCTTCTGCTCCGCTCGAGCCTGCTCGAGGCGCTCGCTTATCCGCATGGCGTCGACCGCTACCTCGAGCTCGTCCGGCCGCTGCTCGTGAGGCACCAGGTGCGCGCCGAGGTAACGGCCGTCCGCTGTCAGACGCCCAAGAGCGTCACGCTCACGCTCCGCCCGAACGACACCTGGCGCGGCCTGCGCGCGGGACAGTTCGTCGGCCTCAGCGTGGAGATCGACGGAGTCCGCGAGACCAGGCCGTACTCGCCCGCCGGCTCCCAGCACGCTGCCGGCGGCGTGCTCGAGCTGACCGTCTCGACGCACCCGGAGGGCAAGGTCTCGCGCTATCTACGTCACCGCGCTCGGCCGGGGATGATCGTTGGCCTGACCCAGGCGGAGGGCGACTTCGTGCTGCCCGACCCGCGGCCCGAGCGCGTGCTGCTGATCAGTGGAGGCAGCGGCATCACGCCGGTGATGGCGATGCTGCGCACCCTTTGCGACGAGGGCTTTGCCGGCGAGGTCGGGTTTTTGAACTACGCGCGCTCGTCCGCGCTTGCGCTGTACGGCGCCGAGCTCGAACAGCTCGTGGACCGCCATCAGGGAGTCCGCGTCGCTCGTGGGTTCACGCGGGGGCGACGCGGTCAGCTCAATGGCCGCTTTCGCCGTGAGCACCTGGGCGCCGTGATCTCTGAGCACGCCGACGCGGCCACCTTCGTCTGTGGCCCCCCGACGCTGATCGACGCGGTGCGTGCCGTCTGGACGCAGGACGGTCTCGCCGAGCCGGTGCTCGAGACGTTCACGCCGCCGGTGTTGAGTTTCGATACCGACGGCGCAGAAGGCTTCGTCAGCTTCGCCGCAAGCGGACGCGAGGCCGCCAACAGCGGTCTGCCGCTGCTCGAGCAGGCTGAGGACGCGGGGCTCGCCCCCGATCACGGATGTCGTATGGGCATCTGCAACACGTGTAGCTGCCGTAAGACCGCCGGCATCGTCCGAAACATCATCACCGGCGAGATCTCGACCGCCAGAGACGAGCAGATCCGGATCTGCGTGTCCGTGCCGGTCGGCGACGTAGCGCTCGACCTATGAACCCCGTCATCGAGAAGGAGCCAGTCATGTCAACTCCAGCACCCAGTCTCACGCCGGAGCAGCTCGAGGCGTTCGGGCAGGAGCTCGACGCCATCCGCGCGCGCGTCGTCGCGGATCTCGGCGAGCGCGACGCGGAGTACATCAACAAGGTCATCCGCACCCAGCGCGGACTGGAGGTCGCCGGCCGCGCGCTGCTGGCACTCGGGTTCCTGCCGCCGGCCTGGATCGGTGGCACCGCCGCCCTGTCGTTGTCGAAGATCCTCGACAACATGGAGATCGGGCACAACGTGATGCACGGGCAGTACGACTGGATGAAGGATCCGCGCCTGAACGGCAAGACGTTCGAGTGGGACACCGCCTGCCCGGGCGAGCAGTGGCGCCACTCCCACAACTACATGCACCACACCCACACGAACATCGTCGGCAAGGACCGCGACATCGGCTACGGGATCCTGCGCATGTCCGAGGAGGAGCGGTGGCATCCGTACTACCTCGGCAACCCGCTCTACGCGGCGCTGCTCGCGATCTTCTTCCAGTACGGCGTCGCGCTGCACGACCTCGAAGCCGAGCGGCTCGCCGCCGGCGAGACGAGCTTGGCCGAGAAGCGGGGAATGCTGGGGGACATCTGGCGCAAGGTGCGTGGCCAGACGCTCAAGGACTACGTGCTCTTCCCGCTGCTGTCTGGCCCCTCGCTGCCGTTCGTGCTCGCAGGCGACGCGACCGCGAACCTCGCCCGCAACCTGTGGTCGTTCACGATCATCTTCTGCGGCCACTTCCCCGATGGGACGCAGCAGTTCACCGAGGAGCAGGCCGAGAACGAGACCCGCGGAGAGTGGTACTACCGCCAGCTGCTCGGCTCGGCCAACCTGACCGGCGGCAAGCTGTTCCACATCCTCGCGGGCAACCTCAGCTTCCAGATCGAGCACCACCTGTTCCCCGACCTTCCCGCCCACCGCTACGCCGAGATATCGACCGAGGTCAGCGAGATCACCGAGCGCTACCGCATCCCCTACAACACCGGCCCGCTGTACAGGCAGTTCGGCAGCGTCGTGCGTAAGATCGGCAAGCTCGCGCTGCCGTCGCTCCCCGGCCGTGGTGGCGGCGAGCCGGATGGGTTCGAGGGCGCCGTAGAGGCGTCTCCGCAAGAGCTCCCCGCCGCCGCTTGAGTCGCGTGAGCGACCCACTCGCCAGATCGGGCACAGCGCCGGCGCCCGATCCGCTCGAGGCGCTCGCCCGCGAGCTCGACGGCATTCGCGACGCCGTGCGCGCCGACCTGGGCGCCCGCGACCGCGCGTATATCACCCGCGTGATCGCGGCCCAGTGCCAGCTCGAGCTCGCGGCGCGGGCGCTTCTACTCGGTGCGCGGTTCGCTCCGGCGGCGATCGCCGGCACCGCCCTGCTGACGCTGTCCAAGATTCTCGAGAACATGGAGATCGGCCACAACGTGCTGCACGGTCAGTGGGACTGGATGCGGGATCCCGCGATCAACTCGAGCGTATGGGAGTGGGACTCAGCGTCGACGGCCGCGTCGTGGAAGCGCGCGCACAATTTCCGCCACCACGTTTACACCAACGTTCTCGGTCGCGACCGCGACCTGGGCTACTCGGCGATGCGGGTCGAGCGCGCGCAGCCCTGGCACCCCATCTACCTCGCCCAGCCGATCTACTTCTTCCTGATGGCGGCGGTCTTCGAGTGGGCCATCGCCATCTACGACATCGAGCTCGACGGAGTGCGCCGTGGCGAGAAGTCTCGAGCCAGTGCCCGCCGCGAGATCGTCGCTCTGCTGCGCAAGGCGCGCGGCCAGCTGCTCAAGGACTACGTGCTGTTTCCGGCGCTGGCCGGTCGCCGCGCCGCGCGCCGGGCGCTGGCCGCCAGCATCGTTGCGAACCTCGTGCGCAACGTGTGGGTGCACACGATCGTCTTCTGTGGGCACATCCCGGAGGGCGCGGAGACGTTCACCGAGGAGCAGTTCCGTGACGAGACGCGCGGTGGCTTCTACCGACGCCAACTGCTCGGCTCATGCAACCTCGAGGGCGGTCGGCTGTTTCACCTGCTGACCGGCAACCTGTCCTTCCAGATCGAGCACCACCTGTTCCCCGACCTACCGAGCAACCGCTACAGCGAGATCGCCCCGCAGATTCGGGCGGTGTGCGAGCGCCACGATCTGCCGTACAACAGCGGCCGCCTCGGGCGCCAGTACCGATCGGTCTACCGGCAGGTTCTGCGGCTCGCCTTTCCCGGCGGCTGAACCTGCCCGCCAAGCCTGGACTTCGCGAACGCCCGGGTGTATGTTCGCCCGATGCCAGCTCACGGTGCCCGCACGCGCCTAGCGTTCCGGCTGCTCGCAGTCGTTGCCCTGATCGCCGCGATCGCCGCCGTCGCCGGCACGAGCGTCGCCCTGGAGCTGGCGCCGGCCGCGCTGCTCGTGCTGCCGCTGCTGTACGGCCGCTACCTCGGTGAGCGCGTCATCCATCGCCTCGCGCGGAGACGGAGCGTCGCGCTCGCGCGTCCCGCCCGCACCGTCGCCCTCCCCCGCGCGCCGCGTTCGCTCGGCGCCCGCGTTGCCGTCCTCGCGCTGCCCGGCGCGGGCCGGGCGCCTCCTGCCGCAGCCCTGATCTGATCGCGCGGTCGGCCGTAGCCGATCGCTCAGTGCTGCGCAAAGGCGCTAAGGCAAGGAGGAATAGACGATGTTCAAAGCAGCGAAGGCGCCGACGATGGCGCACATGGGCCCGACGTCCGGGTCGTCCATGGGCGCCATGCACATGGGCGCCGCGCCCACGGGCGGCGGGCACGGGATGTCGATGGGGGGCGTGTCGATGAGCGCGGCCGGCCACGGGACGAACATCCTCCCGAGCTGGCTCGCCGTGATCTGGACGCTCGTGTTCTTCGTGGTCATCGCGATCCACGCGCGGCACGTGCTCGAAAGCGCGGGTCAGCGTCGCTACTGGCACTCGGGCCACGTGTTCATGGCGGTCGGCATGGCGTTCATGTTCGCGCCGGCGTCACTCGACTACTTCGACATCCCGACCGGGTTCTGGTCGCTGGCGTTCGCCAACGGAGCGATCGCGATCGTGCTGTGGATGCTCGTGCAGATGTTCGAGGGACGCGGGACGAACCTGCTGTGGCTGCTGGTCGCCTTCGATCTCGCCGCGATGGCCTACATGTGGTCGCCGACGGGCTTTCAGGCGCCGATCACGTGGCTGCTCGTGGCGTACTTCCTCGCACAGGCCGTGCTGTGGGGCACCGATCGGATGCGGGAGCTCGACGAGCGCACGATCTTCGGCGGAGCGGTGTCGGTGACGCCGGACGGAGCGCTGGCGGCGAGCGTCGCCGAGCCGCTCATCTGCTTCAAGGATCTGCGGGCGTCGATGGCAGTGATGACGTTCGGCATGGCTTACATGTTCGCCGCGATGCAGTTGGCTCTCTCATGAGCGCCCGGGCCACGCGCGCACGCGTCGGGCGCCGCCCGCTCGTCGGCCGCCCGCTCGTGACCGCGCGCGGCGTCCAGATCGCGCTCGGGCTGATCTGGCTGCTCGACGGGCTGTTCCAGTTCAAGAGCTTCATGTTCACGCACGGCATCGTCACGGAGGTGTTCGAACCGGCGATGCACGGACAGCCGTCGCTCGTCGGCGCTCCGATGCGGACCATGGATGACTTCTACGGCCGCGACCTGACGCTGTGGAACTCGCTGTCGGGAGAGATACAGGTCGCGATCGGGCTCGGGCTGATGTGCGGCAAGCGCCTGCTCAAGCCGGCGCTCACGCTCTCCTTCGCGTGGGCGCTCTACGTCTGGTGGTTCGGCGAGGGCTTCGGCGGCCTGACTTCCAACACGCTGCCGGCGCCGCTGATGGGCGCGCCCGGCGCGGTGATCCTGTACGCGATCGTCGGCCTGCTCGTGTGGCCGACGGCGAAGGCGGAGGGCCGCTCGCCGGCTGCGCTCGGCCCGCTCGGCGACCGCGGCGGGCTGTGCATCTGGTCGGGTCTGTGGGCGATCTCCGCGGGCCTGTGGCTGGCGAGCGTCAACCGCGCGAAGGAAGCGACGCACGGCATGATCGTCGAAATGGCGGAAGCCTCGCCGCATTGGCTCGCGCGAATCCAGGACTCGCTCGCGAAGCACACGGTCGGGCACGGCACCACGATCGCGATCGTGCTCGCGGTCGTCTCGCTCGCGCTCGCGGTCGGCGTGTGGACGCCGCTGCGCTGGCCGGCGCTCGCGATCGGCATCGCGCTCTCGCTCGCCTACTGGCTGTACGGGCAGGATCTCGGCGGGCCGTTCTGGGCGCAGGGCGCGACCGACTTCAACGCCGGGCCGTTGTACGTGGCGCTCGCGTTCGCCCTGGTCCCGGTCGTGCAGCATGCGAGCTTGCAGATGTCCGGCGATACCGCATCGATGCGGCCGGAGGTGGGTTACGAAACACGGGCGATACGGTCGATGCACTGATCGATCGCCAGCTAGACACGCCCGCAAATTCGAAAACACCACGCGAAGGTGGAGGCAACCATGCGCACAAATAAGCTTCTCAAGGCCCTTGTGGCCGCGATTGCCGTGATGGCGCCGGCTGCAGCCGCGGCACCGTCTCAGGCCCGAATCCCCGCACGCAGCCACTCGACCCTGGGCGGTGCCTGCCTCGTCAGCCTGGCGGCGCAGCCGTACCAGATCGTCAGCGGCGAATCCGCACAGCTGTTCGGGCGGGTCAGGTGCGCCGGCGAAGGCGGTGCCGGTCAGACCGTGACCGTGTACGAGCAGGCGGCCGGCTCCGGCGCCTTCACGACGCTCGGCACGACGACCGCCGGCGCGGCCGGCATCTACTCGCTGCTCGCTCCGAAGCTGACCTCGGACACGCTCTTCTATGCGAGCGCGGCGAGCACCCGCAGCACCACGAAAGTCGTCAAGGTGGCTCCCGTGGTCACGGTTGCCGGACCCGCCGCAGGCTCCTCCCAGAGCATGGAAGGCGCGGCCCTCCTGACTGGTCCCGGTCATCGCGTCACGTTCACGGGCGCGGTCTCGCCGGCTGACGCGGGCGCGGTCGTGGTGCTGCAGCGTCAGAACGTCTCGGGGGGCTTCAGCTGGTTCGAACAGTGGCGCGCGATTCAGCTCGGGGTCGTCGGCCCCGGTGGCGTGTACTCGATCAGCCACGTGTTCGTGCTGCCCGGCGACGCCAACCTGCGGATACTGGTGCGCCAGCACCGCCGCTTCGACATCCGCGGGCTCTCGAACACGCTCTCATATGAGATCTCGCAGCCGGAGAACTCGGCCCTGACGCTGAAGACGTCCACGAACCCGATCACGGACGGCCAGACGGTGACGCTCACCGGCAAGGTCGCCGGCGCCTCGGACGCAACGGTCACGCTGACGGCGCACACCGACGGCAACGATCCGTTCTCGACGGTCGCGACCGCGACGACGAACTCCGCAGGTGAATACTCGTTCCTGCAGTCGCCGCAGACGAGCACCTACTACCAGGTGCTCTCGGGGTCGGCGAAGTCGACCGTGCAGTTCGAGGGCGTCAAGTACGTCCTGACCGCGTCGGCCTCGACGGAAACGGTTCACTCCGGCGAACCGGTGACGTTCTCGGGCACGGTCACGCCCGTGCACCCGGGCCACCCGGTGTACCTCGAGCGCCAGAACGTCGGCCCTCGCGCCGGCTTCCACGTCGTCGACGTCGGTGCGGTGAGTGCCACGGGCACGTACACGATCACCGACTACCTGTTCGGCTTCGGAAGCGGCGTCTACCGCGTCGTGATCCCGGGCGACTTCGCCAACCAGGCGCAGCCGAGCCAGACGTTCACGATCACCGTCACGGCGCCCACGCCGGCGCTCGTCGCGCCGCTGCCGGCACCGACGCTGCCGGGCGAAGGCCAGGTGTAGGAGTCGCATATTCGGGTAGCGCAAGCATCACCCGAGTAGGCATCGCGCGAGCAGGCATCGCGCGCGTAAGGAGAGCGCTCTGTGGCCGTCCCCAAAGGGGGCGGCCACAGCTGTCTCAGGCGGGGGCCCCGTGGGGCGTGCCCGCTCATGTCGTCGTCGTGGCCACCACAGACATCCAAGAACTAGTATCCGTCCGGCTTTCAAGAGCTTGCTCTTGGAACTATTCGGCCAAGCGAAGGAAGGCGGCACTAGGTGAGCGGATTCAAGGATGGCATCGAGTTGGGCCGGTCTGGACGTGGGCGTTTGCCGCGCCCGCGTCTGCTGCTGGCATGCGCCATGGCGGCTCTGTCACTGTGCGCGGCTCCGGCGGCAGCGTCGGCTGCGACCCCCGCGGCGATCGCTGGTTTTCCCAACCTCACGGGCACGTGGCAGACGATCTACCACTGCGAGGTCGGTTGGTGTGCAGGGGAGGACTTCTACGGCACGGCCGACCTCAGCCAGGCGAAGGGCTCCGACGTCATCACCGGCAGCAACGAAACCGAAACGATCTCCGGCACGCTGAACGGCCACACGCTCGACTGGGCCACCGGCGTCGGCGACTACTTGGCCGAGGGGACGATGAAGGTCGGCTTCTTCGGCCTGAAATGGTCTGGCACCCTCGAAGACAGCAACGGGACCAGCGGGACGTTCACCGCGACGCGCGAGACCGGCCCGATCTGCACGCTGTTGGAACTGCTGAAAACCAAAGTGCAGTGCCTGAAGGTGCTGTGACCGTAGGCTGACCACGGCCGATCCGGCGGCGCTCGAGCTCGATAACGGAGCGCCGTCGGCTGGAACGGTTCACGGCACGCGCACGGAGAAGCGCCCCACGACGTGCTGGATCGTCCCGGGCCCTTCTTCGAGCAGGCCCGGGCCGTTGGCGTCCATGAAGATCACCTCGCCGGTGAGGGTGCCGGCTCGCAGTGAGCGGCCGGGTCCGCCGATGCGCGCGCTCTCGCGCTGGCCGGCGGCCGGTTCGCTCGGCGTCAGCGGTCCGCCGCTGTAGATGCCGGCGCGCATCCCGGGTTCGCGCCACATCGTCTTGTACGTCATGCGCGCGCCCGTGATCGCCACGCGCGAGCGGAAGCTGAGCGCGATTTCCCAGCCGCCGCGGCGGTTGCGCAGCAGCAGCGCCTGCACTGGCGCCGCGACCGCGGCGGCGCTCGGCACGCGCGCCTTCGGCGGCGCCCAGCCGACGGGCACCTGCAGCGACGGCGTGCACGCGTCCTTGCCGCCGATCCAGCTGCGCGAGGTGAGATGGCAGCTCGAGCCGTCGCGGTAGTGCAATTCGGTGATCGGCCCGTCGACGGGCACGACGTCCTGGGTGCCGCCGGCGTTGAAGTTGAACAGCTGCGTCGGCGAGGCCCTCGTGACGAGCAGGTAAGCGCCCTCGGGTCCCACCGTCGCCTGCGTGTGGGTGACGCCGTTCAGCTTGTACGTGATGCTCTTGGCGTCGGCGCCGAGCAGGCCGTAGTAGAGGTTGCGCTCGTCCGACTGTGGGCACGGCGCGTACGGCTTGCCGTTTTCGGCGAAGCGTTCGGCGTGGCTGGCCGTGCTCGGCACGCACCCCTCGTGCAGGCCGACCCCGGCCCACGCGCTCGCCGGGACGTCGCCGACGGTCGCGTTGAGGAAGATCCGCCCGTTGCCGTCGAGCAGCGTGCACGCATGCCTCGCGGTGAGGCTTTCGAGCGCGAATTCGTGGAACCGCCCGTCGTCGCCGAAGGCGTTGTCCTGTCCGAGCGCTCCGAGTTTTCCGTCGAGCAGGCGTCCGACCTGGACGCAGCCTTCGCCGGCCTTGGTGCTGAGCACGCGCATGCCCCACGGCGGCCCGCCGGCGGGGTCGGGCGTCGCGACTCCGAGCAGCCGCACGGTGCCCTTGACGAGGCCGCCGCCGCGGAGCGCGGGCGCGAAGCGGCTGCCCTTTTCCGCGGGCGCTCCGATGCGGATCACGCCGGTGGCCGCGAGCGCGACGGTGCTCAGCACGAGCAGCAGCGGGATCGCGAGCGCGACCCGCAGCAGCGGCGTTCGCGGCAGCCGCACGCGCGTGCGCTTCGGTGCGTCGCCGCCGGGCGTCCCGGGCGTCGCGGGCGTCGCCGCGATCAGCTGCCACAGCCGTGCGCGCTCGAGCTCGTCGAGGGACGCGTTGCGCGCCGGGTCGGCGGCGCTGAGCCTGGACATGGTGTCGAGCGGGTGTGGCTTCATCACAGCGACCTCGCCTCTCGGATTACGTCGATCGGGCCGCGCCTCTCGTCCGCGAGCGAGCGCTCGAGCTTGCGCCGGGCGCGGTGCACGCGAACGGTGAACGCGCCGGTGCTGCAGCCCATCACGGTCGCGGCGACCCGGTGCTCGAGCCCGTCCCACGCGACGAGCGTCAGCGCTTCGCGGTCGCGCTCGCTGAGCGTCGCCAGCGCCGCGGCCACCTGTGGGTCGCCGTCGTCGAACGCGGGCGGCTGATCGCTCACGCGCTCCTCGCCGCGCAGACGCTCTTGCAGCGCATCGCGGCGGGCGCCGCCGCGCCGCTGGTTGGCGGCGGTGCGACGGGCGATCCCGAGCAGCCACGGCAGCGGCTCGCCGCTGAGCTCGGGGTAGCGTCGCCAAGCTGTCAGGAACGTGTCGGCGACGACGTCCTGGACGGCGGCGGCGGGCACGCGCCGCGCCGTGTAGCGCTGTACCGCTGCGTAGCAGTCCTGGTAGATGCGCTCGAACTGCTCATGTGAATCGCTCACACGGTCTTATTGTCCGGCTCGGCGCCGGACATTACGTCTCGGCCTCGCCGCGGGTGTCTCCAAGGCCAACGCCGACCGCATGCGCCGCTCAACTCTGCGAGCGCTCGTCCTGTGCTCGGTGGCGTGACTCGTTCGCCGCGGCCTGCCGCCGCGACTCGTCATCAGAGGCCTGACGTCGGGCCTCGTTGACGACGGCCTGCTCGCGCGCCGCTCTTTCGGAGGTCTGCCGACGGACCTCGTTGGCGTCGGCCTGGGTGTCCGCGGCGCTCTCCGATGCCTTGCGCCGCGCCTCGTTCTCCGCTGCGAAGCTGGGTCGGTCGCCGTCGGCCGGCGTCGAGCCCGGCTGTGGGTCGGCAGCCGTGGGCGCCCCGCGTCCGAACAGCCTGGATATTTTCGACATCGGCTATCAAGTCTAGTTGTGATGAGTGCCGCTTGTGATGAATGCGCGGATGGGACGTAGTTAGGGTGATGAGCCGATTGGCGTCCACTTCTGAGGAGCAGCAGCCGCGGCGGCTGCAGGCGCCGGCGCGCGGGGTTCTCGACGCGCGCGCCTTCGAGGCGCTGTTCCGCGAATGCGCGGCTGACGTGCACGCCTACGCGATCTCGCTGCTGGGCGAGCGGGCGGCGGCGGAGGACGTGACGGCGCTGGCATTCGAGCGCCTGTACCGCGCACGCGGTCGTCTGGACCGTCGCCGCGGGACGCCGCGCGCGTGGCTGTTTGCGATCGCGCGCAACGCGGCGCTGGACGAGCTGCGCCGCCGCGGCCGCCGTCCGGAGTACGAGCTCGATTCCGAGCGAGCGAGCGGGCTCGATGCGAGCGGCGCGTTCGAGGCGAGCGGGCAGGGCGACGCCGGCGAGGTGCTCGAGCGCGCGGAGCGTCGGGCGACCGTGCGCGCGGCGCTGTCGGCGCTGCCGCTGCGCGAGCGCGAGGTCGTGCTGCTGAAGTTCCACGGGCAGCTGTCGAACGCGGAGCTGGCGCGGGCGCTGGGCATCAGCGAGAGCAACGCCGGCACCCGCGTGCACCGCGCGCTGACGCGGCTGCGCGCGTGTTGCGCCGATCTCGAGCAGGAGGAGGTCGCATGAGGCTGATCGTGTTTCCCGGTAGCGAGGACACGCCGCCCGAGGAGGGCTGGGTGGCTGAGCTCGACTCGGCGCTGAGCGGCGACGCGCGAGGTCCCGCGGCGGACTCCTGGCGGGAGCTGCGCGAGGACGTGCGCTCGCTGGCGCCGCCGCCGTCGGATGAGCTGATGCTGCGCCTGGAGCGCGAGCTGGCGGACCTGGTGGGTCCGCTCGCGGGCGTCGCTGAGGACGCTTCGCCGGGTACTCTCGGTGACACGTCCGCGCCCCGGACTCGACGCCGCGCGTCGCTGCGCAGCCCCGGGCGCCCGCTGCAGGCGGGTGCGGCTGCGCTGGCAGCCGCGGTCGTTGTGGCGGCGGTCGTGGTCGGGTTCGGCTACCACGGGAGCCCGGGTACGGGAGAGGCGGTGCCCGCTCCGCGGGTGGCGGCGGGGCCGGTCCATGCGACCAACGCCGGCAGGTCGGGCGGCGAAGAGCCGAAAGCCCCCGCCGCGCCAGCCGCGAAAGCGGACCTGGAACCTGTGCCGAGCGCCGCGTCGCAACCCGCGACGAGCGCCGGGTCGCAACCAGCGGGCGCGGCCCCCGGGCGCGTGCAGCAGCTGGCGGCGTCGGTGGGCCTCGAGGCGACGCCGGCGGACGTGCAGGCGGTCTCCGACGGGGTGGCGCGGCTGGCGGTGCGCGAGGAAGGCTTCGTGGAGGACTCGCACGTGCAGGTGCAGCAGCACGGCGCAAGCGAAGCGACGCTGACGCTGCGGCTGCCGAGCGCGCGCCTCGGCGGGGCGCTGGCGGCGATCGGGCGGCTAGCGCCGGTGAGCTCGGAGAGCCAGTCGCTGCAGGACATCACAAACGAATATGACTCGACGCGCCAGCGCGTGGCGGACGCGACCGCGGAACGTGCGGCGCTCGAGCGGGCGCTCGCGAAGGCGACGACGGAAGGCGAGATCGACAGCCTGCGCGAACGGCTGGCGCAGTCGCGCGCCGCGCTCGCGCGGGCGCACGCGGCGTTCGCGGGTGTCTCGCAGCGGGCGAGCACGGCTGAAGTCGAAGTGACGGTGCTGGGCGACGCGTCCTCGAGCGGCGAAGGACTGACCTTCCACCGTGGCCTGCATGACGCGGGGCGCGTGCTGACGGTGGCCGCGATCGTGTTGCTGATCGCGGCCGCGGTGCTGGTGCCGCTGGCGCTGGTGCTGGCGGCGCTCGTGGGTGGCGGTCGGGCGTGGCGCCGCTATGCGCGCGAGCGCGTTCTGCGGCCCTGACATTCGCCGTGGTGCGCGTCCGTCGACATGGTTCCGGGATGTGACGATCCTGCTCGGCCCTTTGGTCCGGAGCGTATGCGCTGGTACTGTTTCTGATTCGTCGAGGGGCGACAGAGGCTGGGGAGAGGAAGCGGATGGCAAGGACGACCAGGGCAGTCCGGGCGGTGATGATCGCGGCGCTGACTTGCGTGCTGGCGCTGGGTGCTGTGAGCGCGCCGGCGTGGGCGAGCGTGGCGCGTCCGGCGGCGAGCGAAGAAAAAGCGCCGAAAGTGTCGAAACAGCCGGCGAGCGTGACGGTCGAAGAAGGTCATCCGGCGGCGTTCGAAGCGACGGCATCGGGCACGCCGGCGCCGTCGGTGCGCTGGGAAGTCTCGACGAACGCCGGCGCGACGTGGAGCACGGTCGCGGGAGCGACCGCCGACCGGCTCGAAATCGCCGGCCCGACGACCTCGGAAAGCGGCGATGAGCTCCGCGCGGTGTTCACGAACGGCGCGGGCAGCGCGACGAGCAAAGCGGCGACGTTGACGGTGCAGCTGGCCCCGAAGGTGACGAGCCAGCCGGCGAGCGTGACGGTCGAATCGGGGCAGAGCGCGGCGTTCGAAGCGACGGTGGCGGGCTCGCCGACGCCGACGGCGCAGTGGGAACTGTCGACGAACGGCGGCACGAGCTGGGCGGCTGTGTCGGGGGCGACGAGCGACCGCCTGACGATCGCGTCGGTGAAAACCTTGGAAAACGGCTACGAGTACCGCGTCGCGTTGAAGAACGTCGCCGGTCAGGTGACGAGCCAGGCGGCCACGCTGAACGTCCACAACCCGCCGCGGATCATCGAGCAGCCGGTGAACACGACGACCGAAGAAGGCGCCACCGCGACCTTCGCGGAGGCGGCGACGGGGTTCCCGACGCCGACCGTGCAGTGGCAGGTCTCGACCGACGGCGGCGTGACGTGGAGCGTGGTGAGCGGTGCGAGCAGCTCGACGCTGCAGCTCACCGACGTGCAGGCGGCGCAGAACGGCTACGAGTACCGCGCGGTGCTCGAAAACGTGGCGGGCACGGCGACGAGCGCGGCGGCGACGCTGACCGTGCACTCGCGTCCGGTGGTGACCGAGCAGCCGCTCTCGATGACGGTCGAAGTCGGCCAGCCGGCGTCCTTCGAAGCGGCGGCGACTGCCTTTCCGGCGCCGACGGTGCAGTGGGAAGTGTCGACGAACGCCGGCGGCACGTGGAGCCCGGTCGCGGGTGCGACGGCGGACGAGCTGACGGTGGCGGACACGCAGGCCTCGGAAAACGGCGACGAGTTCCGCGCGGTGTTCACGAACGTCGCGGGCAAAGGAACGAGCCAGGCGGCGACGCTGACGGTGGCGCTGCATCACTACCGCGTGCTGTCGTGGGGGCAGAACACGTACGGGCAGCTGGGCAATGACAGCTTCTCGCAGAGCGACGTGCCGGTGTCGGCCCTGGGATTGAACTTCGTGACGGCGGTGTCGGCGGGCAAGCGCCATACGCTGGCGCTGCTGACGAACGAAAGCGCCGACGCGTGGGGCTCGAACATGGCGGGGCAGCTCGGCAACGGCGGCGCAGGCTCGCTGGTTCCGTATCCGGTGGCCGTGGAAGGCTTGAAAGGCGTGAAGGCGCTGGCCGCCGGCGCCAACCACAGCCTGGCGCTGCTAGGCGACGGCACGGTGATGGCGTGGGGCGCCAACGAATCGGGCCAGCTGGGCAACGGCGGCACCGTCGAAAGCGACGTGCCGGTGCGCGTGTATGGACTGTCGGGGGTGACGGCGATCGCGGCCGGCAACGAATACAGCCTGGCGCTGCTGTCTGACGGCACCGTGATGGCGTGGGGCGCAAACGCACGGGGACAGTTGGGCGACGGGAAAACGGAGAGCAGCGACGTGCCGGTGGCGGTGAGCGGCCTGACGGGGGTGACGGCGATCGCCGCCGGTGGCGAACACGCCTTGGCGCTGCTGTCCGACGGCACGGTGGCGGCGTGGGGCAACGATGAATTCGGGCAGCTCGCGAACAGCTCGGTGCCGGTGCGCGGAGGCGGGGAAGAAGGCGGGGAAGAAGTCCGCTTCAGCGACGTGCCGGTGGCGGTTGAAGGCGTGAGCGGCGCGAGCGCGATCGTGGCTGGTCTGCACCACAGCCTGGCGCTGCTGTCGGGCGGCACGGTGCTGGCGTGGGGCGGGGACGCGGCGGGACAGCTGGGCGATGGCAGCATCGCTCGCGAACAGGAAGCGCCGGTGCCGGTGAGCGGGCTGACGGGTGTGACGGCGGTCGCGGCCGGCGGCGAACACAGCCTGGCGCTGCTGAGCGGCGGCGGTGTCGAGACGTGGGGCGAAAACAAATACGGCGAGCTGGGCGACGGCAGCGCGGGCGAACCGAGCGACGTGCCGGTCGCGGTGATGGGTCTGGGCGAGGTCAAGGGGATCGCGGCGGGCGCGAACCACGATGTCGCGTTGAGCGAACCGCTGCCGGTCGTGACGGCGGTGGCTCCGCAGAAGGGCGGCGTGGCGGGCGGCACGAGCGTCACGATCGTCGGCTCGAACATCGAAGGGGCAACCGCGGTGGCGTTCGGCGCGAACAGCGCGACGCACTTCACCGTCACCTCCCCGAGCTCGATCACGGCGATCGCCCCACCGGGGACGCTGAAGACGGTCAACGTGACCGTGACGACCCCGTCGGGCACGAGTGCGCCGACCCCGGCGGATCAGTTCACCTACGTGGCCGCGCCGACGGTCAAGAAGCTGTCCGCCAAGAGCGGCCCGGGGGCCGGGGAAACGTCGGTGACGATCACGGGCACGGGCTTCGAAGAAGCGACGGCGGTCGACTTCGGCGCGACGCCCGCGGCGCACTTCACGATCGACTCGCCGACGTCGATCACGGCGGTCTCGCCTGCGGGTGCGGGCACGGTCGAAGTCACGGTCACCGGCCCGGGCGGCGCGAGCGCGCCGTCTAGCAAAGACAAGTTCGAGTACCTCCCCGCGGTCGCGGGCGTGTCGCCCGGCACGGGTGCGGCCGCGGGCGGCACGAGCGTGACGATCACCGGCACGGGCTTCGCGCTCGGCTCGACGACGACGTTCAAGTTCGGGAAAGGCTACGCGACGTCCGTCGAATGCACGTCGAACACGACCTGCACGGCCGTCTCGCCGCCGGGCAAGGCTGGGACGGTCGATGTGATCGCGGCGGTCGGCAAGGCCAAGAGCACGGCCAACCCACCGGGCGATCGGTTCGTTTACGAATAATTAGATCGTCGGCGTTCGCGGTTCACCGACGGCGGCGGGGTCAAACCTCCCAGCCGCGTGCGTCCCACCGCAGCGCTCGCGCTGGTGGTCCCAGACTGGCCGCTGCGGGTCAGCCGCTGGCCTCCCACACCCTCGCGATCCGGTCGAACAGCTCCCACGCGCGCGCGGGCGCGCCGGGCGCGGCGAGCTCGACCTGGCGTATGAGCGCGGGCTCGTCGATGGCGCGCTCGGCGAGCTCGCGGCGCGATTCCTCGATCCAGGCGTGGGCGAGCGCGGCGTCGGTCTCGGGGTGGAACTGCACGCCGATGCTGGCGCCGTGTGCGAACGCGAGCGGCACGTCGCCGTCGCGTGCGATCTCGCGCGCGCCGGGGGGTACGGTGAGGACGTCTTCGTGCCAGCGCAGCCACGGGCCGGGCGCGATGAGCTCGGGCGCGTCTGTTTCGAGCGTGCTCCACTCGAGCGCGATCCGCGGCGCGCGCCGGACCTCGCCGCCGAGCGCCTTGGCGAGCGCCTGGGCGCCGAAGCAGACGCCGAGCACGGGCACGCCGGCGTCGTGCGCATCGCGCAGCAGCTCGAGCTCGGCCTCGAGCCACGGCACGGAGGAGTCGGTGACGGAGCGGTCGGAGCCGAGGCTGACGAGCGCGCCTGCTTCGCGCGGGTCGGGCCAGCTCGTGAGCGCGGGGACGTCGAGGGTGCGCAGCGTGTGCCCGCGCTCGCGCGCCCAGTCGCCGAGCAGCGCGGCGGGGACCGTGCGTTCGTGCTCGAGCACGAGGATCTGCATGGCGTCAGTGTGACGCGGAGGTGACGCGGTAGATGCTGCCGGTCGACCAGTCGCCGACGAGCAGCGAGCCGTCGGGCGCGAGCGCGATCGCGAGCGGGTTGGCGATGCCGGTCAGGAATGGCGTGACCGTGCCGCGGTAGCCGGAGGCGGTGCGCGTCAGCGCGACGCGCTGCACCTTGGCGGCGTTCCACTCGGGCACGATCGCGGAGGTGCCGACGCTCGCACCGAGCTGCCCGGTGAGGATCGCGACGCCGCCGACGGCGGCGTGCTTGTCGAGCACGGCTGTGGGCGCGGGCACGCCGGCGCACGCGGCGCCGCCCTGCCCGTGGCATTCGGGGAAGCGCCAGTCCTGGCCTTCGGCGACGACGGCGAGCCAGTCGCCGGGGGTCTGCGCGCCGAGGTTGTCCTGCTGGTTCATCGTCACGAACAGGTCGCTCGTGCCCGGGAGGTAGGCGAGCCCGAACGGCGCGCGGATGTGGCTTGCGTACAGGCGCAGGCCGCTGCCGTCGGGGCGGAAGGTGACGATCGACCCCGAGTACTCGGAGGCCGGTCGGCAGTGGTCGCAGATTGCGGTGATGCCCATCACGAAGCGGCCGTCGGCGGCCATCGCGAGCAGGTTGTTCTCGCCGTCGGCGACGGGCCCGTGGACGATCTCGGCGTGCTGCGTGAAGCGCCTGCCGTCGAAGTCGCCGTACTCGTCTACGCGCCCGACGGAGGCGACGTACAGGCGGCCGCGATACCACGCGATGCCGAGCGGGTCGTCGAGCCCGGAGACGACCTCGAGCGCCGGCGCTCCGGCCTTGGCGATCGTGTAGACGCCGTCCTCGGCGTGTGTTTCCAGCCCGGCGGCGGTCAGCCACAGGCGTCCCTGCGGGTCGAACGCGAACGCGGCGGTCGTGCGCGGCCCGGTCGCGTAGACGCTCGCGTGCAGCCCCGCCGGCCCGTACAGGCCGGCGCCGATGGCGCTGAGCTTAGAGGCGCCGCTCGTCGTGGCCGCGCCGTGCGCGCTCCCGTTACCGGCGCCCCGGCTGCCGGCCTGCGAGCCGGAGCCGCACGCGGCGAGCGCGAGGCACGCCGCGAGCGCCAGGCAGCCCGCCGCGGCGATCCTGGTGGCGCGCGCGAGCCGGCGCGTCACCGGCGCGCCCGTCGGCGGACGGATGCGGGTGACGCGCTGCCTCGCGGCGTGCTCAGCTGGGGACAGCGCTCGAGTTCGGTTCCGGGCCTGTGTAGGCGCCTCCGGTCGAGCCGGAGCCGGAGCTCGAGCCCGATCCCATGTTGGGGCAGTGGCCCTTCATCGGTGTGGCAGGCGTCTGGCTGGGTGTGGGCGTGGTCTGCGTAGGTGCGGTAGTGCTCGGTGTGGTGGTCGTCGAGGTAGTGCTCGGTGTGGTGGGCGTCGAGCTGGTCGTCGCGGCGGATGCGCCTGCGATTCCGGCTGCGGCGCCGCCGACGGCGAGCGTGCCTGAGACGATCGCGGCCTTGAGCAGCTTGGAGCTGGGCATGAGTGGAGTCTCCAGTGGTGGATGCGGGAGCTGGGGCACCGGATGGTGCTGCGAATCATTATTCGCTTTCAAGCTAAGCGCGCGCTCAGCTGCTTTGTAGGAGCTTCATAAGACTGGCACTCGTGTATAAGAGCGGCACCCGTGTCGAACCTCGACCGCCTGCTGCACCGCGTGCCGGAACGCTCGGGTGCGGCCACGCATCGTCAGCTGACGATCTTCGTGCGGCGCATCGAGGTGCTCGGGCTGGTGGTGGCGTGGCTGCTGTTTCTCGGCGCGGTCGGCCTGTCGCTGACCGAGGGAGTGGGGCTGTGGTACGCCTTCCGCTGGGCGCTCGACACCGCGGCGACGGTCGGCGGCTTCCCGCAGCCGCACACGCTCGGCGGGCAGATCATCGAGGTTCTGCTGATCGTGCTGGGCGTCGGTACGCTCTTCTACGCGCTCGCCACGGTCGCCGAGTTCTTCGTGGCGGGACACGTGGGGGACCTGCTGGGCGCACGGCGTATGCAGAGGATGATCGACTCGCTGACCGACCACCACATCATCTGCGGCTTCGGCCGCGTGGGCCGCCAGGTCGAGCGCGACCTGCGCGCGGCGCGCGTGAGCTACGTGATCGTCGACGCGGACAACAAGAACCGCCACCGCGCGGAGGGGCTCGGCATCAGCTTCATCGAGGGCGACGCCTCCGACGACGTGGTGCTGCAGCAGGCGGGCATCGCGCGCGCCCGCTCGATCATCGCGTGCGCGGATTCCGACGCGGACAACGTGTTCATCACGCTCACGGCGCGCGAGCTGCGCGCGGATATCCCGATCGTCGCGCGGGCGGCGATCGAGGACACCGAGAAGAAGCTCAAGCGCGCGGGCGCCGACCGCGTCATCTCGCCTTACAAGGCGAGCGGCACGGAGATGGCGAGGCTCGCGCTGCATCCGCAGCTGAGCGGCGTCGTGGACGTGGACACGGAGTACCGCATGGAGGAGATCCCCGTGGGCGAGGGCTGTGCGGGGCTCGGGCAGACGGTGGGCGACATCCGCGGCGGCTCGATGATCGTCGGCCTGCGCCGCGGCACGGGCTTCGAGCCGCAGCCCCCGGCGGAGACGGCGCTGCTGTCCGGCGACGTGATCCTTGCGATGGGCACGCCGAGCACCCTGGAGCGCCTCGAGGAGCTGCTGGCGCCGGCGAGCAGCTAATCTCCTTGGATAGGAGGGGAGTTGTTCGTCTACTGGAGACAGGGGATATGAGGCACGGAGGTCGTCGTTGTGTTCGAGGCTCGCGGGCGACGCTCGCGCTGGCGGCGGTGGCGCTGACGCTGCTGTGCCTGGCGGCGAGCGCCTCCGCGGCGGCGAATCCCGACGAAATGCTGATCTACATGCCGTATGGCCTGATCCATTTCGTGCGCCCGGCCTCGGAAGTGGACGAACACCTGGCGGAAGTCGGCCCGTATGACATCGACCAGATCGTCTTCGCGATGCCGAAGTTCAAGTCGAGCGGGCTGCTGAAGGTGCCGAAGCACAACGCGAAGATGCTGGCCCTGTACGCGAGCCAGATCGCCGAATACAACGCCGCGCACGCGACCGATCTGTCCCTGACGGTTGTGTTCAACGGCAAGGTCGCCACGAAGAAGAGCGGCCTGCACCTCGAAGAAGCGACGACGCGCGCGAACATCGTGGCTGGCGTCGAAGCGTCGCTCGGCCTGGGGATCGCGGGCGTGCAGCTGGACCTCGAGCCGTACCCGACGACGCCCGGCTTCCCCGTGCTGCTGGAAGAGCTGGATGCGATGTTCGCGCGTGTCGGCTTCCACGGCCGGCTGTCGGTGACGGCCCCGGCCACGACCTCGCGCTGGTCGCCCGCGTACCTGAACGAGGTCTCGGGGCTGGTCACGCAGATCGACCCGCTGTACTACGACAGCGAACGCACGACGGTCGCCGCGTACCAGGAATGGGTCGAAAGCGGCCTCGCGTACTACTCCGCGAACGTGTCGCCGGCGACGCGGATCGTGCCGGTGCTGCCGTCGTACTCGGCGGACCCGTGGCATCTGACTAATGTCGAGAACATCACGACGGCGACGGCGGCGCTCGCAAACGGGTTGGCAGCGGGCGACCGTGTCAACGGCGCCGGCATCTGGTCGGGCTGGGGCTTCCTGATGAACGAGGAAGGCGCCTACGAAGGCGCCGAAGACCGCGCCACGTGGCTGTCGACGACGCTCGCGCTTCCCTTCACGCCGTGACCGGCACGTCCGTCTCGCTGCGCCCGGCGAGCACGTTCTGCGAATAGGCTGTAGATCCCCATGCGCGCCCACCACGTCCACATCGAACACGATTTCGCCAAGCCGCCGCAGCGGATCTTCGCGCACCTGGCGGAGCACGAGAACCTGGCGGAGGTGTTCGGCGCGAAGGTGACGCGCTTGCGCGACGGCGACGACGGCGAGCGCAACGGCGTGGGCTCGGCGCGGCGGCTGCAGATCGGGCCGCTGCCGCCGTTCGAGGAGACCGTCACCGAGTTCGTGCCCGCGACGAAGATCGTCTACCGCATCACGAAGGGCTCGCCGTTGCGCGGCCACGTCGGCGTGATGGAGTTCGCGCCGAGCGCCGGCGGCACGCGCTTTGTCTACGACATCCGCCTGGCCTCGCCGATCCCTGGGCTCGCGCTGCTCGTGCGTACGGCGCTCACGCGCTCGATCGCGCAGGCGCTGCCCAAGGTCGAGCAGGCTGCCTGAGCGCCCCCGCCCGCCCGCCGGTCGGCGCTGCGCCGCGAACGCTGTATGCGCGCGGGCGGCCCTCGCGGCGTCTCAGGCGCCGGTCGTGAGCACCATGCGAAAGCGCGCGTCGCCGTTCATCATGCGCTCGTAGGCGGTTTCGGCCTGCTCGAGCGGGAACGTCTCGACCATCGGGCGCACGCCCGCGAGCGCGCTGAAGTCGAGCGTGTCCTCGGAGTCGCCGGAGTGGCCGGATGCATGCCCGACGATCGCTTTGCTGCCGCCGATCAGCATTACGGGCGGGATCTGCATCGGCTCCATCGAGGCGCCGACGACGATCAGCTTCCCGCGGGCGCCCGCGAGACCGCCGAGCACCGCGGTCATGGCGGCTGCGCTCGTGACGGTTGAGATGATCACCTTGGCGCCTCCGAGCGCGGCGAGCTCCGCGGCCGGGTCCTGGGCGGTGCTGTCGATGTAGCGGCGGGCGCCGAGGTCGAGCGCGAGCTGCCGCTTGGCCGTGCCGCGTGCGATCGCGACCGTGTCGAAGCCGAGCTTGGCCGCGAACTGGACGGCGAGATGGCCGAGGCCGCCGACGCCCAGGACCGCGACGAGGTCACCGCCTTGGGCGCCGCTGTGGCGCAGCGCGTTGTACGTGGTGATGCCGGCGCACAGAAGCGGCGCGGCCTCGACGGCGGAGAGCTCGTCGGGGATCGCGGCCATGGCGCTGGCCTTTACGAGCACGTAGTCGGCGTAGCCGCCGTCGATGGTGATGCCGGGAATATCCATGTGGGCGCAGTTCATGAGATCGCCGCGGCGACACTGGCGGCAGTAGCCGCAGTTGCCGCCGAACCAGCCCACGCCTACGCGCTGTCCGACCTGCCAGCCCTTGACGCCGTCGCCCAGCGCTGCGACCTCGCCCGCGATCTCGTGACCGGGGACGTGCGGCCAGGAGATGCCGGGGAAGCCGCCGGTTTTGGAGAAGGAGTCGCTGTGGCAGATGCCGCACGCGTGCACGCGCACGAGCGCCTCGCCGGCGCCGGGCGCGGGCACGTCGCGCTGCACCAGCTCGAACGGGCCGCCCTGCTCGCTCACCTGCACGACTCTCATGCTCGCCATCTCGATCTCCTCGCTTGAATGCTTGCTCGAGTCCCACCCTAGTCGCACCGACGCGGCCATCCCCCGCGGCGCCTATCGTGGCGTGTTCATGTCGCCCGCGCCGTTCTCCGCCACCCTCGCCCGCGACGAGGCCGTGCTGCGCTTTCCCTTTGACGAGAGCCTGCGCCAACTCCTGCGCGCGATCCCGGGTCGCCGCTGGGATCCGGGGGAGCGCGCCTGGTGCATCCCCCTGGGGCCAGATCAGGCGGAGGCGTTGACGCACCTGTTCGCGGCGCTGACGCACGAGCCGGACGTGAGCGAGGAGCTCGAGCGCACGATCTCCCGCCGGCGCGCGAGGCGCCGCCTGGACGAGTGCCTGGTGGATCTCGCGCGCCCGGATGGGGACTGGTGGCTGAGCTTCGCGACGGACGGCGCGATCGAGCCGGTCGAGAGCCTGCTCGAGCATCCGGACGCGCGCGAGCTGCCCGCGATCGGGCGTGCGATCGTGCCGCTCGACGAGCGCTCCGCGGCGCTGCTCGAGGAATTGGATCGCCCGGAGGCGAGGCTGCGTCTGAGCGAGGAGGCACGGCGCGCGCTGCGGGGACGCCGTGAGCAGGAGTCCCAACGTGTGGCCGGCGGCGGCGCGCCGCGTCCGGAGCAGGCGCCGCGTCCCGCGTATGACGTGGAATTCCGCCGCGACCGCCGCGGCGAGCACTGGATCCTGATCGCGCCCGAGCGGGCGGATCTGGCGCGGGTGCTCGCTGCGCAGGCGGGCTTGCGCGCGCTCGATGGCCCGCTGGGAACGCTCGGCCTGGCCGCTGTCGAGCACGACGCGGAGCCGTTGGCGGAGCTGCTGGACCACGTCGAGGATGTGAGCGTGGACCCGCGCGTGCGCGCGTGGCTGAAGCGCGCGACGACGTGGCGCGGCAACGTCGAGGTGGGAGTCGCGCCAATCCCGCACGAGGCACCGGTGTTCGTCCTCGTCGGCGGCAACGAGCAGCGTCTGCCGCGGGCGCTGCGGGAGCGGGCTACGGCTGTGCCCGACGGCGTTGCGGTGCCGTTGACGCTCGAGTCGTGGTCGCTGATGGAGGGCCTGGACGCGTGGATCAGCCCGTCGGCGAAACGCTGCATCGCGGCGATCGAGGACGGTCGTCCGGCGCCGCCGGCGGTGCTCGAGCGCTCGAGCGTGCACGATGATGAGACGTTCGTGCTCGCCGAGGGCCACGACCGGGGATTGGTGGAGCAGTTCGCGGCGCTGCCCGGCGTGCTGGCGCCAGCCGGCCGGCGCGGCGGCGCGAGCGAGCACGCCCAGCTCCAGGCACTGCGCGCCGACCCCTTCTGCGTGCCGCAGCTGGACGCGTTTCTGGCTGACGGCGAGGTGTGGGTCGACCCGGATGCGCTCGAGCTGCTGCAGGAGATCCGTGAGCAGCATGCGCGCGCCGCGGGCCTCGTGGCGCTGTCGAGCGCGACCGACGCGACCCTGCACGTCGCGGGCCTCGGCGGCGAGCTGAAGCCGTTCCAGCGCGCGGGCGTCAGCTACCTGCTCGAGCGCCGGCGCGCGTTCCTCGCCGACGAGCAGGGTCTCGGCAAGACGATCGAGGCGCTTGCCGCGCTCGAGGCCGCGGGCACGTACCCGGCGGTGGTGGTGTGCCCGGCGAGCCTCAAGCTGAACTGGCTGCGCGAGCTCGAGCGCTGGTTGCCGCAGCGCAGCGTTCGCGCGCTGTCGGGCACCGGCGGCCGCGGCCGCGGGACGGCTGCCGGTGCGGCTTCTCGGGACGAGGCCGGGGGGCCAGCCGCGGACGAGGGCGCGGCGGCGGACATCACGATCGTCAACTACGACATCGTCGCGGCGCGCCTGGCGGAGCTCTCCGCGCTGCGCCCGGCGGCGCTGGTGCTCGACGAGTCGCACTACTGCAAGAACGCGGCGGCGAAGCGCACGCAGGCGGTGCAGCGGTTGTCGGCGGTGGTGCCGCGCGACGGCCTCGTGCTGGCGCTGAGCGGCACGCCGATCACGAACCGCCCGGCGGAGCTGATCTCCCAGCTGCGCATACTCGGGCGCCTGGACGAGTTCGGCTCGGGCGCGCGCTTCGGTCAGCGCTTTCGCGGCGCGGATGCGCACCTGCGCTTGCACTGGCATCTGCGCGCGCGCTGCTTCGTGCGCCGCCTGAAGGCCGACGTGCTGCCGCAGCTGCCGGCGAAGACGCGCGCGGTGGTGCCGGTGGAGCTCGACAACGAGGGCGAGTACCGGCTCGCGGAGCGCGACCTCGTGGCGTGGCTTCGCAGCCAGCCGCTCGATCTGCGCGAGCTCGACGCGAAGGTCGCGGCGGCCCTGCGCGCGGAGCGCCTCGTACGCTGCAATGCGCTGAAGCTGCTGGCCGCGCGCGGCAAGCTGCACGCGGCGCTGGCGTGGATCCACGACTTCTGCTCCTCGGGCGAGCGGCTGGTCGTGTTCGCAGCCCACAAGGAGGTTCAGCGGGCGGTGATCGCGCGCTTCCCGCACGCGCTGCACATCCTCGGCGAGGACAGCGCCGTCGCGCGGGACGCGGCGCTGCAGGCGTTCCAGGCGCAGGAGGCGAGCGAGTCCAACCAGCTGATCGTGTGCTCGATCGAGGTCGCGGGTCACGGGCTGACGCTGACGCGGGCGTCGAGCGTCGCGTTCCTCGAGCTCGACTGGACGCCGGCCAAGCACGACCAGGCGGAGGACCGCTGCCACCGCATCGGCCAGCAGGACGCGGTCAACGCGTACTACCTGCTGGCGGCGGACACGATCGACGAGACGATCTCGACGCTCCTGGAGCGCAAGCGAGCGGTGATCGGCGCGGTCACGGACGGCCTCGAGGAGGACGAGGGCGGGGTGCTCGACGGACTCGTGCGCGAGCTGCGCGGCACGCCCTACCGGCACCTGCGCGCGGTGGCCTGAACGCTGCCCGGCGGCGCGGCCGCGAATGCCGCTCCGCGTCGGGGCGCTACCGCACGGCGGGTCAGGGCCAGACAGCGAGCGCGTTCATGATTTCGCCGTACTGCGCCACCGCGTGTACTTCGACTTCGGTGATCTGTTCTTCGAAGCGGCTGCAGCGAGCCGCGAGCGCCCGCATCGCGGGGCTCTCGGAGCGCTTCAGTTGCGCGGGGAAGTAGCCGGGAGCCACCCATGCGGGCATGAACTTCCCGACGAACGCGCTGACGCTCGCGGGTAGTGCGCCGAAGCCGTTGCCGCCCCATGCCTTGACGTCGCTGCACAGGTTGGGAACGGACAGGCTGACGAGCGTCTTCCAATCGCTCGTGTACGCGTCGATCTCGTGGGTCAGCCCGGCGCTGCTCCAACGCAGGCCGGCGACGGCGTGAATGAACGTCCTGATCGCCTGCAGGTCCGGTTTGTACGCGGACAGCACGATTGCGCCGATCACGTCGTCGCTCATCTGCGTCGATTCGCTGTCCTCGGGAGACTGCGAGCCAATCTGCGGACATTCGCGCTGCACGTCCGTGAGCACGTGCAGCGGCGCGGCTTTGGAGGTCGCGAGATGTGCGATGCCGACTTGCAGGGCCTGGTAGCCGGCCTGGATGTATGCCTGCGTCGCCGCAGCGTCGCTCGATGCGGCGTCTGCGTTC
This sequence comes from uncultured Solirubrobacteraceae bacterium, assembly GCA_963797105.1. GTDB lineage: Bacteria > Actinomycetota > Thermoleophilia > Solirubrobacterales > Solirubrobacteraceae > Palsa-744. Next base: position 614,125 of record CAWCOB010000001.1, read on the forward strand.
GACGCCGCGGTCGTGAGGCCCGCGACCGATCCGATCGCAAAGCTCACCGTCGCTGCCACAACGAAAACGCGTGCGTGCACCCTCATCCCAATTCCAATAGTACGCCAGACAGCCGAGATCGGCGCCACGAGGCGCCGCGAAGAACTTGGTAAGGATGCCCGTGTTTCCAGGGTCCGGCGGGACGCGTTTCGGGTTCCCCAAGTATCCTCGCCCCGGGGCCGCAAGCGCACATGAGACGGAACGGATACATCGTCCTGCTGGTCGTGGCCCTCGCGTGGGTCGTGGCGGCGATCGCCAGCGGCTCGCCCGGTCTCGGCCTGTTCGACGGCGGCACCACGAAGACGGCGAGCGCGGTGTCGCCGTCGTGTCTGCCAAAGACGCTCGAACACAGCGCGAGCCTGCCGGGCACGGACGTCGACGTGTCGCCGGAGCCCGGGACCGACACCGCCAACCCCGACACCCAGATCAGCTTCCTCGGCACGAGCGTCGCGAACATCCGCGAAGTCACGGTCCTCGGCTCGGAGTCGGGCGAGCACCGAGGACGAGTCCTTGCCTACCACCAGGGGGACGGCGGCAGCTTCATACCGGAGCAGCCGTTCAAGCCCGGGGAGCGCGTGCTCGTACATGGCGTGATCCACACCGGCGCCCCAGGGACGCTCGGCGCGGGTGGCACTCGCGTCAGCTTCGCGTTTCGCATCGACACTCCTTATCCGACCGCGACCGTTCCTGAGTTCCCGAACCCGTCGGCGGCGCCGGCGGATTACGAGAGCTTCGACACGATGCCTGGCGTCCAAGCCCCGATCCTGGAGGTGAGCGTGCCGGATCGCGACCCGACGGCGGGCGACATCCTCACCACCAACGGTCCCGGCCCCGGCCAGTATGGGCCGCTGATCTACACGCCGCAGGGCCGGCTCGTGTGGTTCGACGAGCTCCCGGCGGGCGAGACGGCGGAGGATCTCAGCGAGCAGAGCTACGAAGGCCAGCGCGACCTGACGTGGTGGAAGGGCCGCGTGCTGTCGCTGGGCTTCGGCCAGGGCGAAGACGTCGTCATGAACTCCCGCTACCAGACGGTCGCGAGCGTGCGCGGCGGCAACGGCCTGCGGGCCGACCTGCATGACTTCCGGATCGCCCCCCGCGGCATCGCCTACATCACCGCGTTCAACCCGATCCGCTGCAACCTGTCATCGGTGAAGGGCGCGCGCGACGGAACGATCACCGACACGGCGATCCAGGAGATCGACATGAAGACGGGGCTCGTGCGCTGGGAATGGCACAGCCTCGACCACGTCGCCGCTGAAGAGTCGGAGACCGAAGCGTCGACGGACTCGACGCCGTGGGACTGGTTTCACATCAACTCGATCGACCTCGAGGCGAACGGCGACATCTTCATCTCGGCGCGCAGCACGTGGGCCGGCTACCAGCTGGAAGGCGCCACCGGCAGGATCCTGTGGCGCCTGGGAGGCCTGAAGAGCTCCTTCAAGATGGGGCCCGGCACGGAAACGGCGTGGCAGCACGACGGGCGCATCCTGCCCGACGGCGACGTCACGTTCTTCGACGACGGCTCGAACCCGAAGATCCACTCGCAGTCGCGTGCCGTGCGAATTGCACTTGACTTCAAGACCCACGAAGCGCGTCTCGTGTCGTCCTACACGCACGCCGACCCGCCGCTGCTCGCCGCCAGCCAGGGCAACATGCAGACGCTCGCGGACGGTGACACCGTCGTGGGCTACGGCGGCGTGCCGGCGGTGAGCGAGTACGCGGCGAACGGTGCGCTGCTGTTCGACGCGAACCTGCCGTTCGACATGTCCTTCTACCGAGCCTTCCGCTTCCCGTGGAGCGGGCGCCCCGCGAGCCTGCCGGCGGTGCTGGCGAGCCTGAACAACACGGGCGAAGAGACGATCGTGCACGCGAGCTGGAACGGCGCCACGGAAGTGGCCGCGTGGCGGGTGCTCGCGGGCGCGCGCAGCGGCGCGTTGAAGGTGGAGACGACGATCCCGGCCAGCGGCTTCGAAAGCTCCACGACCCTGCCGGAGAAGTTCGCTCGCGTGTCCGTGCAGGCGCTCGACGCGGCCGGCGCCGCGCTCGGCGGCTCACGGCCGGTGAAGGTGGTCAGCTATGCCGCCGCGCTGCCTGCCGGCAAGAGCGCTTGATGGCGCTCCTCAGTAGGCCGGTTTCGACGTGTGCTTGTGCGTCGTGGTCGTCGTCGCCGGTGTCGTCGAGCTCGGGCTGCTCGTCGTCGGCGTCGAGGACGAGCTCGAGCTTTTGCCCCCGCATCCGGCCACCGCGACGGTGACGGCGAGCGTGCCCACTAGCGTTAGCATGGCGGTCAGTGGCGTTCTTCTCATCGGCCGGGCTCCAATTGTCATCGACGTGCGGAGGTTTGGCCGCTCACCCTACCAGGCGTCTGCGGCCGCCACGGCAGCCGGATGCGCCGCTCCTGATCCTGCATGAGCGCTGAGGTGACAGTCGATCCTGTGGTAGTTCGGGCACCCTCCTCCGAGGGTCGCAGCTCGCGCACGGGCTGGCTGCTGGTCGTCTGCTGCGTGGCGCAGTTCATGGTGATCCTCGACCTGAGCATCGTCAACGTGGCGCTGCCGTCGATCCAGTCGAGCCTCGGCTTCTCATCGCCCGAACTGCAGTGGATCGTCGACGCGTACGCGATCACGTTCGCGGGCTTCTTGATGTTCGGCGGGCGCGCGGCCGATCACTTCGGCCAGCGGCGGATGTTCGTGCTGGCGCTGTTCGTGTTCGCGGTCGCGTCGCTGGCCGGCGGCATCGCGCCGGATCGCGTGACGCTCGTGATCGCGCGTGCGGCGCAGGGTCTCGGCGGCGCGCTGATGGCGGCGTGCTCGCTGGCGATCATCACCTCCTCGTTCGCTCCCGGCCCGCCGCTGCATCGCGCGATCGGCGCGTGGGCGGCGATGAACGGCCTCGGCGGCGCGGCGGGGATGCTGTTTGGCGGGGTCATCACCGAATTCCTGAGCTGGCGCTGGGTGCTGTTGATCAACCCGCCGATCGGGATCGCGGCCGCGGTCGTGGCCTACGCGGTCGTCTCGGAGCGCCGGCGCGCGAAGGAGGGCGCGACGTTCGACCTCGCAGGCGCGCTGACGCTGACGATCGGCCAGATGGTCCTGGTGTTCGGGATCGTGGAAGCGGGCCTGTCCGGCCTGGGCACGTTCGCGGCGCTCGGCCCGATCGTCGCCGGCGTGGCGGTGCTCGCGGTGTTCGGCGTGATCGAGGTGAAGCTGGCCTCCGAACCGCTGATCCCCTTCAAAGAGCTGACGAAGCCCCTGCAGGTCGCGAACAACATCGTGCTGCTGTTCAGCGCGTCGCTGTTCCCGATGTGGTTCGTGAGCTCGCTGTACCTGCAGCAGGTGCTCTACCTCAGTCCGCTGGACACTGGCCTGATCTTCCTGCCGATGACGGCGATGATCGGGCTCGTCGCGACGCGCGCCGGCAAACTCGTGAGCCACTTCGGCGTGCGCCCCGTGCTTGGCGGTGGCCTCGTGATGTTGACCGCTGGGATGCTGCTGCTCGCGAAAATCGGTTCCAGCGGCAGCCCGATCGTGTACATCATGCTTCCAGGGCTGCTGACCGCGGCTGGCATCGCGATGTCGATCGTGCCGTCGACGATCGCGGCGACCCAGGGCGCGAAGGAGGGCCAGGCGGGGCTCGCGTCGGGCCTCGTGAACACCTCGCGCCAGGTGGGAGGCGGACTCGGCCTTGCAATCCTGGTGACGCTTGCGACCTCGCGCAGCAGCCACCTGATCGGCACCGGCCACGGCGTGCCGCAGTCGCTCACCGACGGCTTCCGTCTCGCGTATCTGATCGGCGGCGGCCTCGCCGCGGCGGCGGCGCTGATGACGTTCACGGCGCTGCCGCGACCCGACGGCGCGTTGATACCGGCGGCACGAAAGCTCGCGGTCGCGGTCGCGGTGATCATCGCGGGCTTCGTCGCGCTCGACTTCGCGTTCGCGGGCTCGCACGGCGCGCCCGTCGGGGCGTACACGACGCGCGGGGCGTACAGCTTCGTGAGCGCGCCGACGCTGCACCCGCCGATCCTGCGCCAGAGCCATGAGAGCGCCCCCGGAGAGCTGGCGCCGGGATTCATCCTCACCACCAACTTCTACAACCTCAACTACCCGCCGCTGGTTGGTCAGAGCGGGCCGCTGATCCTCGACGACAAGCTACAGCCGGTGTGGTTCAGGCCGGTCGCGGAAAAGCTGGTCGCCTCCAACCTGAGCCTGCAGACCTACGAAGGCAAGCCCGCGCTCGCGTGGTGGCAGGGCCTCGTCACGAGCACGGGCTCGACGGAAAGCGGCGAAGACGTGGTCGTCAACCAGCACTACCAGACGGTGGCGAGGATTCGCGGCTCCTACGGCTGGAAGCTCACGCTGCACGCAATCGAGATCTCAGGTGAAGACATCTGGGTGACCGCCAACAAGAACATCGCCCACAACCTCGCCGCCTACGGCGGCGCCTACAACGGCGCGTTGATCGACTCGGCCGTGCAGGAGTACAACCTCAAGACCGGGAAGCTCTTGTTCAGCTGGGACGCGCTCCAACACATCCCTCTCGGCGACTCGCGCGCGAGCGTGCCCACCAACGGCTTCCCGTGGGACGCCTACCACGTCAACGCGATCGATCTGACCGGCAACGGCAGCTTCCTGGTCTCGATGCGCAACACGTGGGCCGCCTACATGGTCAACGCCGAAACCGGCAGCATCGAATGGACCCTCGGCGGCAAGCACTCGAGCTTCAAGTTCGCCCCGGGGGCCGAATTCCAGTGGCAGCACGACGTGGCGTTCGGGGCGGGCGGGCACACCGGTCCTACGATCAGCTTGTTCGACGACCACTGCTGCCAGCTCACCGGCGGCGGCACGTCGGTGCCGCCCACCGGACCGTCTCGCGGCCTCGTGCTCGAGTTGAACCAGAGCACGCACCTCGCGACGCTCGAGGCTCAGTACGGGGAGCGCGAAGGCTTCAAGTCCGAATACATGGGCGACACGCAGCCGCTCGCGAACAGCAACACGTTCGTCGGTTGGGGATCGGCGCCGTACTTCACCGAGTACAGCGCCGCGGGCAAGCTGCTCTTGGAAGCGGAATTTCCAGGCAGCGACCTGAGCTATCGCACGATGGTCGAGCCGTGGGTCGGCCTGCCGCTGACGCGACCCGCGGGCGCGGCGCGCGAGCAGGACGACGGCGGGACGACGGTGTACGCGAGCTGGAACGGAGCGACGCAGCTCGCCTCCTGGAGAGTGCTGGCAGCGGCCGACGACGGTAGGCTGCGCGCCGTGGCCACCGCTCCGAAGTCCGGTTTCGAGACGGCGATCCTCGTGTCCAAGGGCTCCGAGCGCCTCGAGGTGCAGGCGCTCGGAGCGCACGGGCAGGTGATCGGAACTTCGCCGCCGTTCTCGGGTTCGTCCGGATGATGACCCGCGTGACGCTGCCGCTCGTGGTGCTGGCGCTCGGCGCAGGCCTGTGCGCGTGCGGCTCGACGTCCTCCGCGACGCCGGCCGTGCTGACGGCGGACGCGTCGGCCGGCACCGCCTCAGCCAACCCGGTCGCGGTCTCGCCCGAGCCGGGCACCCCGGACGCCTCGCCTGACACCCAGATCAGCTTTCTCGGCACGGCCGCGACGACCGTCTCGAACGTCCGTGTGACGGGCTCGCGCAGCGGCTCGCACGCCGGCGTGCTGCGCGCGTACTCGACCGGCACCGGCGAGAGCTTCCTCCCGGCGCATCCGTTCGTCGCGGGCGAGCACGTGACGGTCACCGCGCAGGTGACGAGCGGCGGTGCGACCGGCAATGCGCGCACCAGCTTCACGATCGCCCACCAGGCGCCGGTCAGCCAGACGGAGTTCCCGAACAACCCGGGCAGCTCGCACGACGTGCAGCACTACAGCACGGCGCCGTCGCTGACGCCCTCGACGGTGGACATGACCACGCCCGCGAAGCCGGGCGGCGCGCCGGGCGACCTGTTCATGGCGCCATACCAGGGCGACGGGCACGCCGGGGCCGATGATCGCCGAACAGGACGGCCAGCTCGGTGTGGTTCCATCCGCTGCCGGCGGGCGAGGAGGCGACCAACTTCCAGGCTCCAGCAGTACGACGGCAAGCCCGTGCTGACGTGGTGGCAGGGGCGCATCCTCGAGGTCGGCTTCGGGCAGGGCGAAGACGTGATCGCCAACACCTCCTACCAGCAGGTCGGAGCGGTGCGTGCCGGCAACGGCTACCACGCCGACCTGCACGAAATCCGTCTCGCGCCTGACGGCACGGCGTGGATCGACATGTTCGACCCGATCGAGATGAACCTGTCGCGCTACGGCGGGCTCTCAGACGGCGTGATTACCGACTCGGTGATCCAGGAGATCGACGTGAAGACAGGCCTGGTGATGTGGGAGTGGCACGCGCTCGGGCACATCCCGATCGGCGAATCGCACAACCGCGGCGCCCAAGACCTCATATCCGTGGGACTACGTGCACGTCAACTCGGTCGACCCGGGCCTCACCGGCGACGTGCTGCTGTCCTCGCGCAGCCACGTGGACGCTGTATGACGTGGACCTGCGCAGCGGCGACATCCGCTGGCGCCTGGGTGGTGGGCACTCGAGCTTCAAGCTCGGCCCCGGCACGCGCACGTACTGGCAGCACGACGCCGAATGGCAGCCGGGCGGGCTGATCTCGGTGTTCGACAACGGCTCTGACCCGCCGAAGGAGAAGCAGTCGCGCGGCCTGCTGCTCGACCCCAGCCTGCAGACGCACGCGGTGACGCTCGTCAAGCAGTTCACGAACCCGACGAAGACGCTGCTCGCCTCCAGCCAGGGCAACACGCTGAGCCTGCCGGGCGGCGACTGGCTGATGGGCTACGGCGGCCTGCCGAACTTCACCGAGTACGACTCCTCCGGGCACGTGCTGCTCGACGGCACGCTCGGCAAGAACGTGCAGGACTTCCGCACGTACCTGTCACCCGTGGAGCGCGCAGGCGCCGGGGGCGCCGTCGGTGGTGGCGACGCTGGGCTCCGGCGGCACGATCTCGGTGTCGGTGAGCTGGAACGGCGCGACCGAAGTCGCCTCCTGGCGCGTGCTCGCGGGCGCCTCGGCGAGCGTGCTCGCGCCCGTCGCCACCGCCGCCAAGTCGGGCTTTCAGACGACGATCCAGGCGCCCGCCGCGGGCCCGTACGTGCAGGTGCAGGCGCTGAGCTCCTCCGGCAGCGTCCTCGCCTCCTCGGCGACGGTCAAGGATTAGTGGCGCGCAGGTCGTCCCGCACGCGCGCGGGTCACGCCTCTTGCGCGCGTCACCGCCGGTCCCGGTGGCGGACGCGCGCCGTGCTGCTCGGGCTGTGCGCGCTCGCGGTGCTCCCGGCGGCGCAGGCTGCGTCTGCGTCGGTCTCGCCGAGCTGCGTGCCGGCGCACCTGAACATGTCGGCGGCGCTGGCGGGGAAGCGCGTGACGGTGTCGCCTGCGCCCGACACGAGGGACGCCTCGGCGTCCACGCAGATCAGCCTGCTGGGAGTGCCGGCGGGCGAGCTGGCTGACGTGACCGTCGAGGGCTCGCGCTCCGGCCCCCATCCAGGCCGGCTCGAGCCCTACTCACAAGGCGACGGCGCGAGCTTCCTGCCAGACCGCCAGTTCGACGAAGGCGAGCTCGTGACGCGTCCACGCGGAGCTGCGCGAAGGCGCGAACACGATCCCGTTCGCGTGGCGCTTCACGGTGGCTGAGCGCGATGACCCGGGCTCGTCGAGCGCGGCGGTGGTGGGCGTGGCCAAAAACCCGAACGCAGCCCCGACGGCCGCGCCGACGGAATACCAGAGCTTTCGCTCGCGCCCGGAACTGCGCCCGCCGGATGTGACGGTCTCCGCGGGCAAACGCACGTGCCACCGGCGATCTGTTCATCGCCCCATACGCCGGCATCGGCCAGTACGGGCCGATGATCCTGAACCAGCACGGCGAACTGATCTGGTTCAAGGCGCTCTGGACCCGCGGGGACGCGCGCGGGCGACCTCCGCGTGCAGGAATACGAAGGCAAGCCCATGCTCACCTGGTGGCAGGACCCGCTGGTCGCAGACGGCAGCCGCACCGCGGGCGACGTGATCGCCAACGGCGCCTACCAGACGGTCGCGGTCGTGCGAGCGGGCAACGGCTACCAGCCCGATCTCCACGAATTTCAGATCACGCCCCAGGACACCGCCCTGATCACCGTCTACGACGCGATCGACTGCAACCTGTCGTCGGTGGGCGGGCCGAGCGACGGTGCGGTCGCGGACACGCTGTTCCAGGAGATCGACCTGAAGACCGGGCTGGTGATGTACGAATGGCACAGCCTCGACCACGTGCCGCTGACGAGCTCCTACTCCTCGCCGCACGACCACGAGCCGGCAGGAGCCGTTCGACTACTTCCACATCAACTCGCTGGACGTGGAGCAGAACGGCGACGTGCTCGTGGACTCGCGCAACACGTGGGCGGCGTATGACGTGGACGCGAAGACAGGCCAAGTCCGCTGGGAGCTCGGGGGCAAGCACTCGAGCTTCAAGCAGGGCCCAGGCACGGCCACCGCCTGGCAGCACGACGCGCATCCAGCAGCAGGACGGTGACGATCACGTTCTTCGACAACGGCGCCTCGCCGCAGGTGCAGCCGCAGTCGCGGGCAATCGAGATAGCGCTCGACACGCAGGACATGACCGCCACGCTGCGTGCGCAGCTACGAACACAAGACCCCGCTGGTGGCCGACAGTCAGGGCAACGTGCAGGCGACTGGCGAAGGCGACTGGATGGTCGGTTGGGGGCAGGCGGGCTACCTGTCGGAGATCGACGCCGCCGGCCAGGTGCTGTTCGACGCTCATCTGCCGCCCAACTGGGAGTCCTACCGGGCGTTCGTCGCGCCCTGGAGCGGGCAGCCGGCGACCCCGCCGGCGGTGGCCGCGATCGCGGCGCCCGGTGCGCACGCCGGTGCGACCGTCTACGCGAGCTGGAACGGGGCGAGCGAAGTCGCCTCGTGGAATGTGCTCGCGGGCGCCTCGCAGGCGAGCCTCGCGCCGGCGGCGAGCGCCGCGAAGAGCGGCTTCGAGACAGCGATCCCGCTGCCGGCGGCGTCGCCGGGCGACTATGTGGCGGTGCAGGCGCTGAGCGCGGCCGGCACCGTGCTCGCGACCTCGCCCACGGTCAAGAGTCTCCGGCCGGGCCTGAACGGCGAGTTCGGCAGGAATTCGGGCGGTCCTCCGGCTTCGCGTTCGTCGCGGCGTTTGCGGCGGGCGGCGGCCTTGACGGATGCCTGCCGGGCTGTCGAGAAGTAGTCGGCGAAGCCGCGCGCGTGCGCGGCGACGAGACGTGGCGGCAGCGGCTGGCGCAGCTCCTCGACGAACGCGCGCTCGTATTCCGCGCGTAGGCCTTCCTCCAGCGCGCTTTCGCCCGCGCTGTTGTGCAGCTCGAGGCGCCCGTTGCGCGTGCTGTAGTCGTACAGCTCGGTTTCCTGCCCTGCGCTTTTCGGCGTTGATCCCTTCATACGCCCAGTTGGAGTAGGTGGCGAACTTAGCCTGCGGCGGTGCGCATCGCGACGATGTGCAGCGGCGCGTCCGCCGCGTAGGGCTCGACCGCGAACTCGGTGACGGTCTCGTCGGTGGCGTGCAGCACGAATTCGCGTCCGGGAGCGGTCGGGGTCGGCGAGGATCGCGGCGAGGTCGAGGCGCTCGGCGATGTGCGAGTAGTGGGGGTCGCGGCGCCAGTCGTTCGATCCGGTGCCGATCGTGAGCAGCAGCGGCGCGAGGTCGACGCTCGAGCTGAGCTGGGTGCGCGGGATTTCGGGGGCGCTCGTGAGCAGCCCGCGCGGATCCTTGACGATCAGCGGCACGCGGATGGACTCCTCGTACGCGCTCGCGCCCTTGCCGCGCAGACCGTGCGAGGCGCCGTACTCGCCGTGGTCGGAGGTGAACACGATGACGGTGTTGGCGGCGACCTCGGGCCGGCTTTCCAGCGCGCGCAGCACGTGGCCGATGTGGCGGTCGACCTCGAGCTGGAGCTTGATGTAGAGGTCCAGGAAGCCGAGCCATCTGTCGGTCGCTTCGGGGCCGCTGAACGGCACCGGCCCGAACGACGCCGCGGCGGTGTCCTGGAAGGAGCGCTGCAGGCGCGGCTTGTGGCGCTCGAGCAGCAGCTCCGGCGTCTCGAAGTTGGGCGGCAGCCGCTGCACGATGCGCTCGGCGCTGGCCTCGGCGGGCACGCGGTCGCTCCACTTGTACCACCAGGCGATGTCGTGCGGGTTGACGAACGAGACGGTCGTGCACCACGGCTCGGCGCCGCCCTCCTGTTCGAACCAGTCGGCGAACCGGCGCGCGATGTGCGGGTCGACGCTGCCAGCCCTGGCCGGGGGCTCCGTCGGGTGAGGGGTAGACGCCGCCGTCGAAGCCGTAGCGCTCGAGCGCCTGTTCGCCGCTGAGCTGCGTTCCAGTGGTTGTCGCGGTGGGTCAGGTGCCACTTGCCGAGCCAGCGCGTGTGGTAGCCGTGCTCGCGCAGCATCGTCCCCCAGGTGGGGAAGCCGGGATCGAGCGTGCTGCCGCCGGTGATCATGCAGCCGGTCTGGTGCGTGTAGAGGCCCGGTCAGCATCGCCGCGCGCGCCGGAGAGCAGTCGTTGGAGGCGGTGTAGTGGCGCACGAAGGACACGGCGCCCTGGCGCAGCTGCTGCAGGTTCGGCGGCAGCCCGAGGCCGGCGGGGTCGGGCGAGAACCACTGCGGGAAGCGCAGCTGGTCGACGACGATCACGAGGATGTTGGGTTTGCTCGACCTGGCGGAAGGCGCGGTGCGCGCGACCGCGGGCGCTGGGCTCGCCGGCGTGGGCGAGTCGCGATCGCCGTCGTCGGTGAGCTCCCGCGCGATCGCGCCGGCTCCGGCCAGCAGCCCGCCCGCGACGAGCCCGCGCTTGATAACCGTGCGCCGGTCTATTCGCCTATTGTGCCCTGAGTCGATGTTCTCCATCCGCGGCTTCATCCTAGGGGCGGGGGCTACTTTGGCGCTGGTGCTCGTCTTGAGCGGCGTCGCTGTCGCGGCGCGCCCGGGGCCCCCCAGTTGCATGCCGGCGCGGCTGGACAACTCGGCGCTGCAGGCCGGCGCTGTGACGGTCTCGCCGCTGGCGGGCAGCCGCGACGCCGCCGCGCAGACCCAGATCAGCTTCCTCGGCGTGCCGGCGGGCGACATCGGCTCGCTTCGTGTGGTCGGCTCGCGCACGGGCGTCCACCGCGGGCGGCTGCTGGCCTATTCCGAGGGCGACGGCGCGAGCTTTGTGCCGTCGCGGCCGTTCGCGCAAGGCGAGCTCGTGACGGTCCGCGCTCGCGTGCGCGTCGGCGGCTCGCCGCGGCCGCTCGTCGATCGCTTCTCGATCGCGTATGCCGACCACGTCGCGACGTCGCCGACGAAACGCGCGCACGGCAACGCGGCGGAAGTGCAGAGCTTCCACTCGCTCCCGAGCCTGCGCCCGCCGACCGTGACGGTCACAGCCCAGTCCCCGGCGGTGGCGCCGGGCGACATCTTCGTGGCGCCCTACGAAGGGCCCGGCCAGACGGGCCCGATGATCCTCTCGCCGAGCGGAGAGCTGCTGTGGTTCTCGCCGCTGCCGGCGAAGATGGTGGCGGCCGACCTGCAGGTCCAGGAATACGAAGGCAAGCCGGTGCTGACGTGGTGGCAGGGCAGGATCAACGACGGCTTCGGGCTCGGCGAAGGCGTGATCGCCGACGACACGTACACGGACATCGCCCACGTGCGCGCCGGCAACGGGCTGAAGGCCGATTTGCACGAGCTGCGGCTGACCCCGCAGGGGACGGCGCTGATCACCGCCTACCACCCGATCCTGTGCGACCTCGCCTCTGTCGGCGGCCTCGCGCACGGCGGCGTCGTCGACGGCGCCCTGCAGGAGATCGACGTGCGCACCGGCCTCGTGATGTACGAATGGACGAGCGTCGACCACGTGGCGCTCGAGGACTCGTATGAGCCCGCGCTGCCGCTGACGACGGGCACGAGGATTCCGTTCGACTACTTCCATATCAACTCGATCAGCGTCGACCGCGACGGCAGCCTCTTGGTTTCGAGCCGCAACACGTGGACGCTCTACAAGCTGAATGCCAGCACCGGACAGATCATATGGCGCCTGGGCGGCAAGCACAGCAGCTTCAAGATGGGCCCCGGCACGGGCGTCGCGTGGCAGCACGACTCGCGCGAACTGCCGAACGGCTCCATCAGCATCTTCGACAACGGCGCGGCGCCGGCGGCGCACCCGCAGTCGCGCGGCGTCGTCATCAGCCTGAACCAGACGGCTCGCACGGCGACGCTCGTGACGCGGCTGACGCACACGCCGCCGCTTGTGGCCGAAAGCCAGGGAGACGTGCAGGCGCTGGCGAACGACGACTGGTTCGTCGGCTGGGGCGCGGAGCCATACTTCTCCGAGTTCGGCCCCGAAGGCAAGCTACTGTTCGACGCGCACTTCCCGGCCGGCTCGCAGTCCTACCGCGGCTTTCGCTTCCAGTGGACGGGCACGCCCGCGCAGCCGCCCGTGTTCGCGTTCGAGGCCGGCGCGGCTGGTACGCCGTCCACGGTTTACGCGAGCTGGAACGGCGCGACGCTCGTGACCGGGTGGCGGCTGCTGGCGGGCGCGAGCCCGTCGAGCCTCACGACTGTCGCGCAGGTGCCGCGCAGCGGCTTCGAGACGGCGATCCAGGTGCCGGCGGGTACCGCCGGCCCAGACATCGAGGTGCAGGCGCTCGGCGCCGAAGGGCAGGTGCTGGGCTCCTCGGCGGTGACGGCGGAGTCCGGGCTGGGCTAGCTGTCACGCGCCGATCCGGCGACGCTAAGTCGAAAGACCGGGCAGAGCTCGAGCAGCGTCCGCACCGAGAGGAAACGGGGTGGTCGGGAAGGTTCTCGAACTCTCCGTGGCCCCTGATTCGACGGCTCCATGAGGAGCGATTTGGCACAGGACCGGGTGCAGTCATGTAGCTTTGGCGGAAGCCGCTCGAATTGGCGCCTGACTGCCTCCCCAGCCTCTCGCCTTGGGCTAGAGTCCAACGAATGGAACAACGTAACGAGTTGTTGGCCGCCTGGTGTGGGCCTCTGTTCGTGCTGTTTTTTGGCGTCGGCTGGCTAGAGGCGGGGTTGGTGCCGCCTCCCGCCGCCACCAATGATCCGGCCAAGATCGCCGATTTCTATCGCGTTCATGCTGGCCAACTGCGGATCGGCATGTTGCTCGCCCTCATAGGGACAGGGTTTGCTATTCCATTCATCGTCGCATTGACGCGACAACTTCGTCAAGGCAGCCCCGGAAGCACCATATGGGCCGAGACTCAATTGATCTCTGGCACTCTGCTTCTAGTCGGGGTGCTGATCCCGGTCGTGCTCATCGCTACAGCGACCCTCCGCCCAGGACGCTCTCCTGAGCTGGTTCAAGTTCTGAACGACGTCGCGTTCACGATGTTGCTGTGGGCTTTCGTGCCAGCCACCGTCGAGGCGGCCGCCGTCGGATGCGCCGTTCTCGCCGACCGCAGCGCATCGCCAGTCTTCTCGAGATGGATTGGTTATTTCGACCTCAGCGTCGCAGCCATCTATGCGCTGGGCGCACCCACCGTATTCGTTAAGCAAGGTGCGTTTGGCTGGGACGGTGTGCTGGCATTTTGGCTGGTGTTCATCTCTTTCGCGCTCTGGGTCCTGGTGTCGTTTGCGATGATGCTCAGCGCCATCGGTAAGCAGCAGCCGTAATGCGCGCCTCTCTGGGCTCACGCGGTCGAGCGTTCCGGCCGCCGGTGCATGATGATCGCCGCGGAGTGCCGCGAAGCCGGCTCGCGTTGCTTCTGTTGGCGCGAAACGCCGAACGTTGAGCCGATCTTCATCGAGCGCGGCTGTCCCCAGCAGAACCACTACGCCGAGCGAGTCAACCACACAATGCGCGACGAGCTGTTGGGAGCTACCACGATCGGCCAGACCCGGGGGCCAGGTTCGAACAACGGGCTCAAACCCGGCGAAAACGCGGACACCGGGACGACCTGCGAACCCCGCTTTCAACCTGGACCGCCTGATTGAGCTTCTGATGGAGCCCGCTGGTCGGCAAGCCCGGCAACGAGCCGTCGAAGCAATATGCGACGCCTGACAGGGCTAGAACGAAGCGCCGAGCCTCGCGAGGCCCTCTGGCAGGGTGCGGCACTCCACACCCAGGTGCTGGCAGATTCCGGGCATCCTCTTTGCCCCAATTCTTCGTTGGTACACCGCTGAAGCTCCGACCCTCGTAGGTCACCACAACGAAGCTACGGACCCTCGCCTCCGCCACGACGAACGGGTCGGCACCGTCACGGACACCAGGATTTGGGAGCATTGCCAGGATCTCGCCAGCCTGACGCTGAACTTCAGCTGATGGCTCCACGAAACAGCCAGTGCGCTCTTTGGCCCATCTACACGTCTCGTCATCCTTCGCCTTGAGCTCATTGAGAACCTCTCGCGGTGTGATTATGCGTCCATCTTCCATGGCTTCGGCAACGAAATCCCACACGCTCGGAAACGTCTCGACGGGATAATGATCCCGTCGCCCGTTGACGAACGCGCTCGTGTCGAAGACCAGCATCTACTCGAGTTCGGCGCGGCGCTGGACATACTCGCGCAGCGTGTCGAAGTGGTTGACCTTCACACCGAGCAACCCCGCAGCAGCGGGGTAGGTAAGGGCTTGACTGTCGAGAGCACTAAAGACGAGGCGCACAAAGGACGATCCTAGCCGGCCTAGCTGCGTCCAGTAGTAATTGCCACCGCTGGTGACAGCGGCGCTGCCCCGCGCCTTGATACGGTCGATGACCGCGTTTGTATCATCGGCCGACAAGAGCCCTCGGCGACGCGCAGTCACGGTGGCCGCCATTGGCGTGACACCGAACGCCAGAGCGACCTCGTCGACGCGGTCGAGCGTGTCGCGGCCAGCTATTGCAAAGACCGACGCAAAGGCTTCGGCTGGCATGAGAATGCTGGCCGCAAACTCGTTGCACCAGGACTCCGTGTCTCGGCCAACGACCTCACCGGCCGCCTCAAGCGCCAGGTGCCCAAGCTCGTGAGCAACAGTGAAGGCACGAGCACGTGCATCATCCTGGGTATTGATGACCATCACCGGAACTGTCGGATCAGTCGATGCGAAGCCTCGCGCCAATTCGATGGGCAGGGTTCCATCCTGCATGACGAGCACACCGAGGCTCTCGACCGCATCGATCCAATGGCGCATCGGCCGGTAACCCGACGGATCACGCCACCCCATCTGCTCATCGAGTGAGATGCCCAAAAGCTCACGAGCAGTCTGGGCAAGCACATCGCGATTGCTACCCAACTTCCGTCGGGCTGCCACCCATGGAGACTCTTCATCGAGCAGCTCATAGAGTTCGGCTGCAGCATCTTGACGACCCCGAATGCGGCGGGCGAGGATCTGCATCTGCGGTGGCCATGGAGGCTCGGGAGCGCCTGGCAATCGACGGTACTGGGCCTCTTGCGGTTCCTCGGTCGGTGGCTCCGGCAAGAACAGCGCAGCAAGCGGACGGTCATACACTCCAGCTGCCTTCTCAGCCTGACGGAGCGTCAGGAACTCCTCTCCTTGCTCGGCCCGCTTGAGCTTCTCAACGCGAACGCCGATCTTGCTCGCCGCCTCGCTCAGCGAGTAGCCGATCGACTCGCGTGCCCAACGCAGGATGTCGGGCTTCACGTATGCGGGAAAGCTCGTCGCCACACGCAGATCGTAGGGTCGTACGGCGATGGGCGCCGAAATCGACCATCCAATCTGCGGCTACCACGTTGCGGCAGGGCACCTATGGCGCGTGGCGACTCGGCTCTGCGCGTCGACAGCAACGCTGCCCATGGGACGATTGGGTTCGCAGAAGGCATGACCACCTGTGTCCCATCGCTCGAGCATATTTGGCTTTAGAAGGCCAAAAAGCCCCTGCAGTGAGCGCTACACGGGGAGCGGGGGACGAAGATCGAACCCAGACCTTGCGTGGAAACGCATCAGGGAACTGCACGCCCGGCGTTATGACTGACAGGTACGCGATGCCGCTTGCCAACAGCGGCCGAACGGACTAGAATTACGGTCATGCCTGATATTCTTCCGCTTTCGTCTGTCAAGGCACATCTCTCGGAGATCGTGGATCGCGTCGAGCTCGAGCAGGAGCGCATCGTGCTGACCCGGAACGGGAAGGCTGCCGCCGTCCTCATCAGCACTGACGACCTAGAAGGGCTTGAGGAGACGCTCGCGATCCTGTCCGACCCAACGCTTCGTGAGCAGATTCGCGAAGGCGAAGCGGCAGCAGCGGCCGGTGATACCGCCACGCTCGAGGAGCTGCAGGCCGACCTCCAGGCCAGACGTGCGAGCGACCGGGCCGCGTGAGCGACAGGCCGTGGCAACTGGTCGCCGCCAGCTCTGCCCGCCGTGATATCCAGAGCCTCCCGGAGAAGTACGCGGCGGCGGTCCTCGAGCTGCTACCGGTCATCGCCGTCAACCCGAAGCGCGTGGGCAAGCCGTTGCGCTTCGAGTACGAGGGATGCTGGTCGGCCCGTCGCGGCCCGTATCGCATCATCTACGGCCTCGATGAGGCATCCCGAACAATCACCGTCCTGGCCGTAGGACATCGCGCTGACATCTACCGCAAGCGCTGAAGCGAAGCCGCTCGTTCAGGCCGTCTGCCGCACGCCGCTCGAACGTCACGGTCCGAACAACCGCCCCAACCCCTCGAAAAGTGGATTGAAACGCGCGCAGCAACCCATCAAGCTCTCGCTCAAACGCACTTGAGACAGCCAGAGACAACCCTCGAACACCCTTGAGGGTTCGAGGGCCGGCGAAACAGCGGGGATGGCGGGAAGGTTCTCGAAATCTCCGTGGCCCCTGATCCGACGTCTCCATGAGGAGCGGTTTGGACCAGATCCCCTACATGTCAGCTCAGCTGCGGCGCGAGCTGCAGCCCGATCTTCGGAAGCGCGCGGCAGACTCGGCGGTCGAATGACGCCAAGTGCGCGTGATGCGCCTGCGCAGTGGCAAGCGCGAACCCGTCCGCGAGACTGATCTTCAGCGCTCGGTGCCGTGCCGCGTCCACCGCGATCGCGGAAGTGGGAGCGATCAACCGAACTCCCAAAGCGCTCAGGGCGTCCTTTGCTATCCGTAGGGTGTTCTCGTCTTCGGCAGGCCTGACCAGTGTCTCGGCGTAGTTGATCAGCGACAGCAGCAACGGCACGCCGTCCTCGGACATCGCGGTGATCGCCCTCGCAGCCTGCGCATGGTGAGGGTCACGCCGGTCGAGCGCGGCAATCACGACGTCTGTATCAAGGACACAACCGCTCACGCCCGCTCGCTCGAGCGAAGCCGTTCCAAGTAACCAGGCTCGTACAGGCCGTCGAAGACGCCCAGCACTCGCTCCGCATCGCGCGACACGCGGCGGACAACAATGCGATCGGCCCCCTCGGCTTCGATCGCGACCTCGTCGCCTATGCTGAAACCAGCCTGCTTCAACGACTCGACCGGAAGCGTCACCTGATGCTTGCTGGAGATCCGCGCCATGCCTTTACCATAGCGTAAAGGCAGTGGTCTCGCGTAAGACAATTGATCCACAGACGACTGTCTCAGACAGTCTCCGTGGCCCCTGATCCAGGGGCTTCACGAGGAGCGATTCCGGCCGAAGGCTGACTGAGCCAGGGCGCGCCGCTCATTTCCCGAAGCAGAGCTGCGGCTCTCCGACTGGTCTCGGGTGCCGCAGCAGCGAGCCGCTGCTCGCTCTCTTGAGCGGGCCGGCGGAGTTCCGCACCGATCGCCACCAACAAAGCACGTGCCGCCAGTGCTGTCGGCACGGGTTTTTCGAACAACGGCCACACACCCAGCGAAAACGGGGAGACCGGGACGACCTGCGAACCCCGTCAGGGCCCTGGATAGGCTGCTCGAGGCGCTTCTCGAGCCGGTGGGGCGAGAGGCACGGCGGAGAGCAGCGGCTGCGGTCCAGACCACCGGCTACCCTGGTGGGGGTGACTGACGCCCCTCAGCATGTGACGAAACCGGCGGTGATCGACCTCCATCCCGCAAATAGCCTGTCGAGCGCCCAGATGGGGGTGACCACACCAGCGGCGGTCGACCTCAACCCGGCGCGGGGAGAGTCCAGCGCACAGCTCGCCATGCAGGCGGGCTTGAGCTTCAGTGCCACGCTCACGCCCCGCCTCGTGCGTGCCGAAACCACTGACGAGCAACGTTCCTCGTTCGACCCCACCCAGTTCTTCGGCGCGCTCACCACCTTCGGATTTGGTCACGTCCTCGGCAATGATTTGCTACGTACCCCGGCGGGGGGGATTCTTGGCGGCCTCGCGGGCATGGTCTGGTGGATGCGCTTCTACGAGCGTCACAAGCGATAGCGCCTATGCCACGCTTGCGCCTGCTGCCGCACCTCGGAGCAGATGGGTCGCGGCCTTCTCGCCCAGGAACGATTCGATCGAACCCGATGGACGTGCCGCGCCGGTATGCGGCTGAAGCCGGCCAATCGCTTGCCCGACAAGCACCTCCCATGACTTCGTCGAGTTCAGGATCACGCCAACCACGAGCATCCTGAGATCCTTGAGATCCCAACCCATGCGGTCGTAGCCTCCATCCCGAAATGCGATCATCTCGCCGTGTCGCAGATGAGCAGTGTTCGCTCCAATCCAAGCGTTCATGCGATCGACTGCTTCCTGCCAGTTCAGCTGACACGCGCTCAGAACCTCGTCTGTGAGAATCAGGTTCTCAGCCGCCCGACAATCAAGCTTCATCCTCACAATGGGAGCTTCATCGGCAATCCCACCCTCCGCGCCGTCTCGGTCGCGTAGTGAATATGCGCGCGCGTTCTCATAGACCGCACCGATAATCCGTCGCACCTCACGCTCATAGTCGCTCATCGATGTGACTCCCTCGCAAGCGACTGGATAGACGCAAACGGCTCCGTCTGACGAGCGCACGGCTTGTTGCCACACTCGTTCATCGTCCTCGCCCTCCACAATCAGCACCGGTGCTTCATTGAAAATGTTTGATAGCGGATGCGCTCCGAATACAGGCAACACACGCTTGTGAATCGGGCCTATCCTCTCAAACGCCATCTCCTTCTCTCGGGGCTGCATGAAGGCCACCGACGCACCCTCGTAGTCGGCCAGACCTCCGAGAATCGCTGTGCTATGTGTCGCTATGAGCACCGTAAACCGATACTCATCAACCAAGTCCGTCAGGAACTTCACAAGCCTACCCTGCAAGTCTGGATGCAAGTGAACATCTGGCTCATCCAAAAATATGTAGTTGTCCTTGTCCGGCTCAATCTCCTTACAAAACATCAACACCTCAATACCCAGCGAGATTAGCTCTGCCTCACCACTACTGATTATTCCAGGGGGCAGCTCCTGCCCATCACCCTGTCCCGTAGTCCGAGAAAAGATCTTGAACGTCGGATCAGCCCGTCTCATTTCGACGTTATCGAGCAGGGCGTTAAGCCGCTCGATGTAGGGCCCAAAGTTCGCCACTTCGCCTTTTGCCTCGCACTCACGAAGCACAAGAAGCTCAAGGCGTCGAAACTGGACCACGCTCTGCTCCCTAAACTGCACAAACTGATTGACCCTACGACTTTCCGTTATCCACTGGGGGTTTGCGGACAGATTTTGCTCAACGTTCGCCTGATACTCGAGAACCCCGCCACGCTCAGGCGTTATGTACTTCCTACGCCCCACCCTGTCGCCTCGAAGCTGGCTCTCCACTTGCTTGAGCAGCGTACTCTTACCGCATCCGTTCTTGCCCAGGATGACGTTGACGCTCGTGACGTTTGTAAGGCGATAGTCGCCAGCCGTTATGTCCATAAAGCCAGTATCTCACGGATAGTCGACGCCGGAAATCGCTACTCCGGGAACCTACGTCGTACAAGCGGCAGTGGCGGTCAGAATCGGAGGTCGTCAGCGGCAGCGCTTTCGCCATCGTCATTAGATGAGGATGACTGAGCCGAGTTCGTACCGGACCCGAATAGAAGTTGAGAGCGTTTTAGCAACTCATCGAACGTGACTACCGTGAGATCGCTGAGCCCGTAGCGGAAATGGTTGAACGACTCAAGCTGGCGCTGGCTTAGGCCATCGACTTTGCCAAGGATGAGGACTCCCTTCGGGTGAATCCTGTTCAGTTCTGGCCCGAGTGCCCGACCCAATACTGACTCAAAATCCTCAATCGCCACCGCGATCTGATTGCGTGCCTGGACGATCCCGCCGGTCAGCTCGCCGTGCATACTAAATGTCTCATTACGGTCACCCTCGCCGGGTCGACCTCGATAACGAGCGCCCACAATAGAAGCCGCGGGCGTCTTGATCTCAACCACGGCAAAGCTCTTTGTGCTGTCGTCCGAGAAAAGAAAGTCCGTCGCAACTCCGCCACGGCCCTGCCTACCGATTGGCCCCTTACCACCCACATATACATCCCCGCCAACGAAATACACCGTTGAAGCAAAAACACCTTGCAGCAGCCAAACGTTTGACTCAAAGAATTGTTGCCAATAGGACTCATCCTCGGGATGGGCGCGTAGGGCCGCCTCAAACTCACTAAGAGCCTGGTCCCGCTCGTACTGTATGCGCCCCGCAGCCAAGCGGGCGGCTAGGTCCGGGTCAGCCGAACTCAAGGTATCCCAGAACTCCTCGGACAAACCCTGATCGACCAGCGTTTGGATCACGGCGGCCTTGTTGCGGTCGTTTACGACTACGACCTCGTCCTCCTCGGCGACAACAAAACTATGATCGCCATAAGCGATCCCTTGACTCTGAACTTGGTAAAGGTGAGTTAGCTTCTCGAAGAGTTTTTGCGTCGCGTCGGTGTCCAGCTCAATCCGAACACCGCAATCGGCCGGAATACGATTAAAGTTTAACCTCATTGCTATCGAGCCATGTACCATCGGCACCAATCTTTTGTCGAATAATGTGGCCGCGCACGCCGCCGCCATGCAGCTCTGGCCGGAACACGGTCCGGGTACGTGGCGACTCATCGAGAATGATCTCGTCTGACACGGCAAAGCCACGCCCTACGGAATGCGTGTGAATGGAATCCGGCATGACCTTATTATAGGCCAGCGGCCGTCGCTCGTGAAGACGAGCCAGGTACCGCTTACGCGAACGCGACGCACAATCGGCGTTGCACGCTGTAGCCTATTGGCGGCATGTCGCGCTCATCTGCCCAGGAGGCTCTCGAAAGGGTACTTGTATGGGCGAACGGCCACACTGACAGCTGGCCGTACACGGACGAATTCGGTGGCTTGCTTAGAGCCACCTTCGCGCGAGCGACGAACACTTTTTCAGCGGCCGTGATCCTCACGAGGGAGGGCTATGGACCCCCGGCCGTGATGCTAGCTCGTTCATTGTTCGAGGATACGTTTGTCGCCTATTGGATGGTGTGGGGGCCCCATGAGCCTCAATGGATCGTAACGCGCCTTTTGGATCAGCAAAACTATCTTCGGCTGCTCCGCAAGACTAGCGCTGACAACTACCCCTACGTCTCTGGCGAGTTTTATCTAGCGGACGAAGCCGATCTCCGAGAGGAGGAGCGCCGCTACCGGAAGCTTTTCGGAGAGTACGGTCAGCATCCGTGGTGGTCGAGCGACGTCGAAGAGTCTCAAGACGCCGAGACTGGTGCAAAGAGCTACAAACTCCTGACGCGGCGGAGCCTACCCACCCTTATTGGCGAGCTTGAAAAGGCAGCCGAAGAGAAAACCGATACGGGAGAATCCATCTTGACGTGCGGTCCTCTGTTCCCGCTCGTCAAGGACATGCGCCTGATGTTCGTTTTCGTCCAGTCGTTGAATAACCAGATACTGCATCACACGTCGCTCGATATTCTAGGCACGTTTCGCACGCAAGAGCGCCCGCTGGCGCGGCGCGAGGGTCCATCGGATGACTTGGTGCGCCGTGCCCAGGGCTCGCTGTATCTAGCTTATGAGAAGCTCATATACCTGATGTGTGACCGCTTCCACCCAGAGCTTGTTAGTGAGTTCCTTGCGATAATTCCGGATGGCTTTACGCCATTTATCGCCTCTCATGACTAATCCTGATTCAAGGCTGTCCACAGAACGCGTTCGCCGACCGCGCTTCCTGGCTGCTCGTGTCGAGGACAAGCGTCGCACAACCGGTATTGGAGGATCAGTACGCGACGCTAGCTGCGCACGACGGCTGCCAGACTCACGCGGAAGCCCTCCGCCGCTGGTGATCCTTCTGTCCTGAGCAGCGCGTACTCGTGCAGGTCTTGGCCAAGATCGGGGTGTTCTGAGAGTTCATCGAAGACTGGCTTCACAGCTAACGTAAGGCTGGATAGCCGCGCGAGCGTTGCTGCATCCTGTTCATGCTCAACGAGGTCAAAAATCGCGCTAGCTATGGCTAAGAGTGATGCTTGGTGATCCTTCACCCTCGCATGTTAAGTCGGCGCGTGAAGTCCGTCAAGGCGGCTTCGGCCATCCTTGGCTCTGCCGCGTGTCGTACTAGGAGTCGCTACCACCGGGGCCGGTGTATGCGCCTCGCTCCTCATACCCTCCGGGATGGGAGTGATCGTGGCTTGCGTCGAATCCCCGAGCGTCATCGGACTTGTCGCCGTCCGAAATGAGGGTGTGCCCCTCTTTGTCGCCGGTTCCTGTCTTGAACGAAACAGCGTTCTCTTGCCCACCGTCGGTGCCGGCGATGATTCCTACATCCGGCGGGTCTGAGCCTCGCGGGTCCCAAGGCATGTGGGACTCCTTTCTGTTGGATGCTGTTGCTTCAGGCCACCACTCGCGTCAATCAGCGGCCAATAGAGACTTAGCAGAATCTTTGGCGGCTTCACGGCGCATCATTCGGTCTTAGCGGCGGGTTCGAGTGATCCAAATATCGCCGCAGCGAAAGCGCGAGGAGCGTCGCACAAGTGCCGTTGTGCGTCGGCGTGCCGTTGGGGGCGCCGAGATCAGTGGACGCGGCCGACAATCTGGATTAGGTAGACGGCAGCGCGGCTGGCAAAGACAAACCCGTCTGTGGTTTGGTGGATGAGTCCGGCGGATCGGAGTCTGGCGATGGCGTCTTCGACCGCGATGCGGTCGCCGAGATCGCGGCCGAGGTCCTCGAGCGACCAGAGTGGCTGGTTGTCGCTCGTGTTGGTGAGGGCATAAAGGATTTCTCGCTCCGTGAAGCCGGGATGATCGTGAAGGTTGGGACTACTAGGCTTCGCGTCGGGCATGGGAGCACCATCTCTCGTGTCCGCGGCCCCGGTACGAGCGGCGAAACTCCGTGCCGGGGCCACTTGGGTTTATGGGGCCGGGCACGGTACGGCTGAGTGGCCTGATGGGTCAAGGTGTTATGACCGGCGCAACGGCGACACCGCTCGCAGGGCTACCGCGCGGCGATCGTGCTCGCCGCGGGTCGCCGTCTAGCGTTCTATCTCGCGGGCCAGCTCGCGAAGCGTTGCGCCGTAGGCGCGGGTGAGCGCCAGAATCGTCTTGTAGCTCAGGCCCCGCCCGCCCTTCTCGGATGCGGAGATGTGCTTATGGCCGACCCCGACGGCAGCGCCGGCCTCTTCCTGCGTGAGGCCGGCCTTGCGGCGCAGTGTTCGCAGCCCACGCCCAAGCGCCTCGTAGTCCGCGTCAACGCCCATGCAGACCCGCAGGATACCCCCGGCGGAACACGAGACGCTTCGGGTCGAGCCAGCTACCGTTTGCCGCGTTCTGTCTCCACCGCGAACTCTACGAGCGTCGCATCGTAGGTACGCAGCAGAGCGCGCAGCGTCAGCCAGCTGATCCCGCGACGGCCCTTCTCGACGGCTGAGAGGTGCTTGCTGCCGACGCCGACGGCGGCCCCGGCTTGCGCCTGGGAAAGCCCGGCCTTGCGGCGCAAAGCCGCCAGGGCACGGCCTAGATCGGCGAAATCGTCTGGAGGACTGGTCATGGCTATCGGAACCCCATGTAGAAGATGGACAACAAAACTCCATCTGAGAAGTGGAATATGGTAGGCTCAGGCCGCTTGAATAGCGGGTCGGACTGGCGTGGGTTAGACGCCAGCCCGACCCTACATCGACAGAGAGGTCACTCTGCCAATGCCCGCCCACAATAACGGTGGTCTGGATACCCCTGCCGAATACGCGGTGGTCGTCCGGCTGCTCGAGGATCAAGCCGAGCCGGTGAGCCGTGACGAGCTCTACTCGTCGCGCCGTGAAATCGGCGTGGAGCGGCTGGACGCCGCGATCACGAGCCTGGCCGAGGCCGAGGTCGTGCGTACCGAGGGCAGTCAGGTTCGCTCAGCTCCAGCTTTGCAGCGCCTCGATGACTTGCAACTCATCGCCATCTGATGACGCGGCGGCACTGATGACCCCGCTTCGACCCTGCACCCGTTGGACACGCGCCGCCAGCTGGACTCGCCGGGGGAAGCATGGTCGGCGAGTGGGATGCGCCCGGCACCACCTGGATAAGTGCTGGAGGCACTGCCCAACCCGCTCCCGTCGTCGACTCGGATGGAGCGACTGAAAACCAGCCCTCGCGGGAGCATCGGCACTGGCCTGCTCACCCGCTCCAACCGCCAAGGCATAGGAGGCAGTAATGGCAGCAGACCACGGATGCGCCAGCACCACGACAACCAGGCCGACCCATCTAGCGGTCGTGGCCGTAGCGATCGCCCTAATGATCGGGGCCGCTCTACCCTCTGGCACCTACGCCGAGGCGACCGCCACCGCGTCCAAGCATTGCGTCTCATTCGTCGATGGAGCCCCATGCCTCGGGCCGATCGAGGCCTACTATTCCATGTCAGGTGGGAGTGGTTGGGGTGGTGGTGCAGTGCGCTCCATCCCCGCAAAGCTCGGCCCCGAAGTGGAAATAGGCAAAGAACCCAACGGCGAGCCGATCATGCGGCGTAGCCTCAGCTGGCGTGCTGTCTCAGGCGTCACGTTGGCAGCCGCCTATGTCATGGCACCGATCGTCAAGAACGGCAAAGCTGCATTTAGCTTCCGCCGCATCCCCACTGGGGCGCATAGCGGCCACGTCACCTTGACGGCCGCAAACAACGAAACCGTCGAGGATGCGCCAACCTCAGTCAGTGCCCTCTTTGTGTTGCTGGAGGGGAGTAAGTAGCGGGATGGCGTCGCATGCTCAGACATAGAGAACCCCCGGACGCTCGTGTTGAGCGCCGGGGATATGATGGGCCTATCCTCGATATGCAACCGAGTTATGAAAAGATGGGGATAGCTATTTCCCTGTCGATCAGCGTTTGAAACTCGTCGTCGCTCATAGCTTCGAGCGTCTCGTCTAGTTTGTCCCATTGATCGGCATTCGTGTCGCGCATCTCGACGGCGCTGAGAAACGCTCTCCTAGGTGTGTGTTTCAGACCGCCGTCACCTTGCACCACCTCATCTTGGACTACCTCGATCACG
Source organism: uncultured Solirubrobacteraceae bacterium (assembly GCA_963797105.1). Taxonomy (GTDB): domain Bacteria; phylum Actinomycetota; class Thermoleophilia; order Solirubrobacterales; family Solirubrobacteraceae; genus Palsa-744. The sequence continues at coordinate 639,509 of CAWCOB010000001.1, forward strand.
GCTCGGACAAATCCATCGGAACCGTAACGAGATGCATCAGCGCTGTGGTAGAGATACCACTTGTTTCGAGTGGCCCGGGCAAGGGGCTCATTCGAAGTCGCGTTACACATTGTAACTCCTAGCAGTAAGGGGCTCGGTGTGCCTTGCCAGACTTGCAGGGCACAGCTGAATCCCTTACTCTTGATACTTAGAATTAGCTATTATACTATATTGGACTAGAAATTGTCAATACTCCATCATGTCAAGAATGTGAAGCCCTGCGACGCTCGGATTGACTTAGCCGAGTTCCCACAAGCGCGTAGCTACCAGGCTCGGGGTCTTCGCAGCTCCACTTGCCTTCGGATGGCTCAGCGAGGGTCTCGACGCCAGGCAAACATCTCGACGACCTAGACACATCCCAGCTGTATGCGTTCGCTGACTCGACTGGAAGGTCTACCTCAAGCACGAGCTTCTTTGTCTGCCGCTCGACAACGCAGTCCGTCTGCGGGTAACTGCCCGGACTTGTGTGCTGAACCTTAATGCGTACGTGTACGCCCTCCTGCTTAACACTGAACACGACGGCGCTGTTGGAGGCAGCCGTGCCGTCTACCCCCACGACTTGCGGCTTTGGATCGCTTCCCGCGTGCTCCGCATCGAACTCCATCAGCGTCGTTGATTTGGCAGGAAGTGGCAAGACCACGATGTGAGCACCGGAGGTAAACGTAGTTAGCTCGTACTCCAAGATGTCCCGGGCGAGGCCGTTCGGCTTGAAATACCTGAGCGCGTGCAGGAAATCGATGCAATAGCTCAGCCCTCGCTCGCTGTCGCTTGAGGCCCAAATGTCGATGAGGCCAGCCGCGACGCGATAGAGAATGCCTCTGGTCATCCAGGCCCCGACAGACCCGCCGGGGTCTTTGCGCCCGAAGGTACGCCGATGGGTGAAGCCCTCGCCGATCGCATCCAGGGAAAAGTAGCGTCGAGCGTAGCTCCGGAACTTGTACGAAGACCATTCCACGTCGGTCGACGTCTCAGGGACCGGGTAGTTGGGGATCGCTTCGATAACGCGCTTTAGATCATCGACCAATAGAGCGGCCGGGTTCGGGCTAGCCGTGTAGCGCGCACGCGCAAGGATGGTCGTGGCGCGCGTTACCGCATCCTCATCTAGTGGCCCCACGTGCTTAGCGATCGCCTCAAGGTCTTTGTGGAGGTCCTCCAAGGACATCAGGCCCGGGAGCTTATCTGGCTGGAGGACCCCCTACCCGACCCCCAACGGGACTAAAAATTATGGAGGGGGACCGGCTGGAAATAGCCGCCTGGGCTGGAAAAACTCGGACCACTGCTCTGGCGATCGTCCAGCGCCCAATTCAAGGAGGTATCCATGTATCGCCCGCCCATAACCCGCCTAGAGATCGCCGCAGTGCTACGAGCTGAGGTCTACAGACTTATGGCTCGCGGCATGGACCGCGCGACTGCGATCAAGGCAGTAGCCGAGCAGCACGGCCTCGACCCAGAGTGGGTCGCGGAACTCGTCGAATCCGTCGAACGGCCGTCGGGAGGTGAGGCGTAATGCCGAACCATCCTGTCCTCGCCTCGTCCCGCAGCCGTGGCCTCACCAGGCTCGAACGTCGGGCCGCCAGCGAGATCGCCGTGACTCGCGCCGCCAGCTCCGTGCTGGCGGCGCGGGAAACCGCCCGGCTCGACCTCATCGCCGACGTCGCCGAGACGGCGCTCGTGAACGCATCCGCAATCAGCAGCTTGGAGGCAGCGTTGGTCATGCGCACGCCCCACGCCGCTGGGCGGCTGGGCTACATCGCTGATTCGGCCTGCATGGCGATGGGCAAGGTCGTCGCCCGGACCGGCCGGGGCCTGTGATGACGCTCAGTGGTGTGATCGAAGTGGTTGTCGGGCTGCTGGTCGGCGGCGTGGGTGCCCTTCTGGCGTTTGGGTTCCTGTTCGTCGCCTTCGTGTCCGCCGCCGAGCTTGCCGGCAAGGTTCGCGAGCGCATGTCCGGCGGCCGGAGCCTACAGCTCGAGCAGTACCGCGCCGAACAGGCCCTCCACGACATCCGTCGGGAGGCAGTCCACGACATGCTCGAAACCGCGCGTACCCAGCGCTACGCCGACGACCCCAACGTGATCGAGGGAACCGCGGTGGAGGTAACACGGTGAACAGGCTGATCCAAGCAGCCCTGATTCTGCTTGTGGGGCTGGTGGCGCTCGCTGCCGCCGGCCCCACCCTCACCAGGCTCGCGTCCGCACTCGTGCCGCTGGTGCTGGTCGTCGGGGTGGTGGCGGCATTGCTGCGCTGGGTGTTCTGGATGACCGGTCCGAGGTAGCCGCCTCGCACCGTCTAGTCCACGTCAAAGCACAGCCGGGTTCACTCCCGGTCGCGTAAAGAAAGTCCTTGACTCATTCATGTCGTCCATTTTAAGCTCTGGAGGTTGCCGAACAAAAGGCGAACAAACTAACAACTGGAGGTGAATTCATGTAACAGCAACTCAACAGGAAGGAGGAATTATCTATGGCTAAATCAAGTCGTATCAGGGTGGAGGGGGTCAAGCGAGAGGAGATCGACACCGAGCAGCTCGCCTTGGTCTACTGGCTTCAGGCTAAGCGGGTGCTCCGTGAAAAGCGTGAGCGTGAGGCGAAGGAGAAGGCCAAGCGCCGGGAGCGTGCGGCACGTAAGGACGGCCACGCGGGCGGTGGAGCGTGAACGCCGACCTTACCCCTGCGCTTATCGCCGCTGGTGGCGGCATCGCCATGATTGCCACCATCACTGCCCATGAGGCGGTGCGGGCTGAGAGGATGAGGGCCAGCCGGGTGCGGCTGTCGGTCCGGTTCCCCGCTGGCCTTGACCCGGCCCAGGTGTTGGCGGCGTGGAATGGCCTGGCTGGGTTGCCGTACACCACCGAGCTTGTTGCCGAGGTTGCGGCGAGCGAGGGCGCCATTACTCACGCCCTGTGGGTACCGGCCCGGTCGCGTGAATCGGTGCGCGCAGCGCTGGTGGGCGTCATCCCGAACCTGCGCATCGCGGAGGCAGCGCCGTTGCCGGGTGAGACGGCCACGCTCAGTCTGCGGCTGTTCGTCTCCACGCCGAGCGTCCTATCGACGGATAACGCCGTGGCGGCCTCGCGCTCGCTGCTGATCGGCCTGTCGACCTTGCGGGCAAACGAGAGCGTTGTCATTCGCTACGCGCTCACGCCGGGGAAGGCGCCGACCCGGCGGGAAGATGAGAAGCCGACGTCCAGGCAGCGGGAGGTCGCCAAAGCCTGGGCGGCCAAGAGCGCTTCACCCGGTTTTTCTGTCGCCGGCCTCATCGTGATCCGGGCTGGTTCGCGCGGCCGCGCCCGTGAGCTGGCCTCGCATATCGAGAACGTGCTGCGGAGCCGTCGCGGGTTGGCCCATGGTATCCGTGTCACCTACGATCGCGGGAATCGCACGCTGGCGTCGCTCCCGAAGGTAACCCGCTCGTCGGGCTGGCTGTCTGTCTCAGAGCTGGTGCCGCTGCTCGGGCTGCCCCTTGGTGAGCCTGTGCCGGGTGTGGAGGTTGGCTCCCCGGAGATCCTGGCCGCCCGAACGCTTGGCCGGACGGGGCGCAGCTTGTTTATCGCCCGCGACTGGAACGGCGAGCGGCCGGTGGCGCTCTCACCAGAGGCCGCAACCCATCACGTAGCGGTCATCGGCCCGAGCGGGGTCGGCAAGAGTGTGCTGCTGGCTAACTCCATCCTCAGTGATATCGAGGCTGGCCATGCCGGTGTCCTCATCGATCCGAAGGGTGATCTGCTCGACACGATTCTAAGTCGGCTCGTGCCCAGGTGCGCCGAGCGGATCGTGGTGCTTGATGCCGGCGATGACACGCGGCCGGTCGCTGGCCTGGATGTGCTGCACGGCAAGGATCCGGACACCCGTGCGGATGTCTTGATCCGGACGTTGAAGTCTTTGGTTCCTGAGTGGGGTATCCGCTCGGAGGTCTTTGGGCGTCTGGGGATTAGGACGCTCGCCGAGACGCCGGGCGCGACGCTGTTGGATCTTGGTCGGCTGTTCGCGGACTCCTCCTATCGCCGGGCTGCTGTGGAGCGACTTAGCGACAGCTTTCTGCGGCAGGCGTGGGGGAACTACGAGTCGCTTTCGCCGGCCGCGAAAGTCGATGTGGTGCAGGCCCCGATGGCCCGGACGATGGCGCTGCTGGCGCGTCCGCGTGTGCGTGCTGTCCTCGCCAGCCCCGACCCGAAGATCGATGTCGGCCGGCTGCTTGCGGAGAAGCGCTTTCTGCTGGTTTCGCTTGCGCCGGGGACGCTTGGCGAAGCTGGGGCGCTGATCGGCTCGGCCGTGATGCTCGCAACCTGGGACGCGATCGAGTCCCGGGTGGTGCTGCCGCCTGAGCGGCGTCGTCTCGTGAACATCTATGTGGACGAGACGGCGACCCTCGTCAACGGTCTGCCGAGCAATCTCGAGCTGATCGCGGAGCGCGCCAGGGGACTCGGGGCCAGCTTGACCGTTGCAGTCCAGACGTTGGGCCGCGTTCCTGACCCGACGAGGTCAGCGATCCTCGGGAATCTGGCGACCTTGATCAGCTTCCGGGCTGGCGCGATCGAAGCGCCCACGATCGCCCGTGAGCTGCCGGGCATCTCCGCTGCTGACCTGATGGCGCTACCGGAGTTCAACGTCGCGGCCCGTGTTGGCACCGGGGCGGGCAGCGCTGTGTCGGTCGTGACCGGTCGCACCGAGCCACTGCCGCCCGTGGCCGGGCAGGCCGGGGCGATCCGTGACCGCTCAGCCGCGTTGTATGGCAGCGCCCCGAACGAGCCACCTACCGACCGTGAGGAGCCGCCGAGCGCCCCTGATGATGGCGACGCGGTGGGCTCTAGAAGGAGGCAGCGTTGAGTCCGGTCGCTGGTCCGCTCGCGTCGAGTCAGATCGCCCAGGACACGCCTAGCGGTGCTGGTTCTGGGTCGCTTACGCCAACGAAAGACAAGCGTCCTCGTAGGCGCTTGTCTGCCCGCCAGCTTGCCGGCATCGCGGGGCAGCTCACCGACCGTGACCGCCAGGCGCTTGAGGCGGTCAGCCGCTTCGGGGTAATGAGCGGCGCGCAGCTGCAAGCGCTGCTGTGGACGGAGGTCTCGCCCTCGGCCAGGGGCCGGGTGGCACGACGGGGGCTGGCGCGGCTCGTCCGGCTGGACATCCTCGCTCCGCTCTCCCGCCGCGTCGGCGGTGAGCGCGCGGGCAGCGCCAGCACGACCTTCGCCGTCGGCAGAGCCGGACAGTATCTGCGGCGATCCGGCCGGCGGGTACAAGCGGCCCGTACTCCGGGAGCGCGCTATCTCGCGCATCGGCTGGCCGTGGCCCAGCTCTACGTCGAACTCGAAGCGGCGAGCCACGGCGAGATTGAGCTGGCGGGCTTCGAGCCAGAGCCGGAGTGCTGGCGGCCCTACATGGCCGGGTTCGGTGCGCGGCAGGTGCTCAAGCCGGACGCCTTCCTCAAGCTCGCCCGTGGCGAGTACGAGTTCTCCTGGTTCATCGAGCAGGACATGGCAACGGAGGCTATGACGACGGTCAAGGCCAAAGCCATCAGATACCACGAGTACTTCCGTACGGGAACCGAGCAGTCGGCGCACGGGGTGTTCCCGCGCGTGCTCTGGATCGTCCCGGACTCAGACCGCGCTGAGGCTGTCGGCGAGACGTTGGCGCAGCTGCCAGCCGGCGCCCACCGCCTGTTCGCGGTCTGCGTGCAGGCTGAGGTCGTTGAGTACCTGGCCCTGGGGGGACGGCGGTGAGCGCCGTGGGCAAGGTTCCCATCTACGGCGATGGGACTGACCGCTGGCGGCTGGTCGAGGGCGACTCCCTCAGCCTCATGGCGAAGCTCCCGGCGAGCTCGGTCGACTGCGTCGTCACCGACCCGCCCTACGGCATCGGCTTCCACGGCGAAGCCTGGGACGGAGCCGGCAACGCCGGCAACCAGCTCGGCGATGGCCCCGCGTTCGCGGCGTGGTCGCGCGAGTGGGCGGCCGAAGCCTCTCGGGTACTCAAGCCCGGCGGACATCTGCTCGCGTTCGGTTCCCCTCGCACCTTCCACCGCCTCACCACCGGGATCGAGGATGCCGGGCTCGGGCTGCGCGACGTGTTGATGTGGGTCTACGCGCAAGGGACGCCGAAGGCCCGCAAGCTCCCCGGAGGCCGAGCGCCGCTGCTCAAACCGGCGTACGAGCCGATCCTGCTCGCCCGCAAACCTCTCGTCGGCACCACGCCCCGCAATGTCGAGGAGTGGGGCACCGGGGCACTGAACATCGAGGCGTCCCGCGTCAATGGGTACTGGCCGGCGCATCTGGCGCTCTCCCACGCACCCGGCTGCACCGAGGCCGGCTGCACAAGCGACTGTCCGGCGGGGCTGCTTGATGCGTCACGTCCCGAGCTTCGCCCGAGCCGCCTGTTCTTCTGCGCCAAGGCGTCCAAGCGCGAGCGCGAGGCCGGCTGCGAGGGGCTGCCGCTGCAATCCGACCTGCTCTACAGCCGTCCGGCGGTGCGCTTGCGGCGCAACATCCATCCGACCGTCAAGCCCGTGTCACTGATGCGCTGGCTGGTAGCGCTCGCCACGCCACCTGGCGGGGTGGTACTTGACCCGTTCGCCGGGAGCGCCACCACCGGGATAGCCGCTGTCATGGAAAACCGACTGTTCCTCGGCGTCGAATGGGAGCAGAAGTACATCGACATCGCCTGCGCTCGTCTCACCCATTGGGCACACAGGTCGATGAAGGAGTCAGCGTGAGGGTTGGCGGTCTCGCGGCCCGCGGAAGGGCTTTGAGTCTTTCTGCGGGCCGTCAAGGCCATTCAACCCCAAGGAGGCAGCACATGGCAGTCACCAAGGCCCAGGAGATCTACGACCGAGTCGAGGCGATGGTCGCGGCCGGCACCGAGAAGGCGGACGCCTTCAAGCAGATCGCCGACGAGACCGGACGACCCTACGACTCGGTGAGGGGCAGCTACTACTCGCACAAGAAGAAGCTCGACGGCGGTGAGCCAAACGCCAGACCGGCGCGAACGCGCCGGCGCGAGACGACACCCGCCGACGCCCTGGCCGACGCTCGTGCGGCGCTGGAACGGGCAATCGAGTCAATCGACCGGGAGGTCGAAGTCGCCAAGACCAGGGCCGAGGAGGCCAAGGCTGAGTACGACGCCCTCAAAGGCAGCGCGGCCGAGAGGAAGAAGGCCATCACAGAGCGCCTGGAGGCGCTGAAGTGAGACAACGCGGGCCGGTCGGGGTTACACACCTTGACCGGCCTGCACTACCAATTAACACGTTGCTTAAATCACGACTTAACGGGAAAATCGTTAAGCCAATTAACCGAAAGGAGGAATATGCCAACAAAGACTCCCGACATACTTACCCGATCACCGATGGAGATACTGGCCGAGCCCACCGCCGTCATCTACCTGCGGGTGTCGAACCCGAGCCAGCTGACCGGTCACAGCAAAGATGGATATTCCATCGAGAGTCAACGCGAAGCCTGCGAACGCTATGCCGCCGGATTGGGTACCCGCATCATCGGCGAGTACGTCGAGCCCGGCAAGAGCGCTACCAGCCTGCGACGCCCCCGGCTGCAGCAGATGTTGAGCGAGCTACCCATCCTCAAGCCGACCTACGTGATCTTCTACGACCTCTCGCGCACCGCGCGGGACGAGTTCGATGCGTTCTGGATTCTGCGCGAGATCGAAAACTCTGGTGCGAAGCTGGAGTCCACGCTCGAGCCGGTGGACGGATCGGACACCGGGATGCTCGTGTACACCGTCATGGCCGGCATCAACGCCTTCCGCTCCCGCCGGGATGGAAAGAAGGTCAAGGCCAGCCTCGCGCGTAAGCACGCCGCTGGTGGCAGCATGGGACCGGCGCGCATCGGCTACCTAAACGACCGCGAGATCGTCCTAGGTCGCGAGGTAGCAATCATCACCGTTGATGAGGGCCGGGCCGAACTTGTCCAGCAGGCGTTCGACCTGTATGCGACTGGCGAGCACACCATCACGACCATCACCGACCTGCTTGCGGACATGGGCTTGCGTACCCGTCCCACTCCCAAGCGGCCGAGCAAACCGCTGTCGCGCAGCATGGTCCACCGGATGCTCTCAGACGACTACTACATCGGGGTCGTGACCCTCAACGGCGTCAAGCGCGAGGGCCTGCATGAGGCGCTCATCGACCCCGAGGTCTTCGAGCAAGTCCAGCAGATACTCCGTGCCCACAGGGCCAGCGGAGACCGCTCGCACAAGCACCGGCACTACCTCGTCGGCTCGCTGCACTGCAAGGGCTGTGCCTGTCGCTTGGGCTACGGGCGCCACCGTGGCAACGGCGGCGTCTATGAGTACTTCAGCTGTCTCTCCCGCATGAGCAAACAGGGACGCTGCGCCGCCCCCTACTTCCGGGTTGAGACGGTCGAGCGGCGGGTCGAGCAGAAATACCGACGCTACCTGCTGAGCGCAGCCGAGCAGGCCACGATCCGCGAGGCGCTGCTAGGGCGCGCCGAGACAATGACCGAGACCGCCCGCAAGGAAGCCGGCCGCCACGCCCGCCGGCTACGAGAACTCACCGATCAGCAGCAGAAGCTCGTCCACCTCTACTACGACCAGGGCGTCTCCAAGGAGGTGCTCAAGGTCGAGCAACAGCGCATCGAGGCCGAACAAGCCCAAATCGAACACTGGCAGACCGCCGCCGCAGGCGAGATCGCCGACATCGACCAAGCACTATCCGACGCCCTGGTGCTGATCGACGCCGGGACCACCCCCTACCTCAGCGCCAACGCCACTGAGCGGCGGCTGATCAATCTCGCGATCTACCTCATGCTGCTCGTCTCAGACCCCGACCACGTCCAAGCCAAGCCGACCGCGTTCTACGCCCAGCTAGTCCCCACCGCCCGACAGCTGGCCCGACAGGCCGCCCAAGACGGCCCCAGCCCGCAAGCCCAACCCCAAGACAACCATAGCCCCGTTTTTCGGGGCTATGGTTCGCAGAACAAACAAATGGCGGAGAGGGCGGGATTCGAACCCGCGATGGAGTTTGATCCCCATACTCGCTTAGCAGGCGAGTGCCTTCAGCCACTCGGCCACCTCTCCCGAGGTCGGAACGGCAGTTTAGAGGCTACAGGCCGTCGCCGCGCGAGCCGTCGGCGAGCGCCGTGAGCAGAGGCGTTAGCCTTCATGCGCGCGCGGAAGGGTGGCAGAGCGGTTGAATGCACCGGTCTTGAAAACCGGCAGGCGGGTAACCCCCGTCTCGGGAGTTCGAATCTCCCCCCTTCCGCCTCTTTGTTGCATTTCGTTGCCGGAGGCGGCGTGCCGATGGCTTTAGACGGCGATGATCCTGCAGCGGGCGGACTCGCGCTACTCGCAGTCCTCCTGGCACGCGGCTGCGGCGCCGCAGTCGACGACATGGCTCGTGGTCGCCTGCTGCAGCAGGCTGTAGAGCAGCTCTCGCTGGTCGGCATCGAGCGCGCTGAGCACCTCGTCCTCGGCGGCCGCGAGCGCGGCCTCCGCCTGCGTCAGCCGCTGGGTGCCCTCGGCGGTCAACTCGACGATGTGGCGGCGACGATCGTCGCTCGACCGTCGCCGCAGGATCAGGCCGTCGCTCTCGAGTTCGTTGAGCAGGCCGATCAGGTTCGTCCGGTCGGTCTTCAGGGCGGCAGCTAGCGCCTGCTGGGTGGGGCTTCCGTGGTCGCGGAGCACCGTAAGTGCGACGAGGTGCCGGGGTCTCAGGCCGAGCGGTGCGAGCGCAGACTCGGCGCGCAGCCGTGTGAGGCGCGCGAGGTGGTCCAGCAAGGCGGATGAGCGGTGGCGTGTGGTGAGCGAAGTGACGATCCCCTAAGTCTAGGACTAGGACACCCTTACCAACTCTGTTGTGTGTTACAACTCTATTGGTTCTTACAAACGAGTTGTAAAGGACGACACTATGTCTCATCTACTTCAGATCGACTCCAGCATCCAGGGCGAGCGCTCGGTGAGCCGCGGCTTGACCGCGCGCGCGGCAAAGGCTTGGCTCGCGGCGCACTCCGATGGCACGATCTCTTACCGCGATCTCGGCGCTGACCCGTTGCCGCACCTGGACAGCGCTTCTGGCACCGCGCGGATGGTGCCCGCGGACCAGCACACGCCGGCGCAGGCCGCCTCGTGGGAGCTCAGCAAACGGCTAGTGGAGGAGGTGCTCGAGGCGGACACGATCCTGCTGGGCCTGCCGCTGTACAACTTCGGCCCGCCCAGCTCCGTCAAGTCGTGGGTCGACCACCTGGTCGCGCCCGGGCTGTCGGTCGACCACGCGACGATGACGGGGCTGCTCGGGGGTCGCGACCTGCTGGTGCTTGCGTCGCGCGGCGGCGGCTACGCGCCGGGCACGCCGCGCGAGGGCTGGGACCACGCCGAGCAGTGGCTGAAGCACGGCCTCAGCCTGACGGGTCTCGAGCCGCGCTTCATCACCGCCGAGCTGACGCTCGCCGAGACGAACCCGCAGATGGCCGAGCTGCGCCCGCTGGCCGCTGAGAGCCTCGCAGCCGCGCAGCGCGAGATCGACGCGCAATGGACGCCCGTGGTCGCATAGCGATTAGCATGACCACGGGGCGATGCTCGACGCAGGCCGCCTCGCGACGACTTCTCTCGAAAGGGCGCCATGGGAATCGCAGACAAGCTCAAGGACCTGAAGACGAAGGCCGCCGATGCGACGGCTGAGCACAGCGACAAGATCCACGAGGCGGTCGAGAAGGTCGCGGCGACGGCTGACGAGCGCACCGGCGGCAAGTACCGCGAGCGGATCCAAAAGGCCGGCGCCAAGGCGGGCAGCCTCGTGGATGGCCTCGCTGGAACCGAGCAGCCACAGGGCACACGGCCGGACGCCGAGCAGCCGCAGGGCACGCCGCCGGACGCCGAATAGCCGCCGAGCACGCCGTCGGATGCTCCCACAGGATTGAGTCGAACGATCACACTTGTGTCTAGTTGTCGATTAAATCGACAACTGTCGTTACGATGAGCACATGGGGAGGGTGCGCTCTGGGGAGGGGCAGCAGCCGAGGCGCGTGCTCGCGCGGGTCGTGTCGAGGACGATCGTCGTGCTCGCGATCGCGGTGGGGATCGGCGCGGGCGCGTCCATCGCGGGTGCGTCCGTCGCGAGCAAGAGCGGCGCCCTCGGGCGCGCTGCGGTCTCGCGCTACCACGTGGAGCGCCTGTGCGGCAGGCCGCGGCCACGCGCCGCCGCGTGCGCGGCGATGCGGCTGGTCGCATCCCTGACTGCAGCCGAGCTTCGCGCGCGAGCCGGCGAGCAAGCCTCCGAAGAGGCGGCGGGGGTGCTGCCGGCGGTGACCGACACGAGCCCGTTCCCCGGGTACCTGACGCCGCAGGAGCTGCGCGCGGCGTACGCGCTGCCGAGCGAAACGGCGTCGGCGCCGACGCAGACGATCGCGGTGATCGACGCGTACGACGATCCGGCCGCGGAAGCCGATCTGGGCGTCTACGACGAACAGTTCGGCCTGCCCGCGTGCACGAGCGCGAACGGGTGCTTCAGCAAGCGCGACGAGCAGGGGCAGGCGAGTCCGCTGCCGACGGAGAACGGCGAATGGGCCGGCGAGATCTCGATCGACGTGCAGATGGCGCATGCCGTGTGCCCGGGGTGTCATGTGTTGCTCGTGGAGGCCGAAAGCGCCGGGCTGGAAGATCTCGCCACGGCCGTCGACAGCGCCGTGGCGGCGGGCGCGACCGAGATCAGCAACTCCTACACCGGGCCCGAGGAACCGGCGATCGCGAGCTTCTACACGGAACTGGCGGCCGGCTTCTATGACCATCCGGGCGTAGTCGTGACCGCGAGCTCAGGCGACTGCGGATATCTCAACAAGGCGTGCGCCGGCGAACCCGCGGGCGCGAACTTCCCGGCCGACTCGCCTGACGTGGTCGCGGTCGGAGGCACCAGCCTCGTGGAGAAGAAGGAAGCGTGGAGCGCCACCGTGTGGGGTGAAGCCGGCAGCGGCTGCAGCGAGATCTTCGCGGCTGCGAGCTGGCAGAGCGCCGTGCCGGGCTTCGCCGCGACCGGCTGCGGCGCCGAGCGCTCGGTCGCCGATGTCGCCGCGGTCGCAAACCCGAAGACGGGCGTCGACATCTACGACAGCGTCCCCGAAGGCAACGGCGAGCCGACCGGCTGGACCGTGTTCGGCGGCACGTCCGTGTCGTCGCCGATCGTCGCTGCCGAGTTCGCGCTCGCGGGCGGCGCGGGCGGCGCGGCCTACCCGGCTGCCAATCTGTACGCGCACCTGGGCGACGGCGCGGACCTTTACGACATCGTCGCGGGCGCCAACGGATCGTGTGGCGGCAGCACCTCCTGCCAGGCTGTGACCGGCTTCGATGGCCCCACGGGAGTTGGCAGCCCGCTGGGTCTCGTTGCGTTCACGAACATGGCAGGCGAAGAACGCCCGGTGCTCGTTGGCTTCACGCCGAGCTCCGGCATCACCGGCAGCGCGGTCCAGATCGAAGGCACGGGCCTCGGCGCGGTCGGCGCCGTCGAGTTCGGCAAGCTCACGGCGAGCTTCAGGGTGCTTTCTCCGACGCAGATCGAAGCCACCGTGCCCGATGGCGCGCGGGCGGCGGCGATCACGCTGGTCTCCTCGAGCGCGACGGTGAAGAGCAAGCACAAGTTCAAGCCGACGCTGTCGGTGCTCGGGCTGAATCCCGAAAGCGGCGCGCCGGGGGCGGCCGTGACGATCAAGGGAATCGGCTTCAACAGCAGCTCGACGGTGAGCTTCGGGGGGGTCCGCGCGAGCGTGAAGTACGTGTCCTCGAAGAAGCTCAAGGCGACCGTGCCCGTGGGGGCGCTCGCGGGACCCGTCACGATTGGAAACACCTCGGCGCCTGTTGGCACGGTCTCGAGCGCGAGCAGCTTCACGCCCTGAAAGTCGCGTCCTCTGCCTGTACCCTACGTTGTTCACTCAGCGAGTCGACAACTGCGCGACCCATGCGCATGAGGAAGGAGCCCAGATGGCGCGCATCTTGCTTGACGAGACGGAGATCGAGGTGGCCGAGGACGTGGAGGACGTTCTCACGAGGATCGTCAACGCGAGAGACGGCTTGCGCCGCGGCAGCGGCGCGATCATCGCGCCGCCCGGCTGGGTGACACTGACCGCGTCCGTCGGCGGCGAGGAGCTCTACGTGCAGGTCGCGCGCATCGCGTACGTGCGCGAGGACTAGGTCGAAGCTCGCGGCGCCTCGAGCTTGGGGTGGGCGGCCGCGAGGCCGATTGGGCGGCGAGTGTTAGCTCGGTTCGGCGGCGACCGCGAACACGATGTGCCGGCGCGCGAGGCTCAGGTAGCTGTGCAGTTCGATCGGGCCGCCGTCGAGTGGCGCGACGGTGACGTCGGTGAGCGTGATGAAGTCGCGCTCGGAGGCGTTGAGCACGTCTGAGACGCGGCTGCGGTAGCCGTCGCGCGCGAGCGTGAGGATGCCCTCGATGCGGTGGCGCTCGGTCTCGATCCTGATCCGCTCGGTGCGCAGATCGATGCCGGGTTGGTCGGCTTCCGGTAGCGGCTCGCTGACACTCATGTGACACCCTCGGTCTCGCGCGCCGGCAGCCCGGCGCGGTCGGCGGGGAGTGCGACGAGCCGTCCGTTGGACGCGCTCGGGCGGTTGCGCTCCTCGCGCACGATGTACAGCGGTCGGTGCTTGACCTCGTCGTAGATGCGCCCGACGTACTCGCCGATGACGCCGAGCGCGATCAGCTGGATGCCGCCGAGCAGCAGGATCGCGATCGTGATCGAGCCGAAGCCGGGGAGGTAGGAGTCGACGATGCGCAGCACGATCACGACCGGGATCGCGATGAACGCGACGCCGGCGGAGAGCACGCCCGACGTACGTGGCGAGCTGCAGCGGCACGTGCGAGAAGGAGGCGATCGCGTCGAGCGAGAAGCGCAGCATCTTGCGCAGCGTGTACTTGGTCTCGCCGGCGTGGCGCGCGTCGCGCTGGTAGGAGACGGCTGTCTGCGTGAAGCCGACCCACACGGTCATGCCGCGCAGGAAGCGCGAGCGCTCGGTCATCGCGAGCAGCGCGTTCGAGCGCGCGGCGGTCGAGCAGGCGGAAGTCGCCGGAGTTGGGCTCGAGGTCGACCTGGGCGAGCTTGTCGAACAGCTTGTAGAACCACGAGGCGGTGGCGAGCTTGAAGGCGGTCTCGCCCTCGCGCTGCTTGCGCACCGCGTACACGACGTCGGCGCCCTGGCTCCATTGGGCGATCATGTCGGGGATCAGCTCGGGCGGGTCCTGCAGGTCGGCGTCGATCATCGCGACGACGTCGCCGACGGCGTGCTCGAGGCCCGGCGGTCAGCGCCGCCTGGTGGCCGAAGTTGCGCGACAGGTGCACGACGCGCACGCGCGGATCGGCTGGCGGCGATGCGGTCGAGCAGCTCGGGCGTGCGGTCGGCGCTGCCGTCGTTGACGAGGATCAGCTCGAACTCGTAGTCGGCGACGGCCGTGCGTGGTGCGCGCGACGAACTCCTCGACGAGCTCCTCCTCGTTGTAGACGGGCGCGACCACGCTGAGCAGGATGGGGGTGCGGGGTGGTGTATCCGACATGATCGTTGCCTTCCGGCGGTGCTGGCGGGAATGCTGCTGCGTTGCGTTGATCTTCGACGAGAGCCCTAAGCGCACGGTCAATTTATCGTTCATGCTGTCTCTGAATGGCTCCCGAGCGCACCGACCCGCATGAATCGCCCTCCAGCGTAGCGCGGCACGCGAGCCGTCTGAGCGCGCCGATGCTCGTCCAGTTCGTCAAGTTCGGGATCGTCGGGGTGTCCAACACGCTGCTGACGCTGGTCGTGTACACGGTGCTGCTGAAGGTGTTCGGCGTCTGGTACCTGGCGGCGTCCGCGATCGGCTTCGCGGTGGGTGCGACCAACGGCTTTCTGCTCAACCGCCGCTGGACGTTCCGTGAGCACGTGGGCGACGCGCTCACGCCGGTGCGCTGGGCGGTCGTGCAGAGCTGCGGTCTGGGCATCAACGAGGGCCTGCTGTACCTGCTCGTGCACGACGGGCACCTCGACAAGCTGATCGCGCAGGTGTGCGCGACGGCGGTCGTCACCGTCACGACGTTCACTCGTCAATCGCGCGTGGACGTTCCGCGCGCACGCGCCGGTGGCCGCCGACGCGCGGCGACACCGCCGGCGTGACCGCGGTCAGCGGAAGACGGCCAGGAGCGACAGGCCTGCGGGGATGCGCCTGCCGCGGGCGATCAGCGCGGACTCGAGCGTCGAGCGGACGCTCGAGCAGCCAGTTGAGCGGGTTCCGGCGGCACCCACAGGTCGAGGCTCGATCTCGGTGGTCTTGGTGCGGTTGACGCGCTCGAGCACGCGCAGCACGATCGCGACGGGCAGCAGCAGCGAGTTGAAGTAGGTGGTGCGCACCTGCTTCCAGCCGGCCTGCTCGGCGACGCGCTGCAGCGTGCGGCGCGTGTAGCGGCGGTGATGGTGGTTGATCTCGTCGTGGCCGCTCCACAGCCACTGGTAGGCGGGCACGGTGACGAGCAGCGCGCCGCCGGGGGCGACCGTGCGGCGCAGCTCGCGCAGCGCGCTGAGGTCGTCCTCGAGGTGCTCGATCACGTCGAGGCTGACGGCGAGGTCGAAGCTGTCGTCGGCGAACGGCATCTCGAGCACCGAGCCGGCGACCACCTCGCCGACCCCTCGCGCGCGGGCGAGCGCGACGCTGGTGTCGCGACAGCTCGACGCCGGTGACGTCGCCGAGACGGGCTAGCTCGACCATGTTGCGCCCGCTGCCGCAGCCGGCGTCGAGGATGCGCGCGGGCGCGGGCAGGCCGAGGCCGGCGAGCACGCCGTCGAGCACCGTTGCGGCGCCCGCGGTACCACCAGTGGCGATCCTCGGCTTGGTGTGTCTGACGCTCGTAGTCCCTATCCATCTGCTGGCATCCTTTCCTAAAGGCTGCCGCGCGCGCGGTGCGCCTGCGTGAGCGCGCGCCTCACTGCGCTGGTCCGGGCGCTGGTCCGAAGGCTCGGAGCGAGTACTCGACGGCGTCGGCTTCGCCGCGCCAGACGGCGATCGCGCGGTCGCTGTCCGGGTCGATTGCGACGGTGGCGTCGCTGACGGGACCCGGGGGTGCGACCTGCTCGGGAGCGCCGAAGATGCCGTGCGCCGGATAGTCGTCGAAGCCGCGCGCCGCGAAGATCGCCTGGCGTGCCATGTCGGGCGGCCCGGCGGCGGTCGGCGCAGGCTCGGTCCACAGCACGATGGCGTCGCCTGCGGGCCCTGCGGCGAGGTGCGCGAGCAGCGCGTCCGTGCCAGTCGCTGCGATCGTGCCGGCGGCGCCGACCCCGTTGAGGTCGACGGGCGCGGTGCGCACGACCCAGTGTCCGGCGGCGGCGCCGGCCCACGCGAGCATGACGCTCTCGGAGCTGAGGCGCACGAGCGCGGGGGACGCGGCGGGCTCGGACAGCCCATCGGGGTCGCGGAGGCGCTCGAGTAGCTGCGGGGTGCCGAAGCGCACGCCGGTTGCCGAGCGGTCGATGTACACAGAGCTCTCCTCGCCTCGCTGCTCGCTCCACGCGACGATCGCGCGCCCGTCGTCGCTGAGCACGGCGGCGATCTGTACGTGCGAGCCGACGGAAGCGAGCCGCTGGATCGACCGCGGCGCGCCCTTGTTGGGCACGAGGCGCGCGTACAACGACGCGCCCTGCTGCCACACGGCGAGCACTTCGCTGCGGAAGTCCATCGCGAGCGTGAGCGCGTGCATCGGCGCTGTGGTCGCGGTGGGTCCGCTGACGTTGCGCACGAAGCCGTGCGCGAAGAAGCGCTCGACGTGCATGGCGAGCGCTCCGGTCGCGCCGGAGCCTCCTGCGCCGGTCGCGGGGCGGTTCGTGCCCCCGGCGGGCGGCGAGGCGAGCGCGACGTCGCCGAGGTAGCCCGTTGCGAGGGCGATCGGCGCGCTGGCGCCGCCGGCGGGCGCCAGCGCGTCGAACGGGCCGGCGGCGGCGCCCTGGATCGCGAGGGCGTCCCGCGCTGCGCCGGGGGCGGAGCCGGCGATCAGGATCTGCCCGTGGGGGGCGCCGCTTGCGACGAGCGTCCCCTGCGGCGCGAGCGGCTGTCCGGCGGCGGTGTGCGGCGTGGCGGGCGCGCGCGGTTCGTCCTGGGCGTCGAGCGCGGCGACGCGCGCGCCTTCGCCGCCGGGGCAGCGTTCGGAGTCGCTCCACACGATCGCGCCCGGCGCCGGTGGCGTGGCTGGGGCGGTCGCTGGGGAACACGACCTGCGCGGCGGCGCCGGCGGGGCATGGGTTGAGCGTGACGGGCGCCGACCACGGCGCGCCGGGCTGCGGCACGGGCGTGACGTCGGCGCTGAGCGCGGTGCGCGCCGGCGCCTCGGCGAGCCCGGCGGTGAACGCGAGCACGACGACGGCGGTGATCATCGCGACAGCGGTGGGCACCGCGACGGCGCTCGACACGCGGGCGGTCGCGAGCGCGCGGACGGCGGCGCGCACCCGCGCGCGCCGCGAGGCGCCGGGCAGCGGGCGGCTTTGACCTGTGGTGCTCAGGAGGCGAGCGCCGAGCGCAGGAAGCTCGACGGTGCGCTCCCACGACTGCTCGGCGAGCGTCGTGGTCGTAGGTGCCGAGACGGTTGGTGTCGTTGAAGAACGCGTGCCCGGCGCCCTCGTAGTGGTGGAAGGTCGTCTCGACGCCGGCGTCGCTGCAGCTCCGCCTCGAGCTTGTCGGCGTCCTCGGCGGGATGAATTCGTCGGCGGTGCCGAAGTGGCCGAGCACGGGTCCGTTGATGCCCGTGAAGTCGGGCTTGCCGTGGGGCATGACGTAGTAGTAGGTGACGGCGGCGGCGATGTTGGGGCAGGTGGCGGCGGCCCACACGGCCAGGCCGCCGCCGAGGCAGAACCCGAGCGGCGCCGACGCCCGGGTCCCTCGCAGCCGGGCTGCGCGGCGAGGTGGTCGGCGGCGCCGCACATGTCCTGCTCGACCTCGCCCATCGACAGCGCCATCATCTTCTGCTGCGCCTCGCTCGGCTGCGTGGTGGTCTCGCCGCGGTACAGGTCGGGGGCGAGCGCGTAGAAGCCGTCGGCGGCGAGGCGGTCGCAGATCGAGCGGATGTGCTCGTCGAGGCCCCACCACTCCTGCAGCACGATCACGCCGGGGCCGTGCTCGGCGGCGGGCTCGGCGAGGTAGCCGGGGGCGCTGCCGGCGCTCGTGGGGAACTCGATCTCGGGCATGTGGCTCTCGTCGGGGGGGGCTCCTTGGGTCCGTGACTGTGGATGTGGCGGCGCAATGACTGCTCGACGCACCCTTCGTGCATCCGCAGGGCCACGAGGAGAGGTGACGCGATGGATGCCGTGAACCACCAGTTCCGACTGGCCGCGCGCCCGGTCGGCCTGCCGCAAGCCGAGCGACTGGACGCTACACCGAGGAGCCGGTGGCGGAGCCGGGCGACGGCGAGGTGCTCGTCAAGATCGCTCTACCTCTCGCTGGATCCGGCGATGCGCGGCTGGATGAACGAGGGCCGCTCGTACATCCCGCCGGTGGGCATCGGCGAGGTGATGCGCGCGTTCGCGGTGGGCGAGGTGATCGCGTCGAAGGACGCGGACGTGCCCGTCGGCTCGCACGTGGGCGGCCTGTTGGGGGTGCAGGAGTATGCGGTGGCGAACGGCAAAGGCGTGTTTCAAGGTCGACCCGAGCCTCGCGCCGCTGCCGGTGTATTTGGGCACGCTGGGCATGCCGGGCGTGACGGCGTACTTCGGCCTGCTCGACATCGGCCGCCCGAAGGAGGGCGAGACGGTGGTCGTGTCCGGCGCGGCGGGCGCGGTCGGCGGGCTCGTCGGGCAGATCGCGAAGATCAAGGGCTGCTCGAGTGGTGGGGATCGCGGGCGGCCCGCAGAAGTGCGGGCACCTGCTCGAGGACCTGGGCTTCGACGCCACGATCGACTACAAGGCAGGGAACCTTGACGCGGCGCTGTCGGAGCACTGCCCGAACGGCATCGATGTCTATTTCGACAACGTCGGCGGCGAGATCCTCGATGCTGCGCTCGCGCACCTCGCGCGCAAGGCGCGCGTCGTGATCTGCGGGGCGATCTCGCCAGTACAACAACACGACGCCGATGCGCGGTCCGTCGAACTACCTGTCGCTGCTCGTCAACAACGCGAGCATGACCGGCTTCACGATGGGCGACTACATCGCGCGCTACGGCGAGGCCGTGCAGGAGATGGCCGGCTGGCTGGCCGCGGGCAAGCTCGTCTCGCGCGAGGACATCGCGGAGGGCCTCGAGAACTTCCCCGCGACGCTGCTGCGGCTGTTCGCCGGCGAGAACACGGGCAAGCTCGTGCTGAAGATCTGAGGCGACCGCCGGTCCGCGCTCGCGGCAGTCTCCTGGCGGGCGTCGCGCGCGGCCCCTAAAGCGAGAGCACGTGCGCGCTGGCGGGGTCGATGCGCCCGTCGAGTAGGTCGAGGTAGGCGCTCTGGAGCGCATCGGGCCCGTGGCCGTGGATCACCTGCAGCCAGCTGCCCGTCCACGCGACGTACGGATGCCAGGCGTCGGCCATCCGCTGCTGCAGGCCGTCGGCGCCCCAGTCGGCGGCGCGCTTGACGACGCGGTCGGGCGCGAAGAAGAACGTCGGGTGCGGGCCGGGCAGCGCATCGGGGACGGCGCCCATGCGGTCGTGGTGGGTGGCGCCGACGACGGCCGAGTGGGCGAGCTCGTCGCGGTAGTGGTCGTGGATGGACGCGCGCAGCTCGGCGTCGCCGGCGATGTCCACGTACACGGCGCGACCGGCGGGCAGCGACTCGAGCTGGTCGTAGGCGAGCACGTGGTCGTACACGCACAGCGTGCGTGTGAGCTCGGCGCTGCGCTCCGAGGTGAGCCCGACGACGAGCGCGTCCTCGCGCAGCGACAGCAGGTACGCGAGTGCGCTCGCGGTCTTGCTGGAGGCGCTCGAGATCACGATCGCCTCGGCGCCGAAGCGGCCGGCGTCGTCGAGGAAGTCGTCGATCAGATACGACGTCAGGAACAGCGGGCGCAGCAGCATCTGCTCGTCCTCGTGCTCGGCGTCGTAGAACGCGTCGGCGTCGGTGCGCGCGTAGCGGTTGTACGCGCCGGGCAGCGCGGCGCGGTGCGGCGATGCGTCGGTGAAGCCGCTCGCGTTCGCGTGCGCGGGCGTTACG
This sequence comes from uncultured Solirubrobacteraceae bacterium, assembly GCA_963797105.1. Taxonomy (GTDB): domain Bacteria; phylum Actinomycetota; class Thermoleophilia; order Solirubrobacterales; family Solirubrobacteraceae; genus Palsa-744. Next base: position 659,646 of record CAWCOB010000001.1, read on the forward strand.
AGCAGCTCGGTTGACGGCGGCAGGTAGCCGAACACGCGCGCGCCCTGCTCGAGCTCGGGCACGGTGCTCGCGGTGACCTCCGCGAAGCCCCACACGGGCATGCGCCCCCAGCCCTCCGCGGCCGGGAAGAAGTCCCAGTACGACATCGCCTCGCCGAACATCGCGTAGGTGATGTTGTTGGAGGTCAGGCCGAACGCGTCGACGCGCAGCACCGCCTCCCCCGGCCCCGGCTCGAGCGCGGGGGTGTCCTCGAAGCGGCAGTTGTGCAGGTCGTCCTTGGCGAGCAGGAAGTCCACGCCGCGGAGCTTACGCGTCAACCCCCGATCGGCGCGCGCGGGTTCGTCCCCCAGAAGACCTCGGTGCCGAGCATGCCGATGAGGTTGACGAGGATCAGGTTGAGCACCATCGACTTCGCGGTCGCCTTGCCCACGCCGACGGGCCCGCCGCTGGCGTTGTAGCCGTAGTAACAGGCGACGAGCACGATAGCGGTGGCCATGCTCATGCCCTTGATGATGCTGAAGAGGAAGTCGGTGGGGTTCTGGAACTGCCAGAAGATGAGCAGGTAGCCGCCGGCGGAGGTGTAGCCGATCTGATCGACGACGGACAGGTAGGAGGCGATGTAGGCGACGCCGATCGCGGAGACGTACATGAAGGGCAGCACGATCCAGGCGGCGAGCAGGCGCGTGGCGCAGAGGAACACCATCGAGTCGACGCCCATCACCTCGAGCGCGTCGATCTCCTCGGAGATGCGCATGGCGCCGAGCTCGGCGACGATGCCGGTGCCGACCTTGGCGGACATCATGTAGCCGAACGCGTAGGGCACGGCCTCGCGCAGGTTGCACCAGGCGGTGAAGACGCCGGCGTAGGAGGGCGCGCCCTGGGACTCGGTGAAGTACGCGCCCTCGATGCCGCAGGTGCCGAGGCCGGTGATGAACACGAGGCTCCAGATGACGAGCGTCGAGCCGATGATCAGGATCCCGGCCTGGCGCAGCGCCTCGCCGAAGAAGCGGAAGACGCGCAGGCTCCACACGTCGCGCACGATGTGACCGGTGAAGCCACCGATCTCGCCGGCTGTGGCGAGCCATTCGCGTGGCAGGGCAAGGAGTTCGTTCACGCGGTCACGGCTCGACGAAACGGTACGTCAGCGCCGATGCTTTTCCAATCCCCGTTTTTATTTATTTATGTGGGATCTTCATGCGGGATCGGCGAGTGCGCCCGATCCGACCGGGAGGCGAGCGGGTGCGCCCGCCTCCCGGCGTCCGCCGGCTGCAGGCGCGTTTAGGCGGCGACCGCGGCGCCCCGCCGCGCGCCGAGTCGCTCCTCTGCGTAGGCGCGGCCGCGCTCGGGGTCGCCGGTGGCGAGCGTGGCGATGTCGGCGAGCGTGGCGATCTGGCCGAAGCCTCCCCAGGTGCCGTCGGGGATCTCGGGCGTGAACACCCACACGCGGCCGGGGTCGCGCTCATACGCCCCGTCCTCGGCGTCGAGCACGGCCTGGGTGATGTCGCGCACCATCGCCTGTCGGCGCTCGGGCTCGTACTGGCCCTCGGGCACGGATGCGACGAAGCGGTAGTGCGGGGCGCCGGCGCGCGAGCCGGCGACGTACACGGCCTCGGGCCGGTGCACGAACAGCCACGCGATCGAGCGCACGCGCGGGTTGGACGGGTCGGCGCCCTCGTTGGTCAGCAGCACGTCCGTGAGATCGCTGAGCAGCTTGTCCTCGGCTGCGGGGGTGAGGGCGCCGGTGGGGATGTACGCATCGAGCATGGGCATGGGTGAGACCTCCCTGCGGCCGGCCGGCCGCTGTGTCGGCTTTGGTGGAGCTGATTTTGGAGCTGGCTCGCGTAGTCACTTCTTTTATAGGAGTGACTACGTTCGTCGTGACCCTACACGAGTCACTCCTGTTATGCAAGCTAGACTGACCGTATGAAGCGCACCTCGCTTGGCGCACACCCGTGCTCGATCGCAAGGACGCTGGACGTGGCGGGCGAGTGGTGGACGCCGCTGATCCTGCGCGACGTGGCGTACGGCGTGCGGCGCTTCGGGGAGATCCAGGAGGATCTGGGGATCTCGGCGAACGTGCTGTCGGACCGCCTGGAGGCGCTGCTCGCGGAGGGCCTGCTCGAGCGGCGCCTGTACCAGCGGCGTCCCGAGCGTCATGACTACGCCCTGACGGAGAAGGGCGCGGACCTGATCCCGGCGCTGCTGGCGCTGATGCAGTGGGGTGACCGCTGGAAGTGGCCTGGCGCGCGCGGCCCGGTGAGCGTGACCCACGAGCCGTGCGGGCATGAGGTGCGCGTGGAGGTGCGCTGCGAGCATTGCGAGCGCGAGGTGCCCGCGAGCGAGCTGCGCGCGAAGGCGCGCGGCGGCGTGGCGCGGGCGCCGGGAGCGCACGAGCCGGGGAGCGTGTCCGCGCAGCGGCTGTCCTCGACGCGCGCGGGCGTGTCGCTCGAGCCGTAGCGCGCTACATGGGCTGACGGGGCGCCTACGCGAGCCGGTTCTGGAGGCTGTCGCGCTCGCGGCTCTCGATCTCGGCGAGCGTGAGCTCGGGGTCGCGCAGGTGCGCGAGCGTGACCTCGGCGGAGGACGGCAGCGACTGGGCGTCGGGCCAGCTGTCGGGCTGCCACAGGCGCGAGCGCACGAACGCCTTGGGACAGTGCGCGTAGACCTCCTCGACGCCGACGACGATCGCGGTGACCGGCGGCTTGCCGACGGGGGAGAGCCGGGCGAGGCAGTCGGGATCCGCGGTGACGTGGGCGCGGCCGTTGACGCGCAGCGTGGTGGTGCGCCCGGGGATCAGGAACAGCAGCCCGACGCGGCCGCTGTCGATGATGTTGGTGAGCGAGTCCAGGCGCCGGTTGCCGGTGGCGTCGGGGATCGCGAGGTGCTCGTCGTCGAGCACGGTGACGAACCCCGGCGGTCCGCCGCGCGGGCTGGCGTCGCAGCGCCCGTCGGCGGCGGTGCTCGCGAGCAGCAGCATCGGGCTGGCGGCGATCAGCGCGCGCGCCATCTCGTCGAGCCTGCCGATGTCCTTGCGCCAGGCGCGGCCCTCGGCGGCGGGGTAGAGCGCACGCAGCGCGTCGTGGTCTGCGATCGCGCTGCCGAGTGGGTCCATCGGCAGATGCTAGCGCGGTTCAGCTGGTGTGAATCAGAGCAGCGGCTTGCCGCTGGGCACGACGAGCACCGAGCCGCGCGAGGCGTCGAGCTGGGTGCGCGCGGAGCCGCTGAGGGCGATACGCCCGGCGGGTGCGCCGGGCTGGGAGCCGACGACGATCAGGTCGGCGAGCGGCGCGCCGGCGCCGGCAACCTGCGCGCCGAGCTTGCCGGCGAGCGCGTCGGCGGTCTGTTGCGCGGCGGGGTCGCCGGGGATCACGGCGATCGTGGCGATCGTGGCTCCGGGGTCGGCGCGCAGCCCGGCGGCCGCCACGCCGATCGCGGTCGCGCCGATCTCGAGCAGCCGCTGCGCGGAGGTCGGCGGTTCGGCGCGGCCGGGGGGCGTGCGGTAGTCGGAGCCGAACACGATCAGCGAGGCGCCTTCGGCGACGGCGAGCTCCTCGAGCCCGGCGCCGGTGGAGGCGCCGAAGACGACGTGCTGGGGGATCTCGGGGGCGTCGAGTCGCGCGGCGCCCTGCGCGAGCCGGCTGGCGGCGTCGTGCTGCGCGAGCGCCTCGCGGTCGGGGTTGAGCTCGGGCGCGTGGCGGACGTACGCGAGCGCGAGCTTCGTCGCGTCTCCCGCCAGCAGCTTGCCGAGCGCGAGCGCGTCGTCGTCGTTCTCGGTGCCGTCGTAGGAGACGATTACATCGACGCTCATGAGCGGGCATCCTGCCCAGCTCAGCTGTCCCGTGCATTGGACTGCTGGCCAGGAAACGGCAGGCCGATTTCTACAGCCGGCGCACGTAGCTCGTCGCAGGCCCCGGCCGCGGGCGCCGTGTCAGGCGCCGCCTCCTACGCGGTCGCGACCGTGCCGAGCCCGAAGCGCACGCCGGTGAGCTCCTCGGAGGCGTCCCACAGGCGCCGCGCGACGTCGGCGTCGCGGGCGGCCTTGGAGCGCCCGACGAGCTTGGGCTTGCCGCGCACTTCCATGGGGCCGTCGGGGCCGGCGAAGCTGCCGCCGGGCACGTCGGCGACGGCGGCGTACAGCGTCGGCAGCGCGCCGGCGTCCTCGTCCTGCGCGATCAGCCGGTTGCCGAGGACGCTGAGCAGGTCGAGCGCGCGCCGGCCGCTGTGGAACTGCAGGTTGGTGGCGGCGTAGCCGGGGTGCGCGGCGGTCGCGAGGACGGATGAGCCGGCCGCTTCGAGCCGCCGCTGCAGCTCTGAGGTGAACAGCAGGTTGGCGAGCTTGGACTGGCCGTAGGCGCGCCAGGCGCTGTAGCGCTTGCGCTCCCAGTTGAGGTCGTCGAAGTCGATGGCGCCCATGCGGTGGGCGCCGGAGGCGACGGTGACGACGCGGCCGCTGACGTGCTCGAGCAGCAGGTTGGTGAGCGCGAAGTGCCCGAGATGGTTGGTGGCGAACTGCAGCTCGAAGCCCTCGGCGGTGCGCCCGAGCGGCGGCGCCATCACGCCGGCGTTGTTGATCAAGAGGTCGAGCTTGCCGTCCCACGCGCCGGCGAACTCGCGCACGGATGCGAGGCTCGCGAGATCGAGCTGGCGCACCTCGGTCTCGCCGGGCATGCCGGCGGCGGCGGCGCGGCCCTTGTCGATGTCGCGCACGGCGAGCACGACATGCGCGCCGGCGCCGGCGAGCGCGCTCGCGGCGGCGCGGCCGATGCCGCTGTTGGCGCCGGTGACGATCACGGTGCGGCCGGCCATGTCGGGGAGGAAGGCGATGCTCGAAGTAGTCATGGGCACCAATGTAGAGCTATGTGCGCTTCGTGGGCACTGCTGCCGCCGTCGGCTCCTCGGCGACGTCGAACGTGCTCGCGGCGCGCGAGCCGCGCCAGCGATCGGCGAGCACATCGATCGGCGCGGTCAGCAGCTCCTCCAGATCGCTCGCCTGCAGCTCGCGCTCGTCGAAGCTGCCCTCGCTCTCGATGACGGCGTCGGCGAGAGCCGCCAGCCGCTCGCGGTAGCCGTGCATCACGAGCCGTAGTTGGCTGGGCGCCAAGCTCGGGTGCAGTGAGACATGCAGCAGGGACATGCCCGTCGTCACGCCGGCGGCGACTTCCGGCACGAAGATGACCAGCCTGCCGTCGCTGCGTCCCCGTGCGATCAATACCTGGCGTTCTGCGGCGACGATCTTCTTGGTTCCGCGGAGGGTGGGGTCTACGGCCGTGCGCGACTTGGCAGCGCGCGCCGCGCCGCCCTGGTCGATCAACGCGATCGTGGCTGCGTCGTCGCCCGGCGCTCCCACGATCTGGTAGCGGCTGTAGCCCGAAACCGCCTCGACGGCGGGGCTGAGCGCAACGAGCGCTCGCAGGTTGAGGTAGGTGAGGCGACCGCGCTCGACGCCCGCGGCGAGCACCGCCTGCACCAGCGGCACGTCGAACAGCTCCTCCTCGGAGCGCGAGATGCCGACCGTCACCGTCTTTGCCTGGTGGCGAATCGTGTCGATCGGTCTCGTCAGATCGTCGATCGCCAGTGTCAGCGTCGCGGTGAGATCTTCGATCAGGTTGGTCGGCGTGCCCGGCCGTCCGAACTCGCGGTCGTAGAGGTCGAAGCGGCGGTCGCCCTCTACGTAGCTGAGCAGCGATGTCAGGCGTCCGGCGGTGCTCGGAGCAAGTGCGGCGTCGTAGCCGCCGCCGGCGAGCCTCCGCCTGAAGTCGCCGATCTGCGCCTCCAGCCTGGCGGGGAGCTGGCGCAGGATGCTGTCCGCGTCGACGGCGCGTTGGGCGAGCTCGTCGACGACCATGCGGGCCTCTCTCAGCGGATTCGCCTGCGCGTCTATCGCGAGCGCTGCCTCGTACCCGAACAGGTGCCCGACGACGGTCGACAGGACGTATGCCAACTCGCCGTGAACGGGCGGTACCGTGACCATCGGCTCGATCCCGGCGAACTCTTCCACGCCATCCGTCGCGATCAGCACGGGCGTGCCGTTGTGCGCCCGGAAGATCGCAACCTCTTTTGCCACGTCGACGGCCGCGGCACCGGCCACCCCGGTGGCGCACACCAGGGTCAACGGCTCCGACGAGAGATCGATGTGCTTCTTGTCCTCCGTCACGTCGAGGGCGATCGACTTGTAACAGAGCTCTGCCATCTTGATCCGGATCTCGTGCGCGGCGACGAGGTTGCGACCGCTGCCGACGATCGCCCAATGCCGCCGCTGGGGCGCGAGCGCGCACGCCAGCTCGCGGATATGCGCCCGCTGAGCAAGAACCGCTTCCATCGCCGCGGGCAGGCTCACGAGCCCGTCGAGCAGGGCGCTCTCGTGATCGAGATCGATCGAGCCCGTCGCCCGCGCCAGCGCGAATCCCAGCAGGAACCCGGCGACGATCTGGCTGTAGAACGCCTTCGTCGACGCGACGCTCATCTCCACGTCGCGCCCGTCGGAGGTGTAGATGACGCCGTCTGCCTTGTGCGCGAGATCGCTGTTGCGTCGGTTCACGATCGCGATCACGGCTGCGCCTCGGGCCCGTGCGAGGTCGATCGTGCGATTGGTGTCCGTCGTCGTCCCCGATTGGCTGACCGCGACGATCAGCACGTCTCCCATGTCTTCGACCAGGCCATATGCCGACAGCTCGCTGGCCGGCTCCGAGCTCACCGCGATCGTCGCGCGACGAAGCGCCGATTCCAGGGCGGTGGCGATCCCGGCGCTCGCCACCGCGGCCGTGCCCTGGCCGATGACGATGATCCTGCGGACACCACCCGCCCGCACGCGCTGCTCCAGCGCTGCCGGGATCGCCTGCGCTCCGAGCCTGACACGACGGCGCCCGTCGACCTCGACTATTCGCCCCCGCAGCGTCTTGCGCATCGTGTCGGGCGACTCGCGGATCTCCTTGAGGAGGAAGTGGGGGCTCTCGCCCCTGTGTATGTCGCGGGTCGTGATCTCGCTCTCGATCAGATCCCCGGCGTCGACGGCGAGGCGCTCGCCGCCGTATGTGAGGCGGTCGATCCTCTCCACGTCGCCGGCCGCGTCCATGTCGAGCGCGACGATCTGTCCCCGACTGCCGTCGGCGTTGATGACCTCGCCGTCCATGCGCACGAAGTGCGAGGTTGCTTCCACGATCCCGTAAGGCTCGCTGGCGACCATGTAGAGATCGTCGGCCACGCCGATGCACAGCGATTGGCCGCTGCCGCGCAGCCCGAGCATGAGCTTGGACGGATCTCTCGCAGAGACGGCCGCGACCGCGACCGAGCCCTGCAGCGCGTTCATCGTCGTGCGAAATGCCTCAGCAGGCGAAGACCCCGAGGCGATCGCACGAGCGGTCAGCGTCGGAATGATGCGCGCGTCGGTGGTGATACCGACCGGAATGCGAAGCTCGTTCTCCACCGCGAGCCTGCGGTGGTTGTCGACGTCGCCGTTGAGCGCAGCCACGACGTGTGGCAACGGTGCGACCTCGTCCTCTTCCTCGTTGACGGGGTGTGCGTTTGCCTCGTTGATCATGCCGACGCTGGCCCAGCGCGTGTGCCCGAGCACGGAGACCCTGACCGACGTGTGCTCGAGGGCGCGGCGGAGCAGCGGGTCCGCCGCGATGGCCGCGCGCAGGTGGCGCGTATTCTCGCCCAGCTCGCCAACCTCTTTCGCGACCTTGTACACGAGGCCCAGGCTGCCCTCGCCGGCCCGCGCGGAGCCGTTGCGAAAGAGCGGGTCCCGGCGGACGGCCAGCTGCTCGGCTACGCCCGTATCGCCCCCGAGATCGAGCTCGCCGGCACTGAGGAGCAGGTGGATGCCCGCGGAGTCTCGTCCCCGCACTTCGAGTCGCTCCAGCGCCGACAGCGCGAGCTCTATCGAGGAGAACGCTTCGATCTCCGTCGGGGATGCGTTGCCGCCGACATGGCGGGCGACGGCACGGGCATGCCCGACCCGGTCGGCGCGGATCGTCCACAGCACGTCCTTGAGGGCCACGAAGGCCGCGTTGAGCTGCTCGACGTCCTCGGGCACGTGCGCGAGCACGCCCGTGTCGATCTCCTGCTCGATCTCGCCGATCAGCTGCCCGAGGCGCTCGGTCTCCCGCTCGAGCGCGACGAGCAGGGCTGGGTCCGCAAGCAGGCATTGCAGGCCCGGCATGCCGCGCAGCGCTTCGTCGAGCGCAGCGAGCTGGGCGTGAGCGCTGCCGAGCTCCTCGAGCAGCCCCGAGGGAGCGCTGCGTGCTTGCACGAGCGTCGTCGCAGCCTCGCGCAGTGTTGCAAGCAGCTCATCCGGCGCGGGCGCGTGCCGCTTGCTCGGTCTCCGGATGACAGCGACGATTCCGCACATGTGCTCGCGCGGAGGGTCGCGCCGTCTAAGGATAGCGGCGCGAGTCGGGCGGAGGCCGGTATTCGCGGCGCTCGCGCGATGGCGCGCCCCGATCTCAGTCGTGAGCGCGGGCGATCGAGCTCCCGGCTGCGGCGAGATCCGGTGTGGCGTCTCCCACCACCAGAGGCACGACCGCGATCGCCGCGCCGACGAGCCCTGTGGCGATCCAGAAGGCGAGGTGATAGCCGCTCGTGAGCGCGGCGGCGGTGGCGTGGCCCTGGGCGATGAGGTGCGCGCTGCGCGAGGTGGAGAGCGTGGCGAGCACGGCGAGCCCGAGCGCGCCGCCGACCTGCGCGGTGGTGTTGACGAGGCCGGAGGCGAGGCCGGCGTCCTGCGGCTCGGCTCCGGACATGGCGACGTTCATGAGCGCGGGGAAGCACACGCCGGCGCCGACGCCGAGCAGCAGCATCGAGGGCAGCACGTGCGCGAGATAGCTGCCGTGCACCGGTACCTGCGCGAACAGGACGAGCGCGAGCCCGATCAGCGCGAGTCCCGGCACGAGCATGTTGCGCGCGCCGAAGCGCGTGACGAGCCGCTCGGAGTAGCGGATCGAGAGCGTGCCCATCGTCAGCGACACGGGCAGGAACGCGAGCCCGATGTCGAGCGCGTCGTAGCCGAGCACGCGCCGCAGGTACAGCGCGCCGAGGAAGAACACGCCGAACATGCCGGCGACGGACAGCACCTGGATGAGGTTGGCGGTGGCGACGTTGCGCGAGCGAAAGATGCGCAGCGGCACCAGCGGCTTGGCGGCGGTGGCCTCGCGCGCGAGGAAGCCGAGCAGCAGCGCAAGCGAGACGCCGCCGAGCGCGAGCGTGCGCCCCGCGCCCCAGCCGTCCTCGGCCGCGGGCTTGACGATCGTGTAGACGCCGAGCATCAGCGCCGAGGTGATCAGCAGCGCGCCCGGGATGTCGGCGCCCTCGGCGAGGCCGATGCCGGCGTCGTGCTCGAGCAGGCGCCTGGCGGCCACGGCGGTGGCGATGCCGATGGGAATGTTGACGAAGAAGATCCAGTGCCAGTCGATCGACTGCGTGATGACGCCGCCGGCGAGCAGGCCGACGGAGCCGCCGGCGGAGGCGACGAACGCGTACACGCCGATCGCCTTGGCCTGCTCGCGAGGCTCGGGGAACATCGTCACGATCATGCCGAGGATCACCGCGGAGGTCATCGCGCCGCCGATGCCCTGGACGAAGCGCGCGGCGATCAGCGCGACTGGCTGTCGGCGAGGCCGCACGCGAGCGAGGCGGCGGTGAACAGGCCGACGCCGGCGAGGAAGATGCGCCGGCGCCCGATCAGGTCGCCGAAGCGCCCTGCCAGCAGCAAGAGGCCGCCGAACGCGATCAGGTACGCGTTGACGACCCACGCGAGGCTCGACGTGGAGAAGCGCAGGTCGTCCTGGATCGAGGGCAGCGCGACGTTGACGACGGTGACGTCGAGCACGATCATCAGCATCCCGACGCAAAGCACGTACAGCGCGACCCAGCGCGCGCGGTCCTGCTGGGGAGCACGCGCGAGCGAGCGGTCCTCCTGGAGCGCGTTCATGAGGTCTCCGACGCGCTCTGCAGCGCCGCACCGAGCGCGCTCAGCATCTCGCGCGTGCCGTGCTCACGCTCGGCGGCGGTGTCGAGCCCGTCGAGGTACACGCCGTGCTCGGTGAGCGTGAGCCTGGTGGCGGCGCCGATCGGCTCGAGCTCGACGGTGGCGACGGATACGGAGATGCGCTGCTCGTCGAGATACATCTCATACGTGTGCACGATGCGCCGCTGCTCGACGATGTCGCGGAGCTCGGAGTCGAACAGGTAGAGCGCGCCGTCGGGCGTGCGCACGCTCATGCGCTCGTGCCCGCCGACGCGGAACTCGAGCTCGTGCTCGGCCTTGAGCGCTTTGGGGCCGAACCACTCGCGCTTGCGCTGCGGGTCCGCCCACGCGCTCCACACGCGCTCCGGCGAGGCCTCGTAGGTGCGCTCGATCACGAACGTCGCTTGGGTGGTGGACCGCTCGACGGCGGCCTGGTCGGTGTCTGTCATTGCTGGCTCTCCTCTGGTGGTTGGTGCTTGCTCTGTCGTTGTTGGTCCTGCTGTACCCGGCGCGGCGCCTGTTCTCGCAAGGGCTCCTCGCGGGCTAGGTAGTCGCCGAGCTGGTCGAGGCTCTGCTCCCAGAACGTGCGCCGCTCGGCGATCCACTGCTCGGCGGCGCGCAGGGCGGTCGGCTCGACGGCGCAGGTGCGCACGCGCCCGAGCTTCTGCGAGCGCACGAGGCCGCTGTGCTCGAGCACGTGCAGGTGCTGGACGACCGCGGGCAGCGACATCGCGAGCGGGCGTGCGAGCTCGCTGACGGACGCGGGCCCGCGCGTGAGACGGTCGACCATCGCGCGCCTGCTTGCGTCGGCGAGCGCGTGGAACACGAGGTCGATGCTGTCGTCGACGGGCTGATATTGCTTAAGCATTTACTTAAGTATTGCACATGGGCGGCGCGGGGGGCTCCGGCAGCGCTGTCACGAAGCTCGGTAGCCTCGCATCGGTGTCCGAGTCCGCTCCAGGCCTGCTGGGCCGCATCCCGAAGCGTGAGCGCAAGCTTCCGAGCGAGCGCGACTGGGAACGCGCGTCGGTGCTCGAGACGCGCCCCGGGCCGCGCTTTCCGGAGCTGGTGAGCGATGGCGCCGCGCTCGCATTCCCGCCACGGCTGTTGGAGGAGCCTGCGCCGCCGCTGGACCCGCAGGACCCGGAGGTCGCCGCGCTGCTCGACTACCTCGCCACGCTCGTGTCCTCCGAGGACCGCCCGGTGGGACGGCGCAAGCGCGGCGTGCCCGCGTCGGAGCCACCGAGCCTCGCGGGCTGGCGGCTGCTCGCGCGCGACGGCGGCGAGGTCCTGTTCGGGCGCGGCCGCCCGCCGCGGCTGCTGCTCGTGACGCTCAGCAAGAACGCGCTGCGCCGCAGCTGGAAGTGCACGAAATCCGGCGTCGCGAAGCCGCTGCGCGCCGCGCGCGACGGGATCCGGGCATCCTCGTGGCGCCTTGACCCGACACACGAGCCGACGCCCGAGGACACGGAGCTGCGTGTGCTGATGATCGAGCAGGCGTTCGCGAGCGGCCAGAGCGCCGAGGGCCGGCTGCTGGAGCCGGAGCTGTATGCCGACGGGGACGAGCTCGTGCTGAGGATGTTCGTCAAGCCGCGGCCGGGCTTTCAGACGGCGACGCGCAACCCGGAGACGCCGGTGCGCGTAGCGCTCCCGGAGCCGATCGGCGCGCGGCGGTTGAGCGACGGCGCGCTGCTCGCGCCGGAGGCGACGCTGGGTCTGCAGAACTTCCGCGACGTGGGCGCCGTCGCGACGAGCTCCGGTGGGGTGACGCGCGCGGGCGTGCTGTATCGCAGCGACGCCCCGCGCGCCGGCGATCCCGCGCCGGCGGGCGTGTCGTGGCCGCCGGCGACGGTGATCGACCTGCGCTCGCCCGCGGAGGCGGGCGGCGAGCATCCGCTGGCGGGCCCTGAGACGGAGGTGCACTCGATTCCGTTGATGGCGGAGGCGGGCATCGTGCGGCTCGTTGAGGACCCGCCTGAGCTGGACGACGGGCTTGCGAGCCTCTACCGCGGGACGCTCGCGCACGTGGGCCCGCAGTTCGCGTCGGTGGCGCGGCTGATCGCTGCCTCGGAGGGTCCGACGCTCGTCCACTGCACGGCCGGCAAGGATCGAACGGGGCTCGTCGTCGCGGTGCTGCTGACGGCGCTGGGCGTCGCGCGCGAGGACGTCGCGGCCGACTACGTGCGCACGGAGGCGAACATGCCGGGGGTGATCGAGCGGATTGCGAGTACGCCGGGCCTCGAGGGCGGCCCGGAGCTGGTCAGGCGCGTGCTGAAGTCCCAGCCGGTGCTGCTGACGGCCCCCGCGGGTGCGATCGAGGCCGCGCTCGATGTGATCGAGCAGAGCGGCGGCGCGCGCAGCTGGCTGGCGCAGCACGGCCTGAGCGACGCGGAGCTCGAGCAGCTGCGCGCGCGCCTTCTCAGCGACTGAGCGAGGTCGCCGGGACGGCCTGGCCCACCCGCCGCGTGGCGGCGAGGATCGCGATCGCGATCGCGGACAGGCCGCCGCCGAGCCAGCACACGGCGTCCCAGCCGCCGGCGGCGTAGAGCGTGGTGGAGAGCGTCGAGCCGACGATGCCGCCGAGGAAGATGGAGACCATGTAGGCGGTGGTCAGGCGGCTGCGGGCCTGGGCGTGGAGCCGGTAGATGGCGGTCTGGTTGCTGATCTGCGCGCCCTGCACGCCTAGGTCGAGCACGACGATGCCGGCGATCAGCGCGACCGGCGAGGTGCGTCCGAGCGCCAGTAGCGCCCAGCTGGCGAGCAGCGTGAGCAGGAAGGCGGCGAGCGCGCGCAGGCCGTGCCCCCTGTCGGTGAGTCTGCCGGCGAACGGCGCGATCAGTGCGCCGGCGGCGCCCGGCGAGCCCGAACAGGCCGATGACGGCCTCGTCGTAGCCATACGGGGCGGCGCTGAGCAGGAAGGCGATCGAGGTCCACAGCACCGAGAAGCAGCCGAAGCCGATCGCGCCGAGCGCCATGCGCTGGCGCAGCACGGGCTCGCGCGCGATCAGCGTGAGCACGGAGCGCAGGGTCGCCGCATAGCGCGCGGGCTCGGCCTGTCCCATCGCGGGCAGCCGCCGCCACAGGGTGAGCGACAGCGCGAGCATGGCGACGGCGGCGAGCGCGAACACGAGCCGCCAGCCGCCCGCCTGGGCGACGAGCCCGCTGAGCGTCCGGGCGGAGAGGATGCCGATGAGCAGGCCGCTCATGACGGTGCCGACGACCTGCCCGCGCTCCTCGGGGCCGGCGAGCGAGGAGGCGAGCGGCACGACGATCTGCGCGACCACGGACAGCGCGCCGGCGGCGGCGAGCGCGAGGGCGAGCACGCCGAAGCTGGGCGCGGCGGCGCACGCCGCGAGCGCGGCGGCGGTGCCGAGCAGGATCGTGGTGATCAGCCGCCGACGTTCCAGGATGTCGCCGAGCGGCACGAGGAACGCGAGGCCGCTGACGTAGCCGACCTGCGCGCACGTGACGAGCAGTCCGGCGGTGCCGTCGGACACGTGCAGCGCGTGCCCGACGGTGTTGAGCAGCGGCTGTATGTAGTAGAGGTTGGCGACGGTCGCGCCGCAGGCGACGGCGAGCAGCGCGACCAGCCCGCGGGCCATGCGCGCGGGCGGGCCGGTGCCCTCCGGCGCGCTCAGAGCTCGCCGTCGTAGTAGTCGACGGCGCCGTCCCTGCGGTGCAGGATCACGAGGTCATCGGCGTTGCCGGGGTACACGCCGATCTTGTCGCTGTCGGGGTACACGGCCACGGCGGGCTCGCGTGCGCTGGAGAACATCATGATCCGCGCGGTCGCCTCGCCGCCGCTCGAGACCTTGTGGGCGCCGGTGGGCCCAGTGGGAAACACGACTATCTCGCCGCGCTCGAGCGTCTGCTCGCCGTCGGGCGTGCGCACGCCGACGGCGCCGTCGAGCACGACCAGCCACTCCTCCTCGTACTCGTAGTGGTACGGGCATACGTGCTGGCCGGCGGGGATCTCGAAGACCTTGACGGCGAGCGCCTGCGCGCCGAGCGCCTTGCCGACGTTGATGGCGCCCGAGCGGTAGCCGTCGGGATCGTCGGGGTCGTACTCGAAGCTGTCGTCGAGGAAGCTCACGCGGGGCGGCACGACACGATCTTGCCATGGATGGCAGGCCGCCGCGTGGCTGTGGGCCGCATCGTCGCTGTCCTTCGCCCCGCGACTTGTGAAAATCGCGTTGTCTGAGAGTCGAACGATTTGACTTTTCGCATGGGCGGAACTACTGTCGCTCGCTGTACATGCAAACCGCGGATCCGGCGCGTCGGCGTCGGATCTCTACCTAGCTGGGGGGCGACGTGAGCACAGTCCAGGTTCCGATCACGAACGTGTACGGCGGCGGCGACTACACCGCACAGATCGAGATCGGCAGTGAGAAGACGAAGGCGAATGTGATCATGGATACCGGCAGCAGCACGCTGGCGGTGACGCCGAAGGTCTATGACCCGGGCGCCGACAAACATGTGAAAGCGACGGCGCTGGCACAGGATGTGATCTACGGAACCGGCGGCTGGACCGGGCCGGTGGTGAAAACGGCGCTATCGCTCGGCTCGGCCTCGCTCGAATCGTACATCGCGCTGACCGACGAGCAGGAGCCCCACAACTTCGGCCAGGCCGACGGGATCCTGGGCCTCGCGTACAACGTGCTCAACGAAGCGTACGACCTTGCCGCCTACCTGGAGGGGAAGGGGATCGGGGAAGGGCTCACGTATCCGTGGCCGTTCCCGGTCCGCAACTCGAGCGTGGCGGTGCAGCAGTTCAACACGCTGCTGAAGCGGATGCCGGCGCAGGATCTGCCGCCGTACTTCACCGCGCTCCAGGAAGCGGGCGTCGCGAAGAACATCTTCGCGTTCTACACGCTGCGCTCTGTGCCGAGCGTCCGCTCGAGCGATCCGCTGTCCGATCCCCGCAACAACGGGCTGTTCATCCTCGGTGGCGGAACAGAAGAGACGAGCCTCTTCACGGGCGACTTCGCCAGCGTGGATGTGGTCGACGACGCTTGGTACAACGTCGATCTGCTCGGTGTCCAGGTTGCTGGTGCTCGCGAGGTAAAAATCAAACCGCTGCCGCGCGAGTACGCCAAGACGATGCTGTCGAACGCGATCGTCGACAGCGGCACAAACAGCCTGTTTCTGGCATCGGAGGTGTTCAACGCCGTTGCCTCCGCGCTCGAGAAGCTCGATCGGACGTTCATCACGAAGATCGAGGCGGCTGCGCGGGACGGAATCGCGACCGCGGATCTGGGGCTCGAAGGGTGGCCGGACATCACGTTCACCCTGAGAGGCGAGACCAACGAGAAGGTCGCGCTGACGTGCGCACCGTCGACGTATTGGCAGGTTGACGCCCCGCAGCCGGGCAGGGCGATGTTCATGATCTCGAGCTCCCCGGAACCGCAGTCGATTCTCGGCCTGCCGCTGCTGAACAACTACTACACGGTGTTCGACCGCACCCAGGATCCCTACGGAGCGGTCCGCTTCGCGACGATCGTGCCGCCGGCGGGGGTGTAGGCGGCGTGTTTGAGTCGGGCGAGCACGTCGGTTGTGGGTGCGACCTTTGCGTTCTCGTAGTCGGAGAGCCGTGATGCTGAGGTGCCGGCGGCGCGGGCGAGCTGGCGCAGTGTCATCCCGGATTGGGTGCGCCAGCCGCGGATCTGTGCGGCGTACTCTGCGCGGCCCCGTCGGGTGATGTCTTGGCGTGCGTGGCGGATCGCGTCGGCCATCAGCGCGTCGACGCCGTAGTGCTCGCCCCAGGCGGTGACGGTCTCGGTCGTGCGTGCGGCGGGCCCCCAGGGGTTGCGTCTGATCGCATCGGCGAGCTGGCGCCAGTCTGAGAGCGAGCCGCGGTCGATGATCGTCTCGATCGCCTCTGCCGGCCATTGATCCAGCGGCTGGGTAGGGTCGAAGTCGAGGTTGCGAAACCGCGCGCTCATCGCAGCATCCTCTGCGCGACGTCCGCGAGCGCCGCCTGCACCGTCGACCAGTCGTGCCAGCGCGGGTCGAGCGCCTTGTAGCTTGCGAGCTGGGTGGTGACCTCGGCGTCTCGCGGTCGGGGGTCCGCGAGTTGCTTGACGAGCTGGGTGGCCACGGCCTCTGGCCGGGTGTTGATGTCGGCGTAGTAGTCGTCGATGCCGGACAGCACGGCGGCTGCCTCGTCGAGCCCGATTCGGTCCGCGAGGGCGGCGATGTCGAGATAGTCGCGGGTCTGGTTGCGGCTCAGGGCGAGCCACGCCTTGAGCCGCAGGATCTCTGGGAGGGTTGGCACGACGAGTCGTTTGCCCCGCACCTCTGTCTCTGCTGTCTCGAGCGGCCGGCTGCGCAGTAGCTGGCGCACGCCGGTCTCGATGCCCCCGAGTTCGCCGACGATGATCTTCCCGGGTTGCGCGCGTGCCATCGACCAGTCCCCGAGCGTCTCGAGGTGCTCAAGGATCGTCTCGAAGCGCGCCGCGAGGTCCGCGACGACATGATCGTGATCGAAGGACTCCCGGTGGTTGGCGTAGAGCGCCGCCGCGGACCCTCCCACAAGCACGGCGCCCGGGACCAGTTCCTGCAGCTGCGCTTCCTTCTCCAGCACGTCTTCCAGCGGCCGCTCCATGTAAGCTACGTTATCAGATCCGATAACAGCGGGCGCGATCTTCTTATCCGGGTCGTTGTCTCCTCGACACGCTGACCACCAGGACGACGACCCCGACGACCAGCAGCACCTTCCCGACGACCGAGTCGATCGAGCTCCAGGCGCTGCCGGCGAGCATCCCCGCGAGCACGAACGCGGCGGCCCACAGCGCGCAGCCGACGGTGGTGAGCGCGACGAACGTGGCGAGCGGCACGCGCCGAGCGCCGGCGGGCAGCGACACGAACGTGCGCGCGAGCGGCAGCAGCCGCGCGATGAACACGGCGCGTGTGCCGTGGCGCTCGAACAGCGCTTCCCAGCGCTCGAGCACGACACCGGCGCCGGGCACGCCGACGAGCAGACGGCTGGCGCCGAGCGCGTACGCGAGCAGTGACCCCACGAGATTTCCGGCGGTGGCGGCGAGCACCGCGAGCGGGAGGCTCATCCAGCCCTGGTTGACGGCCACCCCCGCGAACAGCAGCGTGACCTCGCTGGGGACCGGGATGCACGCGCTCTCGGGAACCATCAGCAGGAACACGCCCAGCGCGCCAAAGCGCTCGATCAGTGCGGTCACCGATCATTGCTACCCGCGATCGCCCCAAACCATGTAGCTACACCTGCGATACGGCGTCCGTTCGGCGTGACACTGCACCCGACCGCCCGCGCCCTGGCCTGCGCCCGCGTCGCCCGCGCCCGCCGCCCGCGTCGCCCGCCCGCCCGCCTGCCTACAGGTCGATGTCGGTGTCCTCGGTGGCGACGATGACGTTGGGCGAGTCGCCCGCGAGTCGCCGGCCGAGCTCGTCGAGCTCGTCGTCGGTGCGCGTGTAGCGGTGGTGGAAGAGCGCGACGGTGCGCGCGCCGGCGAGCCGGGCAAGCTCGACGGAGTAGTCGGCGACGGCGTGCCCGAAGTCGGCCTCGGCGGCGAGCTCGGCGGGGAACAGCTGCGCGTCATGGGCGAGCAGGTCGGCGTCGTGGGCGAGGGCGAGCGCGGCGGGGTGGTATTCGCCGAAGCCGTGCTCGCCGGGCCCGAGCGCGGTGGGGCAGTGGTCGGGCATGTAGGTGAACGTGGAGTGCGCGTCGCTGATGCGGTAGCCGAACGTGCGCCCGCCCTTGTGCGGGATCTCGCGCGCGAGCACGGTGAAGCCCTCGATTCGGTGCTCGCCGGGGGCGAGCGTCGCGAACGCCCACTGCCCGCGCAGCTGCGTGGGCGTGATGGGGAAGTAGGGCGGCTGCATGACGCCGGTGAGCACGCTGACGGCGTCGGCGCGGCTGTCCTGCTCGGGCAGCAGCACGGTGGGACGGGAGTCGGTGCGGTCGGCGGCGGCGAAGAACGGCAGCCCGAGCGTGTGATCCCAGTGCAGGTGGCTGAGCAGGATGGTGCCGATGAAGGGCGCGCCGTCGAGCATGCGGGTGACCTTGCGCAGGCCGGCGCCGGCGTCGAGCACGAGCGTCGGCTCTTCGGCGCCGTCGGCTGTGAGCGCTACGCACGAGGTGTGCCCGCCGTAGCGCACGAAGTCTTTGCCCGGCGCCGGGGTTGAGCCCCGCACGCCGCAGAAGCTGATCCGCAAGCTGGTGATTATCGCGCATCCATATGCTTGGCGCCGATGAGCTACGACGCGCTGGTAGTCGGCTCGGGGCCGAACGGCCTGGCGGCGGCGATCGAGATGGCGCGCTGTGGCTGGCGTGTGCTCGTGCTGGAGGCGTCGGGGCGCGCGGGTGGGGCGGTGGCAAGCGAGGAGCTGACGCTGCCCGGCTTCGTGCACGACACGTTCTCGGCGGTGCATCCGGCGGCGGCGGCGTCGCCGGTGTTCGCGCGCATGCCGCTCGAGCGCCACGGCCTTCGGTGGGTGCATCCGCGGGCGTGCCTGGCGCATGTGCTGGACAACGGTAGGGCGGCGGGGCTGTACCGCGACGTGGACGACACGGTGGCGAGCCTGGAGGCGATCCACGCGGGCGACGGCGAGCGCTGGCGCGAGTTCGCGACGCCGTTCGTGCGCAGCTTCGAGGCGCTGCGCGACACGATGTTGTCGGGCTTTCCGCCGCTCGGCGGCCCGGCGCGGCTGACCGCGGCGCTGGGTCCGCGCGCGACGCTGGGCTTCGCGCGGCTGTTGGCGACGACGGCGCGGTCGTTCGGCGAGCGGCTGTTCGAGGGCGATGGCGCGCGCGCGTGGCTGTACGGCTCGGCGATGCACTCGGACGCGCCGCTGACGGCGCGGGGCAGCGCGATGGCGGCGGCGTACATGATGCTGCTGGGGCACGGCGCCGGCTGGCCGAGCCCCGAGGGCGGCGCGGGTCGCCTGAGCGGCGCGCTGGTCTCCTACCTGCGCGACCTGGGGGGCGAGGTGCGCACGGGCGCGGAGGTGACGCGGATCGCGGTGGAGCACGGTCGCGTGGCGGGTGTCGAGATAAATGGGGGCGAGCCTGTGGGCTCGCCGACCGTGATGGCGGATCTGATGCCCGGTGCGCTCGTGCGGCTGACGGGCGATGCGCTGCCGGCGCGCTACGCGGCGGCGCTGTGCCGCTACCGGCCGGGTCCGGCGACGCTGAAGCTGGACTGGGCGCTGGACGGGCCGATTCCGTGGATCGCGCGGCGGGCGCACGAAGCCGGCACGGTGCACGTGGGCGGCTCGGCGCGGGAGCTGTTGGCGAGCGCGGCGCCGGCGGACGGCCTGCCGGAGCACCCGTTCATGCTGGTGGGCCAGCAGTCGCTGGCGGACCCGTCGCGGGCGCCGGCGGGCAAGCACACCGCGTGGGCGTACACTCACGGTCCGCAGTCGCTCGATTGGGCGAGCGAGCTGGAGCGCCACGTGGAGCGCATGGAGGCGCAGGTGGAGCGCTTCGCGCCGGGCTTTCGCAACCTGATCCTGGCGCGCCATGTGCTGGCGCCGGCGGATCTGCAGCGCCGCGACGCGAACCTGATCGGCGGCGACGTGGGCGGCGGCAGCTACGCGCTGGACCAGCTCGTGTTCCGGCCGGTGCGCTCGCTGTGCCCGTACCGCACGCCGGTGCGCGGCTTGTACCTGGGCAGCGCGGCGACGTTCCCGGGTGGGGCGGTGCACGGCGTGCCGGGCCACGCGGCGGCGCGCGTGGCGCTGGCCGAGGCGCGCGTGCGGCGCCCGCTGACGATGCTGCGCGGTGGCGCCTGAGCGGGCGGCGCCGCGCAGGGCGAGTGCGGTCGGGGCCGGCTGCGCCGCGCGTCGTAGGATGGGCCGACGATGAGAGCTGCGGTGTTGCACGACTTCGGCGTACCGAGCGCGGGCGACTTCGAGGAGCCGGCGGCGGGGCCGGGCCAGGCGGTGGTGGAGGTGCTGGCGGCGGGCTTGAACCCGGTGGACGTGGCGATCTGCGCGGGGCGCTTCTACGCGGGCAAGCCGCCGCTGCCGTCGGTGGCGGGCCGCGAGGGCGTGGGGCTGGTGGACGGCGCGCGCGTGTACTTCGACGGGCCGATCGCGCCGTTCGGCTCGATGGCGCAGCGCGCGCTGGTGGACCCGGCGCACACGTATGCGCTGCCGGACGGCGTGGCGGACGGCGTGGCGGTGGCGCTCGGGATCTCGGGCCTGGCGGCGTGGCTGGCGCTTACGTGGCGCGCGCAGCTGCAGCCGGGCGAGCACGTGCTGGTGCTGGCGGCGAGCGGTGTGCTGGGGCAGATCGCGGTGCAGGCGGCGAAGCTCTTGGGCGCCGGACGCGTGGTGGCGGCGGCGCGCTCGGAGGAGGGGCTCGCGCGCTGCATGGAGCTGGGCGCGGATGCGAGCGTGCTCCTGGACGGGCGCGAGGACCTGGCGACGGCGCTGGCGCAGGCGGGCGCATCGACGTGGTGCTGGACCCGCTGTGGGGCGAGCCGCTGGTGGCGGCGCTGGGCGCGGCGAGCTTCGGTGCGCGCGTCGTGCAGATCGGCGCGGGCGCGGGCGCGGAGGCGACGATCCCGTCGGCGTTGATCCGCGGCAAGATGCTGGTGCTGATGGGCCACACGAACTTCGCGGCGCCGCCGGTGCTCAAGCGCGAGGCATACGCGCGGATGGCGGCGGCGGTGGTGGCCGGCGAGATCAAGGTCGACGTCGACGCGCTCGGCCTCGACGAGGTGGGCGAGGCGTGGCGCCGCCTGCAGGCGGGCTCGCACCGCAAGATCGTGCTGGTGCCTTAGGCCGCACCCTGCGCGCGGCACGCCGACGTCTGCACGGCCGGCGCTTGCTGACAGCGTGGGCTACTTGCGCTTGGCCTGGTGCTCGAGCACCTTGCCGAACGCGTCCTCGAGCTGTGCGGTCATGCGCTGCTTGAACAGCGCGAGCAGCGCCTCGGAGGCGAGCGGCCGCAGCGAGCTGACGCCTTCGATCAGCTCGTCCCAGCCCTCGTCGGGCTGGCCGGCGTGGTCGAACGGCTCCCACAGCTCGCGCAGGAACAGCTTGGTGAAGGCCCGTGAGATCGACTCGCAGTCGCGGCTGACCTTCTCGACGAGCACGAGCGCGGCGTGCAGGGGGATGCCGAGGCCGACGACCTGCTCGGCGGCTGCGAGCAGTGCGGGGCTGGGGACTTCGAAGCGCGCGTCGCCGAGCGGCACGAGCAGCTTGAGCCGGCGCACGCGCTCGACGTCCTTGGGGTCGACGTCGCCGAAGCGCGCGGTGAGCTCCTCGGCGGTGATGATCTCGGGCGACTCAGCCTCGAACGGCGTGGTGACGGCGCGACGCAGCCCGAGCAGGCGCTCGGCCAGCCCGTGCGAGCCGCTGAGCAGCCGCTCGATGGCGGCGAGGTTGAAGCCGTCGGCCTGCAGGTCGAGGATCAGTCGCAGTCGCGCGACGTGCTCGGCGTTGTAGTAGCCGACGCGCGCCCTGACCTCGGGCGGCGGCAGCAGCCCGCGTGTGTGGTGGTTGCGGATGTTGCGCACGGACATGCCCACCTCGGCGGCGAGCTGCTCGACGGTGAGGTCGTACGCGGAGCCGTTCGGCGCTGAACTCGTGCGTGGCATCTGCGATTTCAGGGTAACAGTAAACGCAGATCAGGGTACCTCTGTCTATGTTACCTCGATTGAGGTACCATCATCTCACGTCATGACCTCTCGCGACCACAGATCCGACGATGGCTGAACGCGGCGCTGTCCCGCAGGTCGTCGCCGACCCGCCGCCGGGCGCTGAGCCTCGTGCGCTCGTTCACGTCGCCGCTGTTGCCGGACGACTACCTGGAGCTGGTCAACCCGCTGTGGTCGACGCGGGAGCTGCGCGGGCGCATCGAGCGCGTCGAGCGCGAGACGGGGAACGCGGCGACGGTGCTGATCAAGCCGGGCTGGGACTGGCCGGGGCATCGGCCGGGCCAGTACGTGCGTCTGGGCGTGGCGGTGGACGGCATCCACCACTGGCGCGCGTACTCGCTGACGTCGGACCCGGGGCGCGCGGACGGCTGTATCGCGATCACGCCGAAGCTGGTGGCGGAGGGCAAGGTCTCGCCGTTCCTGTTCGGCCGCGTGCGCCCTGGCGCGATCGTTCGGCTGGGGGGCGTGGAAGGCACGTTCACGCTGCCGGACCCGCTGCCGCGGCGGCTGCTGTTCATCAGCGCCGGCAGCGGTGTGACGCCGATCATGAGCATGCTCCGCGGCCTGGCGCGCACGGATCAGCTGGACGACGTGGTGCACGTGCACAGCGCGCGCGTGGCAGATGACGTGATCTTCGGCGGCGAGCTGCGTGCGTTGCACGCCGGCCGCGGCGGCTATCGGCTGCACGAGCAGCTGACGGGCGCGCAGGGCCGCATCACGGCGGCTCGGCTCGAGGAGCTGTGCGGGGACTGGCGCGAGCGCGAGACGTTCCTGTGCGGCCCGGCGGGGCTGCTGGAGGCGATGCGCGCGCTGTGGCAGCGCGAGGAAGCCATCGAGCGGCTGCATGTCGAGCACTTCCAGCCATACGAGCAGCTCGGCGAGGGCGAGCGCGGCGCGGGCGGAACGATCAGCTTCGCCCGCAGCGGCGTCGAGGTGGAGTCAGACGGCGCCGAGTCGATCCTGGCCTGCGGCGAGAGCGCCGGCGCGAAGCTGCCGTACGGCTGTCGCATGGGCATCTGCCACACCTGTGTGGGGCGCCTGCGCGTGGGCCAGGTGCGAGACCTGCGCACGGGCCGCGTGCACGGCCAGCCGGGGGAGATGCTGCAGACGTGCATCAACGCGCCCGAGGGCGCGGTCGAGATCGATTTGTGAACACCACGAGCAAAGGAAGCCCCTTGTCTGCAACCGAGACCTTCAGCCCCCCGATCGATCGCACCGGCGTTCGCATGCGGATGCTGGCCCGCAACCGGCAAGCGTGCACGTCGATCAGGGCCACGAGCCCGAGGGCGGCGAGCCGGCATCGTCCCCGGAGGGGAGAGCCCGCTCGCGCGCCTCACACCGGAGCAGCTCGAGCAGTTGGGTCGCGAGCTCGACGCGCTGCACGACGAGGTGTACGCGGACCTGGGCGATCGTGATGCACGCTACATCCGCGCGACGATCAGGCTGCACCGCCAGCTGGTGCTGGCGGCGCGCGCTCTCTTGTTGGGCTCGCGCTCCAGGCCGTTGTGGCTGGCGGGCACGGCGTCGCTGTCGCTGGCGAAGATCCTGGAGAACATGGAGATCGGCCACAACGTGATGCACGGCCAGTGGGACTGGATGAACGACCCGGACATCAACTCCCAGAGCTGGGATTGGGACACGGCGTCGCCGGCGGACGCGTGGCGCCACTCGCACAACTACGAGCACCACACGTTCACGAACATCCGCGGCAAGGATCGCGACCTGGGCTACGAGATCATGCGCATCGACCCGCACCAGCGCTGGCACCCGGTTTACTTGTTCCAGCCGCTGTACAACCTGCTGCTGATGGGCTTCTTCGAGTGGGGCGTGGCGGTCCACGACCTCGACCACGAGGCGATTCACACGGGCGAGAAGTCCAAGGAGCAGGTGCTGGAAGAGCTGAAGGCGATCGGCGTGAAGGCGCGCGGGCAGATCGTCAAGGACTACGTGGCGTTCCCGGCGCTGGCGGCAGCGGCTGCGCTTGCGGCGGATCGTGGCTCGGTGGAGTCGGCCAAGCGCGCGTTCAAGACGACGCTGGCGGCGAACTTCACGGCGAACATCGTGCGCAACGTGTGGGCGTACTCGATCATTTTCTGCGGGCACTTCCCCGACCAGACGTACACGTTCAGCGAGGAGGAGGTGGCGAACGAGACGCGCGGCGGCTGGTACGTGCGCCAGCTGTTGGGTTCGGCGAACATCGACGGCGGCCCGCTGTTCCATCTGCTGGCGGGCAACCTGAGCTTCCAGGTGGAGCACCACCTGTTCCCGGACATGCCGTCGAGCCGCTACTCAGAGATCGCGCCGCGGGTGCGCGACATCTGTCGCCGCTACGGGCTGCCGTACAACACAGGGCCGCTGCACAAGCAGCTCGGCACGGTGCACCGTACGATCTTGCGTCTGGCGTTTCCGGGCGGCAAGGTGCGGCCGAAGCCGGGGGCTTACAACCCGGAGCCGGTGTAGCCGTCCCCCGGCGTCACCCGCCGCCGCGTCGAGGTGACGACGGGCCACCAATACCTCGCCAAGGCGCCCTGATGGCTGGCTTGGCTTTCAGCTGTCGGCGGGGAGGATCGTGAAGGCTCCGCCTTGAAGAGGTGTGACTACTCGGAAGCGCCGCTCGTCGAAGCTCACAATCCGATTGGTCTTGTAGTGGCTTGCGATCACGACCAGCGCGCAGTCGGCGAGCCCAAGCTGAAGGTCCGCATAGCGCGCCTCGAGCTGTCCGATCGTGGCGTAGTCCTCGCGCTCCAGGCAGGCGACGGTAAACCGTCCGGCGGCGAGGTCGGCGATGAAATTTCGCTGTGGCTCACGTCCAACCCGCTGTCCCAGTAGATAGTCCACCTCCGCGGTGACGGGCGCTGGAATGATCAGTGGCCCATCGACAGTCCGAAGCAACTGGTCGATGCGAGGGAAGTGCGGGTCCTCGGCATCGCCAAACGCGACGAGCGGTGCGGCGTCGATGACGACGGTCACTCGCCGAAGCCCTCGAGCAGGTCCTCCTCCGGAATGTCCGCGATCGATGAGCCATCGCCGTGCCCTGAGCCGGCCAGCGCGAAGTCCCGATCTTGGGATGGCTTCGGCTGGTAGGTGGCAATGGCCTCACGCAACACCTCGGCCTGTGACCGGCCCTCCTCACGGGCCAGGCGGGTGAGGCGCTGAGCCTGATCCTCATCGAGATAGACGCTCGTCTTCCGCATCGCCATGAACGTAGGGTATCACGTAGGGTGGCGGCTGCCGGCAAGTAGTCTCAGGCTCGTGATCAGCCGATGACTGCTTCTATGGGGTAGTAGGTGGATCCGGCTACATAGTCGACGTCGTTGAACGTGATGGTCAGGCGCAGTGTCCTGCCGCAGAATTTTGCTCTTTCTGTCTCGGTCAGTTTGAGGGTCTGTTCTTTGAATGTGAGCACCAGGTCTGGGGTGCTTGTCCAGCTGCCTTTCATCACGCCGCCGAAGTTGCACTCAGGGTATGTGTCAAATGCGAAGAGAATCTGCATCGCTGCACGCTGATTGCTGCTAAGCGTAAGAAATTCGCTGCCCGCGGCAAACAGGAAGCCACAGCCGCGTAGCTGTGTGCCGCCCGTGTTGTCGAGCTTGTCAACTTTGGCTTCGTTGGTCTCGAGCTCACCCCCGAGCGCGAGCGGAGCTTCGGGGTTTCGTGTCTGGCTTTCAAAATGGGCGCATTCCCGAGTGAAGTGTGCTTCGTTGCCCCAGGCGCCGCGCGTAGCCATGCCTCCCGTGTCCTGCACGAGGGTTTCTGCTCCGACGGCGAGCGGATTGTCGCCGCCGTAGCGCAGCGCGACAGTCTTCGCCGCCCACGCCGAACTCGCGAACGCCGCGCACCCGGCGACGGACAGTGCTGCAAGTGCTCCCAATCGCCTGCGCGAGTTCATTTGTTCGGCCCCCTTATCAGTGTTCCGAGATGTTGGCGGATTCTACAGGAAGCCCATCGCGCATGGGTGAAACTCGAGCACTCGGACGGCGGGGGCGCGCACGGAGATGGTCTTCTCGGCGTGGCGTCGCTGTTCGGCGTTCACATGTCAGGCCGAAGCTATGATTTACGGCGGGCGCTGTCAGCCGCAGCCGGTGATCCCGCCGTCGAGCGGGATCACGGTGCCGGTCATGTAGGCGCCGGCGCGCGAGGCGAGGAACAGCGTGAGCCCGGCGACGTCGTCGGGCCGGCCGATGCGCCCGAGCGGCACCTCGCCCTCGACGGCGGAGCGCAGCTCTGGGTCGTCGAGCGCCCACGCCATCATCTTGCTCTCGAACGGCCCGGGGGCGATGGCGTTGACGGTTATGTGCTCGGAGGCGAGGCGCTTGGCGAGGTGGCGCGTGAGCTGATGCACGGCGGCCTTGCTGGCGCTGTAGCTGTAGTTCTCGACGGACGGCGCGCGCAGCCCGTCGATCGAGCCGATGTTGATGACGCGCGCGGGATCCTCGACGCTGGCGGACGCGCGCAGCTCGGGAAGCAGCGCGACGGTCAGGTGGAAGACGCCCTCGACGTTGGTGGTGAGGATCTTGTGCCAGCCGGCGGCGGGGAACTCCTCGAGCGGCGCGCCCCACACGGCGCCGGCGTTGTTGACGAGGATGTCGAGCGAGGCGAAGCGCTCCCGCGTGGCGTCCGCGAGCGCCTGCGCGCCCTCTTTTGTGGATATGTCTGCGGCGATCGCGTGGCAGTCACCCGACGCGCTGAGCTCCTGGGCTGCGGCTTGCACGTCGGCGCTCTTACGCGAGGAGACGATCACGCGCGCGCCGGCGTCGACGAGGCCGCGGGCGATCATGAGACCGATGCCGCGCGAGCCGCCGGTGACGAGCGCGGTCTTGCCGGAGACGTCGAACAGGTCACTCATTGCGGGGGCTCCTCATCGCTGGCGGGTGGTCGGGCGCTGATGTCGCGCGGATCGGGGGTCGCAACGGGGACGCTAGTCGTCGAAGCTTGCTGGGCGCTTCTCGAGGAACGCGCCGGCGGCCTCGGGGACGCCCTTGCTGAACGTGGCCATGATCTGCTGGCGGTCCTCGAACTCGACGGCGGCCTGCTGGGAGGGGATCTCGAGCGCGCTCCACATGCCGCGCTTCGTCAGACGAACGCCGAACGGCGCGAGCGCGGCGATCTCCTCGGCGGCGCGCACGGCGCGCGCGAGCAGCTCCTCATCCGGCAGGACGTCGACGACGAGCCCGATGCGCAGCGCCTCGTCGGCGTCGAAGCGGCGTCCGGTGAGCATCAGCTCGTGCGAGCGTGAGACGCCGATCAGGCGCGGAAGCAGCCAGCTGGTGCCCATGTCGCAGTTGGACAGGCCGATGTTGATGAAGGCGGCGCGGAACACGGCGGAGGTGGCGGCGTAGCGGATGTCGCACCCGAGGCTGAGCGCGAGCCCGAGGCCGGCGGCGGGGCCGTTGACGGCGGCGATGACGGGCTGCGGCAGCGCGCGCAGGGCGAGCACGAGCTTGGACATGTGCTCCTGGTTGTCGAGGCGATCGCGCGGAAGGTCGCTTTCGTTGTTGGCGGGCGCGGCGCCGTAGCCGCGCAGGTCGACGCCGGCGCAGAAGCCGCGCCCGGCTCCGGTGAGGATCACGGCGCGGCACGAGCGATCGAGCGTGAGCGCGCGCAGCTGCTCGTGCATCGCCTCGCACAGCTCGGCGTTCATCGCGTTGAGCTGCTCGGGGCGGTTGAGCGACAGCTGCACGACGTGCGGCGCGGGCTGCTCGACAAGTACTAGGGGTGTCATCGGTGGGCCATCCTATGTCTTGTGGTCAGGCTGCGGGAGTACGAGCTCAGCGCGATCATACGAGTGTGTGAGACTGGCGCGCGTGAGCGCCGATGGGCTGAGGGTGGCGGTGGTGGGCCACGTGGAGTGGGTGCAGTTCGCGCGCGTGTCGCACGTGCCGAGCGCGGGCGAGGTGGTGCACGCGCGCGACCCGTTCGAGGAGCCGGCGGGCGGCGGCGCGGTGGCGGCGGTGCAGCTCGCGCGCCTCGCGGGCGCGGCGACGCTCGTGACAGTGCTGGGCGACGACGAGCACGGCCTGCGCTCGGCGGCGCGCCTGCGCGAGCTGGGCGTGAACGTGCTTGCGTCGCTCGTGCGGGAGCCGAGCCGCAGGGCGGTGACGCTGGTGGACGATGCTGGCGAGCGCACGATCACGACGTTCGGGCCGCGGCTGGAACCGCGTGGCGGCGAAGCGCCGGGACGTTGGAGCGAGCTGCAGGTGCTCGACGCGGTGTACTTCACGGCGGGCGACGAGGCGGAGCTGCGCGCGGCGCGGGCGCGCTCGCGTGTGCTGGTAGCGAGCCCGCGTGCGCATACTGCGCTCGGTCACGGCGTGGAGCTTGACGCGCTGGTGCTGAGCGGCGAGGACGAGATCGAGCTGCGCGAGGCGGCGCCGGCGCTCGAGGAGGCGGAGCTGGTGGTGTGGACGGAGGGCGCGCGCGGTGGGCGCTACAGGCGCCGCGACGGCGAGACGGGCAGGTGGGCGGCGACGCCGCTGCCGGGCGATCGCGCTGACTCGTATGGCTGCGGCGACTCGTTCGCGGCGGGGCTCACGTACGGGCTCGGCGCGGGTCTCGCGCTGGCCGACGCGCTCGCACTGGCGGCGCGCTGCGGCGCGGTCTGCCTGACCGGGCACGGACCTTATGAGCGCCAGTTGAGTCAGCGGGATTTGAGCTGAGCGCGGTGCGATTTCTCGTCTCGCGGGATTCGGGCGCCTTTTCGCACATATCAGTCGCGGCATTCGACGGCCACGTCGAGCGCTGCGCACACCTGTCGCATGCGGCCGTCGCTGAGTCGCCCGAGGCGCTCCACGAGGACCGCGACGGAAACGCTCTCGACGGAGTCGAGGTTGATGGAGGATCGGCGGGGGACTGGATCGTCAGCGGGCTCTAGGATCACCTCGCTGGCCAAGCCGCGGACGGTGGTCGTGCACGGTGCGATCAGTGCGCGCCTGAGCCGTGGGATGGCCGCGTCACGAGAGAGCACCACGACGGGCCGGCGCCCGATCTCCGGCAACTCACACCACCACACCTCTCCCCTCGCGGGAAGAGGGCCAGCGCTCACGATGCCGCGGCCGCCTCGCGGAACGCCGCCAGATCGCCCCAGGCGTCGGGCTCCTCGAGAGGGTGCTCGTCGTAGGCCGCATATGCGGCGTCGATCTCCGCGGCACGATGGCGGGCCAAGAGCGCCGCGAGCGCCTGGTCGAGAACCGCGGCATCCGTCAACGGCGCGAGTGCCTGACGGGCGCTCTGCAACAGCTGCTCGTCGACGGTCGTGCTTACCCTCGTCCTTGCCATGCCACTATTGTGCCACACCAATGCCATGGTGGACGGTTAGAACGTGTTCGGAACCGGGGACCCGGCGTAGACGAAGAACCAGATCAGCAGGGCGATCACCGCGAGGTAGACGCTCGTGATGACGATCCGCTCGAGCAGCGTGACGCCGACGCGCGCGCTGACGTGCCCCTCGTCCTCGGCGCGCATGCTGCGCAGCCACGGCAAACGCCGTTCCGGGCGCGGACGTCCGATGAGCTCGTCGTAGGTGTTGTCGAGCCAGGCGAGCGCCATTGCCATGACGAGCACGAGCACGGCGAGCACGAGCACGACGACGAATACCGCCCACATGCTGAGCACGGCGTCGTCGGAGCTGTGAGAGCCGACCCACAGCGCGAGCAGCGGCGCGCCGGTCCACAGGTTGATCGACAAGAAAGCGCTGGCTGCGGCCATGGCGAGCCGCTTGAGCGTCACGAACCGAGGCGGCATATGCGGCTGCGGCCTGAGCCGCGCGCCTCGCGGCTCGGTGTAGCGGCCGTGGATGTCGCCAGCGAACACGATGAACCTCGTAGACGACGATACAGGCATATGATCCCGCGGCGCCATGGATTTCGAGCAGATCAAGACGGAGCTTGACGAGGGTGTCTTCACGATCACGTTGAACCGCCCGGAGCGGCTCAACGCGTGGACGGAGCAGATGGGCCTCGAGCTGCGCGCGGCGTTCGATCAGAGCGATGCCGACGACGACGTGCGCGCGGTCATCGTCACGGGGGCCGGCAGGGGCTTCTGCGCGGGCGCGGATCTGGCGAGCGGCGGCGACACGTTCGACGCGCGCAAGCGCGACGCGGTCGCCGGTGCGATGCGCGACAACGGCGGCGAATTCTCACTGCGGATCTTCGAATCCAAGAAGCCGGTGATCGCCGCGATCAACGGGCCGGCGGTCGGCGTCGGCGCGACAATGACGCTGCCGATGGACATTCGCCTGGCGGCGGACGACGCGCGCATGGGCTTCGTGTTCGCGCGCCGCGGCATCATCCCGGAGGCGTGCTCGAGCTGGTTCCTGCCGCGCGTCGTGGGCATCAGCCGCGCGATGGAATGGGTGGCGACAGGCCGCGTGTTCTCCGCGCAGGAGGCGCTCGAAGGCGGCCTCGTGCGCAGCATCCACCCGAAAGACGAGCTGCTCGACGCCGCGCGCGAGCTCGCACGCGAGATCGCCGAGAACACCGCGCCCGTATCCGTCGCGCTCGCCCGTCAGCTGATGTGGCGGATGCTCGGTGCGGAGCACCCGATGCTCGCGCACCGCGCGGACTCGCGCGGTATGGTCGCGCGTGGACAGTCCGCGGATGCCGTCGAGGGCATCACGGCGTTCTTGGAGAAGCGCCCCGCGAGGTTCCCCGACCGCGTCAGCGACGGGCTGCCTGACGTGATGCCGGGGTGGAGCGCGCCGGAGTTCGAGTAGCGCGTGGCGTGCTCGCGGGCATGCAGTACCACGCCGCGGGCACACGGGACAATTTGATCTCGATGCAGGATCGACTGGTTCGGAGCTCGACGCGCCACCGCCATTGCCGACAGTAGTACAGGAGCCACACAGCGAGCCCAATGGCGATGACGGTCGTCAGCGCCGCCCAGTCGGAGAAGCCGGGTGGCTTGGATCTCAACATCCATTCCGCGAACACTGCTCCCGCAATTACGGCAGGCCCAACGAGGGCGAGATACAGGGCCACTGGGGTCATGCCACGGCCGAGACGCCGCTCTCCCACGAAGGGCTCGTAATGAACCACGAGCCCGTACGAGATGAAGAAGTAGGTTGCTCCCTTGAGTAGTCCGTCGACCTCTCGTCCGAGCTGGTGGTAGAGCACGATCAGGACAGCCGTCGCCGCGTAGCCGCCCATGGCGAAGCAGAACGCGGTCACGAGCCGTTCGAGCCACAGGCGAGACACCCGATGTCCAGCGGTGATCGTCGAGGGCCAGCGCAACAGCGGCCTCGTGAGCGCCAGCGTCAGCATCGTGCCACCGACAATCGCGACGACCGCGTCTCTGCCGGTCAGGGGTTCCGTGGAAACCGCGCTCAGAGTGCCCAACATGTCGGGCGATTCGCCAGAATAGATCTTGGCCTTTAGTGCGGCAACTGCTGAACCAGCGACAACACCGGCGCCATCAGGTCGCCACGCTCGCTCACCCGCTCGAGCACCTGCCGCGCCTCGAACATGAGGCTCTCGGGGTCGCCGGAGTCGCGCCCGGCGCGAACCTCGTCCCAGTCGAGCGGCGTCGAGGCGGTCGGGCGCTCGGTCGCGCGCAGCGAGTAGACGCACACGGTCGTCTTCTTCGCGTCGTTCTGACTCCAGTCGATCAGCACCTTGCCCGTGCGCCGCGCCTTCGTCATGCGTGAGACCACCAGCTCCGGTTCCGTGCTCTCGAGCAGCTCCGCGACCGCCTTCGCGAACGGCTTCGTGCGCTCGTAGGTGACCTTCGCGGAGTTGAGTGGCACGTATACCTGCAGGCCCTTCGAGCCGGATGTCTTCGCGTAGCTCTCCAGACCGAGGTGCTCGAACATGCCCTGCAGCTGCAGCGCCACGTGGCAGCACTCGACGATCGTCGCCGGCGCGCCCGGGTCGAGGTCGAACACGAGCGCCGTCGGACGCTCGATCGCCTCCGCGCGCGCGAGCGGTACGTGCAGCTCGATCGCCGCGAGGTTCGCGAGCCACACGAGCGTCGGCAGGTCCTCCGCGAGCGTGTAGTCGATCGGCTTGCTGGC
The DNA here is from genome assembly GCA_963797105.1 of uncultured Solirubrobacteraceae bacterium. Taxonomy (GTDB): domain Bacteria; phylum Actinomycetota; class Thermoleophilia; order Solirubrobacterales; family Solirubrobacteraceae; genus Palsa-744. Next base: position 691,255 of record CAWCOB010000001.1, read on the forward strand.
GCTCGCGACCGTCGCCGTGCGCACCCACTCGGGCCGGTGCGCGGGCGCCTGCTTCTGGAAGAACGACTTCGCGTCCACGCCGTCCGGCCAGCGCGTCACCGTCAGCGGCCGCCCCGCCAGGTGGCCGAGCATCACCGGCGCGATCGCCGTGTAGTAGGCGATCAGGTCCCCCTTCGTGAACCCCGTCTCTGGGTAGAGCACCTTGTCGAGGTTCGACAGCTTCAGCTCGCGGCCCTCGACCGTCGTCTCCGCGTCCTTCGCGCCGCGCCGGTGGATCGACAGCGGACCGAGCGTCGCATCGGGCCCCGCCACGCTGGTGTCCTCGCGCATGCCCCGCTCTTCGCTGGCGTCCTCGCGCACCACCTGCTCCGCCGGCTTGTCATAGCGCAGGCCCTTGTAGACGGGCGCGCGCAGGTTGCCGCCCGCGGTCCAGCTCGCGAACTCCACCTCCACGACGAGCCGCGGTTCGCAGAACAACGCGTCGCGAGGCGGCTTCTCGCCCGCCGTGAATGGCGACTTGGCTCGCGCGAGCGGCGCAAGTAGCTTCGAGAAGCGCTGCAGGTCGTCGTCGCTGAAGCCGCTGCCCACGCGCCCCACGTAGCGCAGCTTCCCGTCCGCCTCGTGCACGCCGAGCAGCAGCGCGCCGATGCTCGCGCTGCGCTTGCCCTTGCCCGGCATCCAGCCGCCGACCACGAGCTCCTGCCGAGCCACGCGCTTGACCTTCACCCATTCGCGCGTGCGGGCGCCCGGCTGGTAGCGCGAGTCCAGGCGCTTGGCGACGACGCCCTCCAGCCGCTGCTCAACCGCCGCTTCGAGCATCACCTTGCCTTCGCCGACGACGTGCTCGGGCGTCTGCCAGCTCCCGCCGTTCAAAGCCAGCGCCGCGAGCCGCTCGCGCCGCGTGCTGTATGGCTCGCGCATCAGCGAGTGGCCGTCGAGCCACAGCAGATCGAAGATCACGTACGTCACCGGCGTCCCGCCCGCCAGCTTGCGCGCCCGCGCGCGCGAGCCGACGTGCATGCGCTGCTGCAGCGCCTCGAAGCTCGGACGGCCGGCGCTGTCGAAGGCGACGATCTCCCCGTCGAGCACCGCGCTGTGCGATCCCAGCGCCGCGTTCATCGCGAACAGCTCCGGGTAGCTGTCGCTGATGTCGTTGAGGTTGCGGCTCTCCAAGCGCAGCTCCCCCGGCTGCGAGTACGCGATCGCGCGCACGCCGTCCCACTTCACCTCGTACGCCCAGCCGCCGTCCTCGTCCGGGAGCTCGCCCGAGCGCGCGAGCATCGGCGCGATCCGCGCCGGCATCGGCTCGCGGTCGGGGTCCGCCGGCGGGTCCATGCGGTGGATCAGCCAGTTCTTCGGGTGCTCGCCCGGGTCGATCGGGAACAGCGCATAGCGCGCGTCCACCCGCTCGCCGTGCAGCGCCACCTCGACCTTGCCTGTGCCCCCGAGGGTGCGCGGTTCCCACTTCAGGCACTCGTACGTGCCGCTGTCCCAGATCGTGATCTGGCCCGCGCCGTACTGGCCCTTCGGGATCTCCGCTTCGAACGTCAGGTACTCGAGCGGGTGGTCCTCGACCGCTACCGCCAGATGGTTTTCGCCGGGCGCCGGCGGCAGGCCCTTCGGCACCGCCCATGACGCCAGCGCACCGTCGCGCTCCAGGCGCAGATCCCAATGCAGCCGCGTCGCGTGGTGCTCGTGGATCACGAACCGCAGCGCGGCTCTACTGGGCGTCGCCGGCGCGCCCGGGGCGGGCTCCGGTGTACTCGCGAAATCGCGTTTGGCCTTGTAGCGGGAGAGGCTCGCCGCCTGCTCACTGTCCCCTTCCGAGTCGCGTATAGCCATGTTTATACGGCGTCTGTCGGGTCAAACAAAGTACGGCCCGCCAGGCGTGCCGACGCTCGGCACCTACCGCTCGGCGCCTACCGCTTGGCGGCGGGTTTCTTGGCGGTCGGCCGCTTGGCGGCTGCCTGTTTGCCGGCAGGCTGTTTGCCGGTCGGTTTCTTCGCCGTGGCCTTCGCGACTGCGGCTTTCTTGGCCGCCGGCTTCTTCGCAGCTTTGCTGGGTTTGGCCTCGCCGCGTCCTTCGCGCGCGCGCACCGCGTCGAGGCTCGCTTTCAGCGCGCTCATCAGGTCGGGCGCCGGCGCCGCAACCTCCTCGGGCGTCGGCTGCACCGCGATCGCCTTGCCCTGCGCCTTGCGCTCGATCAGCTCGAGCACCTGCTCGCGGTAGGTGTCGCGGAAGGCGTCTGGCTCGAAGTCGGCGGCGAGCGACTCGACGAGCTGCTTGGCGATGTCGAGCTCGCGCTTGGTCGTCTTCACATCCGCCGCGTCCGCCACCTCGTCGAGGCGCTCCGGCGAGAGCACTTCGTCGGCGAACAGCATCGTCGCCATTCCCAGCGCGTCGCCCATCGGGCGCACCGCCACGAGCTGCTCCTTCGAGCGGATCACCACGCGCGCGATCGCCACCTTGCCGGTCTCGCGCATCGCCTCCAGCAGCAGCCTGTATGGCTTCAGCCCGCCCGCCCCCGGCGCGAGGTAGTACGGGTGGTCGTAGTACACGGGATCGATCTGTGAGAGATCTACGAACTCCTCGATCTCGATTGTTTTCGTCTTCTTCGGCTCGAGCGTCTCCAGCTCGCCGGGCTCGATCACGACGTAGCGGTCCGGCGCCAGCTCGTAGCCCTTGACGATCTCCGGGTACGGGACCTCCTCGCCGGTCGACGGGTCCACGCGCTTCTGCGACACGCGCACGCCCGTCTTGCCCGACAGCTGGTGGAAGCGCACGGTCTTGCGATCGACCGCGCTGTACATCTTCACCGGGACCGTCACCAGCCCGAAGCCGATCGTGCCCGTCCATATAGCGCGAGGCATACGGGAGTAGTACCAGCTTCGCGCGCCTCTAAACAGCTCTGCAAAGCCAATGGCGCGGCGGATGATGCGTCTGAGGTCGCGGTCGGTCGCCGGGCATCGGCGACCGGCGCTCGACTGCCGACTCGCGGTCAGCCGCCGGGCGTGGCTGACGAGCGCTCGTCACCCGGCTCCGAGCCTGCGGCCTCGCGCCCTGTCAAGTCGGCGGTGCGCGTCGCCCACCAGCTCATCGGCGCGATCTCGTAAGCGAGCTCGCGCGACCGGTAGTCGAGCTCCGTCGCAAGGTTGATCACCGCGAGGATCTGGTCGTGCAGCCACTCGTCGCCGCCGAACTCCTCGGCGTGCTCGCTGGCGACGTTGCTGCGCACGAGCACGCGGTCACGTCTGCTCTGGCCCTCCGGCGGCTCGTTGTGCGTGAGCACGCTGCTCAGCCACTCGAGTCTGCCCGCCAGCTCCACGTGGCGGTTGACCACGGTCGCGTACGGGCTCGCGTTCACCATCACCGAAGCCCAGCGCGCGATCACCTGCGAGGCGTAGTCGGCCTGTGCGACGGTCACTCGCTGCAGGACCGCGCGGCGCTCCCCGTCGGCTAGCAGCTCGCGGATCGCCTGCGAGACCCGCTCCGTGTCGCGCGCCACCGCCGCGCCTTCAAGCAGCGGCTGCACCGAGCCGCTTTGGACCTCACCCAGACGCAGCACCGCCACGAGGCTGGTCCACGTCGCGCGCGCGCTCTGCGTCAGCGAGAACAGCACGGCCTGCGCCAGCAGGTTCCAGCGGCGCCGGTCGCGCCGTTCGACGAACTCGTTGACGACGGCGAGCGTGATCGCCACCACCAGCACGTTCGCGATCAGCGACGTCAGCAGCGCGTGGCCCGACCAGAACGAGCCGATCGCGAAGTCCGACGCGCCCGCGGCCAGCAGCAACGCGAGCCCCACACACGCCGCCAGCACGAGTCGACGCTGCTGGATCATCGGTTCCCCAGCCGCGCCGAGTAGATCGACTGCGCGCCTAGCACGCGCGCGAGCACCGTCGCCTCGACCACGGCGATCAGGATCGGCACCATCAGCGCGTCCGCGTGATGCGTCAGCTCGAGCAGCAGCACGATCGCCGCGAGCGGACCCTGCATCGACGCCCCCAGCACCGCCGCTCCGCCGATGATCGCGTACGCGCCGAGCGGCGTGCCCGGCCAGATCTGCGTCCACGCCTCGCCGAGCAGCCCGCCGAGCAGCACCCCGTAGGCGAGCGTCGGCGTGAACAGCCCGCCGGGCGCGCCGCTGCCCAGGCACGCCGCCGTCACGAGCGGCTTCAGCACGAGCAGCACCGCCAAGAGCGCCACGCTCAGCTTCGCCACCAGCGCCAGCTGCACCACCGGTTTGCCGTTGCCGAGCAGCTGCGGGTAGGCGATCGACAGCGCGCCGAGCGCCGTGAACACGACGATCGGGGCGGCCACACGCATCCAGCCCTCCGGCCGCAGCATGTGTGCGCGCGCGATCAGGCGGATCCAGGCGATCGCCGCGAGGCCCGCGATCGGCCCCACGATCACCGCCCACACCAGCTGCGAGCCGTGCACCGGGTATGTCGGGATCGCATACGTCGGGCCCGTCGGCAGCGCGACCCACGCCACGGCTGTCGCCACCAGCGAGGTGGCCAGCGCAGGCAGCACGAGCGGCAGCGTCAGCGTGCCCATCAGCACCTCCAGGGCGAACAGCGCGCCGCCCAACGGCACGTTGTACACGGCGGCCATGCCCGCGCCCGCGCCGCACGCCACGAGCAGCCGCCGCTGCCAGTCCGGCAGCTTCGCCCAGTCGCTCAGCGCGCTCGCGACCGCCGCGCCCGTCTGCTGCGGCGCTGCCTCGCGCCCCAGCGACGCGCCCAGCGCCACGATCACGATCGAGTGCACGGCGCGCGCGATGCTCGCCCAGAACGGCACGCGCGCGCCGCGCAGCCACAGCGCCTCGGAGACCTCGCCTGGGCTGTGGCGCGCCAGCAGCATCCCTCCGCCACCCGCTACCACGCCCCCGAGCGCCAACACCAGCACCCGCCGCGCTGCGGACGTGCGCTTGACCCCGTCCAGGAAGTCGCCGGCGTGGTAGGACCATGCTACGTGCTGCACCAGGCGCAGCAGCTCGATCAGCGCCGCGCCGCTCGCGCCCGCGCCTACGCCCACCAGCACCACCAGCACCCAGAAGCGGACGCCGTAGGAGGCTACGATGCCGCGGCCCGGCACGTTCGGTTGGGGCATCGCCTTTCTCACGCGCGCATCAGTCTGACGGTGAGCGCAGCCGGCACGCGGTCTGGACGCGCGTCGTGTAACCGCGTGCGCTCCAGGCGGGCTCCTTGATCCCCAGCCCATTCACGTCTCACCTCAAACTGGCCAGACAGCCAGTATCATCGCGCTAACCATCCGGTGGGCAAATCTTGGAGGTTTGAAATGGCGACGGTCGGGCGCGATATCGAGGCTGTGGAACTCACCGAGGAGGAGCTGTGGGCGGACGGGCCTCCGTACGAGCTGTTCAAGGAGATGCGCGGCAAGTGCCCGATCCACTGGACGGAGAGCTTCCAGCTGTTTCCCGAGGAGGCCGGCTTCTGGTCGGTGACGACCGCCGATGACGTCCACACGGTCAGCCGCGACTGGAAGACCTACTCATCGGAAGCCGGCGGCGTGCTCGTCGCGGCCGCGGGCTTCCCGATCGAGCTCGCGCGCGCGATGTTCATCGGTATGGACCCGCCCAAGCACGACCGTCTGAAGGCGCTGTTCCAGGCCGGCTTCACGCCGCGGCGCATCGCCGCGCACGAGGACGCGATCCGCGCGATCGCGATCAAGGTGCTCGACCGTCTCGACGGACGCGAGACGTGCGATCTCGTCAGCGACGTCGCGCAGCCGGTCGTCTCGCGCGTGATCGGCAGCTTCATGGGCATCGACGAGGACGACGACGCGATCTGGGCGCGGCTGATGAACTCGACGCTCGGCGCCGCCGACCCGGATCTGAACCCGGACGGCTTCGAGGGCGCGCTCGAGAAAGACCTGCCGGAGATCTTCGAGCGCTGCCGCCAGCTGATCGCCGCGCGCCGCGAGAACCCCACCGAGGACCTCACGAGCGTGCTCGTGCACGCCGAGGTCGACGGCGAGAAGCTCGAGGAACACGAGATCGTGATGGGCTTCTTCCTGCTGATGGCCGCCGGCAACGACAGCACGAAGGCGACCTACTGCAGCGGCATGCGCGCGCTGCTCGAAGACCGCGAGCAGATGCAGCTACTGCTCGAGGACCCGTCGCTGATCCCCGACGCGGTCGAGGAGTCGCTGCGCATGTTCCCCGCGTTCGCGCACTTCCGCCGGACCGCGACGTGCGATACCGAACTGCATGGCCAGAAGATCCGCGAGGGCGAGAAGGTCGTCATGTGGTACGTCTCATCCAACCGCGACGAGACGCGCTACGAGGATCCCGACCGCTTCGACCTGCGGCGCAAGGCCGAGCACCAGGCGTTCGGCGCCGGCGGCAGGCACTTCTGCCTCGGCACCGCGCTCGCACGGCTGGAGCTCAAGGTGATGCTCGAGGAGACGCTCAAGCGCTATCCCTCGATGCAGCTCGACGGCAGGCCGGCTGCGGTCGAATCGCTGTTCCTCAACCAGCTGAAGACGCTGCCTGTGCGCCTCGCTCCATAGGCCGCGCGATACGCTCACAGGCACCCGAGGAATGGAGAGCGACGTGTCGGAGATGGACGACTTCAATCGCAAGGTCATCGAGGAGTTCCGCGCGAACGAAGGCAGGGTCGGAGGCCAGTTCGAGGGCGCGCCGGTGCTGCTGCTGACGTCGACCGGAGCCAAGAGCGGCCAGCAGCGCACGACGCCCGTCGTCTATCAAGAGGACGGCGAGCGGATGGTGATCTTCGCGTCGAAGGCCGGCGCGCCGGAGAACCCCGCCTGGTACCACAACCTCGTGGCGAACACGACGGCGACCGTCGAGGTCGGCGGCGACACGCTCGAGGTGCAGGCTGTCGTGCTCGACGGCGACGAGCGCGAGCGGGTGTTCCAAAGGCAGAAGGAACTGATGCCGCAGTTCGCCGAGTACGAGCAGAAGACGACGCGGCAGATCCCGGTCGTTGCGCTGCAGCCTTAGCTAAGTAGTAACGGGCAGCTCCGGCAGGGTTTTCCCGGATGTGCGCCGCGGGCGGCGCTGGGACATTCCGGGTATGACCCCGACGAAGCCTTCACTGGAGCCCGCTCACGTCGTGATCGCCGGCGGCGGCTTCGGCGCGGTGGAGTCGCTGCTGGCGTTGCGCGCGCTGGCCGGCGATCGGCTGCGTCTGACGCTCGTCTCTGCCTCCCCGGTGCTCGCGTACAAGCCGGCGGCGACCGCCGAGTCCTTCGATGAGGCGCAGCCGCTCGCCTACGACCTGCAGGCGATCGCCACCGATATCGGCGCCGAGTTCCGCCTCGATCGCCTCGAGGCGGTCGCCGCGGAGGCCCATACCGCGCGGCTCGCGTCCTTCGCGTACCTCGACTACGACGCGCTCGTGCTCGCGGTGGGCGCGCGCGCGGTCGTCGCCGTGCCGGGCGCGCTCACCTTCCGCGACCAGCAGCAGGCCCACCACATCCGACAGCTCGCCGGCGAGCTCGGCTCGGGTGTGCTGCGGCGGATCGTGTTCGCGGTTCCGAGCGGCTGCACGTGGCCGCTGCCGCTGTACGAGCTCGCGTTGCTGACGGCCGCGCGGCTCGAGCAACTGCACGCCGCATGCGAGGTGATGCTCGTCAGCCCCGAGCCGATGCCTCTCTGTGCCTTCGGCGCCGAGGGCTCGAGCGTGGTCGCGCGGCTGCTCGCGGAGCGGGGCGTGCGCTTCGTCGGCGAGTCCGATCCCGAGCGAGTCGACCGTGACGGTGCGCTCGTGCTCGCCTCGGGGGAGCGGCTGCAGGCGGACCGCGTGGTGGCCGCAACGGCGCTCGTGGGGCCACGGATCGCCGGGTTGCCGAGCGACCGCTGGGGCTTCGTCACGACCGACGGGCTCGGCGCCGTCGCCGGCCTGCAGGACGTATATGCGGTGGGCGACATGACGAGCTTCCCGATCAAGCAGGGCGGGCTCGCCGCTCAGCAGGCGGATGTGGTGGCCCAGACCATCGCCTCGCTGCATGGCGCGACGATCGCGCGATCGCGAACCACGCGTGTGTTGCGCGCGCGTCTGCTCGGCGGCGCGAAGCCTGTGTTTCTCCGCACCGAGATCGACGAGCTCGGCCAGGCGACGGCCTCGGTGGTGCACGGCCACTTCAACGGCGCGGAGGCCGACGCGCGGCCGGAGAAGGTCTTCGGCCGCTATCTGACGCCGTATCTGCTGGCGCGCGCTCCCGCGCATTAGTACAGACGTCCAGCTGAGGCGGTGCGGTACTCAAGCGATCGTGTGGCGCACTACGTTGGCTGCAGGCATAGTGCTATAGAACTGTTTTAGATCGCCGAAGATGTGAGAGCGGGATACCGCCACAGAGCATTGGAGGAGCAGATGAGCTTTTTCTACATCAGCGACGGCGCGCCGATCGACGGCTGGGAGGACTCCGAGGACATCGCGATGCTCGTCGCCGGAGGTGACATCGACTACGACGCCAGCCCGAAGCTCAGGGAGCATCTGGCGGATCGGATCCACGGGGGTGCGAGGCGCCTCGTGGTCGATCTCTCGAAGGTGACGTTCATCGACTCGACCGCGATCGGGGTGCTTGTCGGCGCCGTGATGCGCCTGCACGAAGAGGGCGGCGGCACGCTCGCGGTCGTGTGCGACGAGGAGAACCGGCGCGTCACGAGGATCTTTGAGATCGCCGGCGTCGACAGCCTGATCGCACTGCATCGTTCGCGCGAGGAGGCCCTGTTGGAGCTCACCGGCGCCCGTTGACGTGCGTGCGACGGTAGAACAAGCCGGCGCCGGTGTCACGAGCGAGGTGACCCTCGCGGCGAGTGCGTCGGAGTTGGCGCGCGCGCGCGAGTACGCCCGCCGGGCGTCGGTGGCTTTCGGCTTCGACGCGGAGCGCTGCGACGACGTGGTGTGCGCGTTCAACGAGGCTGTCACGAACGCGATCAGGCACGGGCGTCCTGACGAGCGTGGGCACATCCACCTGAGCGTGCTCGACGACGGCGAGCGCCTGACGCTGACGGTGCGCGACCACGGCACGTTCGTCGTGCCGGGCGCGCCGCGCTCGGAGGGCGGCAGGGGGTTCCCTCTGATGGCCGCCCTGATGGACACCGTCGAGTTGTGCGTCGAGCCCGCGGGCACGACCGTACGCGTGTCGAAGGCTCGCGCATGAGACAGCCCCCGCCCGGCGGAGTGCGGTGAGCGACGTGGCGGTCGGACGCTCCGCACGCAGGCGGGCCGCCGCGACGACCGCGACGCTCGTTTGCACTCTGGCAACGCTCGGCGGCGGCGCGTCCGCGCAGGCGGCGGGCATCTCGCTGCCGAGCATCGGCGTGACGTTGCCGAGCGTTGGGCTGACGGTCCCCAGCGTCGGCGTGACGCTCCCCGGCGTGAGCGTCGAGACGCCCGAAGTGAGCGTCTCGACGCCGGAAGTCAAAGTGTCCACGCCGGAAATCTCGGTGACGAAACCGAGCTCGCCCGGCAGCGGCTCGGAAACGCCGAGCGGTGGCGGCTCGACGGGCAGCGGCTCCGGCGGCTCCTCGGGTAGCGGATCCTCAGGCGGCGAAGCCTCCGGCGGCGGGTCGTCGAGCGGCGGATCCTCCGGCGGTGGCGCGTCCGGCGGCGGCTCGTCCGGGGGGAGCTCGGGCGGCGGTTCGTCGGGTGGCGGCGGGTCGTCCGTATCGACGTCTGCGACCGCCGCGTCCGTGTCGGCCACCGTCGCGGCGAAGACGACGCCGTCCGCATCCGCATCCGCATCCAGACCTACCAAGCGGCACGCGGGCGGCGCCGGCGGCAAGCGCTCGCGGTCGGGTGCGGGCGGCGCGAAGCCCGCGCCTGGCGGCCCGCATGACCCTGCCGGCTCTGCGGCCGACCTCGGCGCGGCCGGCGCGAGCGCGCTGGGCGCCGCGCGATCGAGTGCCGCGCTTGCGGGGCGCGCGGCTGCCAAGCCCGCGAGCAACCCGCTGGACGCGATCGGCCGGCAGATCCCGCTGCCGCTGCCGGTGCCGGACTGGAGCAAGCCGATCATCCTGGCGCTGCTGGCGCTGGCGGTCGGCTTCGCGGTGCGCTCGCGTCGCGCGGGTCTGCGCGCGCTGCGGCTGGAGCGCCAGCGCACGACGCTGCTACGCGACGTGGGTGCGATGCAGGCGGCGCTGGTGCCGGATGTCCCCCCGCGTGTGGGCGGCCTGGCCGTGTCGGTCGCCTACCGTCCGGCGGATGGGCCGGCTGCGGGCGGCGACTTCTACGACGTGTTCGTGCCGGCGCGCGGCAAGGTGGCGATCATCCTCGGCGACGTCGCCGGGCACGGGCGCAAGGCGCTCACGCAGGCGGCGCTGACGCGGTACACGCTGCGCGCGTACCTGCAGGCGGGGCTGGAGCCGCGGGCGGCGCTCGCGCTGGCGGGCCAGGTGCTGGCGGACCCGGGGGCGGAGCGCTTCGCGACGGTCGTGCTCGCCGTGTATGACACGCGCGACGGGCTCCTCACATACGCGAGCGCGGGCCATCCCGCACCGTTGTTGCGGGGCGAGGGGATGCGCGCGCCGCTCGAGATCTGCGCATCGCCGCCGATCGGCTGGACCGTGCCGACGGGACGCCGCCAGACGACGGTGTCGCTCGCGCCGGGTGCGATCGTGTGCCTGTTCAGCGACGGCTTGATCGAGGCTCGCGAGGATGGGGGGGAGCTGCTCGGGCGCGAGCGCCTCGGCGAGCTGCTCGCGGCGCTTGGCTCGCGGCCCGACGCGGAGAGACTACTGGCGAGCGTGCGCAAGGCGGCGCCGATCAACCCCGATGACATGGCGGCGTGCATACTGGCTCCGGAGGTCGCGCTGATCGTCGCGCACGTGCACGTCGAGGAGCTGGAGGTCGATGCGCGCGCCCTCGCGGGGGAGAAGGTCGCGCGCTTTCTCGAGGAGTGCGGGGTCGCCGACATCGACGTCGAGTCGGCGATCGATCGTGCGCGCGACATCGTGTCGGTGTGGGGCTCGGCGCTGATGCGAGTGCAGTTGGAGGACGAAAGCGTCACCGTTTCCGTCACGGTCCCGAGCTCCGAGCCGCGCTTGGCGACGTCCGAGGGTCGGCCGGAGCCCGTCGGCGATCCGAGCGCCGCGCGTTGAGCGCGACGTGAGCACGGTCGCGTCCGCGCGACCCGCGCCCGAGGCTACGCCGCGCGCGGCCCCGAGCCTCAAGCTGGTGTTCGCGGGCCTGCTGCTCGTGATGTTCCTGGCGGCGCTCGATCAGACGATCGTGGCGACGGCGCTGCCGACGATCGTCGGCGACCTCGGCGGCTTGAACCACATCTCGTGGGTGGTCACCGCGTACCTGCTGGCACAGACGGTCGTGACGCCGCTGTACGGCAAGCTCGGGGATCTGTACGGGCGCAAGATCGTGCTGCAGAGCGCGCTCGTCGTGTTCCTGGCGGGCTCCGCGCTGTGCGGGCTGAGCACGAGCCTCGACGAGCTGATCGCGTTTCGCGCGCTGCAGGGCCTGGGCGGCGGCGGTCTGATGGTGAGCGCGCAGGCGGCGATCGGCGACGTCGTGCCGCCGCGCGAACGCGGCCGCTACACGGGCCTGTTCGGCGCGGTGTTCGGCCTGGCGAGCGTCGCGGGGCCGCTGCTGGGCGGCTTCTTGACGAGCGATCTGAGCTGGCGCTGGATCTTCTACGTGAACCTGCCGCTGGGCGTGTTCGCTCTGTTCGTGCTGGCGGCGACGCTGCCGGCGGCGTCCGAGCGCGTGCATCATACGATCGACTACCTCGGCATCGTGCTGCTCGGCGCGGGCCTCAGCGCGATCGTGCTGGGGGCGTCGCTGGGCGGCACCTCCTACGCGTGGGGCTCGGCCACGATCGTCGGGCTGGGGATCGGCGGGGTGCTGGCGCTCGCGGCGTTCGTGGTGTGCGAGCGCCACGCGCGCGAGCCGGTGCTGCCGCCTCACCTGTTGAGCAACCGCGTGTTCGCGGTGACGAGCGCGGTCGGCTTCGTCGTCGGCTTCGCGCTGTTCGGTGCGGTCACCTACCTGCCGCTGTTCCTGCAGGTCGTCAAGGGCGCGAGCCCGACGGGATCGGGGCTGCAGCTGGTGCCGCTGATGGGCGGCCTGTTGGTCACGTCGATCGCCTCCGGGCAGGTGATCACGCGCACGGGCCGCTACAAGGCGTTCCCGATCGCGGGCACGGCGGTGATGACGCTCGGCCTGTACCTGCTCTCGACGATGAACTCGCGCAGCGGCGTGGGCGTGATCTTCGCGTTCATGTTCGTGCTCGGGCTGGGTCTGGGAATGGTTATGCAGGTGCTCGTGCTGGCGGTGCAGAACGCGGTCGGGTACGCGGACCTGGGCGTGGCGACATCGGGCGCGACGTTGTTCAGGTCGATCGGAGGCTCGCTGGGTACGGCGACGCTCGGCGCGATCTTCGCCAATCGCCTGAGCGAAGAGCTGAAGCGTCTGCTGCCGGCGAGCGTGGCGGCAAAGGCCGGCAACAGCGGCGGCGAGGTCGACCCGAAGCAGATCGCGCGGCTGCCGGCGCCGCTGCACGCGGACTACCTGCACGCGTTCACGAACTCGCTGAGCAGCGTGTTCGTGACGGCGGCCGGCTTCGCTGCGGTGGGCTTCGTGCTGACGTGGTTCATTCGCGAGCTGAAGCTGCGCGAGACGGTGGCGACGGTGGATCTCAGCGATACGTACGCTGCGCCGCGCGACACGGACTCGCTCGCGGAGATCGTCAACAAGCTCGGCCGCCTCGATCGCCGCGAGGGGGCGAAGGAGCTCGTGATGCGTGTCGCGGCGCGCGCGGGCGTCGACCTGAGCCCGGCGGCGTGCTGGCTGCTGGCGAGGCTCAGCGAGGATCGGCCCGCCGACCTGGCGACGCTGGCGGCGCGCATCGACGTCCGCGTGCAGACGCTCGCGGCTGCGCGCGAGGAGCTCGCGCGCGAGCACCTGATCGACCCCTCCGTGGGCGATCCGTCGGTCGACGAGCTGACCGCGTCGGGCCGCGCGACGCTCGCGCGCCTGGTCGAGACGGGGGAACGGCGCCTGTCGGATCTGCTCGAGGGCTGGCGCCCGCAGGAGCACGAGGAGCTCGCGCGCATGATCGCGACGCTCGCGCAGCAGTTCTTCATCGACGGCTCGGCGCTGTGCGCCGGCACGGCGCCTTGAACCAGTTCGAATGTGTTGACAACAGTAGCCCTTATCGGTTATCTCTACGCATGTGGAGGGATTGAGTGGAGCTCGGCCCGCTCGCAGGGGAATTTCGCTGGGCCTGCTGGCGGCGCTGGCGATGCTTGTGCTCGTCATCGCCGCGACGCCCGCGCGGGCGGCGGGCACGGTCACGCGTGTCTATGAGCTCGAAGGGGAACAGGGGACGTTCGTGGTGCCGGCGGGCGTCGAAAGTATCCAGGTCGCGGCCGTGGGAGGCGGCGGCGGTTTCGGTATGCAGGCGGAAGGCGGCTGGGGGGCGCGCGTCAGCGGCCAGCTCAGCGTGGTGCCGGGGAGCGCGCTGTATGTGGAGGTCGGCCGCGAAGGCGCCGGCGGCTTCCGCGGCGACGGCGGCGCGGGAGGGGGCGCCTCGGACGTGCGCACCAGGCCCCGCGCCGCGGGCCTGTCGCCGGATGACCGGCTGATCGTCGCCGGCGCCGGCGGCGGCGCGGGCGGAGGGGAACAGACGCTGGAAGGTCCGCTCCCGGGCAACGGTGGCGCGGCCGGCGAATCGGGCGAAGACGGTCAGAGCTCCACAGGCGGCGGCGCCGGCACGCAGAGCAACGGAGGCGCGGCGGGGGAAAGCGCCGTGGGGGAATTCGTCTGCGGGAACGGCAAAGCGGCAACTGAAGGCACGCTGGGAGCGGGTGGCGCCGGGGGCTACTGCCGAGCGAACGGCATCGAAGGCGGTGGCGGTGGCGGTGGGTACTACGGCGGCGGTGGCGGTGGGTATGGGGCGATGGGCGCCGGCGGCGGCGGGGGCTCCTCGCTAGTGCCGGTGGGCGGCAGCGAGGAACTCGCCCGCTTCTCCGAGGAACCGTCGGTGGCGATCAGCTACGCGCAGCCGCCGAACCCGCCCGCCGTCGTCACCGAACCGGCGACGCACGTGCTCGACACCTCCGCGACGCTGAACGCGAGCGTCAACCCCGAAGACGAGGAAGTCACTGCCTGCGAGCTCGAATACGGGACCTCGGAAGCGTACGGCCACAGCGCCCCTTGCTCGCCGGCTCCCGGCTCGGAAATCAGCCCCGTGGCGGTGTCCGCGTCGGTGAGCGGTCTCGGCGCCGCGATGACCTACCACTACAGGGTCGTAGCGACGAACGCGAACGGCACGAGCTACGGCGGCGACGAGACGTTCACGACGCCCCAGCAGAACCCGCCCACGCTGACGAGCCTCAGTCCCGGCGCGGGACCGGAAGCGGGCGGCACGGCGGTGACGATCACCGGCACGGAACTCGAAGGTGCCACCGCGGTGAAGTTCGGCGCGACGAGCGCGACGAGCTTCACGGTCGACTCGGCCGAATCGATCACGGCCGTGTCCCCGCCCGGGTCCTCCGAGGTCGAAGTCACGGTTACCACGCCGTGGGGCAAAACCGCACCCACCCTGGGCGACCGCTTCACGTATACGCTGCGGCCCTGGATCCGCCTCGTGAGTCCGCCGAACGGGCCGGCGGCGGGCGGTACCACGGTGACTCTTAGCGGCACCGGCTTCACGGTTGCGGACGCCGTCCACTTCGGCACGACCCCGGCGACGTCGTTCACCGTGAACTCGGCGAATTCGATAACGGCGGTCGCACCCCCAGGCGTCGGCACCGTCACGATCACGGTCACGACGCCCACGGGTGGCACCAGCGAAGTGTCGCCAGTTACGCGGTTCGGCTACGAGAGCGGCGCCCCCGAATTTGGCCGCTGCGCGCTCGCGCCGCTCGAATTCAACAAAGCCAACGACTTCCACGGAGGCTTCACCAGCAAGAGCTGCGAGGAAGCCAGCCCGACGCAGCTCGGCAAGTACCAGTGGGAACCGGGCTCCGCCAAATCGTCGCTCACGGCGACGGCGAAAACGGCCACGCTCGAAACGGTGAGCAAGGCCGCCGTGACCTGCGGCGGAGGGGTTGCGCTGGCCGGCGAGCTCGCCAGCCCGACCACGCTCGCCGGCGTGTCGATCAGGCTCAAGGGATGTGCGTCCGGTGCGCACGCGTGCACGTCCGCTGGGCTCGCGGCCGGGGAACTCGAAACGCAGCCGCTCGAAGGCGCGCTCGGCTGGGAATCGAAAGCCAAGAAGAAGGTCGCGCTCGAGCTCTACCCGGACGGCGGCGCCGGAGCGTTCCTGCGCTACACGTGCGCCGGCGCGGCCGAAACGACGGTCACGGGCTCCGTGCTCGTGCCGGTGAAGGCCGGCAAGGCGGCGGCGGTGTCCTCGACGCTAAAGTTCAAGGCGAGCAAGGGCAAGCAGAAACCGGAAGCCTTCGAAGGCGGCGGGAAGGCTGTGCTGTCGAGCTCATCGGGTGGGGGTCCCCCCGAACAGACCGGCCTCACGCTCACGGCGACGCAGACCTACGAAGAAGCGATCGAGATCAACCCGGTCGTGTAAGCGTCGCGTCGGGCTCTGCCTCCGGCTCGTCGCTTCCGCCCCACCAAGGTGCGTTTTGTCGGCTGAGGGTCGCCCTGGCTGGTGTCATCGTCGTGGTCGACCTCGGCCAGCAGGTTCGCGAACCAGCTACGGCTCGATTGGCCCGATCGGTGGCTTGGGGAGGACCCTGAACGGCAATTCAAAGATGGCGAAGTCCCCCGGCTGCACGGACGGAATGAACTTCGTGTCAAACTTGCTCGGCTCGAACCTGGGCAGGAATGCAACGCTTGGAACGAGGTCAAGCGATGTCGTCGAGATGCGCAGCCAGCATGTCTGACCAAAAGCACCCTCGCCTTGAGTGCCCGCCCACCCAAACTTGAACACCTGGCCGGGAGCGACAAAGCCAACGCCCGGCTGGTCATTGCTGTCAAAGAATGGCTCTCCTCCAGGCGGCGCATAGAAGCGCACTCGGGCGAACCCACCGATCTCGCCACGGTTGACGATCATCGCGGTGATCGTGATCGGGAGGTTCGACGATGACGGCACGTGGACGACCCCACTCAAGTATTCATGCCGATAGTTCACGTCGGGCTGAGGCACCAGTTCAGCATACCCGAACACGCCGGCGCCCGGCGAGTAGGGGATCGAGGAAGGCGGCGGCGCGAGCGAAGGCGGCAATGAGGTCAACCTCGACGTCGACGGTGTCGGTCATGCGCCCGCAGGGGTGTGCCCAGGTGTCCGGGGCTGACCCTCCGATCACGCTCAGACTCATGCTGCTTGACGACTACCGAACCCAGATCGCCGAGCGACTCGCCCATCTCGCGGTCTGCGCATGGCCGCTGGAGCGGGAGCCGCATACAGGTTGGGCCGCAACGTGGCCCAGTCGGCCTCGGCATTTATGGAGACTAGACCGCTTCGCTCGCCCGCGGCCCTGTCGAGTCGTCGACCAGGGTCCGAGCACTTCCGTTTCACACCCGGAATGTGATAAACCACCAGTTCGTGTTGATCGCAATGATCAAGAACGCGGACGCGGTTGCCTGGATCTGTTTCGGCGTGGGGCTGATCGTCCTTCTCGTCGGCGTGGGGATCGGGCTGTTCATATCGCTGAGAAAGGCGCCGGCCGCCGCTGCAGATGCGAAGGCCGCCGTCGAGAACGCGAAGGTGAAGATCGACGAGACGAAAGCCCGCGTCCAAGAGGCGGCGGCTCCGGGGCTGGAGGTAGGTCAGGCGATCAGTTCGGTGCAGGCCGCGGCGGCCACCACAGACGCGGCCAAGTCGGCGCTGGAACAGGTGTCCAGCATCGTCGGGTCGCTCCCGGAACCCCTGCGCTTCGCTGGCATGCTGGTCCTGGTCGGCACCGTGCTCATGAGTGTCGCGACCATCCAGTTCGGGGGAGTGAAGCTCTTCTGAGGGCCAGAACGCCGTGCGGCTGACCGGTCCGGAGTACGCGGAGCTTCAGGGCGCGCTCCGGGACGCGTTCGTGGACTACGGAGACCTCGCGCAGATGCTGCGGCTGGCTGAGCGGCAGATCCAGGACATCACTGCACCGGGGCCAATGCCGAAGGTGATTGGCGATGTGATCGAGTACGCCGAGACGCGCGACTGGGTCCACGAACTGGTGGAGGCGGCACGCGCGGCGAACCCGACGAACACTCGGCTGCTCACATTGTCTGCCGCGCTTGGCCTCGAGCCGGGCGTGGCGAGCGCCGATGTCTCGGCCGACCAAGCGCTCAAGTGGGCGACCGAACACTTTGAGCGGATGGTGGATCCGCAGCGCGGGATCGCCGACCTCGGCAGCTTCGCCGCCAAGCTCCAAGAGCTCCTGCACCAGGTGTGTGCCGTCGAGCTCGGGAGCTCGTTCGGCACCGGCTTCCTCATCGGTCCGCAGACGGTGCTGACGAACTACCACGTCATCGAGAGCGCCCACAAGGGAACGTTCGATCCGAAGAACATCCGGCTGCGATTTGACTACCAGCGGCTGCGCGACGGCGTGACCGCGAACGGCGGCGTTGAGTACGAACTCGACGAGCACTGGCTCGTCGCCGGATCTCCCTACAGCGCCGCTGACACGAAGCCATACGACGAACACGTCTTGCCGCGCGAGAACGAGCTCGATTACGCGGTGCTCAGGCCGCGAAAGAAGATAGGCGCCGCTCCACCGAGCGGGCCGGTCGAGATACCGCGCGGGTGGCTCACGCCGCCGACGGAAGCGTTCGGGTTCGGCCCGGAGTCCTTTCTCATGGTCGTCCAGCACCCGTGTCATGACCCGATCTCGTTCGACGACGTACAGGACGCCGTCCTTCGAGTCAACCCAAACGGCACCCGCGTGCACTACCGCACAAACACAATGCCGGGATCCTCGGGCTCGCCGGTCCTCGACCGCCACCTCGACCTCGTCGCCTTGCACCATTCAGGCGAGCCCGGTGGTCCGGATTTCATGCTCGAATGCCACCAGCAGGTCAGCAAGGCCACATACAACGAGGGCATCCCGATCGCGAAGATTCAGGCGCACGCAACTGCCAACAAGGTCGGCTGGGTGTTCGGCGGTGACGCGCCGTGAAGCTCAGCTCCACCGCGTTTGAGCAGTTCTCGGGGGCACTCAGCGACGCGTTCTCGCAGCGCAGCGAGTTCGAGCTGCTCGCGCGGTGCATCGGCAAGACGCTCCAAGACCTGGTTGGGCCCGACGCTCCCCGGCCGGCGATCGTGCTCGCGCTGGTCGAATGCGCCGAGACCGGCGACGCGGTTGCCAGCCTCATCGAGTGCGCGAAGAAACAGAACACGACCAACCGGCTACTCGGCCAGCTCGACCCCGGGCAGCTGGAGCAGGCGGCATCGGGCCCCCAGATCGTCGACGCAGGCGGCGGGCCGAAGGCCTTCAAGGATCGGGTCAAGGAAGCCCTTTCGGAGCTCGACCAAGCCGGGATGGAGGCGGTCGCCGGCAGGGAGCTCACGAAGCTCGCGCTCAGCGGTTCGGACGACGAGGTCGACACGGTCCTGCTGTCCGTGCTGGGCGCGGCTCGCGGCAACCGCCCCGACCACGTCGTGGCCGAGCTCTCCCCGATCATTACCATCTGCCTGCGGCGGCTCATCGCCGAAGGCGCAAAGCGACCCGAGGGGCTGGCGATCGACCTTACGCGGGCCCGCCTGCGGCGGATCGACCTCTCCTCGCTCGATCTCCACGAGGCGGACGTCGCTTTCGCGGACCTGAGACACGCCGACCTCACCAACGTGAACCTCTGGCGGTCGCGCGGCTACGGGGTGAACGTCACGAAGGCGGGCCTCTCACGGTCGAACCTAGAGGAGTGTCGCTGGCACGCCGCGGTCGCGCACGAAACCCGGTTCCAGGATTGCCGAATGGTCGCCGCGTTCCTCAAGGACGCCCAGTTGGTTGGCGCACAGTTCCAGCGTTCGAGGCTACAGGGCGCTCACTTCGATCGCGCGGACCTCACCGGCGCTCGCTTTGAGCAGGCCGACATCGCTGACGCCTTTTTTGGCGACGCGACGATCGACGCCGCCGCCGCCACGTCCCTCTCGCGGGCGAAGAACTGGCAGAAGGCTCGCTTCGATCAGGCCGCTCACGACCTCATCGCCGGCCACGCGACGCCGTAGGTCGTACGCGACTCGCCCCCCGATCGCCCGATTCGGAGCGACGTTGAGACACAGCCCAACCCCGTGGTCCGGCTCAGCAGCAGTCAACCCAAACGGAGAGTCACGTACTTGCGCAAGTGTACACCCATAACCGCGGTCGCCACGTCGCGTCTTTAGCGCCCAAGCCACAGCTCCGCTACCGGCCAAATTGGCCCCTATAAGAGGAAACGGACTATGGGCGCGGCGGGTTTCGAACCTGCGACCTCTCGCGTGTGAAGCGAGCGCTCTCCCACTGAGCTACGCGCCCTTCCTGCCCGAGTCTATTGAGCTTTCGGGTCGCTCGCTGGCTCGGCGGACTCGCGCCCTGAACCCGTGCGGCAACGCGCGGGTGCGGCTTGCGCCCTGTCTCCGGCGACTACGGGTGCGCCAGCTCGCGCATCTGGCGCACGGGATGGCGACCCAGGCCTCGCCGTCGCGAGGGGGGCGGCGTGTCCGTGGGTGCGGTGGGCGACGTTCACGGCCTCTGTCGCCGTTCTGGCCGTCCCCTTGACACGCACGCTATGTTCGCTTATGGAGGGCACTTTGTGAGGTTCGCCAGTTTGGCGGGCATCATCGCCTGACTTCCGAGTCCTACAACTCCGGGGGTCAGCATGCTCAGCACTCGCGATTCCGGCAAGCCAGCCAGCCCCGGTAAGGCAAAGATCGATCTTCTGGATCGTGCCGAGGGCGTCGAGATCTGCAGCATCCAAGCGACTGAGGCGTCGCTGGCGTCCACCTCAAAGACACCCACCGCAGCGGTGGCCGATGAGCAAACCGACAGGTTCGAGCCCATCGCCCGCCCTGACGATCGTTTTCACCACGAAGGCGGAACCGCCGAGCCGGTCCTGCCGGGCCGCTACATACAGGTTCACGGGCCCGATCAGAGGCTGATCCGACTCGGTGATGAGGTTATGCACATCGGTCGCGGCCTCGCGGCCAACCTGCGTCTCGACGACAGCTCCGTATCCCGACGCCACGCTGTTCTGATCCCGCAGCCATCTGGTCATCGGATTCTCGACGACCGCAGCCTCAACGGCACGTTTGTCAACGGCGCGCGCATCGAGCGGGCCGACCTACACAACGGGGACCTGATCGCGGTCGGCCGGGTGATGCTCCTGTATCTGGACGCCTAGCCCAACGACCATCTTCACATCAGTCGCGAGTGCAGAGCTGAACTACCTCGCGGGACACGCCCAGAGGATGCGCACCCGCCACCACGCGGGGCCACAACGAGAAAGGGAACCACATGCGAGACCCCACCACACATTCCGTCGACCTACTGGCTCGAGGTGACGCGAGCGACGCAGAGATCCGCGACGCTCAGAAGCACTACGCGCCAGGCGATTACGGCTGCGCGGCGAGCTCCGCGGCCCGCCCGCGACAGTCGAGCAGGTACACGCCTTCGGTCTCGTGTGCGAGCACGCCGCCCCACGCGGCGAGCGGCACCTGTGGGCACGCGCGCGCGGCGGCCCGGATGGCGGTGTTCCCGCCGAGGTAACCGTAGCTGCCGCCAAGCAGCAGGAAGCGCGCCTGCCCGGAGGCCACGAGCCGCGCCAGCCCGGGGCCGTCGAGGGCGGGGTCGACGCCGCCGTAGCCGCCGAGCGCGGACGCGCGCAGCCCGAGCAGGATCGGGCCGTCGGCGGTTAGCGACGCCTCGGTCAGCAGCTGGAAGCGGCCGTCGGCGCCGTGCGCGAGCACGTAGCGCATGAGCGACTCGGCGCTCTGCAGCTGTGCCCGGCTGAGCTCGGCGCCACCGTTGCCCTCGACGACGCGTGGCCCGGCAGCCGGGAACGTGCCCTCGACGGGCTGGCGCCAGGTGGTCGCGGAGTACGCCGTCGGCGCGACTAGCAGCACCGCGAGCACGGCGGCAAGGCTCGACCGGCGCGTAGCGCCCGCGCCGCAGCGCGACGAGCGCGAGGAGCGTCGCGAGGACCGCCGCCGGCGCGAGCGCGATCTGCCACACCAGAAGATAGTGCGCGTGGTGAAGCAGGTGAATCTGCACGGCCACGGTGCTCAGCACGGCTGCGCCCAGGAGGCCGGCGGACCATCGCGGTGCGAGCCTTGGGATCGCGTCGAGGCCCGCACCGGCCATCACTGCGACACCGGGCGCGAGCGCGGACAGGTAGTAGGGGTGCACGATGCCCTTTGACACGCTCAGGAAGCCGGCCTCGCACAGCAGGAAGCCGCCGAACACGATCAGCCCTCCGAGTCGCGGGTCGCGGCGCGCGGGCCGCGTGAGCGCGAGCGCGATGAGGCCGACGAGCGCGAACGCGAGCATCCACGCGGCCTGATCGCCGAAGCCCCTACGGAACAGGCGCAGCGGCCCCGGCGCGGTCCCGAACGCGACCGGGCTCCTGGCGATCGTGGCGGCAACCTTCGGCGCGGCGTGCGGCGCGGGCGTCGGCAGGCGCACGGGCGAGCTGCCCGCGGGGGTGGTGACGGCGGGCGCCGGCACGAGCGGCTGCACTTCGCGGTTGGCGACCGCGCCCGGCCCGCCTTTCTGACCGCGGACGCGGCCGAAGCCGTTGTAGCCGAACGTGAGCCCGAGCTCGGAGTTGTCGGTCGAGCTGCCCACGAACGGGCGTTGCCCCGCCGGCGTGAGATCGACGGCGAGCATCCACGACAGCGACAGCGCCGCGCACAGGACGCCGGCGGCGAGCAGCCGGCCGATGCGCCTCTGCATCGAGCCGGGCGCGCAGTACAGATAGCCGGCGGCGATCCCGGGCACGACGAGGAAGGCGGCGAGTGCCTTCGTGTTGAAGGCGAACGCGACCAGCACGGCGGTCGCGAGCAGCGTGCGCAGCCGCCCCGTCTCGATCGCCCGCAGCGCCGTGCCGCACGCGAGCGTCATCAGCAGGATCAGCAGCGCGTCGACGTTGTTATCGCGCGCGACCGCGACGAACACCGGGAACACGGCGAGCGTGAACGCGGCGGCGCTCGCGGCGAGCGCGCCGTAGCGCTTGCGCACGATCAGATACACGGCCGCGACGCTCGCCACGCCCGCGATCGCCTCCGGCACCAGCAGGCTCAGCGGTGTGAAGCCGAACGCCTCCGCGCTCGCCGCCTGCAGCCACAGCGCCAGCGGCGGCTTGTCGATCGAGATCAGCCCGGCGGGGTCGGCGGCGAGGAAGAAGAAGTTGTGCCACGACAGCAGCATCGACTTGACGCCCGCCGAGTAGTAGACGTTCGCGTACCCGTTCTGTGCGAGCGCCCACGCGTTGAGCACGGCCGACAGCGCGACTGCCGCGAGCAGCGGCGCCGCGGCGCGCATGGGCGACGCGGCGCGCATGGGCGACGCGGCGCGCTGGGCGGACGCGCCGCGGGCGGTGGTGTGGGTGGACGCGCCGCGCGCGCCGGTCGCGGCGCTACCTGAGCCCCGGGAGGGTGTTACGGGCATATCGGCGAATTGATGGTCGTCAGGTCCTGTTCGGCCGGGCCGAGGGCTCGGAAACCCACGAGAGGCGGAGCGTGAGGACGATTACGGTAGCGGCGGCATCGTCTGCGGGCGCTCGCGCGCGGCTCGCCGCGGTTGCGCTGATCGCCGCCCTCGCGCTGCTCGCCGCGCCGGCGGAGGGCGCGCCGGCGGTGGCGATCTCGCCGCTCGACGGGACCCCCGACGCCTCGCCGTCGACGCAGATCAGCTTTCTGGGCGTTCCCGCGGGCGAGATCCAGGACATCTCGGTGACGGGCTCGCGCAGCGGCCGCCACGACGGGCGCCTGCGCGCTTACGTGAGCAGCCCCGGCGCGAGCTTTCTGCCGGCGCACCCGTTCAGCCAGGGCGAGCACGTGACGGTGAGCGCGGTGGTCGGCCCCAGGGACCACGCGGCGCGGGTCGGCACGAGCTTCACGGTCGCGCGCCTCTCCGACTTCACCTCGCCGTCGCCCGCCGGACCGGCGCCGGCGCGGGCGGGCACGACGCAGAGCTTCGCCTCGGCGCCGACGCTTGAGCCGCCGGATGTCGCGATCACGACCGACGCGCCGGGCGCGTCGCCGGGGGACGTGTTCATCACGCCGACGCACGGCCTCGGCCAGTCGGGTCCGATGATCATCGACCCGCAGGGCGCCCTCGTCTGGTATCAGCCGGTGCCGACGGGGGAGGTCGCGACCGACCTGCAGGTCCAGAGCTACCGCGGGCAGCCGGTGCTGACGTGGTGGCAGGGCCGCATCCCGTCGATCCTCGGTGTCGGCTTCGGGACCGACGAGATCTACAGCTCCTCGTATACGCCGATCGCGTCGGTGTCCGCGGGCAATGGCTACCAGGCGGATCTGCACGACTTCCAGCTGACGCCGCAGGGCTCCGCGTTCATCACCGCGTACTCGCTCGTCGACGCCGACCTGTCCTCCGTCGGCGGCGTGCGCGCAGGGGCCTTGCAGGACGCGATCGTGCAGGAGATCGACGTGCCGACGGGCCTCGTGATGTTCGAGTGGCACGCCTACGGCCACGTCGAATTGAGCGACTCCTTCACGCATCCGGCGGAGGATCCCGCGCACCCGTGGGACTTCTTCCATCTGAACTCGATCTCGCTGGACCCGTGGGGCGATGGCAACTTCGTCATCTCCTCGCGCAACACGTGGGCGGCGTATGAGATCGACCACGTCAGCGGCGTGGTCCTGTGGCGCCTGGGCGGCAGGCGCTCGAGCTTCAGGATGGGCCCCGGCACGGGCACGGCGTGGCAGCACGACGTGCGCTGGCAGTCGGACCACACGCTGACGATCTTCGACAACGGCGCCTCGCCGAAGCGCCACTCGCAGTCGCGCGTGATCCGCGAGCAGATCGACTGGCCGCGTCGCGAGGTCACGCTGGTCGGTCGCGACGTGCGCTCGCCGCCGCTGCTCGCAGGCAGTCAGGGTGACGATCAGGTGCTCGCGGACGGCAGCTCGTTCGTGGGCTGGGGCGAAGAGCCGTATTTCACGGAATTCAGCGCGAGCGGACAGATCGTGTTCGAAGGGCACTTCCCGTTCCCGGGAGAGTCCTACCGCGCGTATCGCTTCCCGTGGAGCGCGACGCCCGCCGCGCCGCCGGCGCTCGCGGTGAGCACCTCGGGCTCCGGCTCGACCGTCTACGCGAGCTGGAACGGAGCGACCGGCGTGAGTGCCTGGAGGGTGCTGGCGGGAGCCACCCCGGCCACGCTCACAACGGTTGCTAGCGTCGCGAGCACCGGCTTCCAGACCACGATCTCCGTGGCCGGCACGGACGCGGACTTTGCGGTGCAGGCTCTGGGCGCGGGCGGCGAAGTACTTGGCACCTCGCCGGCGGCGCAGCCTTGACGCACACGAACGGGCTGAGGCAGCTGGCTCTCAGTCCGGTCACGACGGCCGTCCTACGCCGACTCCGGTGGTAGCCGCCGTCGCGGCGCATAACGCCGCATTGCCACTCCGGGACAAGCCGTCCACTATTACCTACCCTGCCTCAGTTTTGGCGCGCCCGCGGCCGATCATGGAGTCAGCAGCCAAAGCGAGCCCGACCGCGCCCGGACCGAGTCCCTCGGTTCTGCGCGGGCCGACAGCGACAGCGACACCGACGCCTTGCCGAGCACAGACACCGATACCCCGATCCCCGAGAACCGTCGGATCCCCGCGAGCCCGCAGCCGGAGCGCTCCGCGCTCTCGCAGGTGGTCGACGCGGCATTCGAGGCGGAGCACCCCGAGCATGCGGACGCGGCGACGCTGGAGACGGTGTTGGACTCGCTGCTGAGCCGCTATCCGGACGCGCCGGTGGTGGCGCTGCAGGCGGATGGGGTGTCGATCGCGGTGCCGGAGTCGATCTCGCTGATCAACAACCCGGTGCTGCAGGCGCGCACGGGCATGGACCTGGTGGTGCACGCGGATCGCTTGAAGCTGTTGACGAGCTGGGATCAGCTGCTGGCAAAAGGCTCGGCACGCTG
The DNA here is from genome assembly GCA_963797105.1 of uncultured Solirubrobacteraceae bacterium. Classification (GTDB taxonomy): domain Bacteria; phylum Actinomycetota; class Thermoleophilia; order Solirubrobacterales; family Solirubrobacteraceae; genus Palsa-744. The sequence goes on from CAWCOB010000001.1 coordinate 716,277, forward strand.
CCTCGTCCACCTGGTGGACGATCCGGATGTGACGGTGGCGCTGTATGGGCTTGACCTGCGCGAGGCGCACGGGGTGGTGCTGACGCTGTTCGCGCCGGCGGACGCGTCGGCGGGCGGCGCGGCGGTGCGGGTGCGCCAGGCGCCGAAGCCGCGGCCGCGGTTTGCGACGATGGTGAAGGACGAGCGCAGCTTCGTGGTGCGGATCGACGACGCGCTGAGCGAGATCCTGGGCTGGAGCGCACAGGAGATGGAGGGCCACCGCTCGATCGAGTTCATCCACCCGGACGACCACGCGCTGGCGATCGACAACTGGATGGACATGCTGGCCTCGCCGGGGCCGGGACGCCGGGTGCGCCTGCGCCATCGCCGCCGCGACGGCTCGTGGGTGTGGTTCGAGGTGACCAACCACAACCTGCTCGACGACCCGGAGCAGGCGCGCGTGGTGGCTGAGATCGTGGACATCTCGGAGGAGATGGCGGCGCAGGAGGAGCTGCGCGCGCGCGAGCAGCTATTGGACCGGCTGGCGGAGGCGATCCCGCTGGGCCTGCTGCAGGTGGACGCGGCGGGTGAGGTCGTGTACACGAACGACCGCCTGCACGCGATCGTGGGTGTGGCGCGCGCGGCGGGCGCACGCGAGCAGCTGAGCACGGTCGTGGAGGCGGACCGCCCGGCGCTGATGAGCGCTCTGGAGGACGTGTTGCGCGACGGCCGGCACACGGACGTCGAGGTGGAGCTGCGGCTGCCGTCGACGCTGGAGCTGCGCTTCTGCAGCATCAGCCTGCGCGCGCTGACGCACGATGACGGCGCGATCAGCGGCGCGATCGTGTGCGTGGCGGACGTGACGGACAGCTCGCGCATGCGCGATGAGCTGAAGCGGCGCGCGACGTTCGACGAGCTGACGGGCTGCCACAACCGCCCGTCGTTCATGCGCGCGCTGGAGGCGAACGTGGCTGACCCGCAGCCGGATGCGGAACGGGCGGTGATGTTCGTGGACCTGGACCGCTTCAAGGATCTCAACGACCGCTACGGGCACGCGGCGGGCGACGAGCTGCTGCGCATCCTCGGCGGGCGCCTGCGCGAGACGGTGCGCGGCCACGACCTGGTGGGACGCATCGGCGGCGACGAGTTCCTGGTGATGTGCCCGGATGTGGGCGGACCCGAAGCGGCGATGCGCCTGGCGGAGCGCCTGGCGAAGACGCTGCACGAGTGCGTGCGCCTGACCGCGGGCAGCGTCTCGCCGCAGGTGAGCATCGGCGTGGCGTGGTCCGGCGGCGACGGCGTCGACGCGGACACGCTGGTGGCGCAGGCGGACGCGGCGATGTACCAGTCAAAGCGCCAGCGCTGCGGTCAGCCGAAGCTCGCGAAGGCGGCGGTGCGCCGCACCGCGCCGCACACGCCGCAGCAGCGCGTGCACAGGCGCAGCCGCGGGACCTCGACGCAGGCGCCTTCGTAGCGCGCCCGGCTCAGGCGAACGCGAGCTGCAGCACGAGCAGCGCGGCGATGGCGAGCCAGCAGAACACGTGCTCGCGCAGGATCGAGCGCGCGAGCGCGCTCTGGCGCACAGTCACGTCGCGGCGTGTGCCGAGGCGCACGGCGCTGGGCACCGTGTGCGCGCCGGCGAGCGCGATCGGCGCGATGGCGAGCGCGAGCGATGCCCAGCCCACCCAGCCGGCCTGAGCGCCGTCGGCGATCTCGACGATGATGGCGGCGATGGTGGCGAGCATGACGAGCGCGATCAGGCGGTTCATGGGCCGCGCGGCGGTGGTGACGCGGCGGTAGTACGCGGCGATGGAGGCGAGCGTGTGCTCGGGCAGTTCGGGCCGGCGGCGGTACGCGAGCACCTGCACGTCGAACATGAGGTCGAACCAGAGCACGGCGAGCAGGAACCCGCCGCCGGCGGTGGCGAAGGCGCTCACGATCCGAGTCGCGTGCGCACGTGCGGGAAGAGGCGGTCGTGGGCTTCGGAGTAGGTGTGGGCGAGCGCGGCGACTTCGGCGGGTGTGAGCGAGGAGCCGAAGGCGGCGGCGCCGCCGAGCCGCTTGTAGTCGATGGGCACCTGCTTGCCGATCTGCGCGAGGTCGTAGTGGGCGTCGTAGACGCTCTCGATGTAGAGGGCGACGTTGGCGCGGGCGAAGCGCGCGGCGGCGCGAGAGCCGTGCTGGATCTCCTGGATCGAGCCGCCGATGAGCTGCCAGCCGCGGGTCGCGAGCGTGACGAACCAGCGGTACAGACCGGCGAGGCCGGAGGCGGGCCCGGTGATGGACTTGGCTTCCTGTTGGGCGAGCAGGCCGGGGAGGGTGAGCGTGGCGGCGCGCTGCGTGGCGAGGCGCACGGCTGCGGGCGAGATGGTGGTGGTATCGGCTGGCAGCCCGCCGGCGATCAGCGGCCACGCGGCCTTGGTGGCGGCGACCTCGGCGCTCGCGACGGGCTTCTGGCTCGAGAGTGCGCGCGCGACGGTGACGAGGTCGGCGCGCTCGAGCCGCTCCTCTGCGGGGGCGGCTCGCCGTGTGCTGCCGCAGCCGCCGGCGGCGAGGGCTGCGGCGAGCAGCAACAGTGCGGCGGTGCAGCGCGCGGGCGTCCGGAGTGAGCGGGCGCCGCGCGCTGCGGTCTTGCGTGGTGCGGCCGTGGTTTCGCCTAGACGCCGAGCAGGTCGACGACGAACACGAGCGGCGCGTTGGCGGGGATCGTGGGCGGCGAGCCTTTGGCGCCGTAGGCGAGCGCGGAGGGGATCACGAGCTCGCGCCGGCTGCCGACCTTCATGCCGACGATGCCCTGGTCCCAGCCGGGGATGACCTGGCCCTTGCCGAGCGCGAAGGAGAACGTTTCGTGTCGTTTCCACGACGCGTCGAACTCCTTGCCGCCTTTGTAGAGGACGCCGACGTAGTTGACGACGACGGTGTCGCCGGCCTTTGCTTCGGCGCCGGTGCCCGCGATCAGTTCTTTGGTTTCGAGTTTTGTGGGCGCGGGGCCGGTGGGCACCGTGACGGTCGGTTCTTTGGACAATGGCCCGGTCGTGGGCGTCTTGGCGTTGGCGCTCGACGTGGAGCTCGAGCTGGAGCTTTCACCGGCCTTGACGAGCGCGTTGTCGGCGGTGTTCTCGTTGCCGACGGTGATCGTGCTCGAGCCGCCCGAGGAGCCGCAGCCGGCGATCAGGATCGCGGCGCCGAGCGCGGCGACGGCAGCGCCGGCACGGAAGCGACGGGGGCGAATCGTGGGGGTGGAGGTCTTGAAGTTGGTCACGGCCGGGCAGCCTACCGGAATTGGGCGCGGTAATGGTGAGTTACCCGGCGAGTTGGCGGGGCGCCAATCGGGACTGCTTGACCGCGACTGCTGGCGGTGCGTTACGATCGCTGGCGGACCGTGCTAGGCGGGGAGGTAGCGGTGCCCTGAATCCGCAATCCGCTCTAGCGGGGCTGAACTCCCCTCCGAGGGGTTCCGACCCCGGTTGCTCCGTTGCTCGGGGCGTCGATGGTTCGGGTCCCGCGCGGTGTCGGCTTGCGAACCAGGTCAGGTCCGGAAGGAAGCAGCCTTAAGCGATCACCGGCAGGCGCAGCGGGAGCTCCCGGACCGGAGTTGCGGGCAGCGATAGGCGCCGGGTGCCTGGAATCTCGACGAGGGGTGCACGGTCCGTTCACCAAGTCGTCACGTCGGTCACCATGTGGTCACGTATTACGTGCGCCGTATAACCATGGCTATACGGACTCCGCAACGTGACACACACATACCCTGCCCACCAAACCGGCCAGACAACCCAGCCGGCGTGAGCCCCTACCCGCACCCCTGAAACACCAGCCACGACCGGCTGGTGGCGGACTCGCGAAACCCTGGCGGCACGCTGGCGTGCTCGACGGGGTCGTCCTTGTCGAGCACATAGTCTTCTTCGACCTCTTTGCTGGCGGGGTCGATGTAGACGCCGGAGGCGATGTGGCCGGATTCGGGGCTGACGATGTTGCGGGGGCTGGTCTTGAGGTACAGCGAGAGCAGCGGCACGGGCGCGTGGTTGGGCACGCCGACGGGCCCGCAGCGGAGGTCGATGACGCCGGCTTTGACGAGGGCGACGAGTTCTCCTTCGATGGCGTGGTAGCGGGCGAGCTCGTGGAGTTGGCGGTGCGCGGTGCGGTACTGAGATGGGGTGTAGGCGACGAGCGCGACGAGCACGAGCGCGCCGCCGGCGATCCACCAGCGCCGGCGCGGGTCGTGCGCGGGAAGGCAGGTCCAGCCGAAGACGCCGGCGCCGCAGAAGACGGCGAGGATGGCGGCGGCGAGGAACGCGTAGCGGGAGTTGATGGGTAGGCCGATGGTGGCGAAGGCGGCGAAGACGACGACGGCGAGGACGCCGGCGCCGGCGCCGAGCAGCGCGCGGGAGCGCAGCCATAGCAGCGAGAGCACGCCGCCGAGGGCGGCGCCGACGAGCACGGGCGGGCGCAGGATTTCGCCGATGCGCCGGGGGATGTACTCGGGCACGTTGGCGATGCCGGTGACGCGGTCGAGCAGCGAGGCGGTGTGCTGGGTGTGGGTGAGCGACCAGACGGGGTCGCCGGTGATGAGCAGGTCGCTGAGGACCCACACGAGCGGCGCGGCGGCGGCGAGCAGCGTGAGCCGCGCGAGCTGCGGGCGCGTGCGCGCCTGCCAGGCGATCGCGCCGGTCCCGCTGGCGCCCGCCCTGGCGCCTTCGCGGGCAGGGGCGGCGCGTGGGCGCAGGCGGGCGCGCACGGCGGCGGGCGTGAGCTCGAGCAGGTACAGCCAGTAGAGCCCGGAGAAGACCCATGCCTCGGGGCGCAGGAGCCCGGCGAGGGCGAGCAGCGCGAGCACGGGCGCGCCGGCGGCGACGCCGCGGTCACGGCGCGCGCGTGACTCGAGCAGCAGCGCGCCGAGCACGAGCGTGACGTAGGGGAGGTCGATGTAGGCGCGGACGCCGTAGGAGAGGACGGGGACGCGGGTGAGGAAGACGAGCGCGGCGAGGGCGCCGGCGGCGCGGCCGAACCAGTGTGCGCCGAGCTTGTAGATGACGGAGCCGCAGGCGGACAGCGCGAGGAAGGCGAGCGCGACGGTGAGGGTTTCGACGGCGTGGGGGCCGAGGGGGGCGAGCACGAGCCCGAGCGCCTCGACGAGCGGGTGGGGCGTGGGCGAGACGGGGACGTCGTAGGCGGGGGTGCTGCCGCGTGAGAGCTGTCCGCCCCAGGCGAGCGCGTAGAGGGTGTCGTAGTTGGCGAAGCCGACGCCGGCGATGACGCGCAGCGCGACGGCGCCGGCGACGACGGCGGACAGGTCGGCCCGGTGCGCGGCGAGTCGGTGGCCGAGGCGCCCGATGGAGGCGTTCATGCGGCGGCACGCTACCCGCTGGCGCGGGCGCGGGAGCCGGGCGCGGGCGGCTGCCGAGCTCGGCCGGGCGAGGGCACGAGAGGGCGCGCGGGCGCGAGTAGACTCAGGCGAACGGTGTCGCAAGCGGAGCAACTACAGGATCAGCAGCGCTCGCTGTACCGCAGGCACAGGCCGCGGTCGTTCGCGGAGGTGGTGGGCCAGGAGCCGGTGGTGCGGACGCTGCGCAATGCGGTGGAGCGCGGGAAGGTGCATCACGCGTACCTGTTCGTGGGCTCGCGGGGAACGGGTAAGACGTCGATGGCGAAGATCTTGGCGGCGTGCTTGAACTGCGAGAACGGCCCGACGGTGGAGCCGTGCGGGGTGTGCGACTCGTGCGTGTCGATCGCGGCGGCGACGTCGCTTGACGTGATCGAGATGGACGCGGCGTCGAACAACTCGGTGGACGACATTCGCGAGCTGCGCGAGAGCGTGGCGTATGCGCCGGTGAGCGGCAGGCGCAAGGTGTACATCCTGGATGAGGCGCACATGCTGTCGACGGCGGCGTGGAACGCGTTCTTGAAGACGCTTGAGGAGCCGCCGCCGAACACGGTGTTCGTGCTGGCGACGACGGAGGCGAACAAGGTGCCGGCGACGGTGGTGGATCGCTGCCACCGCTTCGACTTCCATCGCCCGACGGTGGAGCAGATCGCGAGCGTGGTGCGCAGGGCGGCGCAGGCGGAGTCGATCGAGATCCCGCCGGCGGCGGTGGCGGCGCTGGCGCGCTCGGCGACGGGCAGCTTCCGCGACGCGCTGGGCACGCTGGAGCAGATCGTCACGTACGGCGGTGAGCGGATCGCGCTGGAGGACGTGCTGGCGGTGCTGGGGGTGGCGGATGCGCGCTTGTTGGAAGCGACGGTGGATGCGGTTGCGGCGGGGGACGCGGCGCGGGCGCTGCGGACGCTGGAGGAGTGCGTGGAGCAGGGCCGCGACGCGGGCTCGTTCGCGTCCGATCTGGAGGTGCGCGCGCGGGAGCTGCTGGTGGTGCAGGTCTTGAGCGAAGTGCCGGTGGAGCTGTCGCTGACGCCGGAGGCGGACGCGGCGCTGGGCGAGCAGGCGGCGCGGGTGGATCACGCGACGGTGGTGCGCTTGCTGGAGCTGCTGGGCGAGGCGATGGAGGGGGTGCGCGCGGGCGCGGATGCGCGCACGCGCTTGGAGCTGGCGCTGGTGAAGGCGGCGCGCCCGGAGACGGACGGCTCGACGCGGGCGCTGCTTGCGCGCATCGAGCGGCTGGAACGGGGCGTGCCGGCGGAGGGGCGCGGGAACGGCGAGGATTTTAAGGGGCCGCCTGCGCGGCCGGCCGCGGCGCCGGCCCCCGAGTCGCCGTCCCCGGCGGTGGACCTGCCGCCGGAGCCGGTGGCGGCGGTGCCGCGGGACATCGAGTCGGTGTACGCGCTGTGGCCGGCGGTGGTGGATCTGGTGCGCAGCGAGCACGCGCTGCTGGGGGCGGTGATCGGCGAAGCGCGCCCGGTGGAGGTGGACGGCGAGGAGCTGACGCTGGCGTACCCGTTCAGCGCGGAGTTCTACAAGAAGAAGGCGGAGGATCCGGCGAACAGGGCGGCGGTGGGCGAGGCGCTGGGGGCGCTGGCGGGCGGGCGCTGGCGGCTGCGCTACGAGCTGCGCGACACGCCGGAGCCGGCGGCGGGCGAGGCGCGCGGGGGGCCCTCTGAGGATGAGTTGGTGGCGCGCTTCATCGACGAGTTCGACGCTGAGGAGCTGACGGACGATGGCTTGGAGTTGGGCGAGCGTGGGTCGCCGGCGGCTGGCGGCGCGGGCGGCGGTGGCGAGTCTGGCGGTGGCGAGTCTGGCGGCGGCGAGACGGACGATTACGAGCGGTACGACGAGCGCGGCGCTGAGGCCGCGGCGAGCTACGAGAAAGGCGCGTGATGGCGAAGCAGCCGCGGATGCCGAATATGCAGCAGATGATGGCGCAGGTGCAGAAGATGCAGAAGGACATGGAGGTGGCGCAGGAGGAGCTGAAGAGCGAGCTGGTGGAGGCGTCGGCGGGCGGCGGCGTGGTGAGCGTGAAGATGAGCGGCGATCTGCAGGTGCGGGAGGTGCGGATCGACCCGGCGGCGGCGGACCCGGAGGACGTGGAGATCCTGGCGGAGATGGTGCTGGCGGCGACGAACGAGGCGCTGCGGATGGCGCAGGAGCTGGCGGAGCGCAAGATGGGCGGCGCTACGGCTGGCCTTGACCTGGGCGGCCTGGGCGGCGGCTTGGGTCTGCCGGGCATGTGATGAGCGCGAACCGGGTTGGGAGCGGATGAGCACGTCGTATGCGCCGCCGGTGCAGCGGCTGGTGACGGAGCTGTCGAAGCTGCCGGGGATCGGCAACCGCACGGCGCAGCGCCTGGCGTTCCACATCCTGCGCGCGTCGGGCGAGGACGCGCATGCGCTGGCGGAGGCGATCGTGGACGTGAAGGACAAGATCGGGTTGTGCGAGGTGTGCTTCAACCTGACGGATGAGGCGCGCTGTCGCATCTGCGTGGATACGCGGCGCGACCACGGGCTGATCTGCGTGGTGGAGGAGCCGAGCGACGTGATCCCGATGGAGCGCACGCACGAATACCACGGCGTGTATCACGTGCTGGGCGGCGCGCTGTCGCCGATCGACGGGGTGGATGCGGAGGACTTGAAGATGGAGGAGCTGTTCGCGCGCGTGTGCGCGCCGGAGGCGGCGGTGCGGGAGGTGGTGCTGGCGACGAACCCGACGACGACGGGCGAAGCGACGGCGCTGCACGTGGCGGGGGAGCTGCGCGAGCGCGCGCCGCAGGTGACGGTGACGCGCCTGGCGAGCGGGCTGCCGGTGGGCTCGGATCTGGAGTACGCGGACGAGGTGACGCTGGGCAAGGCGTTCGTGGGGCGTCGGGCTGTTTGAGCGACGGTCGCCGACGGCTCTCGCGGTGCCTTTCGGACGCATGCGTATGGCATAATGGACACATGAATGGCCTGGCGTTGCTCGCGGAGGAGGTGGGCGTAAGCGAGCGCACGCTGCGGCGGGCGGCGAGCCAGGGGACGCTTCGCGGTAGTAGGTCGACGCCGAGGAAGCTCGAGCTGCCGTTGCGTGAGCGCGAGTACGTTCGCCGCTCGTGGGGGCTGCTGTCGACGCTGCGGGCGGCTTTGCGGACGGAGCCCAATGTTCGCTTTGCGCTGCTGTTCGGCTCGACGGCTACAGGAGCGGATACGCCGGACAGCGATGTCGATGTGCTTGTGGCTCTGCGCGATGCGGGCTTTGAGCGTGTCGTTGATCTCACCGAGAAGCTCACGGGGCTTGCCGGTCGTCGAGTCGATGTCGTTGCGCTCGAGGATGCGGAAGCCGAGGCTTCTTTGTTTGCCGAGATCGTGCGCGATGGGCGAGTGCTGGTCGATCGCGAGGATCTGTGGCCACGGCTGCGCCGGCGGGAGGCGGGGCTGCGTCGCCGTGGCGAGGAAGATGATGCTTGGCGCTTGGAGCGAGCTCTCGGGGGCATCGATCGTCTGCTGGCATCGTGAGCGACGTTGCGCCTCCTGGGCCGCGCTCGGTCGATCGAGGGCGTTGGCGGCGGGACATCGCTCGTCACCTCGAGGATTTCCCCCGTCAGTACGCCGCTCTGGAGCATGCGATGGCGGCGTTCGGCGGCGACTTCGACCTGAAGCTGTTCAAGGAGGCTTTCGACACCGTCGATGACATGGATGCGTACAACCGCGTACAGGCGGTTGAGCGTGCCTTGGGCCGTGTGCAGAATTTCGTTGCAGATCTGGCACAGGCGGGTGTGAAGCTGGCGCAGTTGCCGCCGGTGCCCGGCGGGCATGGGTCCCCGGCTCAGCAGGCGTTTGCGGCGCTACGTGAGGCGGGGGCCATCGACGGCGAGTTGTGCCGACGGTTGACGCGAGCACAGAACGCTCGATCGATGATCGAGCACAGTTACGTCCAAACTCCCGCCGGAAACGTTCACCAGGCTGCCGAGCTGGTGTGTAAAAGCGCCCGCGAATTCATCGGCCGATACCGCGAGTGGGTGGAGCCTTACCTCGAGATCACCGATCGGTCGTAGGCGGCTCTCGCGTGACTGCGGCGAGCGAATCGAACTGGAGCGACCGCGGATCGCTAATCGCCGGCGACGCGCGGCACACGCGCCGCGATCACGTCGAGGATGCGCTCGATACACGGGTGATGCCAGCCCTGCTCGAGCGCCTCGTCGCGCAGTAGCGGCGCCTGGATGGCGACTCGCTCGCTGAGTTCCCGACGCTCGCGCTCGAACCCGGTGGCGCTCAGCGAGAAGTCCTCGGCAAGGTCGGCGAGGTGAGTCGAGGTGATCGAGTCGGCGTCGAGCTCGTCGCCGATGCTGAGCGCCAGGTGTGTGTCGAGCTCTGGGTAGGCGGCGGTGCAGACGACGTCATACAGTGGCGCCAGGTGTATGCCTTGCTCGCCGTGGATCAGCGAGATGTTCTTGGCGTGGGCATCGGCGTTGCCGATGAGGAAGTTGAAGACCGCGGCCTGCGCTCCCGCGAGGCGATCGAGGCCGGGTGAGCTGGAGTGCTCGTCGAGCAGCGCGGCGAGTGCCGCGTAGGAGGGCAGCGCCCAGCCGTCGCGCTGGTACTTGAAGTCAGGCGTGAGGCCGAGCGCCTGGCAGAGGTCCTCCTGATGTACGCGCTCCGGCGGGAAGCTCGAGAGCTCGCGATCGAAGCGCTGCACGACCAGGCACGGTCGGCCGGCGATCTCGATCAGCTGCACATCCGCGGCGGGCAGGCCGCAGCTCACGGCGAGGCGCATGCAGAAGCACTCGTTGGTCGCGAGTCCGGGGTAATCGGAGTTGGGCGGCTCGGGCTTGAGGATGTGGGTGCTGGGCATGCCGTCGAGCGGCTTGCCGAAGACGCCCGCGTCGTCGCGTACGAGCACAGCCTTGTTCTGAACGCCGGCGAGGCTGAGTCGCAGGTGCTGATCCTCGGTGTGAATGCCGAGCGGGTGGCGCGGGAGCTCTTCGATCAGCGTGTCGAGCTCACGGTCGTCGAGCCAGCGGACCGATGGGGTCTCTGACAGGCGCTCGGCTGCGAGGATCTGAAGTGCGCCCGCGCAGTCACGGCCGAGCTCGGACAGCAGGCCGTAGGAGTCGCTGGCGGCGAGCTTGAGCTGGCTTGCGATTCGTTCGCGCACTGCGCCCTCCGGCAGCAGCGCGTCGAAGAAGGGACGGCTCTGCGCGGGGGTGAAGGGCTCGGCGGAGATCGGCAGCGAGAGCGAGATTGCCCGCACCGGGCTGGTGTATTGAAAGAAGTACTCGCGCGAGCGCTCATCGACGCGCTGCAGCCGCCCGATCTCATCCCGATCCCAGTAAACCCCGAGGCTCATCCGGCGCTCCGGCGGCGCACATCGAGCTCGAGGCCCAGCGCGGTCAGTATGCGCGTGAGGACGTCCAGCCTGACCGTCGGCTCGCCGTTCTCCACACGATGGATCGAGCGCACCGCGACGTTCGCGACGAGCGCGAGCCTGGCTTGATCCATTCCCTGCCGGCGGCGCTCCTCGCGAACGCGTCGTCCGAGTTGCACGGATGTGGGCTCCACCGGATTCATCTGCGTGATCGCGCATATCGTAGCCTACATTCCGACTTTCAGCCTGAATATGTGCGATCGTGCAGATTCTTCTGCACGGCGCCTATGATCTGCCTGATCTGCGTGATAGCGCAGATAGCTCGATCGGGCCTCTTCCGGAAAAGGAGCGACATGGTCTCTTTGCAACGTGACGGGAATGTCTTCGTGCTCGACATGGGCGACAGCGACAACCGCTTCAACGCGGACTCGCTGGAGGCGTTGGAGGGCTGCCTGACCGAGGTCGAAGCGGGCGCTCCGTGCGCGCTGGTCACGGTGGCTTCGGGCAAGATCTGGTCCAACGGCCTGGACCTTGAGTGGATGGGCACGCAAGGCGAGGCGGTCCTGCCGTTCCTCGCACGCGTGCACGAGCTGCTGGCGCGCGTGCTCGAAATCGGCGTGCCGACCGTCGCCGCGCTGCAGGGCCACACTTTCGCGGCTGGGGCGATGCTTGCGCTCGCGCACGATCATCGGGTGATGCGCGCCGATCGCGGGTTCTTCTGCCTGCCGGAGGTGGATCTCGGGCTCACGTTCACGCCCGGGATGAGCGCCCTGATCGCGGCCCGCTTGCCATCCGCAACGACGCATGAGGCGATGACCACGGGCCGACGCTACGGCGGTGTCGAGGCGGCCGCGGCGGGGATCGTGCACGAGGCGGTGGCCGAGGATGAGGTTCGCGCGGTGGCATGCGCGCGTGCGGCTGCGCTGGCCGGCAAACAGCAGGCCTCGCTCGGGGCGATCAAGACACGCCTCTACGAGTCGACGCTCGCGGCCCTGCGTGGACCTCTGGAGCTGTGACGAGCGAGGCGACGTCGCGAGGAGGTTGCCAATCGGGATCTTGATCTGGCGCGTCGGGCGAGCCTGCTCAGCCTCCCTGCCAATCGCGCTCGGCGGCCCACTCGGCAAAGCTCTTCCAGCGGACCTCGGGGTAGCGCTGCTGGAGCGCGTGGATGTCGACTGCGTAGCCCTCGCGCGCGAGGAACGAGTACATCGCGGCGAGGTCAGGGCTTCGCTGCTCGAGCTGCGCCGGCAGTAGCTGCTTGTGACGGACGCCGATCGCTGCGGCCATCGCTTCTGGTGTGGGATTGTCGCCGGCCACCTCGATCCGCTGGCCGGCGTGCTCGGCGGGGCGCGCGAGGATCGCCGCTACGAGCGCGCCCAGGTCCGCCAGTGCGACCTGCTGCAGCGGCGTCTGTGGGGGCAGCGCGAGTGGCAGTCGTCCTTCTCTGCTCGCCTCGGCCGAGCCGAGCACGTTCTCGTAGAAGTAGCTGGGTGCGAGGACTGTCCAGGTGAGCGTGGACTCCTTCAGGAGCTCCTCGATGCGCGCCTTGCTGCTGAAATGCGGCACGTTCGCGTCGGCCGCGGAGGCGACAGAAGCGAGCATCAGCCACGGGAGGCGCACCTGCGTCGCGGACGCGATGATCTGCTCGCCTTGGCGCACCTCCTCCTCGGTGCCGCCATCGAACGGCTGGTGGCGCGCACGCATCTGCATCTCGGCTCGGCGGGCTATGGGCTGCTGCTCGGCGGCGTGGGCATCGGCGCGGTCGCCGGCGCCACGGCATTGCCGCGCCTGCGCGGGCGCGTGAGCCCAGGGGCGCTGATGAGCGCCGGCACGCTTCTGTTCGCTGCCGTGACGCTGGCGCTGGCCTACGTCGATGTCAGCGCGCTGGCCGCGTTGGCGCTGGTGCTGGGGGGCATCGCGTGGATCCTCGTGCTCTCGACGCTCGTCGGCGCGAGCGCGACCGACGGGCCGGTGCTGGTGACGATCGAGTATCGACCGATGCGGGGGCGCGAGCGAGAGCTTGTCGAGGCCCTCCATGCCGGTCGGTATGCCCGCCGTTGCACGGGCGCAAGCAGCTGGCGCGTATGGCGAGACGCAACCGACCCTGGACATGTGCTCGAGCAGTTCGTCGTCGGCTCGTGGGATGAGCACCTGCGTCAGCACGAACGCGTCAGCCTCCGCGATCAGCAGCGCCTCGAGGAGATCAAGGCGATGACCGATCCAGATCAGCCGACGGTGGTGAGGCACTGGCTGGCGCCGCGCCTGGACCAAAACGCTCCTGAGTGAGCGCCGTGCAACTGTGATACTGTGCTCCACAGTGACCAATATCACCGTGTCTGTTCCTGATGATGTGTACCGCGCTGCGCGGATTCGAGCGGCGGAGCGCGGCAGCTCTGTGAGCGCGCTCGTCGCCGAGTACCTCCGCTCGCTGTCCGAGCGCGAGGCCGAGTTTGCGAGGCTCGAGGCCCAGCAGAAGCGCATCCAAGGCGAGATCGAGCAGTTCAGCGCGCGCGACCGTGTCGATCGCGATCTGGTTCACGCGCGTGCGGTTCGTTGACACGAACGTCCTGCTGTACACGATCTCGCGCGATCCGCAGGAGCGCGAGAAGGCGGCACTGGCCAATGAGCTTCTCGCTTCGAGGGATCTTGGTCTGTCGGTCCAGGTGCTGCAGGAGTTCTATGTCCAGGCGACGCGGGACAGTCGTACAGATCGCTTGACCGACGAGCAGGCCGCGGCGCTGGTCGACTCGTTCAGGCGCTTCCCCGTCCAGGAGACGACGGTCGGCGTCGCGCTCGCGGCGATCTCGACGAAGCAGCGATTTGGCATCTCCTACTGGGACGCCGCGATCCTCGAGGCGGCCCGCGCTCTCGGTTGCGATGTCGTGCTCTCGGAGGACTTGAGCGATGGTCAGGACTACTCGGGCGTGCGGGTCAAGAACCCGTTCGGGGGTCGTTGAGCCGCGACGGCGTGACCGGATCTGAACAGCGCGCGACCCCCGCCCAATATCCTCCATCGCGATGTCATCCCTGATCGTGATGAAGTTCGGCGGCACGTCGGTGGCGGACGCGGAGCGCGTGAAGCGCGCGGCGCGGCGCATCGTGGGCAAGCGCGAAGAAGGCCACGACGTGGTGGCGGTGCTGTCGGCTCGGGGCAAGACGACGGATGAGCTGATCGCGATGGCGCAGGAGATCTCGGATGCGCCGGATCCGCGCGAGATGGACATGCTGCTGTCGACGGGCGAGCGCATCTCGTGCGCGCTGTGCGCGATGGCGATCAACGACCTGGGGCACCGGGCGATCTCGCTGACGGGCTCGCAGGCGGGGATCGTGACGGACGAGTCGCACACGAAGGCGCTGATCGTGGACGTGCGCGCGGACCGCATTCGGGCGGCGCTGGCGGAGGACAACATCGTGCTGGTGGCGGGCTTCCAGGGCGTGTCTGAGAGCGCGCGCAACGTGACGACGCTGGGGCGCGGCGGCTCGGACACGAGTGCGGTGGCGGTGGCGGCGGCGCTGGGCGCGGAGGTGTGCGAGATCTACACGGACGTGGCGGGCGTGTACTCGGCGGACCCGCGGATCGTGCCGAATGCGCGCAAGCTGGAGACGGTGTCGTTCGAGGAGATGCTGGAGATGGCGGCGTCGGGGGCGGGCGTGCTGCAGCTGCGCTCGGTCGAGTACGCGCGCACCCACGGCGTGAACATCCACTGCCGCTCCTCGTTCGACGAGGAGCCGGGTACCTTTGTGGTGCCGGAAGGAGACACGATGGAGCAGCCTCTGATCACAGCGGTGACGCACTCGACCTCGGAAGCGCGGGTGACGCTGACGGGCGTGCCGGATGCGCCGGGCGCGGCGGCGCGCATCTTCGAGGCGATGGCGCAGGCGAACATCAACGTGGACATGATCGTGCAGAACGAGCCGGTGGCGGCGGGCGGGCAGGCGGAGATCTCGTTCACGGTGCCGCGCGAGGACCTGCGCACGGCGCGCACGGCGCTGGAGCCGCTGACGGGGGAGGCGTTCGCGCGGTTGAGCTCGCATGAGGACATGGGCAAGGTGTCGATCATCGGCGCGGGCATGCGCTCGCACCCGGGCGTGGCGGCGAAGGTGTTCGGCGTGCTGGCGGCGGAGGGCGTGAACATCGACATGATCTCGACGTCGCCGATCAAGATCTCGTGCGTGATCGACGTGGAGCGCGTGCCGCGCGCGGTGCAGGCTCTGCACAGCGCGTTTGAGCTCTCCGGCGAGGGCACGGTCGCGGTCGAATAAAACGTGCAATTTGGTCGTCCGTATGCCACAATCCTGCACATAGCTTCATTTCCCGGGGGGAACCGGGGAGCTATGCCGCTCACCATGCGTACGAAGAGACAACGTCGCTACATCGCTCGCCACTGGCTGCTCGTGGCGCGTCCGGTGCTGCGCTACAGCCAGGGTCGCCGCGCGTACGTGCTGCGGTTGGTGGGTGGGCGCTTCGGGCCGGTGCTGCGCCCCGACCGCCGTCTGGTTGCCCGCGCGCGGGCGTTCGAAGGCGCCGAGCGCCGTCAGACGCGCACGGCGTAGGCGCGACGTCCGCTTGATACGACCCACGGGTCGTGTTCACACGGCTTAACTTGTGCTTCCCTGCCAAATGGTGTCCAATCGCCACTAAGGAAGTGCTGAATGCCCGCGCCGCTGTGGCGCCTGTGCGGACGGCCGCTTCTCATGACGCACGAACGCGAGGATGAAGGCGATGCAGACGCGTATGCAGGAGCTTCCGGGACCGGCGGTGGCGGGGGGACTGGCGCTGCTGGGTGGCGTGGCGGTGTGGCAGTTGGGCGTGGAGCTGGAACGCGCGTGGCTGCGCAGCTACGAGGGCCCGCTGGAGGGCGAGACGGTGACGGGCGAAGACGCTGACGCGACGCCGCGCTCGCGGCCCGACGAGGAGCCGGCAGCGGAGCGGGGGAAGCGCCGCTGGGTGGCGGGCAGCCAGCCGCGCATGGCGCCGCGCGTGCGCTTGTCTTAGAGCCTTCTAGCGGGCGGCGAGGCGCTGGGTGTAGGCGGCGCGGCGCGAGGGCGCTTGCGTCGTGGACGCGCCGGACTGGATGGCGCCGGCGAGCACGGCGTTGACGTGCGCGGACAGTCGCTGCTGGAAGGCGGCGACGGAGAAGCGCTCGGCGTTGCGGACGGCGTCGGCGGGGTCGAAGTCGAGCTGGTCGATGCGGGCGATGGCGTCCGCGAAGGCGTCGACGTCGTCGAGCGCGACGAGCCGCCCGGTCTTGCCGTCGATGACGGTCTCGAGCGCGCCGCCGGCGGCGGCGGCGATGACGGGCCGTCCGGCGGCCTGGGCCTCGACGGCGGTGATGCCGAACTCCTCGATGCCGGGCATGACTACGGCGCGGGCGCGGGCGTAGAGCTCGGCGAGGTCGACGTCGCTGGCGCGCCCGAGGAAGTTGGCCTCTGGGTAGGCGTCGGCGAGCGCGTTGTGGTGGGGTCCGGCGCCGACGATGTTGATGGGCGCGCGCGCGCGGCGGGCGGCCTCGAGCGCGATGCGCAGGCGCTTGTGGGCGAGGATCTCGGAGACGACGAGCAGCGCGTCGCCGGGTGTGCCGGGGGTGAAGCGGTGCGTCTCGACGGGCGGGTGGATGACGGGCGCGTCGCGGCCGTAGTGGCGCATGATTCGCTCGCGGCTGAGCTGGGAGATGGCGATGTAGGCGTCGACGCGCCGGCTGGCGGCGAGGTCCCACTTGCGGATGCGGCGCAGCTGCTGGCGCAGCAGCGGGCGCAGCGGCGGCGCGATCTCGCCGAGCGCGTAGCGTTCCTCGTCCCAGGCGTAGCGGAAGGGCGTGTAGCAGTAGCAGACGTGCACGGCGCCGTCGGGTACGGGCACGCCGTGGGCGAAGGCGCTGCTGCTGCTGAGCACGACGTCGCACGCTGGTAGCTGTAGGCGGCTGATGGCGCCTGGATACAGCGGCAGCAGGTGCCTGAAGTTGCTCTGGTCGACCGGCAGGCGCTGCAGCGGCGAGGTGGTGATGGGGTGCCCGGCGAAGCGCGTGCCGGTGGCGTGGCGGTCGTGCAGGAGCGTGAAGATGGGGGCGTCGGCGTAGATGTCGGCGATTGCGCCGAACGTGCGCTCGGCGCCGCGCATGACGAGCAGGTAGTCGTGGGCGAGGGCGATGCGCCCGGCGAGCGACGCGGCGGGGGGCTGGTGGCCGCCGGCTGCGTGGCGGTGCGCGGCCGGCGCGTAGGCGGGCGCCGGATCGCGCACGAGGCTCGTGCTCGTGGGCCGGGCGGGGTGTGGGGGGAGAAGGGTGGAGAGGCGATCCATCGCGGGCTCAAAGGTGTCAGCTGATCGAGCGTGTAGAACGCTAGCGCTCGGCGGCTTGCGCATTTGTGAAGGGTTGGGGAAGACTGATTCTGAGAGGGACGGCTGTCGCCGTCCGGGATGCGTGCGCGTGGTGGGGCGTCGGCGTGTGGCCGGCGCGGCTGCGTGCCGCGCCGGACGGGTCTCTCGTGCTCAGCGACGCGAGGAGACCGGGACGTCAGCGCTGCTGACCTGCCAACGGACTCCGGGGCCGAACTCGAGGACTACGCCGGCGGGGCTGATCACTTCCCAGTAAGGCGGGTCGCCATCGTGTTCAAGCGACGCAGGCTTGATTTCGAGTACTGAGCCGTCCGACAGTCTGCATCGCAGGTCTCCAGAGCACCTCGACGTGAAGCGTGTTTGGGTACGCGATCTGCGCGGCGACGATCTGCCCGCGCATCGCGCGCAGGACACTCGAGGGTGAGGCATCGAGATCTACGACCGTCGCCATGAGTCTTTCCATTCTTGCAGCCAGGCCACGCGGGATCCCGAGCAACCTATGCGGCGCTTGAGATGGGACTCTGCGCCGGGCGCTCGCGTTGCGGGGCCGCTGAGGCGCGACGCGCCGCTCGGACACCTGTGTTCAGTGCGCGCGCCGGCGCGGTCGCGTGCCGCGCCGGACGGGCCCTTGCCGACCATTTGACCGCATTTCAATTGACGGTTTCTGATGGTGGTCGTTCGAGCCCTTCCGACCCCCTGGTTTGGGCCGTTGGTAACAGCTTGGAAACTACTGATAAGATGGTATAGACGGCGTTTCCAGATGCCAGATCATGCCCCGATTTCGCCGATGGGCACTGGAAATGGCCGCCTGACGATGTGTTTGACTGCAGTTGTCCAAACGCGTCTGTACAGATGAAGCCTTGTGCTTTGCGCAGAAATGGTGTGCAATGCATCGCACGGCAAGGTCAAGTCCAGGATTTACGATGATCGACGGGGGCAGGATCGGAGCTATGGATAGCAAGATCGGAGGTCCGGTTGTGGCGCCCGCCGACAGTGGCAGCTTGAGCGCAACGCTCCGCCGCGGTCGGCTGGCGATCGTCTCGCCGCTATCCTCGGCGGTGCTCGACGAGAGCCGCGGCCCCGCGGCGAGCAAACTGCGCGACGCGATCTTCCGCCGCATGCTGCTGCTCGCGGACGCGCTGGCGATCGCGGGCGCGTTCGTGCTGACGATCTCGCTGTCCTCGAAAAACCTGCAGCTGACGTGGGCGAGCATCGCGGCGCTCCCGATCCTGCTGATCGGCGCGAAGGTCTCGGGGCTGTATGACCGCGACGACACGCTGCTGCGCAAGACGACGCTCGAGGAGGCGCCGCGGCTGTTCCAGGTCGCGACGCTGTGCGCGCTCGTGGCGTGGCTGACGGGCGGCCTGATCGTCTCGGGCACGCTCGACCGCCACCAGGCGCTGTTCCTGTGGCTGGCGCTCGCGCTGCTGCTCGTCCTGATGCGCACGATCGCGCGCGCGGTCGCGCTGCGGATCGCGCCGGCGGAGCGCTGCCTGTTCGTCGGCGACTCGGCGGCGGCGGAGACGATTCGCTCGAAGCTCGCCGACCACGGCGGCATCAAGGCGACGCTGGTCGCGCACGTCGACCTCGACAAGATCGCGCCGTGGTCGACCGACGCGCGCTCCGCGGACAGGGTCGCGGAGGTCCGCGAGCTCGCGCGCAAGCTCGACGTGCAGCGCGCGATCGTCGCGCCGCGCAGCGCCGACGCCGGCGAGGTGCTCGACCTCGTGCGCACGCTGAAGGCGGTCGGCGTGCGCGTCAGCATCCTGCCGCGCCTGCTCGAGGTCGTCGGCTCGACGGTCGCCTTCGACGACCTGCACGGCGTCACGGTGATGGGCGTCAAGCGCTTCGAGCTGACGCGCTCCTCGGCCGCGGTCAAGCGCATCTTCGACCTCGCCTGGACGTCGATCGGGCTGCTCGCGCTCGCGCCGTTCATGCTCCTGGCGGCGATCGCGATCAAGCTCGACAGCCCGGGGCCGGTGTTCTTCCGCCAGCAGCGCGTCGGGCGCTACGGCAAACGCTTCGAGATCTTCAAGTTCCGCACGATGGTCGCCGACGCCGAAGCGCAGAAGGACGCGCTGCGCCACCGCAACGAGGCGCAGGACGGGCTCTTCAAGATCGCCGCGGACCCGCGCGTGACGCGCGTCGGGCGCTTCCTGCGCAGGACCTCGCTCGACGAGATCCCCCAGCTCTTGAACATCCTCAAAGGCGAGATGAGCCTCGTCGGCCCGCGCCCGCTCGTGCTCGAGGAGGACATGCGCGTGCAGGGCTGGCACCGCCGCCGCCTCGAGCTGACGCCTGGGATGACCGGCCCGTGGCAGATCCTTGGCCCGACGCGCGTGCCGCTGCGCGAAATGGTCGCGATCGACTACCTGTACGTGGCCAACTGGTCGCTGTGGAACGACATGAAGATCCTGCTGCGGACGGTCTCGTATGTGTTCAGCTTCCGCGGGCTTTGACCGGATCTGAGTAATTCCAGTTTTTTGACTTTTGGGGCCCAGTCTGTATATTTGGCCTCAACATTGATCCATTCGCCACAAAGGATTTAGCGACTTTGGACAGCGGTCGAGATGCAGGTAACGAATTTGTTACAGGTATTTAGGGCAATCTCGATCGAATAGGGTAGGTTTATATCCGAGAGGAACGTCCATACAAGCGAGTGAAGGAGGGGATGCTCGATAAAAGCGTTCGATTGGAGTGACACGGATGGCAGACACAGCGACGTACGCAAAGGATGGCACGACACCGCAGGATGAATATGCGGTGCGTGACGCGCATCTCGAAGAGGACTCGGGATCGACGGCGATGAACGGGATCGTCGGTGTTGCGATGGTTGGCCTGCTCGGCGGAAGCCCGCGTCTGGCGATTCGCGCCGCGCGCGTCATGCTCGAGGACAGCTACGGCTCGAGTTCGGCTGGCGGTCCGCGCCGGTTGCGCAGTCGCATACGCCGACGCGGAGCGTGAGCACAGGGGTTGGCGAGAACTACGCGATGTGAACGGGGCCGGTGTTGGCTGGCCCCGGCTTGGAGTGCACGGATGAACTCGACTGCAGGGGGGTGCTGGATGGCACTGGCCGCACGCATGGAGGCTCGGATGCCTGAGCCGGCGACGATGTCGGCGGCAGAGGTCGCGCACGAGCGGCTGATGAGCAGGCGCGTGGCGCAGGCGGTCAGGCGCGCGCAGGCCGGCGACCGCGAGGCGCTCGCCTTCCTCTACGCCCGCTACGCGGACAACGTCTACGGCTACGTGCGCAGCATCGTCCACGACCCGCACGAGGCCGAAGACGTCACGCAGCAGGTGTTCGCGAAGCTGATGCGCGTGATCGGCAAATACGAGGAGCGCGAGGTGCCGTTCTTCGCGTGGGTCCTGCGCGTGGCGCGCAACCTTGCCGTCGATCATCTGCGCCGCCAGCGCTCGATCCCCTTCGAGGAGGTGCGCGTGACGAGCTCGGGCGGTGCCGACCCCGCCGCGGGCCGGCAGATGAGCGAGCTCTGCGAGGCGCTCGCGCAGCTGCCGCGCGATCAGTGCGAGGTGCTCGTGCTGCGCCACTTCGCGGGGCTCTCGCCGACGGAGATCGCGACCCGCACCGGCCGCACCGAGGGCTCGATCCACGGACTGCACCACCGCGCGCGCAGGGCGCTGAGGGCCGAGCTGACGAGCCGCGGCGCGGCTCCCGCGACATCCGGCTCGCTGCGGCTCAGGGCCCGCAGCGCCGCCGCCCGCTGATCGACGCTCAGCTCTTGCGCGGCGGTCGTCCGCGCCGGGGTCTCTGTGCGGCGTCGAATGGGTGGATCCGCTCGATGAAGGTGGCGAACTGGGGGACCGTGAAGTCGAGCTCGGTGTCGACTCGGCTGTAGATCAGTCCCTTCTTGAGCAGGCCGTCGCGGCGGACGGATGCGGTTTTGACGGTCAGTCCCATGCGTGCGGCGATGTCCGCGGAGCCGTGGCTGCCGGGCCCGAGGTCGGCCATCGCGGCCATGTAGATGCGCTCGGCTTCGGTGGCCGTGTCGTAGCGGTCTCTGAAGAATCGTCGGTCGAGTTCGTCGGTCACGAGCTCGTGCGCGGTGAGGGCGTCCTGCATGGCGATGGGGCTGGTCTCGGCCTCGTTCCAGACGGCCTCTCCCCACTGTTGCAAGAAGTACGGGTAGCCCTGAGACTGCTCCAGGATGTAGCGCAGCGCGTCGGGCGCGTAGGCGACGTTCTCGCGAGACGCGGGAACGGTGAGCGCCTTCGCTGCCTGCGGTGGCGAAAGACTGTCGATCGTGCGGAAGGTGAACAGGCGCTCGGCGTAGAGCTTGTCCTCCTTGAGCATCAGCGGCAGCTGCGGCAGGCCGGCGCCGGTGATCAGCACCGGCAGCACCTCTTGGCTGATCTGGTGCATCGCCTTGGACAGCAGGCCCAGATCGGGTCGGCTGAGGAACTGCATCTCGTCGAGCAGCAGCAGCAGCACGCCTTCGCCGTGCTCGCTCGCGGCTCGGCCGACCTCGCGGAGGAGCTCGACGATGTCGACCTCCGGGTCGCCGGAGTCAGCGACTCCCCTGACCGCGTCGAAGTCGATGTTGAAGCGCCAGTGGCCGTCCTCGCCGAGCGCCAGCGTGAACGCCTTCAGCACACCGAAGGCACGCCGCATCGCCTGCCCTGCCGCCCAGCGCTTGTCGAGGTCGCGCAGCGCGCGATGGCAGAGCTTGGCGACGACCCGCGGCAGCTGCTCGCCCGCGTCGCACTCGACCACGCCTGAGGTGATCCAGCCCTGCTCGCGAGCGATGTAGTTGAACTCGCGTAGCAGCACGGTCTTGCCTACGCCGCGAACCCCGTCGAGGATCATGCTGCGGGCGTGGACCCCTTTTCCCAGCCGGCCGAGAGCAACCGTGAAGGTTGTCCAGTTCGTCCTCACGGCCGGCCAGCACGGGTGGCCGCGAGCCGGCCGCGGGTATGTAGGGGTTGGTTTCCGGGTTCATCCGCGGATCGCCTCAAAGCTTCTAAAGGTATCTCAAGCAAATTTTAGACTAGGGGCGGGAGCCACCGGAAAGCACCTCCCCCTGTCGTCTAAAACTCTTTTGAGAACTTCTTAGGCGCCGGCGCGCTGCGGGTAGGGGCTGCGCGACACCTGCCGCGCGACGCGCCCGCTGTCCGCGTCGGCGAGGTAGTAGAGGACGGCGTAACCGACCAGCTCCTCGACCGTCAGCCCATCGCGGGCGGCCTCCTCGGCGATGCTCTCCCACGCGAACTCGTGGAGCGTGAGCGCCAGGCTGCGTTCGCTGCGCGCACCCACGGTCGGGGTCGCCGCTGGCTTCGCTACGCTCGCTTGGGCTCGATCGAATCGCGGCATCGCACCCCTACAACGATGGACGATGCCCGAAGCTTCCGCGCGCCGCGACGGCTGGTCCAAAATTGGGCCTCGCGGGTGCGGCGGGGAAATTGCTGTCCAGACTAAAGGTCCTTTTCTCCATCCCATCGGCGGCGCGCCCGATGAGCTGTGCAGAGCGGCCATGGAGTAGGCTCACCCGCCTAGCAATACCGTGGTTTCTCCGCTTTACCACCCGACTACAAAGGATTCGATTCGGTGTTGCTCTCCCACCGGCGTGTCGTGCTGCGGCTCGGCCAGCTGATCTCCATCGCGGTGCTGTGCGTAGCCGCTCTCGTCTTGATCGCCCGCCCCGCGCGCGCCGCCGCGCCGAAGGCGCATCGTGCGAGCAGCTCGGCTTTGCATCGGCACGCGTGCGTGTCCGCTGCGAGGCATCGTGTGCGTCGCGCGGCTGCCAAGTCGTGCGCGAAGAAGAGGCTGATCCAGCCGGCCGCCCTGCGGCATCGCATCGGCCCGCGACTCCCGGCTCCGACGCCTCCCGGATCCACGGGCGAATCGAACCCTACGCCTGTCGGCGAATCGAAAGGGCCCACCGAACTGCCGACGACGATCGAACCGGTTCCCCCGGTCGAAGCGCCGCGCGTTGAAGAACCGCCGGCGAAAAAGCCCGCCGAAGAACCGCCCGTGGGAAAAAAGCCGGTTGAAGAACCCAAGCCGGTTGAAGAACCCGCCAAAGAACCGCCCGTCGAAGAAAAGCCTCTCGAAGAAGCGGTCGAACCGGCTCCGTTCCGCTTCTTCGCCGCGACCAGCTTCTGGAACGAACGGCTGTCTGCCAACGCGCCTGTCGACCCCAACTCGGCCGCGATCGTATCCGCCTTGAGCGGACTCGAGACTTCGGAGCAGGCCGCTAAAAAAGGCCCGGCGATCAACACGACGTCGTGGTCCGTCCCCATCTACACGGTGTCCGCCAGCCAGGCGACCGTTCGCGTCGCGCTCGTCAACGCTACCTCGACCGCGCTGCAGTCGGCTTGGAGCGCAGTGCCGCTGCCCTCCAACGCGCAGCCGGCCGCGGGCTCGGATGAGCACCTGGTGGTGTGGCAGCCGAGCACGAACAAGATGTGGGAGTTCTGGGGCCTTGAAAAACCGAAAGGCACCTGGCAGGCATCGTGGGGCGGAGCGATGGGAAACGTGACTTCCGATAAGGGCGTTTACGGCCCTGAAGCGTGGACAGGAGCAACGACGACGTGGGGAGCGTCTGCATCCTCGCTACCGATCGCGGGCGGGCTCATCACCTTCGAAGACCTCGAACGTGGTGTCATCAACCACGCGCTCGCAATCGCCGTACCAAATGTCCGCGAAACCGAATACTCGTCGCCCGCTCAGCGGACCGATGGGGCGACGGTCGGTCCTACGACGCTTCCAGAGGGCGCGCACCTGCGGCTGGAATCGGGTCTGGACTTGGCTGCGCTGCACCTGCCGCCGTTCACGCTGATGCTCGCTAGGGCCGCCCAGCGCTACGGCATCATCGTGCGCGACCGATCCTCGAACATCGCATTCTATGGCCAGGATCCGATACCGCTGGGCTCCGAACCGTATACCGGCTCGACCGGTTACTTCGAAGGCAAATCGCCCGCGCAGCTGCTCGCAGGATTCCCGTGGAGTCACCTCCAGGTGCTGAAGATGGAACTGCATCCTGCCGGGTGATGCCGGCGGTAGGCTGCAAGGCTTGACCCGGACAGCGAGCATGCGAGCCGAGCAGCAGCTCATCCTCCTCTGCGCGGGCATCGCCGTACGCCGCGAGGAGATGACGGATCGCGCCAAGCGGCTGGCGTCCGACGTCGACTGGGCACGGCTGGCAGAGACGCTGCGCGCGCGCAAGCTGCTGTCGACCTTGGGCCCGCGGGTCCACGAGCTCGCCGGCGGTCTTGCAACCGCCGATTTCGCCGCGGCCGTCGAGCAGGCGATCGAGGCGGGCCGTCGGCAGGGAGCATTTCTGCAGCTCATCTCGCTGCGAGCGATAGCGGTTCTGGCCGACGCGGGGATCCGCTCGAGCGCGCTCAAGGGCCCGCTCTTGGGCGAGGCCATCTACGGAGACCCCGGCCGGCGTCTCTCTGGTGACATCGATCTGCTGGTCGCGCCGGAGCAACTGCAGCTGGCTGCTGATGTGATCCGCGGGCTGGGTTATGACGCGCCCACCGACTATGTCGACGACACCGGGCTGCCGCTGCTGCATTTCGTGCTGCTCCACGAACGCGGTGAGCTACCGCCGATCGAGCTCCACTGGCGCGTGCACTGGTACGAGCAGGGCTTCGCACGCGATCGGCTGCTGCCACCGGAGGTCGACCAAACGGGCGGCTGGCGTCCGGCTCCTGTCGACGAACTGGCTGCGCTGCTGCTGTTTTACGCGCGCGACGGCTTCATCGACCTGCGCCTGGCCACCGACATCGGCGCCTGGTGGGATCGCCATGGCACCGAGTTGCCTGCCGCCGCGCTCTCCGAGCTGATGCGTGACTATCCGGCTCTGCAGCGCGTGCTCCCAGCAGCAGTGAAGGCTGCCGAGAACACGGTGGGGCTGCCCGCGTCGGACATCCTCGGGGACATGCCGAACCTGGGCCTTCGCGAGCGCGTGGCCGTGCGGCTCGCGAATCCCAACCCGCGCTCCAGCCAATCCCAGCTCTATGCCGACGTCGGGCTGATCGACGGCTTGCTCACTCCCTCAGGCGGCTTCGGTGCCTTCGTCCGGCGCCAGGTGCTGCCGCCGGCGGAGGTGCTGGAGCAGCAGGCCGAGCACGGTGAAAGGTCGCGCGCTCGCTCGTCGATCGGTCGCTGCGCGGGTGTGTTGGCGCGTTACAGCGCGAGGATCGTGCGCCTGACCCGCGCGCCGGAAGTGCTGCGCTGAGTCATCGGGTGGCGCATCATTTTAGTTTCCGCTGCAAATCACGACCTTCCCACCTTCCACCTTTCCAGCCTTTCTGGGCTATGGTCGGCGGCGATGCCGCGGACAGACGAGATTGCGACGCAACGCGAGGTTGTGCACTGGTGCTCGAACGCGACCGAGATCGCTGAGCTGCTCGAATAGCGGTTGCGCGATAGCAGCACAACGCCTCGAAATTCCGCGAATTGGTATACAGCAGCTATGCAGCTAGAGACAGCAATCCTCGCCAACCACGCAGAAGTCCACGGCCCCCTCGTTTCGATCCTGGGCGGCGGCTTCGAGTTCTACCAATTCGGCCAGCTACCCCAAGGGACGATCTTCTATGTCGCTGGTGTTCTGGCTCGAAACCCCGACGAGGACATGGAGGACGTCGCGACGATCGAGTCGCGCCTGTATGACCCCAATGGCCGAGTAATGCACGAAGGGCGAGCCCAATTCGACATTCTGCATACAGGCGTCGCCAAGGGAGTTCCCGTGCGCACAGGCTTCGCGCTACAGCTCATGGCTCAGTTCACTTCAACCGGCGTCCATCGTGTGACCCTCGTGCACGCCAACGAGGAAATAGCCTCCCTCCCTTTTGAGGTGCAGATCGCAATATGACCAGCTAGTGGCATAGCATCCACTGCCGGCCTCGCCAGTCGATCGAGAAGCGCTTGGTAGTGCCGGAAGATGATCTCCCCGACCATCGGAAGGAGGAACAAAAATGAGAGTCGAAGAACTCATGGCAGAGGCTGGCCTTTCTGGAGGGATTCGAGAGGACTGGCTGAGCGCGGATTGCCCCGGTTGCGGCCAAGAGGTCGCCCCAACCTCGATGACGGTGCAGGTCGAAGGCGATGAATCGATCTATATCTGCGAGTGCGGAGCATTCCCCGTCGCGATCGACAGTATGGCTATGGCGAAAGAGCACGCCTCAATCGGCCTAAAGGGTGCGAGCGACCGCCTCCACTGGCTCACGGCAGCCAAGGCGCTCTACATCACGCACCCAAACGGCAACAAGGCGAAGCTACCCGGCGGCCCGCGTGCAGGCTGATATTCCCGAGCAGTCCGAGAAGCCTCTTGGCCCGCAGTTGCTCCGTCACCTCGAAAGCGAGATCGAGTTTCAATGCAAGTTCGCGATCATGGCCGCAGAACGCTTGACCGAGGCGCTAACGCCCCGAGACCGCACGTCAACACAGATGGAGTGGGCCACCAACCCAAAGCTTGTGCCCGGCTACAGAACGACGTGCGCATGGGAGGCACTCCAAACAATCCTGGTATCGGCCGCGAACATCTCAAAGCTTCTTTGGGGAAGCCGTAGCGGCAAAGAGAGCGTCCGACGTGACAGGGCAGCCAAACGCAAACCGCTGCGCGACCGACTCCATGTGCAGGACGGCTCACCCATCGAATCGCTCAGGGTTCGCAATCAGTTCGAGCACTTCGACGAGAAGCTCGAAGAACGACACGACAAGGCGGGACCGATTCATGCCCAGCGGAACATCGACGTCAATATAAGCGGCGGAAACCTGCCACAGCCACAGCACTTTGGCCACTACAATTCCACGACCGGGCAGGTGGCGTTCTGGGACGACGAGATGTATATCCCAGATGTTCTAGCCGAGATCAGGCGCATTTACGCACGGACCTACGCAGGGCGAAAGAACCATTTCGAGCCGTAGGCCACGCCGGGCACCACGCCCCGCCGAGGGACGTGGTGCCCTCACCAAGTGCCCGACCATCTGCACCATCTTGAACGGGGCAGCCGTCGCAAACACGTAGTCCTCGCCCGTCCCGTACAACAGCCCCGCGACCACAGGGCGCACGAGCGCCTCCAGCTCGCGGTGGATGTCCGCCAGTGCTCATATCGGAGGCTGGTCCGAACTGGTCGTCAAATCGACGTCTCGTGTGCGAACAGGTCGAACTCGGGGCTTGGGGGGTAGGTTCGGGTCAGGCATGGAGCTTGTACCTCCGTGTCTAGGTGTCGGCGTCTGAGTTGGCGCTCGCGCCGGGGCCGCTTGGCCGTGAGCCACCGAGCGTAACCCTCAACCGCTCGCGCGCAAGCCCGAAAACCAAACTGATGCACCGCCGAGTCATCGGTCGCGGCGCGCTTCTCTCGCCATTGCGTAAAGCTCGCGCCATCGTGCATCGAGGACCTCGGTGCTGCGCGTCTGCGCGCAGTACCGGCGACCGCTTTCGCCGACCCGCCGGGCGAGGTCGGGGCTCGCGAGGAGGTTGGTGATGCTGTCCGCCAAGCCGACGGCGTCACCGACCTCGACGAGCAGGCCACCCTCGCGTGCGAGCTCGGGGATTCCACCTATAGGGGTGCTCACGAACGGACGGGCCAGGCTCATCGCCTCCGCGAGGACCATCGGCATACCCTCGGCTCGGGATGGCAGCGCGATCACGCGGGCTTTGCAAAGCAGCTCCCTCATCTCGTGCGGGCCTATGGGATCCCGTACCTCGAGGCGTTCCGCGCGGGGTGGCACGAAGTCGACGATCGGGCCCACCATCACGCAGCGCGCGTCTGTGCGGCGCTGGGCAACGAGGCACCATGCCTGGTGCAAGATGTCCGCCCCCTTGCGCATGCCGATCTCGCCGGCGAACACCACCAGCTCGTCTGTCTCATCCGCGGGCAGGAAGTTCTCCTCGACGACCACGGGGTTGGGCACGATCTCGCAGCGAACGGTTGGGACGTTGCTGCGCGCGAAGGCAAGCACCTCTTGGTCCATGCAAGTGACGAGATCTGCGCGGCGCAAGACCGCGCACGCGAGCCCGCGTTGTCTCTGCGCGAATGGCATGAAGTCAGCGCCATGAACCGTGACCACCGTGACCACATCCCGCATGTGCGCCAGCGCAACCAGCGCCCCCTCGCGAAGGAACGAGCCTCTCTCGGAGAGATGTATGTGAGCGACATGCCCTCGAGGCATCGACAGGAGCGCTCGTGCGGAGGTCGCGAACAGCCTGGTTGTTGCGAGATGCGACCGGGGGCTCCAGGTTGGATGGCAGTCGACGATCTCGCCGCCGACATTCTGTTCCGTGAGCACCCGAATCACGGATGCCATGCCGCCGACGGTGCTGGGATCGGGCCCGAAGTGATGGATGAGCAAGGGTGTCACACGGCCTGCGGGACCGGTGCCCTACGAGGCGTGAGGGCTGGTGCGCTCAGAACAGCGAGGATCATCAGTACAGCGGCATAAGACGTTGGGGTGTTGAGAAATGTGTTGTCAGCCAGTGCGTTGACGAGGCAGCCGACGATGATGGCCATCGCTAGCGATGGCGCATTGTCATGACTTGCTGCCGGCGTGTCGGGCTCTTGCCTCATACGGACTAGGCGTCGGATCAGCAGAGTAAGAGCACAGAGAAGTATCGCCAGACCGATGACCCCGGTCTCGACGAGATACCGAACATATTCGTTGAGCGGCGGATAGCCGGCAAACCTATTCGTGGGTGTGGCGTCAGTCGTGGTCGTCACGCCGAGACCTTGTCCAAAGACTGGCGATTCTTCCCACTCGGGTATCAGCGATTTCCACTTGTGCAATCGCCACGAGAGCGAGCTGCCTTCGCCGCGTTCTGCAGCGGCAAGGCTAGTGGATGACTCGTTCGCGACTCGCTGTGAGCCGAGCGGCGTCGCAAAGAACGCCAAGAGCGTGAGCCCGCCGACAGCCCACGGAACGAGTTTTACGCGGAACGACCCCGAGTGCAGCGCACCAAAGGCCACCATCATCGCGGACATGCTCAGCAAGCCATCGATGCTGAAAGTCGAGATGATGGCGGCCGCGAATAGCACGACGAGTATCGCGTCGGAGCGGCGCTGCCCCCTGTCGAGGTATTGCCACAGCGACGCGATCAGCGCGAGCGTGAAGAACATGACGGCGCTATTCGGGTGTGCAAAAGTGCCGTTGGAGCGAAGATTGCCGGCTACGTCCACCCCTGTATGCGTCACGAGTTGGTAGATAGCTAGGAGCGCCGGAAGGAAGCCGACGAATTGAACGATGCGGGTGGCGGCGGATACGGTCACCGCTCCACGTGCGTTACACACAATGACGGCGATCGCCAAGATCGACGCCTCGCGGACGCCCTCCCGAATCGTCTCGGTCGACGCACCGTGGGTGCTCACGGCGACTGTTGTCCAGACGCACAGCCACAGAGCAGCGAGGACCGTGGGGAACATGCCGTGGCGCTGACGAAGCAGTAGGACAATGGCCGCGATGATCAACAGTGCGGCAATCGCACCCGACAGGTTGAGGCTGCCGGAGAAGCGACTGTTGGGCGAAGACGCGTCATCGGTCAGCACGCGCACGAGCAGCGTCACGCCAAGGAACGCGACGATCAGCTGGACCGAGGCAGGAACTACTGCCAGCCGCTGTTGGATCGGCCACTTGTAGTCACTCCTGCTGGACATCCTCTATCCGTCGCTCCGGCCCGGCGCGTCTGTTGCGATGGCGTCGCGGAGAGCCACAAGACGCATTCTACGGGGCATCGCGGTTCGCGGGCGGCGTCGGAGGCGCGATCCCGCGTTTGGCCGAGGCTGGTGCGGCTGTCCTTGCATCGCTTTATCTTGTGGCCTTCGGCGCGATACTCTTCTTGCAAGTGGCTCCCGTCAACCGCGTAAAGGAACGACTAGAGGCAGGCGAGACCGTGTTCGGCACGTGGCTTCAGACGGCCTCGCTGACCGTCGCGAACATCCTTGCGCACAGCGGCATGGACTTCGTGACGGTTGACATGGAGCATGGTCCGGCGAGCTTCTCGGAGGCCGAGGCGATCATGTACGCCATCGAGGCCGGCGGCAGCACGCCGATGATCCGCCTTGGCGACGGCAGTGCTCCCAACGTCTTGAAGGCCTGCGACGTAGGCTGTCAGGGCATCCTCGTGGCACATGTGCAGAGCGCCGCCGAGGCTGCTGGAATCGTGCGCGCGATGCGCTTCGCCCCCGAGGGAGAGCGGGGAATGGCGCCGTTTACGCGCCTTCATGGCTGGTCCTCTCAGGACCTCGAGGAGAAGCTCGCCGAGGCGAACCGCTGGCAGCTTGCGGGGATCCTCGTCGAGGATCGGCTCGGTCTCGAGAACCTCGACAGCATCCTCGCGGTTGACGGCCTCGACCTCGTGTATCTCGGCATCTACGACATATCGCAGGCGATCGGCTTCCCGGGCCAGGTCGATCACCCGTCCGTTCTGGAAACCGTGTCCTCGGCCGTGAGTCGCATCAATGACGCCGGCAAGGCGGCGGGCGCGGTCGCCCGCGACGCGGACCATCTCAGGTGGCTCTTGAAGACCGGCTTTCGCTATATCTCCTACCTCTGCGACACCGCGCTGATCACACAGCGTGCGCGGGCGGCTCGGGCCGACTTTGAGGAGATCTTGCGTGACATCTGAGACCAGCGAAATCCTGCGCGTTGGCGTTGCCGGATACGGCAGCACCGGCCAGATACGCAGGCAGTACATCGACGCTCATCCGCGCATGCAGACCGTGGCGGTTTGTGATCGCACTATGGTCTCGCCGGGCGAGACGGTCGACGGAGTGCGGATGTGGAGCAACTGGGAGCAGTTGCTCGAGGAGGAGCTCGACGTCCTATTCGTGTGCCTCTGGAACGATGTCGCCCCGACTGTCGTCATGGAGGGCCTCAGGCGAGGGCTGCACGTATTCTGCGAGAAGCCGCCCGGGCGGACGGTCGAGGACGTCCTTCGGGTCCGTGAGGTCGAGCAGGCCAATCCCCACCTCAAGCTCAAGTACGGTTTCAACCATCGTTACCACCAGTCGGTGCGCGACGCGCTCAAGATAATCCAGAGTGGCGATCTCGGCCCTGTCGTCGATCTTCGCGGCGTCTACGGCAAGTCGAAGATGATCCGCTTTGATCAGGATTGGCGCACCAAGCGCGAGATCGCCGGTGGCGGGATCCTGCTTGACCAGGGCATACACATGGTCGACATGATGCGGCTGTTCGCCGGCGAGTTCGTCGACATCCACGCGCATGTGTCGAATGCCTTCTGGTGCCATGACGTCGAGGACAACGCGTACGCGCTCATGCGAACGGCCGACGGGATCGTCGCGATGCTGCACTCCTCTGCGACCCAGTGGCGACACCGCTTCGGGCTCGATATCACGCTCAAGGAGGGCGGCCTGTCGCTCTCGGGGATCCTGTCCTCATCTAGGAGCTACGGCGCTGAGACGCTGACCGTCGTCTACCGGGGTGACGATGACCTCGGCGATCCTCGCGAAGTGACCACTCGCTACAACGAGGATCAGTCGTGGCACGACGAGATCGAGGAGTTCGCGAGGGCGATCATCGCCAATCGCGAGATTCGCCACGGCTCTTCGCTCGAGGCGCTCAAGACGATGCAACTCGTCTACGACATCTATGCGGCGGATCGCGAGTGGGCTGCTCGCTGGCTTGACCCTGCGACGGCGCTGCCGGGCGCGGCGCGATGAACAACGTCGAGCGCCTCTTTCGCGAGCACCCAGCCGCGGCCGACTTCGCCGACGGTTACCTGGGCTACCTCAGCCATGTGTTCGCACGAATCGATCGCGATGCGGTGGCGGCGTTCATCGATGTGCTCGAGCGTGCCCGCACCTCAGGTGGGACCGTCTTCTTCTGCGGCAACGGCGGCTCCGCGGCGACCGCTAGCCACTTTCAGAACGACCTGACGCGCTGGCGCACGAACCCGATGCGGGTGGTGAGTCTCACAGACAACGTGGCCGTCATCACCGCACTTGGCAACGACTACGGCTACGACCGAATCTTCGTGATGCAGCTTGAGCCGCTGCTGACCGAGGGGGACGTCGTCGTCGCGATCTCCGCGTCTGGCAACTCGGCTAACGTCGTGCAGGCCATCGAATTTGCGAACGAGCGCAAAGCCACGACCGTCGGGCTCACGGGCTTCGATGGCGGCAGGCTGGGGGAGCTCTGCAGCGTCCACGTCCACGTCCCGTCCGCACGAGGCGAGTACGGTCCGGTCGAGGACGCGCATATGGTCCTCGACCACCTCGTCATGTCCTACCTCTGGGAGAAGTGGGCAGGCGAAGGCAAGGCCGAGACGTGAGTGACCGCGATCCGACGCCGGTCGCGGTCACTTCCCGGTCGTTCTCCCGCAATGAGATTCTGCGCAGCGAGACGCTCGCACGCTACGAGCATGTCACGTTCAACGACGAGGGCCTCTCCCTCGCCGGCGACTCGCTAGTCGCCTTTCTCGACGGACACCCGCTCGCGATCACCGCGCTCGAGCGAATCGACGATTCGATCCTGGAACGTCTGCCTGAGCTGAAGGTCATCTCGAAAGTTGGGGTTGGGATCGACATGATCGACCTCGATGCGATGGAGCGTCACGGCGTGCGGCTCGGCTGGTCGCGAGGCACGAATGCCCGCTCTGTATCCGAGCTCGCAATCGCTCTGATGCTTGCCCTCATGCGGCACCTGCCATCCGTCATGCAGCTCGTGCGCAAGGGCGAGTGGCGCCAGGTGCAGGGAGGCACGCTCAGCGGACTCACCGTCGGGATCGTTGGCTTTGGGCACGTCGGACGCGACCTAGCCGGGCTCCTGGGGGCCTTCTCGTGTCGGGTGCTCGCTTATGACGTCATGCCTCTGAGCGACTTGCCGGGCCACGTAGAGCAGGTGAGCCTCGAGGCGCTTCTCAACTCCTGCGAGATCGTGACGCTGCACACAGTGCTCAACGACGCGACTCGCAACCTCCTGGATAGGGAGCGACTCGGCATCATGCGGTCGGGGGCGATCGTCGTCAACACCTCGCGCGGCGGGCTCATCGACGAGGACGCGCTCTACGATGCCCTTTCCCTCGGGCCACCTGGCTGGCGCCGCCCTGGATGTCTTCTCCAGCGAGCCGCCCGGCGATCACCCGCTGCTCGGCCTCGATCAGGTGATCGTGACGCCCCACATCGGCGGAAGTACTCGCGAGGCTGTGCTCGCGATGGGCCGCGCTGCGATCGACGGTCTCAGCACCGCCGTTCCCGTAGCCGAGCTGTCATAGCCATCTGAAGGTGGCCAGCGCGCAGCGCAAAGGCATCTCGTTGCCCCACGGACAAGATCGTCTGCACTCCGCTATGCGATGATGGGGTTGGTGAACAGCGATAGTCAGCCTAGGATCGTGGCAATCGTGCCGATGCGGCATTTCAGTCGCCGCGTATCGGGCAAGAATTACCGACTGCTCGGCGACAGGCCCCTGTACCGATACATCATCGACACACTGCTGTCTGTGCCGGCGATAACCGAAGTGGTCGTCGATACTGACAGCGAGCTGATCATGCGCGATATCAAGGACGATCTTCCGCGGGTACGCGTGGTGGTACGCCCCGAGCATCTGCGCAGCGAGATGCTCACTATGAACGACATTCTGCTCAACACCGTGAAGCAGATCGACGCGGACTACTACCTGCAGACGCACAGCACTAACCCGCTCCTGAAGCAGGAGACGATCAGTGACGCAATATCGACGCTGCTCTCGCAGTCTCATACCTATGACTCGCTGTTCTCTGTGACAGCGCTCCAGGTCCGGCTGTGGACGGCCGACGGTCACGCGATCAACCACGATCCAGAGCACCTGATCCGCACTCAAGATCTCGCCCCGGTCATGGAAGAGAACTCGTGCATGTATATATTTAGCCGCGACGTTCTCGAGGCTCGGCGCAACCGCATCGGCGCGCATCCACTGGTCTTCGCCATGGATCCCTCCGAGTCGTTGGACATCGACACGGAGCTCGACTGGCAGATCGTCGAGGCGATGCTTAGCGGCATAGAGAGCCCGACTGCATGAGCCTCAACGATCCGGTCGCTAGCGCCAATCGATGGCTGACTTGCTTCCGCGCCGCGGCCGCGCGCGCCAGCGATGAGCTCGCTCTCCGCATGGACATCGACTCGCGCCTACGCGAGACCGGTACGGTCGGTGCGGGCGGTGATCGAACGCTTGAGATAGATGCGCTGGCCGAGGACGCGATCTTCGACGAGCTTGACAAGCTCGCGAGCGAAGGCGCATCGTTCACTGCGATCTCCGAGGAGCGGGGCGTCGTTGCCTATGGAGATGGCCCGGTTCGTGTAGTGATCGACCCGATTGACGGTTCGCTGAACGCAAAGCGCGGACTTGTGCATTGTGCGATGTCAATAGCTGTCGCGGATGGTTCCACGGTCGACGATCTCGCGGTGGCATTTGTATGGGAGTTCGGGACGCGGGACGCGTTCCACGCAGTACGCGGCGGCGGAGCCTTCTTGAATGAGATGCCGGTCGCTCCGCTCCCAGCCGAGCGCCTCGCAGAAGATGGGCGCTTGGAGTTGCTCTGCGTTGAGACCAGCGACGCGAGACGGACGGCGGAGCTGGCGTCGCCACTTGCCGAGATCGCCTATCGCTGGCGCATACTAGGTTCGATCGCGTCGGCGATGTGTCAGGTCGCCACGCCACGGGTCGACGCGATGGTGAACGTGACGCAGTGTCGCATAATCGATGCGGCCGCAGGTGCGCTGATTGTCAAGGAGAGCGGAGGTTCGGTGCTTTTCGATGCAGGCGATCACGTCCATCTGGATATTGATCAGCGGACATCTCTGAGCGCCGCTCGCACCCCGCAGGTCGCTGAGCGCCTGCGTCGACTGATCCACGTCTGACCAACAGCGCACCGATCCTCAACGAGCATTGGCTGTGGCCGATAGAGTCGAGCGCAGCGCGTCGAGATACGCGTCGATCACATCGGGCCAGGAATATCGATCGCGGATCACTTCTTGGCCGCGCGTGCGAAATCGGGCGCGAACTTCTGCATCGGCGAGAACTTCCGTGATCCTGTTTGCGAGGTCGTCCGGCTTTGCCGCGAACAACTGCTCGTCGGCCCCGATGACCTCACGGTTGAAGACCGTGTCGAGCGCCAGTGTCGGTGCCCCCGCCCCGAGTGCCTGCAGGAGAGACGGGTTCGTTCCACCCACAGAGTGGCCGTGCACATACACACCGCACCTTCCCCATAGCTCGAGAAGGAGGTCCTGGTCGCTGACATGGCCCATCCAGCGCACACGGCCCTCTCGATCGAGGGCTCGCAGGCGCTGTTCGAGCGGAGCCTTCGAAGTGGCGGACCCGACGACCACGACTGGCGTGGGAACGTTGCCACAGTCGAGTGCGTCGAGTAGTAGCTCGATGTTGTTCTCCGGGATCAGGCGGGCAACAGCCAGAACATACCGTTCCGGTTCTAGCCCGAGCGCCTCGATCCGATCGCTCGAGTGCTGGCGAACGATCACACCCCCGTATGGGATGAACCGTGAGCGCACTCGAAACTTCTCCTGCCAGATATCTCCGATGGCTTGCGAATCGGCGACTAGCAGGCTGGCATAGCGAGCGGATAGTTGCGCTCCCGCCAAAAAGACGCGCCGCGCGAACTTGCCCCACTTCCCGCGCTCCCACTCCATGCCGTCTGTATTTACGACCGACGGTATCCCGCGAGCTTTGAGAAGGGGCAAAAAAAATCCATTAGCAACATTCAGTACGAGTGCCACGTCGTAGCCGCGTAGCGCCGCATCGAGGTGCGACGTAGCACCGAAAGTGAGCGTCGAAAGCGAGGTAGAGTCGACTCCAGGTGTCCACCGGCAACGGACACCCTCCGTCATCCACTGCCGCTGAGACTCGGTACGCGACCGGCAGTATACCGTTACGTCGTGCCCGTCTTCTGCCCAGCGACGAGCGAGATACCGCACAAGCGTCTCATAGCCCCCGTATGTGCTCGGGAAGCCGCGGCTCCCTAGTATCGCGATTCTGAGTCTCGTGCTGGCCGTGTTCATGTCACCGTCACCTTACGAGGCCAAGCTGTGGATGATCGTGTGCCAAGACCGCGCCCCGGCCTCGGGGGAGTAGTGCGACTCCAGTGCGCCGCGAGATTGCTTCGACTCCGCCTCTGAGAGGGCGGTTCCCCCGTCGTCCCACCACGACGCTAGAGCTGCCGCCAGATGAGACCTGCTCCGTGGGACGAGCCCAAGGATACCCGGAAAGCTCTTAGCCATATCAGAAGGTCCCCCGCCGTCGAATGCTACGACTCTACAGCCATGTGCAATCGCCTCGAGTACGACAGTGCCGAAAGGCTCCGGTTGAAGTGATGGCACGACAACCAACGCGGCCGACCGAAAATAGTCCGTAGGGTCCGAGGTAAACGGCAGGATCTCCCAGCCCTGGCCTCCACCCCGAGCTCTGAGGGCCTCGGCTCGCGCATCGAACTCCGTTCCGGGCTGAGCACCCACGAATCGCAAGGCTGGACGAGCGGAGCGCGCGGAGAATGCCTCCTCGTACGCATCTGCGAGGGCGTCCTGGCCCTTCCATCGATTGAATCGCCCGATGCAAAGGATGCCCCGCCGCTCTCGACCCGCAGTCTCGCTGGCCGTCGAGGCCAATACCGATCTGTCCAGCCAATTATGGACAACGAACCGCCGAGCTGGACCGCGGACGCAGCGGCGCCACTGATCCACAACGCCAGTCGAGACACCGACCATGGCATCAGCCCCGAGTCGATGCCGGGCTGCAAGCACCCGGTGGCGAGGTGAACTCGGCCGAAGCCACTCGCGAACGATCACCACCTTTCTGGCGATCTGTCTCGCTGAACCCAGCACTGCAGTCGTGTTGAAGATCGTAAGGTCAGAGCAGGGCCTACGCGTTGGCAGCATCGCGAACGGCCTCTCGATGCCCCCGCTGCTCGCTATAGCGATTGGTTCTTCGCGGGTCGGGACATTCCGCTTGGAGGCCTCGTCCGAGAGTCCCAGCTCGGGTCGCTCGGCGGGCACTACCAGCGAAGCATGCAATCCGAGCGATCTCAGGGCCTCGGCCAGCCTAAGCGCGGAACGGTCCGCCCCGAACAGCTCGCGACTACTGCAAAGTATGTCTACGTTCACCGAGCTGAATCGTCTTTGGTTCTGACCATTAGGATCGGTACGCCTTAGCGCTCGTCAATGGCGCTCCATGAGCCAGCGGGTGTCACTCGGGCTGGCATTCGCAAACCACCATAGTATCGTCTCTGGTTGCTAATGGCTCCGCCGTCAGGCTGTCTCAAGCCTTCGTCGCCGGACTCCGATCTGGCGCTTAGGCGATGTCTGCTTGTTGCCGACGGCACGTCGAGTTACTGCCAAGCCGGGGCATGCCTTCCTGGGGGGCGACACGACGCTTGTGCCGTCGCTGGGGTCGCCGGGGAGGGTGGCGACGCGCGACCCAGGGCACTTTCTCGGGCACCGAACTGAACTTCAGACGCCAGGCCCGCCCACTAGGCAGCCGGCATACTACATCGACCAACCTGCCGCTGCTCTCCAGTTTCGCGAGGCAAATGCCTGTAGACTGGGCGGGCCGACTTACGTCGAAGTCCATTAGTCGCGTAACCGGTCGGTGGCCGCCAGATTCGTGCACTGGGTTCACTTCTATCCATTCTCAACGGCGGGAGACCATGGCGGTACTCTGCGGCTCCGAACGGCCGAACTGGCGTGTGCGCGCTGGGGCGAGCAGCAGACCTTCTGGTTCGATCGAGAGTCCGCGCAGTGGCGAGACGATCTCCCTGCGCTGCCTCACGCGCACCACACGGCAGCCGATGGGCTCAAGCGGCGTGTCTTCCCGAGCACGCTCTACGAGTCCGGCCGGGTCGCGGTGGATGCCTTTCGTAGAACCGACTGGTCATCGAGGCTGCCCTCGGCAGCAAATGTGATATTCCACACCACCTACCTTGGACCGCTACTCACGGATGCAAGACCGGCATGGGTGAACAAGGCGGTCATCGACGTCTACGATCTGGTTTGGCGCGCGCATGCGATCGACGCCGAACTCGGAGTCGGTGCGCTTCGGGTGGTCCGCTCGATCTACTCCAAGTCCGTCAAGCTACGTGAGACGAGCGCTATTGCTCACGCAGATGCCATCGCTGTCGCTGGATATGAGGACTGGGAGCATGTGCGTGGTGTAAGACGGCCAAGCGCCTGGTGCCCGACGGGCATGGCTGCGCGACCGGGTCCAGGCCACGTGCCGCATGAGCCTCCGCTAGTGGGCTTCCTTGGAAACTTCTCCCACCAACCTACCGTCGACAGCGCACGCTACCTTCTACGCTGCCCGGCTGCTCGCAGGGGCGAAATCAACGTGACCTTGGCTGGTTGGGAGTCGACCCGATATGCAGACGAGTTCGCTGGCCACGCAACGATACTGGGGCCGGTCACTGATCCGGTTGATCTGTGGCATACGGTCGATTGCGCTGTCATACCAGTTCTGACCGGTGCTGGCATGAAGTGCAAGATATCTGAGGCGCTGCTCGCAGGTTGCCCCGTGATCACGACGCCGCTCGGTGCACATGGCTTCTCGCCGACTATCTACTCCAACCTGCACGTGGTAAATAGCCTCAGCGAGATCACCATTGATCTATGCATGGCGGCCAACGCTGCTGGCGTTGCCCAGGGACCGTTGAAGGACCTAACCCGGGAGGGCGCTGGCGAGCTCTATGCAAGGCTCCTGGCCGACGCGCTCGACGCATAGTCTCACCTCGGGAAGAGCTGAGACTAGCGGGGGAGCGTCGGCGAGGACAGCACCGTCTCGTACTCCACCTTTGGAAACGCCGTTAGCTTCCCGCCCACGGTTGCGTCGACAATTCGCCGCCCTGCGGCCGCATAATGCGTTCGCGCCATCTCGTAGGATGCCTCCATCTGATGCCAAGATGGTAGCGTCCACTTGACGCCCTTGCCGAAGTAATTGGGAAGGAAGTGGTTTGGATCGTCTCCGCCGGAGACTACTGTGGCAGGACGCGGGTCGTCGTCGGCTTGAGGTAGCACCTCAGCGGCCGGTGTACCAGTCTCGACAAACGAGTGATCGACTCCAATCAGGATCACCTCGGTAAACCCGAAGAAGAAGGCGAGTTGCATGGAGGTATATGTGACGGTGCCTCCGTCATAAAAGCCCCAGAAGAGGGGATTCGTGCCAAAACATGCGCGTCGCCGCGACAGAAAGGTAGTGACCGTCCTCGGTAGCTCGGGGTGCTGTCGCGCATAGTAGTGGCTCATAAACACCTGAGGGCCAGATTGAGCCATCTCCTCGCCGAACTGGCGAATTATCCAGCGGGCACTAGCTGAAAGGTATGTGGTGTGGAACCCGAGATCCTCGAACGCGAGGTAGACCCGGTTCGATCCAAAGGTGTACTCATGAGCCAGTGGGGATAGGTCCATGCCCCTCAGGCTCGGTCCGTTGCCGATAATCCAGGCACGTTGACCCCAATGGCGATTGCGCATCGCTTGAAGCCGCTGTGCTGACTCGCGCCCCCAGTCTGAGCTCAAATAGTCCGTGAGTCTGAGGCCGTCCTCCAAGACGTCACCCGCGCGCGCGGCCGCGTCAGGGCCCAATGCACGCCGTGCTACACCCGCCGTAAGGCGCCTCAAACCACTTCGTTCGTCTTTCCACTCATCCGTGCTGGCGTCAGTCATGGGCCATCTCCAGTTGCTTAGTCCCGCGTCGTTCAATAGCGGTGAGTCAAGAATACACTAGTGTCTGGTTGGGGGCCGGAGACGGGGCGCCGCCGACCTCGGCGGCGCCATCTGCGGAACGCGCCCGATCAAAGCCGCTCTCCTATTCAGTGCCGCGAGTTTCGGGGTTCTCGGGGAGTGGCGAGGAAGGGCGCCGCTTGGTCTTAAGACGGCGAAGCACATCCGGATAGAAGATGACGCTCGCGACTAGTCCACAAGTAACGAGTGCCCAGCACAAGCGCAGCCCGAAATCGAGGGCGCTCGTGTAGCCGAGTGAAGCTGCCGCTGAGCCGTAGCCGAGGCCAGCCAGCATGAAAATGAGTGTGATCGGCTTACGCGGATAGGTGAGGCTTGCGTGTCTGAGCTGGGCGAATACTATGATCCCAACCAAAAGGACGCCGTACCCGATGGCGGAAGCGATTGCCACGGCTTCGAGGCCGTACCGTGGTGCAAGAAGCACGATCAAGCCGACGTTGGTTGCTGCACCAAACCCGCTCACAACCGCGACGCCCTTGGTGCGGCCGTGGGTAAGGGTGATGCCGTTCATCGGAACGCCGTAAAGCCCGAGGGAAGCCGTAGCCCAGCACAATCCAAGGCACAAGTGGTGCGGCGTGCGCGTAGCGGTGGTTTGTCAGGAGGTGCACGGCGGGCGGCCCTAGCAGTGCGCATGCCACGCAGAGGATCGCCACGACGCCAACTTGCATTGTCACGACGCGCGAGAGCGAGTCGTCTCGATGTTCGTCCACGCCGGCGCGTGCATATGAGGGCATAAAGCCCTGCCCGAAGCCGATCACCATGCTCAGCATGGGCAAGGCGAGATTCGACCCAAGGCTATAAAGACCAGCAGACGCGGTGGACAAGAGACTCGCCACCAGTAGGCGATCGACGAGTTGGAGCGACCACATCGCCGTAAAGTGAGGGAGCACAGGGAGGCTGAGCTTGAGCGCGCCCCTGACCATGGCCGGATCGAACGGCATCGGGCGTTTGAAGGGAAGCAGCCTAATGGAGACTAGTAGCGCCAAAACGTTTGCGCTAAGGAGGGCAAGCAGCCAGCCTGTTACGCCGCCACGTACAAAGACAACGAATACGACGGTGAGTAGCGTCGAGCCTAGAGTGCATATACCAGTCACGATGAGGTAGTCGCGTTTGCGGCTTTCGGCGCGGAGGCACGCCAATGGCACCGTCGTCGCGGAGACAAAGAACGCCGATCCCAGCAGGCTGAGGGCGAGGCGACCCGAAGTCAAGATATGGCTTGTGGTCAAGAATGGAGCGAAACCTGCAGTGATCAAAGCCGCCATGATGAATGGCCCGATGAGTAGAAAGGTCCAGATTGATCCGATAAATCTCTGTCGTGCTGCGGGCTCGCTGGCGAGCTGGAAAAGATTGCGAAATATAATTACGTCGAGGCCAAGAGCGAAAACGATCGACGCTACGGCACTGGCTGAAAGGGCGACCG
Source organism: uncultured Solirubrobacteraceae bacterium (assembly GCA_963797105.1). Taxonomy (GTDB): domain Bacteria; phylum Actinomycetota; class Thermoleophilia; order Solirubrobacterales; family Solirubrobacteraceae; genus Palsa-744. Next base: position 757,425 of record CAWCOB010000001.1, read on the forward strand.
ACAATTGTCCATAGTCAGATGGCGAGAGGATGTGCGTAAAGATCGGAAGCAGGAGAAAGCTGACGACGCGAGGCGCGGCCTGGGCGATCGTGTAGACGCTGCCCGACCGCAGCGCGGAGGCATTCGACATGGGGGCCTCTTTAGCCGTCGTGCCAGGACGCTGCATAGGTGGCTGGCTGGTGCTGGAGTTCAAGGGCAGGGCGACGATAGCTGTACTTGTAGGCGGTGGCTGGTCTGCGTCACGGATCTGTTATGTCCTGATGACACGAGACAAGGGTATCGGCCAAGTGCCCCGTGCTGCTGTGATGTCGGATCGGGACGGCTTTGTCCGATGAGGATTGAGGGCGATGATGTCTAGGTCCAATCGTTGCGCTGGCTGCCGGTATCCGGCCGAGGCGGTGAAACGGAGCGGCCCGAGTGCAGGACCGACTGGCCTCGTGGAGTAGCGGCCTGATTATCGAGGCTAGAGGCCGAGAGCCCGCACTGACGGCGGCAGGCGATCGTTTAGGCGCGGCGGGGCAATGACGAGCGCTGCAAGTCGACCCGACCCTAGGTTTAGGCGATGCGGGAACTCCGGCGAGTCGTAGCGCCGCGAGGATGGGCTATGCGGCTCGCTCCCGATCTCGTAACGGGACCACGGTGGAAGACCTTGCGATTATCGACCCTGTAGAGCGAAGGTTCGTTACAAGCAGATCGACCATGTGCGGCTATATGGCTGAGACTACGTCGACCTTCGTTAGCGCTTCTTGAAAACGTCACTCGCTGAACCGAAGTATCAGGGCGCTAGCTGCGGGTATCATAAGCCGAATGGTGGTTCGGCCTCCAATGGTCATCTTCGAGAAAGATTCCGTCGCACCCGATCGACGGGATGAGGACCCGAAAGTTACGTGACCGGTGGCGGTGAGCGAGGGGGCTAGAAGGCGCAAAACCGATAGATGTCTATAGGGGGATACGCGTACTTCGAGGTATGTTACGCCACTCTCGGCAAGATCAGCGATACCGAGCGTGAGTAGGTGATGAGGGTGTTCGGTTGCGTATGCGGTAATAGAACCTTCTCCGCGTTGTCCGCTGACCTCGACGGGAAGAAAATGTCCACCCTCGAGCTGGCTCGCTGCGTAGAGGCCGTAGTACTCGGGCCTTGCCACAACTTGGCCGCGTTCCTCTGCACCGTAGCCTGGAGCGCATATCGGACTGGCTGTGTACGGGGCACACCGACCGAAATATCCATGAAAATTGAGTGCTGCCACGCCCGCGCTGGCAGAACGCAGAATCCAGTCAAAGGCCCAAAGGGCACTTGCAAAGACAGGGCTAGTATCGGGTCCGCCACTTGCGTCGCACGACGCGGTCGGGCCTGTCTCGCTTATGCGAACGAGTCGGCCACCAAGCGACGCTGCGGCCAGCGTGGTCTGCAAAACGGCGTTCTCGCGTTCGCGAACCGATTTGGAGATCAGTTCCGTGGCACTTGGCACTGTGCTACCGCCGCAGTTAACTCGCGGGATGTTGTACGACGTAGGGTAAAAATGCTGCGTAATTTCCGCAAAGGATGTGACCTTACTTGAGGCAATCGTTGTCAGCCACGTCGGCGAAGGTGGCGCGAAATTAGAGAGGTCTGGTCCATACAGCGCCATATTGGGTGTCGCCTTGTGAATGGCAGCACTATAGGCAGCGAGATCTTCTAGATAGTTCTCCGCGCTATATGTCCTTGCGCGAAGGGCAACTCGTGTGGTGCCGTAGTCGTCGGGCTCGTTGCCGACCTCGATGCCGAGCAATCGTGGCCCGAGGATGTGCTGGGCTGTCAAGGCCTCGCTTGCGGCCCGAGTAGGTTCGAAATGTCCGAGGTCGACTCCAAGGATTACGCGCCAGTCAGTGGCGGCCAAGAGTCTGCTGAGTGTCGCCAGATCGACCGGTGTTAGGATGCTTCGCGCCCATGTAGGCGGAAGTTCGCTGCGACTCGTCCACCAGGAGTAGTCAAGTGAATTCCCGCCTAGGCGAATCACGCCGGGTCCGAGCTGGCGCATGAGCGCCACGAGCCGTGAGTGGTCGGCGCTGAGGTCGTGGGTGGCGAGCTCATCTGCCTCAAGCGACAGACCCACTGCGCCGCTTGCGAACGCGGGTCCAGGGTGTCCAGGTAGTACCACTAGGGTTAGCCGCCGAGCGGCAGTCTGTGAGGCGATGCTGCTACGGGCGGGGCCACGTTGTGAACGGGCTAGGCCGACGCATCCCGCCAGGAGCGTGACAACCGCTGTAGCTATAACTGTGGCCGGAGCAAGCCGTGACATGCGGCGTGCCTCATGAGGATTGGACGGTGTTAGCACGAGAAGTTAGCGGAGTGCACCGGCCGGTGCCGGCAGACATCCTACTGCCCGGATGGCGGTCGTGTCGATGCACGACTACCAGGCGTCCAAAGGCTTCGCAAGTGCCGTGTGGTCGCCAGAGGCAGCTCGCGACTGGTGCCATGGTTGAAGGCACTTCGGCGGGACTTCGTGAGTATCGTGTGCCGATTTCTAGGGCGAGTCGTGGCTCGCGTGGTTCTCGTGTTAGCTAGACTTCGGCACCGTGGCTAGCCGTCTCTCTGACAAGCTGCTGCTTCTCGCGACGCTCTTTGGGATTGTACTAGCCCAAGCGCCGAAGCTGCTCCCAAGTGGAACAAGTTTCAAGGTTCTCCTGTTGCTACCGTTTATAATCGCGATCTCGGCCACCAGCGCGGAGATCGTCCGGCCACGATATGCGTCGAGAAAGTCGGCGATCGGGGTCCTCTGGATCTATCTGCTTGTGTTGATAGTCACAATCGTACGTGGCCTTGAATCGGGTGGCGAGAAAGAAACGACCCGAAGTGCCGCGCTACTGTGCGTGCAGTTCGTTCTTGTAGCATGGTTCTCCTTTCGGTTGCTTGCCAGTGCGCAAACTGAAGAGCAGCTCTGGCAGCGCCTGGTGGCGATCTCTCTTGCTCCCGCGGTGTTCGTCGCGTTTAACCTTCTCATTATGAAGGTCCATCTTCCGCTCATCACAGTACCAGCAGAAGCGAAAGGATCGGCCAATGGGACGACCGCGACGGTTCTTGGTGCAATTGGCATCCACGCAGTCCGGTCAAACTTGCCGCTGACGAGTGGGGTGAATGCAAGCGGGGCGATGTCGTCATGCGGCTTTGCGGCAGCAGCAATTCTCGCACTTCGTGTAAAGCGCCCTCCTCGGATTGTGACGGTCCCTGCTGCGGCCCTGTGTGCGTACGCTACATTGATATCGGACTCGCACGCAGCGATGATAATCGCACTGGCAGTCGTAGCGGTCTTTGTCCTACGACCTCATGCTCACAGGTTTTCCGCCATCGGCGTATTGGCTGTGGTGTCGCCGGCAATCGTTCTCGGGAGCATTGGGGCTATATCGTCACTGGGGCTCGGGTTCATCGGGCGCGGAGGAACCCAAAACCTAAGCACGCTCGATGACCGCGTGTATATCTGGAGGGCGGGCTGGAACGCGATCACCCGCTCGGACCTCTATCACGTCATCGTTGGCTATGGTGCATATGGCCAACTCATTTCAGGTGCGTCACGAGGTTACGGATGGCTTTTTGAGGGGGTGACGGAAGCGCCATTGCGCAACACGGTACACAATCTTCCTCTACAAACTATGCTTGACGGGGGCCTAGTAGCGCTGGGTGCGCTACTGCTGCTGGGGGTCGTTACCCTGTCGTCGCTGGGTCGAGTAGCCGCGAAGGCGCCGAGCCCGCCGGTCCAGGCACTATTGGCGATCATTCTCATCTTTCTGCTCAATGGTGCGACGGAGGCGTTGCCATCGTATCTGTTTCCTGAATGTCTAGACACGGTGCTGCTCGTGGCGGGCGCTTCGCTGGCCCTCGCGCCACATGCTGTTCTTGAACCAGCACGAGATCGCGTGCGACGGTCGCTGGCTCGATACGGAACGATCCCGAAAATTCGAGCGGCGCCGTTCCGGCAGGGCTAGCATGCAAAGGAATGCGGTCTTGCTTGTTGAGCGTCCGGACTGCGATGGCCCTTGCAGAGGTCCAAGGGCTTTGCCCAGCGCGGTTCGTTCTCGTTGTCTGTGTGGGCTTGGTGGTCGTTTCCGGCTACCCGAAAGGCGACTTTCGGGCTCGGCCACAAACGGCCTGACTCAGGCCCCTAGAGGAGGTTGGTATCGGCTATGCCTCCCTGACCTTGGTCTAGCAGCCGCCCAGGGTACCGGGCGTGCCGAGTTTGGTTATGATTCTGCGCTTCCGGATGATCATGCGCGCGATGGCCACACATTAGGTCCATGTCCTGAACTGGCGAAACGAAAGGGCAGCAAAAGCTGATGGATACCGAGCCGGCTCAGCGTCCCAACTCTAACCAGAGCCTCAATCAGATAGCGCGGCGCCGGGCGCCGTGGATACTGATCTGCCTCGTCCTCGTGGCAGCGGCGGCTTTTGGCTACTCGAAGCAGAAGACAAAGCAGTACACCGCGACTGCGTCTGTGTCTTTCAGCAACAATTCTCTGAGCCTGCAGATTGCCGGACTCTCGCCAGGCAGTAGTGGCAATCAACTCGTCGAACAGGGTAGTGATCGCGAACTCGTTAGCACGGGAGACATGGCGGTTGCGACTGCACACCTGCTGGGCCGAGGGCTGACCGTCGAAGAGGTCCTATCGGATGTCAGTGTGGCCAGTCAAGGTGAATCTGGCGCTGTCAATGTCTCGGCGACGTCGACATCGCCACAGCTCGCGGCGGCGATTGCAAACACGTACTCCAATCAGTTTGTCATCGAGCAGCACAGAAAAAATAGTCAGTTCTTCAAGTCAGCTTTGGCCCTCGTTAAGCGTCAGCTGGCGACGCTGCCACCGGCAGCGAGGTTTGGTTCCGATGGGCTGGATCTCGAGGATCGCGCGCATACCCTTGCTCTCCTGGCGGAACTGGGTTACAACGACGCGCAGGTGGCCCAGGAAGCACTGGTGCCTTCCAGCCCGTCGTCACCGAAGGTTCTAAGGGATACGCTGCTCGGCGCATTTCTAGGACTCTTGCTGGGTGTCGCTGCTGCTTTTGTGCTCGAGCGGTTTGACCTGCGGATTAGGGATATGGGAGACCTTGAGGTGATCTATGGCCTACCTGTCGTCGGCGTCGTTCCCAAGAGTGCAGCGCTCGGCAAGCCGGGGGTTCCGCTGCCGCTGGCGGAGGCCGAGTCCTTCAGCCTCCTGCGGGCTCACCTGCGTTTCTTCAATATCGATCGTGACCTACGGACCGTTGTGATTGCGTCTGCCACAGTGGGCGACGGCAAGACCACTATTGCATGCCATCTCGCCCAGGCCGAGGCAAGGGCGGGCTCGCGGGTACTCCTGCTTGAGGCGGATTTGAGGCAGCCGAGGCTGGCCCAACAGCTTGGAATACAGACCGGGCCAGGCCTGACTGGAGTATTGATCGGTGCCGTCCCTCTGGACGAGGCGATTCAATCGGTAACCGTGGCAGCGGTTCCAGGCGATCCGACCACCGGACACACGCTTGATGTGCTCCTCGCCGGCGCGATGTTGCCTCCTAACCCTGGCGAGCTGATCGAGAGTCGCGCGATGAGCGTTGTGCTGGACCGTGCGAAGTCCACGTATGACCTCGTAGTCATAGATACCCCGCCACTCACGGCCGTCTCGGATGCGTTTCCGCTGCTTGCCAGAGTTGATGGGGTAGTCGTCGTCAGTAGGCTTGAGCACAGTAAGCGCGACTCGGCAGAAGAGCTCCACCACGTCCTGGCGAGCAGTGGTGCGCCGTTGCTAGGTATCATCGTCAATGGCTCGAAGGGGGGCGCCCCGAGCCCATATCCTGCGGGCGGCACGCCGTCGTCGCCTGTTTCCGCCTCATCCGGCGGAAATGTCTTGTCCTCTGGCGAGTTCATTCCGACATCCAAGCCATAACAGAGGTTCTGGACCGACCACCGGCGGTGCGGTAGGTATGTCCTCGGCGCGGGTGACGATGCTATTTGGAAAGTGTTGTGCCTACAAAAAGCTCAGTCCCAAGATGTTTCAGAATGTGTCCTTCGTATGCGGTGCTGGCCCGCAGATATCGTCAGCCTCGCACCAAATGGCAATCCATTGACGATGTAGCGCCGTACGAGACGTCTCGTAGGTTCTTGGCGGAGGCGATACGCCCACTCCATCCCAAGATTGCAGATCCAGGCTGGCGGGCGTGACAAGTCACCGGTCGCGTAACTCAAGCTGATCCCCACCCCCAGAAAGGAAGAGCTCGGCAAGGAGGCGCGCAGCATCCGGATCAAGAGATCTTGCTTGGGGAACCCGAGCGCTACGAACACGATCGGGGGCGATGCCTCAACCACCCGGTGCCGGATGCGCTCGAGCTCCAACTCGTCGCTCTCGAAGCCCACAGGAGGGCAGTAAGTGCCCGCGATCTCGAGGCCCCGATAGCGATCCTGGAAGACCTTCGCCGCTCGCTCCGCGACACCGGGGTCGCCGCCGAGGAGGAACACGCTCTGGTGGCGCTTGCTCGCGGCTTCGCAGATCGACCACACCATGCTCGAGCCGGATACCCGCTCGGGCAGAGGTTCGCCGGCGAGCCGGCTCGCCCAGATCAGCGGCATTCCATCTGCGACGACGAGGTCGGCCTCGTCGATCAGGCCCTTCTGGATGGCGTCGCGGTGGTAGCGGCGCAGATGATCGAGGTTCGCGGTGATCGTCCAGTGGCCTGTGCCTGCCTCTGCCGCATCGACGATCGCCCGCACCGCATCCGCTTCGGTCACGACGCCCATGGGAGCGCCCATCATGCGCATGTGCCGCGCAGGGGCAGTCGGGCCGTCTTTGGTTCGGTCGTCGTGTTGCATAGCTACTGCGAGGGTGGGCGTCATCGCGCCGCGACCGGCGGCGACTCCATCGGCTCACCGCCGATAGCGAGGATACCCATCCCCAGGCCGCGCTCCGGGTCCAGGATCAGGTGCACCGCTTCGTTTCGCGAGCGCACGCCCAGCTTTCCGAAGGCCGAGGAGAGGTGGCTCTTGACCGTGCTCTCGGCGAGGAACAGCTGCTGGGCGATCTGGCCGTTGCTGTAGCCCATCACGATGAGGCCGAGGATCTGCTTCTCGCGCGATGACAGCGCCGGCGGCTCGATCTGGCGCGAATGAGCGCGCGGCACGCACGCCTGACCCGCCAGCACGGCGCGTATCGTCGGCGCCAGGGCCACGCCGAGGTCGTCCCACAGCACCACCCCTGACGCGCCCGCCATCAGCGCCTCGCGGACGCCCCAGCGCTCGATGCTCGAGCAGACCACGATCGCTGGAGCCTGCGGGTAGGACTGCGTCAGCGGCTCGATGCAGCCGCTCAGCCTCGAGACGGTGTCCTCGACCCATACGACCAGCAGCGCCGGCTTGCGCGCGGGCGCCCGCGCCTGAAGTGCGGCGATATCGTCGAAGCTCGCCAGGCCGAATCCCTCGCGCGAGAGCACCTCTGCGATTCCATCCCGACGGCCGGGATCGCCCACCACCGCCGCGCCCAGCGATGCCTTCAGGCGCTTGGGGGCCGAAATTCGAGTCTTGGCAACAGTCCTCGGCATACCCGACTAACGCAGTCGTCGTCCACGAACTTCCGTGCTTAAACGCACACAGCCACCCCGATCCGGGGTGGCTGTGAATACTAGACCTGCTGTTCTTCGGGCGCGACAGCTACGGCGTGGACTTGCAGCCCACAGCCGGGTTGCTCGCCCCGGCGTAGCCACCGTGCTGAGCCGTGTAGGCGTCTCCACCGGAGCCGCCCAGACAAGCCGCAGTCAGCTCCTGGAGGTCTCCGTAGTCGACGACCTGAGGGGTCTCGTACTCTTGAACGGTTGTCTGGTCATCCATGGTGGCGATTCCTTATCGGTCGTATCTCCGCTCCGCCAACGACGCAGCGGCCAAACCACGACACGTAGACTAGAGGACCCGGTCCGCGCGTCAAGGTGGAAAAACGTACTAGGCGCCTGAAGCGGGGCCGCTTGTGCTGGTCGTGACTTGCGGGGCGCTTGCGTGTGCTGCGATGTCGGCGAGCGCGTCGGTGCGGCCGGCCTGTTGGCGTAGCCAGCACTCGGCGCTCAAGAGGCGCCACACCTGCCACATCCAGCGGAACGAGGGCTCGGCGCCGTCGAACAGGGCGCTGCGCATCGCGTCGAGGTCGACGTATGCCCGGAGCTCCGCCCCCGGATCGCTCAGCAGCTGGCGCAGCGCCGCTTGGTCCGGTCCGGCGAGGGAATCGACCAGCACGGAGTCGAACAGGGCCTTCTGCGGTCGCAGCCGGACGGCATCGGGCAACAGGCCCTCCATCGCGGCGCGCAGTACAGGACGGCTTCGATAGCGGTCGAAGGTCGCCAACGGCGGCTGGCGCAGGCACAGCTCCACGAGATCGAGGTCAAACAGCGGATGACGTGCCTCCAGGCCGGCCGAGGCTGCCCGACGGCGCTGATGCTCGAACACGCCGATCTCCTCTACCCCGCGGGTTAGGCCATGCGCGGCCTCGGCCCACCAGCGTGGCCCGTCCATCCGCTTCCACGCCAGCGGATCCTTCGAGTCGATCAGGTCTCGCCGTGTTTGCGGACGCAGCCAGCCGGGGGCACCACGACCTGCAAGCGGCCTTTGCAAGATCCTATGAAGCCGATACGGGATGGCGCCGACGACGGCCATGTCGGCGATGATTCGTGCCATCTCTCGGCGCGGCGGCCGATTACCGGCACCCGGCAGCTCGCGTGCGAGCGCGATGGCCTGTAGAGGATGTCCAGCGCGCAGCCGATCGGCGAGCAGGTAGGCGCGAGCACCGAACAACTCGTCGCCGCCGTCGCCGCCGAGTGCGACCTGTGCGCCGTCTGCCGCCGCCGCTCTCAGCAGCGGAAGCGCCCAAAAATCGCCCCAGCTGAGCAGTGGCAGCTGCCAGGCATCGAGCGAGTCCAAGGCGCTCGCCAACATCCCGCCGGCCCGCACATCGGCGGTAACGCCGCCGAGCCTGAGGGCGTCGCGTAGCTCGTTTATCAGCGCTGACTCGTCGACCGCCGGGTGCCCCGGGAACACAGCCGAATACGCCCGCACGCGCTCCGGTGCCTCAGCCGCAGCCAGCGCGGTGACGGACGCTGAGTCAAGGCCGCCGCTCATCAGCACGCCCGTGAGGCCGTCTCGGCTGAGCTTGCGCGCGACCGCGTGGCGCAGCGACGCGCGCACCCGCTCGCTCAGCTGCGGCTCCGATTCGGCGAGCGGCTCGCGGAAGCGGGGCGCCCAGTAGCAAAGCTCGCGCGTGCCGCCGCGGTCGAGCGCCAGCGCGGTGCCCGGGTCCAGGCGGCGCACGCCCTCATACAGCGTCGCCGAGCCCGGCCGGTTGCTCATCGTGATCCAGTGCGCGACGCTCACCGGGTCCGGCGCGGGGCGGCGCGGCAGCAGCGCCAGCAGGTGGCGGATCTCGCTCGCGAAGCACAGCGCTCCGGAGGCTTCGCTGAGGAACAGCGAGCGCACGCCGAGCTGGTCGCGCGCGAGCAGCCCCTCGCCGCGCTGCTCGTCCCACACGAGCAGCGCGAAGTCCCCGCGCATGCGCGCCGGTAGCTCCCGGCCCCAGCGCCGCCAGCCGGCCGCGAGCAGTTGCTCGTCGGATGCGCCGTGGCAGTCGAGCTCCGCGGCGAGCTCGGCGGCGTTGTCGAGGAAGCCGTCGAGCAGGCACAGCGGCGCGCGCTCGGGGTTTGACTCGCCGCTGTAGGCGACGCGCAGCGGGCCCTGCTCGGCGATCGTCGCGGCGTGCGGGGCGAGCGCGGCGGCGAGGCGTGAGGAGGCAGTTCGAGCGCTCGGATCGAACACGCCCGCGAGCCAGCGCGTCATGCGGGGAGCTTAGGAGGCTTTGGCGAAACTCGGAATCCCGCTCATAGCGCGGGATCGTACCGCGCCCGTCAGGGCCTATACCCCGGGATCGGGCTGCCCATACCCCAACCGGGCGAGTGGTCCGATCCTCCGGGGAGACGGACGTGGATTCCGAGATGCAGACGAACGGGGATGATGTGGGCGTGTGGGCGTGGCTCACGGGCGCATGGGATCGGCTCAGGGGTGCCTGCCGGTGGCTTCGAGGGCAGGCGAGGCGCCTGCGGGGATGGCTGCGTCATACCCCAACCACGGGCATGGCCTATCTCCGGGCGCTGTTGGGCAAGCGGGTGGTGTCCGCGACGACGATCGCCACGGCCGCGCTCACGGCCACAGACGCGTTTCGCGGCTCACACGATCAACTGCTCCTGTCGGCCCGGTGGTGGCTCATCCTCACGGTGGTGGGCGTGATGGTCGCCCAGTTCCTTGTGTGGCGCGATCTTTGGATAGACAAGGTTGAGCCGGCGCACGGGAAAAAGCTGTATGCCCTCGCCGCGCGCCTGAGAGAGCAAATCGCCAATTTCGATTACCCCACCTACACGGACTCTGGATCGTTTACGCCCGAGGACATGTTCCGCGCCCACTTCCGGTCGCTTGCCGCCGCCATCGACGAGTACGACCAAGGGCTACGGGACAGGTACGAGGCAAAGCAGGTGTCCTTGGCCGCGCTGGAGAAGGCAATGCCGATGCGGTTTCTCCGTGGTGAGGGATGGTATTGGGTCGATATTCACGATCAATGCAAAGCCCACCTTGACGGCATCGTTGGTGGTCTAGATATTTCGGTTTCGGGGCATGGCAACTTGGTTTGGGGTACGCGCGTTGTTTACGACGGCTCGGATCCGCATGACGCCGAGGCACAGCTCAGGACTTGGCTGCGAGAGCTGCCCGACAACCCCGAGAGGGTCGCCTTTCGCGAAGCGGATGAGCGGGCGATAGGCGCGCAACTCAGCGCCATCTTCCGTATCGACCCCCTGCTAGAGCGGCAGCCCATCCGCAAGGCCCGAGAGTGCAAGATTTGCTTTCCGCCGAAGGAGCGCCGATGAGCCTATTCGGCGAATGCCACGGCCCGGTCCTGATTCAGCACAGAAGTCAACTGAGACAGGATCGTGAGGTTCACGTGAAGCTGCACGCGTTCGATTCGGCGCACGCGCAGTGGCCCGAGGCCCCATTCGTGCTTGAGCCTGCCGAACGCCCGCTCGACGGACGCGCGGCCCCGGTAGAGGCCCTTCCAGCGCTCCGTCTCTCTCGGGATCAGGGGGTGCAGCCTGTCGGCCTTGACCCAGACGGACGCGGGCTTGCACTCGCCGGTCGGGCAACGCCACTTGGCCGCTGCCCGCTTGTGGTCAGACCCGGCGAATGTCCACTCGCCATGCTCGCAGCGGGGAGGCTTGTTCTCCCCGCGCTTGACGGTGGCGGTCTGCATGAGCGGGACGATCGGGCGACAGTCGCGGGATTCGCACGTCTCGTAAACGGGGCCACGGTCATAGCCCTTGTCCATCGCGCACGTCTCCGGGTTGATACCCAATGTGTGGAGCTTGTCGAGCAGCGGCGCGACGGCCGGGACTTCGTTTGCCTTGCCCGTCTCTACCCGCCACGCGAGCGGGAGGTCCGTCTTGGAGCACACGGCCATGTGCAGCCGGTAGCCGTAGAAGCCGCCGCCCTTGCGCGTCGAGACAGCCGAACGGTGCCCCCACGATGCGTCGGGGTCGCTGTACTCGCTCAACGCGCGTTCTCGCCCGCCCTTCGAGACGAAGCGCTGCCCGTTCGCGTAGGCAGGCATGTCGCTGGCGTCGATCGCCACGTCCCAGCCGAGCAGCGGGTTGGCCTTCTTGAGCGCGCGGATCACGTCCGCGATGCACCGCTCAAGGATCGGCGCGTGCTCGCGGAGCTTGGCCGTGAAGCGGTAGCACGCCCATTCGCTCGGAGTGCCGTCCTCGCACCCGAGTGCGGCTTGCAGCGCGGGGTGTTCGCGCACGAGACGCACGGTGCGCGTCCACGTCGGCAGGCCGTACAGCGACTTCGCCAGCGCCATGCCGATCATGGCTCTGAGCGGGTAGCCGGGTCGCCCCGTTTCGCGGGTCGCTTGCAGCTCGTCTATGAGTCGGGAGACCTCCGGTGAGGCGAGGATGTCCGACAGGTTCTCGGCGACGGATCGCCGTGCTACTTTCGTCGTGGTCACGGAGCGCTATCTCCTTGATCCAGACCCCCGGCGACGCCAATCGCGCGGGGGTCAATTTTGGCTCTAGAACAAGGAAAACTACAGGTTGCACCGGACGGAAAAACCTTCTTGTCAAGGCGTTTTCGAGTCGTAGCCGTAGGCTGCGAACATGCGTAAACTGTTCGACTTGGTTGTGGGCTGGCTTCGCCATCCCAGGGTCACGCTGGCGAGCAATCTGTGGTTCGTCATCGGTGCCGGAATATCTGCCGCAGGGCTCCTCGGGGGCGCACTCGCCGTGCTGACGACCTTTCCGTTCGGATGGCTGATCGTCACGGCTGTGGGAGCCTTTATGTGCGTGACTGGGGGCGCCAACATGGCGGTTCGGTCACGTGGATGGCAAAAACTCGGGGCCGACCCGCCGGACCCAGGGGGGGACCAGGAACAACAGGAGCTGCGTCAGGCAGTTGGACGCCTCCTTGCCGAGCTGGAGAATGCAAGGGGCGCGATCGAAAGGGCCGCCAGAACGAACGAGTGGTGGCTTGCCTCTCTGCAGACGCAGGACTGGAACAACTCGGCGGACACCCTCGTAAAGGCGGGTCTTTATGAGGTCCACAAGGCCACGCGCATTGCCTATCGCGAAATCGGCGAACTAAATACTCTCGCCAAAGAGGCGGGCGAAGCGATGCGGGACGGCCTCATCACGGCGGGGGCAGATGTCCAAGCGGGAATGCGACCGAGCACCGGCGGGGAGGGCGAAAAGCTCTGGGCGGCTTCAACGTCAATTGAACAGGCAGAAGCCAAGCTAGAGAAAGTGCAGCAGCGGTGAGCGCCACGTCCAGCCCTGCGACGTGGCGCCCCATCCGCTCAGAGTTGCGCTCGGCGAAGCAGCGTGCTCGCAGGGACGCCGAGGCCGTCCGCGATCTTCAACACGGTGGCGAGGGTGATGTTGAACTCGCCGCGCTCGACCGCGCCGAAGTAGCTGCGGTCGAGCCCGACGCGCGCGGCGAACGCCTCTTGTGCGTGCCCGCGCTCCCTGCGGGCCGACCGGATCGCCTCGCCGAGCGCCACGACAGCCGCCGATTTCTTGGCGGGCATACGTCAGATGATGTGGCCGGTCATCTGCACCATCTTGAACGCGGTGGGCGACGCGAACACGAAATCGCCAAGCCGGTACAGCAGGCCCGCACACACGAGAGGCCGCACGAGCGCTTCCGGGTCGTGGGTTTCCAGCTCGCGGCCGATGTCCGGCAGGGTCCAGATGGGCGGCTGCCCAGCGCTGGTCATCAGATAGACCGTCTCGCGGTCCAGAACGTCGAACGCGGGCTCGGGGGTAGGGTTCTCGTGCATGGGAGTTATCGCTCCTGTGTCACGGCCGGGGGTCAGTTCGCGCTGGCGCCCCGGCCAATCTGTATAGAGCCGCCGACGCTAGACTCGCTCAGCGATGAGCGCAAGGGCTTTCGCCAATCGTTTCGCCAATCCCTCTTAGTGTGAACCCACGAAGCGAACGAGCGTCCCGTCCCAAGCGCGGCCTAGCTTCCCAACGCCTCCCGCGAGCACGCGGATCGGAGCGGACTGCAGGGCTCCCTGCGCTACGCGCTGCGCTGCGCTGCGCAAACGAGCTTCTCGATCCGGTCCAGCCGCTCGAGCTCGCGGTAGGCGACGAGTTCCAGGTCGGCTTCTCGGATGTGGCGGCGGCCACGCGCGCGAGCTTGCTGATCCGGCTCGCGCTGCTCGCGGATGACGAGGGCGCAGACTCGCGCTATGGCCTCGGTTATGGCGTGGTGACGGTGTTCGACGAGGCACGAGCGCCGGTTTCACAGGACGGGCCGGGATGGTGGTCGGCGAGGGAAGCGATCGAACGGGCGAAGCGCATCGCGGGCTCGTCGCGTACGTCATTTGTGCGAACGTGCTTCGCAACGGAGCCGACGACACTCCACGAGTTTCAGCCTGGGCTCGCGGCGGTGGAGCCGTTCCTGTTCTGCCGCGATGCGATCGTCGAGCGCGTGAACGCTCGTCAGCAAAGGCTGCTGCTGGGGCTGATGTTCGGACATTCGCAGACGCAGATCGCGAGTTTGGAGGGGGTTACGCAGGGGGCCGTCTCGCTCCGTGGCGGCACTGGCAGCGGCCCTCGTGACGCTGGCGCCTGCCTGTCTGAGCGGCTTGCCGGCGCTCGATGTCGCACTCCTGGACGCGGGCATCCTGCCAGTGGTGCTGGTCTGGCTGACATCGGTCAGTTTCTGCTCGGGTGCGGCGCCGCGCTGTTCGTTCTGGCGACCTCGAACCGGACCGTACGCCTCGTGCTGCAGGCGGCGGGAACGCCCGCCCCAAAAGGCGAGACGACGCTCAGTGGCGGACGGATCCTGGGACCGATGGAGCGACTGTTCTGGCTAATAATAATCCCGCAAATTAGCTCGGCACTGATGCTGTGCTCCGGCAGCCTCAGTTGTAGGTGAACTGGTCGGCGGGCGGGCGCTTCTTGCTCTTCTTGGCGCCGGCGGTGACCGTCACGTCGACGGCTCCCGCTTTGCCCTTCTTGGCGGCGGGTGCGACAACCGTGCAGGCGCTCGTCGAGGCGCAGCTCACCGACGCGGCGGCCGCCGTGCCGAACTTGAACGCGGTCGCGCCGGGTTCGAAGCCGGCGCCTCTGACCGTGATCGTCGTGCCGCCGCCCGTGGAGCCGAAGTCGGGGTTGAGGTTCGTGATCACGGGTCCTTCGAAGCGAAACTCGTCCGCGCTCGAGGTCGGGCTGCCGCCGCTCGCGTTCCACACGGTCACGTCGACCGTGCCGTTGATGCCGGCCGGCGATGTCGCGGTCAGCGACGTCGGAGAGTTGACCGTCACGTTCGTCGCGTCGGCCGAGCCGAACTTCACCCGCGTGACGCCGCTGAAGCCGGTGCCCGTGATCTTCACGGCCTTGCCGCCTTCGGCGCGGCCGTGGGACGGCGCGACCTTGCTGACGGTGGGCGGCGTGCCGGGCTGGGCGTGCACGGGGACGACCGGGTCGCGGATCACGCCCAGCTCCGGATCTTCGTCCCACGGAGCTTCGTTGTCGGTCAGCTCCAGCGTGATTTCGTCGCCCGAGATTTTGACTTTTTCAGCTGGATACAGCCTGTATTCGCTGCCCGTCCACTTGTAGACAGCCGTCGGTTCGCTGCCCGCCGGGAGCTCGAGCGTGACGTCGATCGTGCCGCCGTGGGCGACTTCGCCGAGGCTGAAGGAGACGGCGCCCGCAGGCGCCACGACGCCGGCTGGGAGCAGCGCCGGGTTCACGGGTTCGATCGAGAGCGAGGACGCCTCAGAGCCCGCGGGATTGCGCAGTTCCACGACACCCGGCTGCGTGCCTTCCGATTCGCCCGCCGCGTAGATCGAGCCGTTCCAGGTGCCCCGGCTGTCGAGCGCGCCCACTTCCCATTCGCCGAAGGCTTCGGTGTTGTGGGTGAGCGTGCCGATGACTTCCTCGACGATGCCGCTCGGGTGGTAGAGAATCGACTCGTGGCCCACCCCGCATTCCACGCGTCCGCTGAGCGTGCCTGGTTCGGAGGTGCCGGTCGTCGTGATCGATCCGCTGATTTCCGCCGTGGTACTGGTCGGCGGGTTCACCGTGAAGGTGACCATCGAGTCCCAGGTGCCGGACAGGCTTCCGGCGAAGGTCCCGGACCAATGGCCGCTCGGCGGCAGCACGCACTCCGCCTGCGCCGACGCCGCGAAGGCCAGCGACAGGACCACCCCGAGCACGAGAACAGCTCGCCAAAACGCTCGCATCGTCTTCCCCCCTGAGATCGTTCGACGCGCGCTTGCATCCGGGATGAATCTCGACCCCCGGCCCAAGCCCACCGGTTGACATCACAAGATACACCGTTCCGTGCGGCTCGCGGTTGCCGCCCTAGTCGGAACTGAGCCGCTTCTCGATCGCGTCGGCCAGCTCTGGCACGCCGGTGTCGGGGCCGCAGGCGACGAGCTCTACGCGGAGGTGTGCCGCGAGCGCTGCCACCTCGAGCAGCCGCTCGAGCCGCTCGGGCGTGGCGAGCACGAAGTTGAACGTTGCCGCGAGCAGCAGCTGTGCGTCCGCCCTCGCTTCGAAGCCGGGGCGCTCGGGGCCGTCGGCTCTGCGGTCGAGGAACAGCAGCGTGGCAAGCGGCGCCGGCTTCTCGGCGCCCGCCATTCGCACGATCCGCTCCCTCGCGTTGACGGCGATCACCTGCTCGCCCGCGTCCTCGCCCTGCTGCGCGCGCTCGTGCTCGAGCGCGACGCCCGCAACCGGCGAGCCGGGGTTAGCGACGAGCCTGCCGTCGCGCGTCTCGAGCGCGAGCACGTCGTCGGCCATGAAGCTCGCGCCGCGCGCGCACAGCTCCAGGGCGAGGGAGGTCTTGCCCGAGCGCGACGGTCCGAGGAAGGCGATTGCCTCGCCGCCGCGCACGACGGCGCTCGCGTGGAACACCTCGAGGCCGTGCAACAGCGCCGCGTACGGCAGCACCTGCGCGACGAGCATCCGCTGCCAGCCGCCGTCGGGCCGGCCTTCCGGGAAGCAGCGCAGCCGCCGGCCGTCGGCGGAGAGCAGGTGCGCGCCGTACTCCGGCCCGGAGATCAGGTAGCCACCGTCGGGGTGCGTCTCGACGCGATAGTTGACCTCGCCGCCGGGGATGCGTTCGTCGCAGATCAGCTCGCCTCCTGGGGGCCACAGCTCGCGTGCGGTCTCCTCGGGGTGCACCGAGATCGACAGCGGGCGCCCCGTCGGTGAGGCGGTCGCGTGGCGCAGGAACGAGAGGGACGTGTCGGCTTCGATGTCGAGGCCGAACGCCGTCGCGCGCATCGGCGGCTGCGCGGGCATCTACAGCTCGACGAGGCGGCCGAAGGAGCCGTCGCCGGGGTCGAGCACGGCGCTGCCCGCGTGCTCCACCCACGCGTGCGCGAGGAACTCGGGCTCCGTGCGCGCACCGATCACGAGCTTCGCCTCGATGCCGCGCGCGGCGAGCAGGCGCGTGAGCACGAGCGAGCGCGCGAGGCAGCGCGTGTCGCCGGGCACGTGCGAGAGCAGGCGCGTGACCGCCCAGCCGAGGCGCCGCGCGTGCTCGAGCGAGCCCGCCTCATCCTCAACTGGCGGCGGCGACTGCGAGCGCAGTGTCGCGACCGCGGCCTCGATCGGCGCGCGGCGCAGCGCGCGCTTCGCCTGCGCGTAGGCCGCGAGGATCTCGACGGCGAGGCGCACGCGCTCGCCGTGGCTCAGGCGCTCCGGGTAGCTGCCGGGGGTGTAGCCGGCCGGCGCGGCCGGCGCACCCGCGCGCTCAGGGCTGGGGGCTGGCATCGGCTTCGATGAGCCCGCGCTCCAGCAGCGACGCGCACAGCTCGCACACGTCGCGCTCGATCACGTCCTGGGGCTGCGCGTAGGTGCCCGCGAGCTCCGTGGCCGCGTCGCGCACGCTGTCCGCGCGCGTCAGCACGTCGAGCATCTGCCCGGCGGTCGCGTTGAGGCCGTGGTAGCGGCCGGTCTGCAGGTTCAACACGACCGTCTCCGAGGGAAAGCTGCGATAGACGACGTGTTGCGGCACCTTGATCTTTGCTACCAACAGCGAGGAGGTGTCGGGCACGGGCTCGGAGATCATATTCCACCTGTCATCGGCAAAAGCCTCAGTACTCGATGATCGTGCCGCGTCGCTGGCCGAGGCGAATCGAACGCGCGAGGATCAGCAGCGAGGCCGGCAGCAGCACTGCGGCGAAGCCGACGAGCTTCAGCAGCGCGGTCTGCGGCGACTCGCCGAGCGAGCTGTTCACCAGCAGGTGGCGCAGCAGGTCGGTGGCGGCGGTGAACGGCTGCAGCCTGGAGATCGTCTGCAGCCAGCCCGGCAGCAGCGACACGGGGAAGTACAGGCCGCCGACGATCGACAGCAGCGCGATCACCCAGCTGGTGCCGACGCTGCCCTGCTTGACGACGACCGTGAGGGCCGCGAACAGCACGCCGAACGGCAGGAACGAGAGCAGCACGAGCGCCATCACCGGCAGCGCCAGCGGCACCGTCGACCAGTGCAGGCTGAGTCCGTACACGATGCAGCCGAGGCCGAGCGTGAGCACCGCCAGCACGAACGCGACGAGCATCGGGAACAGCGACATCGCGATCACGCTGCGCACCGCTCCGAACGGCGAGAGCAGCAGCCGTTCGAACGTGCCCGCGATCAGCTCCTGGCGCAGGAGTTCCGGAATCGAGAAGCACGAGTACAGGACGCTGATCAGCGAGATGCCGACGACGACGAAGCCGAAGTACGCCTTCGGCGAGGGAAAGCCTTTGACGTGCACGAGGCGCGAGACGTAGTAGAAGAGCGTGAGGCTGAACAGCGCCGTCAACAGCTGGCTGACCAGGCGCGTGCGATAGGACAGGTACACGTGCAGGTCGCGCCGCATCACGGCGCCGAACGCGCGCAGGGAGGAGCCGGTGGCGTTCATGCGCCCACCAGCGCGCCGTGCTCGAGCATCCAGTGCGCGTCGAACTCGATGTCCAGGTGTTCGCCGCTCGGCGAGCACCACAACAGTGTGCCGTCGCGCTCGAGCAGCGCGGCGATCGCGGCCAGCAGCAGCTCGGCGCCCTCGGCGTCGAGGCTCGTCAGCGGCTCGTCCAGCAGCACCACCTCCGGCTGCGCCAAGAACGTCATCGCGATCCGCACGCGCTGGCGCTGGCCCATCGACATGCGGTCGACGCGGCGCTCGGCGAGCTCGCCCAGTTCGAAGGTCTCGATCGCCGACTCGACCGACTCGCGGAAGCGCTCGCCCGGGACCATCGCGATGCGCGCCCAGAACTCGAGCTGGCGGCGCACCGTCAGCCGCGCATATAGGCCGCGGTCGCCGGCCGGCAGGAACGAGACGAGCTGCTGGTAGCGCTTGCGGTTCTCGTTGGGCGCGACGCCCCAGACCTCGGCGCGCCCGCTGTCGGGCTCGATCAGGCCGGCGGCGACGCGCAGCATCGTCGTCTTGCCGATGCCGTTGCGCCCGCCGACCCACGTCGCCTTGCCGGGCTGGAGCGTGAGCTCGAGGCCGTCGAGCACGAGCGGCAGATCCTTGCGCCAGCGCTTGCTGATCGCCTGCAGCCGCAGCGGCGCCGCGTCGAGCGCAGCGCTCGAGCCCGCCGCATGCGCCGGGGCCGCTTCGGTGTCCAGGACGGGCCCGGACTCGGCGAGCGAGCGCGGCGTCACCGCGCGGCTCCGACGGAGTGCTCGGGCCGGCGCGCGAGCGCGCCTGCGATCAGCTCGGCGAGCGCCGCCGGCCGGTCGCCGGGGCCGGCGCTGACGCGCACCAGCGCCGCAGATCCCAGCAGATCCGCATACACCTCGAAACGGCTGCGCAGTCGCTCAGGATCGTCTGACAGACCCAGAGTGTAGGGCGCGAGCACGAGCGGATTCGCCGGCAGTTGCTCGAGCGCGAGCTCCAGCCGCGGGCCGCGCTCGAGCAGGCACAGCATCCGCACGGGCCGCGTGGCGCCGGCGGGGCTGGTGCTCGCGGCGGCGAGCCAGCGCTCGCCGGCGAGGATCCCGAGCGTCTCGCCGAGCGCCCGCGGGTCGATCCCGTCGGGCGGCTCGAGCGGCGCGTTCATGTGCGGCGTGCCGGGGTACGCGCGGACGGCGTCGCCGTCGCGGCAAAGCGTCAGCACGTCGTCGGCGAACAGCGGCCAGCCGCGGCGCAGCAGCTCGAGCGCGAGCGTCGACTTGCCGGCGCCGCTCGGCGCCATGATCGCGACGACGCCATCCGGCGAGTCGAGCGCCGCGGCGTGCAGCGCCTCGTAGCCGCGCATCACGGCGATCGCCGGGATCACCTTGCCGAGCAGCACCCGCTGCCAGTCGAGGCCCGGCTCGAGCGGCGCGCAGTCGAGCCGGCGCAGCCGCGCGTCCAGCTCGAACAGGGCGAGCTCGCCGTAGTTGAACAGCCGCTCGCCGCCGGCCGCGCGTACGATCGTCAAATCGCGCCCGTCGCCCTGTCGCCCGCGCCATTCGGGCTCCGTGTTGGCGCCGCTCCAGGCTCGTGCGAGCTCGGCCGGGTCGCGCAGGGCGAGCGCGAGCGCGGGCAGGTGCTCGATCGCGGCCGCGGGCATCCCGGGCAGTGGGAACGAAGCGGACAGCCGCAGACCGTAGGCGAGGTAATCCATTTTCATTGCCAGGATAAACTCCGCGCAGCGGCGGGTTCTTCCGCGATCGCGCGTTCTGCGCGATCGTCAGTGCAGTTTGCCGGGCTTGCTGCGCTTGGCCTTCTTCGCGCACGTGTGGTATGCGCGCGTGCTCGACAGGTGGTGGCCGAGCACGGTGGTCGCGTGGATCGCGACGGTGAACCTGCCCTTCTTGAAGTGCTTCAGGTTGATCGTCGCGACGACGTAGTTGCCCTGGCGCGCGGTCTTGACCGTCTTGCCCTTGACGGTCACGAAGACCGTCTTGAACGGGTCGTACTTGGGCTCGGCCAGGTGGATCTTGAACAGACGGGCGCTCAGGCACTTCTTGGCGCTCGGCAGCGACAGGCGCTCGACTTCGCCGCTCGTATTCTTGGTTGTGGGCGACGTCGTCGGCAGCGGCGAGGTCAGCGTCGACTTGATGCAGCCGTACGTAGCGTGTTCGGAGGTTCCGTTGGCCGCGATCGTCGGCTGCGGTTCGGAGGCGCCCGGGTAGCTCAGGCACACGAGCAGGTATTTCGAGCCGTCCGAGGCTTCCAGGGTCCTAAAGGCGGCGCGGCCGAGTTCGGTGTTGATTTCGCAGCCTTCGAAATACCACTGGTGCTTGCCCCAGTAGGAGCCGTCGGGCTGCGGCGTCAGTTCCGTCCAGATGTGCTGTGCGACCTGGTGCACGCATTCCTTGAACTTCGTTTCCTGGACGACGACGCCTTCGAGCTTGCCGTTCTGCGATTCGATCGCGATCTGGCCGCTTTCGAATGCCCACACGCCTTCGATGCTCGAGCTGGCCGAGGCGGAGGCGACCGCGAGCGCCAGCGCCAGCAGCGCGGTCATGGTCGCGAGCGCCAGCAGCAGCGATCGCGGGCCGCGACGACGGCGCGCGGAGCGAGCGGAAATCCTGTCAGGGCTCATCGGCATCGTCCACATCAACGGCGGACCAGCGGGTTTCTTCCAATCACGAAGCGCGTCTTGCTACTTGACGGCTTTGAGCTTGGCCGGTTTGTGCCGTTTTGGCGTCTTTGCACAGGTGTGATACGTGCGACTGCCGGAAAGCGCGACGCCGAGCACCGTCTTCGCGCTGACCTTGATCGTGAAGGCGCCGAGCGGCAGGCCCTTCAGGTCGACGATCGCATCGACGAAGGAGCCGCGGTGGAACGTCTCGATCCGCTTGCCGTGCAGCGTGACGCGCACGGAGCGGAACGGGTCGTTGAGCGGCTCCGCCAGGTGGATCTCGAAACGCCGGCCGCTGACGCACTTCGTCGCGCCCGGTTTGAGGGTGTTGATGAAACCGGCCTGACCCGCGGTGGGCAGTGGCCCGAGCAGCTTCGAGCTGTAGCACCCGTACGTCCAGTTCGCTTCCGCGCCGGGAGCGGGGATCGTCGGCTGCGAGGTGCCGGGCGTGCTCAGGCAGACGCGCAGGTACTTCGCCCCGTCGGCTTCTTCCACGACGCGCCACGCCGTCGGTCCGCGCTGCGGGTTTTCGGTGCAATTCGATTTTTCGAAGTACCAGAAATGCAGCCCCCAGTAGGACCCGTCCGGCTGGGGCGCGATGTCAGTCCAGATCGGCTGGCCGACCTGGTGAGGGCATTCCGCGAACGTCGTCTGGGCGGTCACGACGCCTTCGAACGTTCCGTTGCCCACAGGCTTGATAGCGATTTCGCCGCCGCCGAAGGACCAGACCCCTTCGATGCTCGACGTCGCGGCGGCCGAGGCCGCACCCACGCTCAGGAGCGCGAGGATCGCCACCAGCACCAAAATCGACGCGGCGCGCCTGCTCGAACGGCGCGCGGGGGAGGCCTGACGGTCGATCATCGCCGCGAACCTTACCTGTCATTCCTACGGAAACGTGCACATTTCTTTTCGTGCAAGCTCGCTGGCTGCCAGCGGCGCACGCGGGGATATCCTTCTGTCCACTGTGAGCGATTCGGTTCGACTGCGCCAAGACATCGCCTGGCGCGAGATCGACGGGGAGATCGTGCTGCTCGACCTCACCGGCGCGGCCTACTACAGCGTCAGCCGCAGCGGCGTCGCGCTGTGGCCGGCGGTCGTCGAGGGCGCCACCGTTGCCGCGCTCACCGAGCGCCTCGCGCAGGAGTACGCGCTCGAGCGCCGGGTGGCCGAGCGCGACGTGCGCGTGCTGGTCGACGCGCTCAACGGCGAGGGTCTGCTCGAAGAGCCGACGGCCTGAGCGCCGGCGGACGCGCCCGCCCGGCTCGAGCGCTACGGCATCGCCTGCAGGGCGCGCGCGAGCGCGGCGACCGCGTGCGCGGTCGAGATCACGCGGTGGCGATCCGCATAGATCGGGCCCGGGGCTTCAAAGCCGCCCGGGTGGTCGGCGTAGGTGTTGCGCAGGCACGGCGCGCATCGCCACGAGCCGTCCTCGCGCTGTGCGCGCACGAGCCGCGCGACCGCGCTCGCGAGCAGCTGCGACCAGCCCGCGCCGCTGAGCGCCGCGGCCGTCAGCATCGCCAGGTACACCGATCGCTGCTCCCCGGGTAGCAGCCTGCGCGCGGCACCCGAGCTCGCGCCGACGTGAAAGCCCGCGCGCGCCTGCGCCCACAGCGAGTACGCGGGGCTCGTCCACCAGTACGCCGGCAGCACGCCCTCGCGCAGCTGCTGCTCGAGCCACGCCGTCGCCAGCGTCCGCTCCTCGGCGCAGCGATCCAGGCGCGCGAGCGCCTCCACCACGATCAGCGTCACATCCGCGTGCGGCATTTCCCACCACGTCCGCGGCTGGCCGTCCGGCCGGGTCGTCGCGTACGTGCCGAAGCCGCCCTCCTCGCGGTGCGTCGCGAGCAGCTGCTCGACCCACGCCTCCTCGATCTCGAGGCCGAGGCCGTGCAGGACCATGATCGCCTGCGCCGTGCTGTCGCTGTCGATGCCGACGCGGTGGTTGTAGCCCCAGCCCGGACGCCCGCGGGTGCTCGAGACCAGTCCCCGTGCGGCGCGCTCGCGCATCGCACGCGCCTCGGGAATGTCCTCGAGCAGCAGCGCGACGTGTGCGGTGATCCACTCCGTGGAGGCGCCCGGCGCGAGCATGAAGCCGCGCCACAGGCCATCCGGGCGCTGCACGCGCGCGAGGAAGCCGAGTCCAGCGCGCACGCCCTCCTGTGCCTGCGCGCGCACGTCCACGTCGCTCTGTTCCGCCCGCTCTCCCGTTCGATTGCGCGCGCGAAACCAGCCCTCCTCGACGCGGTCGGACGCACCCGCGAGCAACATCGGCGCAAAGCGGGCCGTCTGCACGAGCTCGCCCGGGCTCAGCATTCCAGGACGCCGATCGGTCTCAGCATTCCAGCACGCCCTTCAGGTAGGACGCGGCGCGCGCGTGCGTGTCCGGCGAGAGCTCCCCAGCGCTCGCGAGCACACGCGCGATCCCCGCGCACAGCTCGCCCGACACCTCCTCCGCGAGCGCGCGCGAGAACACGACCCGCTGCAGGCAGCGCGCGACATACGCCACCCGGTCCGCGCGCGTGTGGTCGCGCATCAGCACGAGCTGGTTCGCGCGCATGCGGCGCATGTCTTCCGCCAGGTCGTTCCAGTCGTCGCTCAGCGCCAGCAGCCCGCCGAGCTCGCCGTAGAGCTCGCGCAGCGCCGCTCGCCGATCGTGCAACAGCACGCCGATGAACTCGACCGGCAGGACCTTCGCCGGCAGGCGATCCGCGCCCTCGTCGAACTCGCCGCCGTGCATCCGCCGCAGCATGTCCGCGAGCTCCGCGAGCGCATCCGCGTCATCCGCGAAGCGCTCACCAAGGCGCGCCAACAGCGCATCCCACAGCCCGTACAGCGGCTCCAGGTCCGGCTCCTCGCCGGCGATCGCCGCGTGTGGGTCGCCCGGCGCGCGCAGGCGACGCTCCAGGGCCTGCGGGCTCAGTACCCGCGCCGCGCGCATGCCCGCGTACGGATCCTCGTCCACGAGGCTGTCCGTCAGCGCCACCGCGAGGTTGAACAGCGCGCCGTCCAGCAGCAGCCGCTCACGCAGCGGGTGATCCGCCGGGCAGCCGACGTCCGCCAGCGCCGAGCCGTGCCACGCGATGTGGTGCAGGTCCGCCGCCGTGTCCGCACGCGAGGGCATGCGCTGCACGAGGCCATCGATTCGATACCGCGCGCACGCCGCCTCGACCTCCGTCGCCGGCAGGCCCAGGCCGTCGAACTCCGGCGTCAGCTCCGCTGCCGGCGCGAGCGCCGCGTACGCGCTCGCCACACGTGCCCCGACGCGCTTATGGATCCGCGCGCCGGCCACCCGCGCCCGCGCGGGCTCCGCCAGACGCACAACCAGCGGCCGTAGCCGCTGGTTGATGCTGCTAACTGGGGGCTGGTCTCCCAGCGCCGCGCTCAGGCGCCCCAGTGACCTTTGTGGTGTTTTTTGCCCCAGGGCGATTTGCCGCCGCCGCTGGTGGGCATGCCCATGAGCGTCAGCTCGCCGAGCGAACCGTGCTTTACGAGCGTGGGGGGCTCGTATGCCTCGGGTGCGTCTGCCTCGTGCGTCTGATCGATGCCCGTCCTTGTGCTCATCGCCATCGCCATCCCGTTCACTTGTTTGCAATGCCCGTACGCTACTGCGGTGTGTGCGCACTAACTACCGCCGTACAACGCGAAAGCTAAGCACGATGGACACCCATCTGTCAAGGAAAGTTCCACGGAACGACATGCCAGGTGAGACGAGGGCCATGTGACCGGAGACGAGATGGATGCGCGGCGGCCCGGCCTGTACGGCTTCGCGGTCGAGCTCGACGCACCCGAGGACGGCGTCGGCGAGTGGCTCACGCCCGCGCCCGCCGCGTGGCCGCGAATGCGGGTGCGGCGCAGCGTCGAGCGCGGCGCGCACGCCGCCGGCAGCGGCGATGAGACCGCCGCGGGCGACGTCGAGATGGACGGCGAGCGCGCGCGCGTGGCGCTGCTCGACGGCGAGGCGATCATGCGCCGCGACGCGCGCGAGGCGCTGTTCCGCACCGAGACGCCGCTCGACGCCGACGAACTCGTGCACCCGATGCTCGGCTACGCCGCGCTCGCGTTCGCCAACTGGATGGGCCGCGAGGCGTTCCACGCGGGCGTCTTCCTGTCCGGCGGCCACGCCTGGGCGCTGCTCGGCAAGCGCGGCAGCGGCAAGAGCTCCACGCTCGCATGGCTCGCGCGTAACGGTCACGCGATCGTCGCCGACGACATGCTGTTCCTCGACGGGCGCACCGCGTTCGTCGGGCCGCGCGCGATCGACCTCGCGCTCGCCACCGCCCAGCACCTCGGCCTCGACGAGGAGCTCCAAGAGGTGCGCCAGGGCTTTCGCCTGCGCCTCTCACTCGATCCGCTCGCGCCCGAGCATCGCTTCGCCGGCTGGGTATCGCTCGCGTGGGGCGAGCAGCTCGAGATCCACACCGTCCCCGCCGCCGCGCGCATCCCGCTGCTGATCGAGCACGGCCACCAGCCGCGCGGCGAGGCCAACTGGGCGAGCGTGCTCGCGCTCGCCGAGCTGCCCACGTTCGAGCTGCGCCGCCCGCGCGGGCTCGAGTCGCTCGCGCCCGCCGGCGAGCTGCTGCTCGCGACGACCGGCGCGGCGGCATGAGCGCCGCGCGGCGCCAGATCCTCGGGCGGGTGCTCGGCTACCTAGGCCCCTACCGCGGGCGCGGCTCGCTGGCGCTGCTCGTCGTGCTCGTGCAGTCGCTGCTCAGCATCGTGCCGATTCTCGCGATCCGCTCGATCACCAACCACCTGACGCATCCGCACGCGTCGTTCGGTCCCGTGCTGCTGATCGTGGGTCTCGCCTTCGGCGCGACCGTGCTCAGCGGCCTCCTGGGTGTCGCCGAGACGTACCTGACGCTGAGCCTCTCAGAGCGCGTCGTCTCGGATCTGCGCAGCGGTCTGTTCGACCACCTCGTCGGGCAGTCCGTGGCGTACTTCACGCGCAACCGCGCCGGCGACGTGATGTCGCGCATCCTCAACGACGTCGAGGCCGTCGACAACATCCTCGGCACGACGCTCCTCAGCCTCGTCTCGAGCGCGCTCACCTCCGCCGTGTCGATCGCCGTGATGGTCTACCTCAGCTGGCAGCTGACGCTGCTGACGCTCGTGATCGCGCCGTTCGTCGCACTCGGGCTGAGTCGCGGTGGGCGCTCGATCTACGACGCGCGCGAGCGCGTGCAGGGAGAGCTCTCGGAGCTGACCGCGTACCTGCGCGAGCGCCTCGACCTGTCGGCGATGATGCTGACGAAGTCCTTCGGGCGCGAGCGGCGCGAGCGCGCGCGCTTCGCCGAGCTCAACCGCTCGCTGCGCGACCGCGAGATCGAAGCGGGCATGGCGACGCAGTGGATCACGATGGTGCTGCGCACGCTGCAGGTGATCGGCCCCGCCGTGCTGCTGCTCGCCGGCGGCTACCTCGTCTCCGAAGGCGAACTGTCGCTCGGCTCGCTGCTCGCGTTCAGCATCGTCGCGATCCGCTTCGCCGGCACCGCGCAGGAAGCCGCCGGCGGCGCGCTCGCAATCGCCGGCTCGCTGGCGCCGTGGCGGCGCATCTTCGAGACGCTCGACGAGCCCTTCGACGTCAAGGAGCGCGACGGAGCGCGCGCGCTCACGGATGTGCGCGGCGCGATCGAGCTCGACGACGTGAGCTTCGCCTACTCAGGCCAGGAGCGCCCGGCGCTGAGCGCGGTGAGCGCGCGCATCGAGCCCGGGCAGCTCGCAGCGCTCGTCGGGCCGAGCGGCGCCGGCAAGACCACGTTCAGCCACCTCGTGCCGCGCTTCTACGACCCGCAGGCCGGGGCCGTGCGCATCGACGGACACGACGTCCGCGAGCTGACGTTCGCGTCGCTCGCCGACGCCGTCGGGCTCGTGCTGCAGGACACGTTCCTGTTCCACGCCTCGCTGCGCGAGAACCTCGCCTACGGGCGCCCCGACGCGAGCGACGAGGAGCTGCTCGCGGCCGCCGCGCAGGCCAACCTCGAGGGCGTGCTCGCCGGGCTGCCCGAAGGCCTCGACACGATCATCGGCGAGCGCGGGCACCGGCTCAGCGGCGGCGAGAAGCAGCGCGTGGCGATCGCGCGCGTGATCCTCAAGAACCCGCCGATCCTGATCTTCGACGAGGCCACCTCGCACCTCGACAGCGTCTCCGAGCGGCTCATCCAGGACACGCTCGCCGAGCTGTCCCGTGGGCGCACGTCGCTCGTGATCGCGCACCGGCTCTCGACGATCCTCGCGGCCGATCAGATCCTTGTGCTCGACCGCGGCGAGATCGTCGAACGGGGGACGCACGCGGAGCTGGTGCAGGCGGGCGGGGTGTACGTAAAGCTCTATGAGAGCCAGTTCGCGCCGGCGGCGCGGTGAGGGGGTCGTGCAAATGCGGAAAGTCGACGCTGCAAATGCGAGAGCCGGGGCTGACTCGCGGCGTTCGTCAGTTCGGTCTCGTCGTTCGCAGCAGGTAGTCGCGGAACTTCGGTGCGGTATAGGCGTACTCGCCCTTGCGGATTCGGTAGAGCGCGCCCGCCTCGACGAGGCGGCCGAGGATCACGTTGACGTTCCCGGGGGTCTTCGCTGAGGCGCTGCCGAGCTCGGATGAGCGCAGGGGGGGATAAGGGCACTTCGCGGATGCGAGCATGAGATCCTGCTCGGCGGGGGTGAGGGTCGCGAGACGCGGATCGTAGAAGTCTCGATCGAGCCGTCGGTAGATGTCGGGACGCGCCGCGTCGAGCAGCTTCGGCGTGAGTCGGTCGACTCCGACCTCCTCGGCGGCGTCCCACAACTCGGAGCCCCAGAGCTGCAGGAAGTAGGGATAGCCCTCGACCTCCGCGACGACAGCCTCGGCCAGTGCCGGGGTGGCACTCCTGGTCGTCTGCTCGAGCGGCTTCGTGAATGCCGCCAGCGCCTGCGCGGGCTCGAGCGAGTCGATCTCCTCGCCGCGGAACAGCCGCTCGCTGTAGGAGCGCGCCTTCTGCAGATTCGACGTCAGTGTCGGCAGGCCGCACAGAACTAGCCCGAGCGGCAATTCCTGACGCTGCAGCGCGACGATTGGCGCGATCAACAGCGATAGCGGGTGCTCGCCGTGGCGGTCGCGCTCGTCGTGGACCAGCTGAGCCTCATCGAGGAGCACGACGATGCCACTACGGCCTTTGGCGAGGGCGAGCTGGACGGTGTCGAACAGTCGCCGCGCGAGATCTTCCTCGCGCTCGGAGCCAAAGGAGACCGACAGCGATACGTCCTCCCAAGTAACTGACAGGCTCGTCGCGCGCAGCGCCTTGCCCGCCGCGGAGCGCAGTCGTGCCAGACGCGACAGTCGCTGTTCGGTCCGCGCCAGCAAAGACGCAACCGCAGACGCGATCGCCGCGTCGGTGTTGTGCGCCGGCTGCAGCTCCATAAACGCCGGCTCCCAATCGACCTCCTGCGCGCGTTCGGCGAACGTCTCCAGCAGAACGGTCTTGCCCACACCGCGGAGCCCCGTAACTCGCATGTTCGCCTGCTGCTCCGGCGCGGCACGGAGCATCGCGTCGAAGCGTCGCACCGGCGCGTCACGACCCGCGAGATAGAGCGGGCGCACGCCCACTCCCGGCCGGTAGGGGTTCTTGCCCGAAGCATCAGTCATTACAGCATCCTTGTAATAATGAGCCATCCTAACAGCATCTCTGTAATGAGCCATGCACCGGGATCGCATACCGTCGCACTGGTACGCTCGATCTCATGGTTGAGGTGTTGGGGGTTGAGGGGGTTTGGAAGGGTTTTTCGCGTGGTGGTCGTTGGGTGGGGGTGTTGTCGGGTGTGTCGTTTGGGGTTGGTCGGGGGGAGGTTGTGGCGGTGGTCGGGGGGCGGCTTGAGGGGAAGTCGACGTTGTTGAGGGTGGCGGCGGGGATGGAGCGTCCGGACGAGGGGTGTGTGTCGTTGGATGGGCGGAGCTTGTCGGGTTTGCGGGATCGTTCGCGGACGCGGTTGTTGGGGCATGAGATCGTGTGGGTGGATCGTGAGGGGCCGGAGTTGGGGGTCGAGGTGTCGCGGTTCGTTGGCTGGCCGTTGGCTTTGCATGGGCATGGGCGGCGGGAGGCTGAGCGGGTGGC
Organism: uncultured Solirubrobacteraceae bacterium; assembly: GCA_963797105.1. GTDB lineage: Bacteria > Actinomycetota > Thermoleophilia > Solirubrobacterales > Solirubrobacteraceae > Palsa-744. Next base: position 786,591 of record CAWCOB010000001.1, read on the forward strand.
GGCGCAGGCGCTGGAGCGGGTTGGGGCGCGGGAGTGCATGGGTCGGCGGTGGGGGGAGCTGTCGAATTGGCAGCGGGTGCTGGTCGGGCTCGCGCGGGCGTTTGCCGGTTCGCCGCGGGTGGTGGTGATCGATGATCTGCTGGATGCGCTTGGTCCTCGTGCGACGGAGGAGGCTTCTGATCTGTTGCGCTCGTTGGTCGAGGAGTCCGAGCCTCGGTGCGGGGTGTTGATGAGCGCCTCGGATATGGAGTCGGCGATGTTCGCCGATCGGGTGTGGTCGATCACGCGCAAGGGCACGTTGAAGGCGCTGTCGGGCCGGCCGAGCGATGACGCGGATGTGATCCCGTTCCCCAAGCCAGCCACCAGTTTTGAGTAACTCGGATTGTTCGATTAAACCGCATCTTCCATAACGATGCTCCGAATAGTACGATCCCGGCAGTGACGGCTTTCAGCTCAGGGGATCCCTCTCCGAGGATGATGGTCCTCGGTCTCGTAATCCAGCAGGGGGACACGGTCGCAGGCGTCGATCGCCGCCTGGCGGACCAGTTCGCCTCCGCGCGCTTCTCGCGCGGCTCCGCGCACAAAAACCTCCCGAGCCTGGCCGAGCAGGGCTACGTGCGCCTGGTCGAGCGAGGGAGCGAGCCGCCGCTCGACCGCTACGAGGTCACGCCCGAAGGCGAGGTGCTGTACCAGAGCTGGTTCTGCCACACGGAGCTGCCGCCGTCGATACGCGACGCGCTGCAGTGCAAGCTCGAGCTGCTCAAGCGCGAGGACCTCGCGTCGCTGCTGCAGATCGTCTGCAGCGAGGAGGAGGCGTGCACGACCGCCTTCAACATCGCGCACGCGCGCGTGCTCCAGGAACAGCGCTCGCGGCGCGCCCGCGGCAAGTCCGCCGACTGGCGGATCCGGCTGAGCGGCATCCAGAGCAAGGACAGGGCGAACCTGTGGGGACTGATGTCTCAGCGGCTCGAGCACCTGCGCATGGAGCTGGAAGACCTCCTCGAGGACATGTCCGGTGAGCCGTTTGATGGTTGAGGTGTTGGGGGTTGAGGGGGTTTGGAAGGGTTTTTCGCGTGGTGGTCGTTGGGTGGGGGTGTTGTCGGGTGTGTCGTTTGGGGTTGGTCGGGGGGAGGTTGTGGCGGTGGTCGGGGGGCGGCTTGAGGGGAAGTCGACGTTGTTGAGGGTGGCGGCGGGGATGGAGCGTCCGGACGAGGGGTGTGTGTCGTTGGATGGGCGGAGCTTGTCGGGTTTGCGGGATCGTTCGCGGACGCGGTTGTTGGGGCATGAGATCGTGTGGGTGGATCGTGAGGGGCCGGAGTTGGGGGTCGAGGTGTCGCGGTTCGTTGGCTGGCCGTTGGCTTTGCATGGGCATGGGCGGCGGGAGGCTGAGCGGGTGGCGGCGCAGGCGCTGGAGCGGGTTGGGGCGCGGGAGTGCATGGGTCGGCGGTGGGGGGAGCTGTCGAATTGGCAGCGGGTGCTGGTCGGGCTCGCGCGGGCGTTTGCCGGTTCGCCGCGGGTGGTGGTGATCGATGATCTGCTGGATGCGCTTGGTCCTCGTGCGACGGAGGAGGCTTCTGATCTGTTGCGCTCGTTGGTCGAGGAGTCCGAGCCTCGGTGCGGGGTGTTGATGAGCGCCTCGGATATGGAGTCGGCGATGTTCGCCGATCGGGTGTGGTCGATCACGCGCAAGGGCACGTTGAAGGCGCTGTCGGGCCGGCCGAGCGATGACGCGGATGTGATCCCGTTCCCCAAGCCAGCCGAGAAACAGGGGTCGCAAGGCGTAGGCTAGCTCCGGGGTGCTGGAACTAAGAGATCTCGTCAAGCACTACCAGGTCGGTGGCGGTGAGCCGATCCGAGCTGTCGACGGGGTGTCGATGACGATCGAGCGCGGCGAGTTCGTCGCGCTCTACGGCCCGAGCGGCTCGGGCAAGACGACGTTGCTGGAGCTGATCGCCGGGCTGCGCGTGCCTGACAGCGGCAGCGTGCTGGTGGAGGGCCGCGACGTCGTCACGATGTCGCGTAGGGAAGCGGACGAGTACCGCCAGCATCAGCTCGGGATCATCGGGCAGCCGCACAACCTGATCCCGGGGGCCAAGGCGATCCAGAACGCGTCGCTGAAGCTCTTGATGACCAATGTGCGAAAGGCGTCCTCGACGGTCGAACCGCTGCTGGGGCAACTGGGCCTCGGCGAGCGACTACACCATCGCACCGAGGAGCTGTCGATGGGCGAGCGACAGCGCGTGCTGATCGCGCTGGCGCTGTCGACGAGGCCGAGCCTGGTGCTCGCGGACGAGCCGACCGGGAGCCTTGACACGCAGCGGACCCGAGAGGTGCTGGCGCTGCTGCGCGACCTCTGCCGCGAGCGCGAGATGGCCCTCCTGCTCGCCACTCATGACCCGCAGGTGGCGGCGTTCGCCGATCGGGTGTACGAACTGCGCGACGGGCGTCTCGGCGCATATACGCCGGATCCGGGTGTGTCCGCTGGCGAGTCCTCGCGCCCGGCACCGCGCCAAGGGCCCGGATGAGGCTCTCTGGGATCCGTTACATCTACGAAGCCAGGCTGCAGGCTCGCGCTGTGCTGGTGCAGGAGGGCTTTGCGATCCTGGGGATCGCCGTCGGGGTCGCGTTGCTGTTCGCCTCACAGATATCGAGCACCAGCCTGAGCCGGTCCGTGGAGCAGCTCAACAGCCAGCTTGTTGGAAGCGCGCAGGTTCAGCTGGAGGCCCGGGGCCCAGAAGGAGTCGACGAACGGCTGTTGGCTGAGGTGCGCGGCACTCCGGGTGTGCAGGTGGCCCTGCCGATCTTCGATCGACATGTGAACGTGATCGGGCCGAGCGCTGAACGATCGGTTGACCTGATCGGCGTCGAACCGAACTCCGTCCGAGCGAGTGGACCGCTGCTGCGTCGCTTCTCCTCGAAGCAGATCACCAAGTTGAAGGTGATCGCCCTGCCGGCGCCACTGGCAAGCGAAATCGGCGTGCGCTCGCTGGAAAGCGTCAGGCTTCAGATCGGCTCCGGCTTCGTGAAGACGTTCGTGGGCACGACGCTCGGTGAAGGTGACATCGGCGGGCTGGTGAACAGCCCGATCGCGGTGGCGCCGATCCGCTACGCGCAGCGACTCGCGGATGCTCGCGGCCGAATCACGAGGATCTTCGTGCACATCGACCCGGCACACGCGAACGAGGTGCGGACCAGGCTCGAGCGGCTCGCTGCGAGCTGGAACGTGAACCTCGTGCCGGGGGACTTCGACTCCCGTTTGTTCGCGGTCGCTGTTGCACCCGAGAGCAAGAGCGAGGAGCTGTTCTCCGGGATCAGTGCACTGGTCGGCTTCATGTTCGCCCTCAACGCCATGCTTGTCACGGTGCCGTCTCGACGCAAGCTGATCGAAGACGTGCGCCCACATGGCGCGACCCGCTGGATGACCGTGCAGATATTGCTGGTCGACGCAATCGTGATCGGTGTACTGGCGTGTGCGATTGGCCTCATCCTCGGAGATTTCCTTTCGATCGCCGTGTTTCGCGACACACCTGGCTACCTCTCGGCCGCGTTTCCTGTGGGAAACAACCGCATCGTCACCCTGCAGAGCGTCGTGCTGGCCGTGGTCGCCGGAATGGCCTCCGCGACCGTCGGTGTGCTGTGGCCCGTCCGCGCCATTCTTGCGCGGCCGCTGCTACCGGCACAGAGCTCGCCGGATCACCGAGGAGCGTGGCTGGCGACGCGGCTCACGCTCGGTTTGGCATGCCTCGCCGTCACGACGGTAATCCTGCTTACAGACGTTCAAGACGCGGTTGTCGGTAATGTCGCGTTGGTCGTTGGGCTCGTCTGTCTGCTGCCGACTCTATTCGACGGCCTCCTGGTTGGATTCAGGGAGCTCGCGAGGCTGCTCGACGGAGTGCCGTCGGCGCTCGCCGTCACCGAGCTGCAGATTCCCCAGACGCGCGTGCGCTCGCTGGCGATTGCCGCAACTGCCGCAGTCGCCGTCTTCGGGATAGTCGAGTTCCAGGGCACACAGACAAACCTCGAACGCGGTCTTGCATCCTCGATACGCGGCACCGACGCCGGCGCGAGTGTATGGGTGATACCAAACGGGAGATCGACCATCCAGCCAACTACTCCGTTCAGCGGAATCGATGTCGCCGCTGTTGCTGGTTTGCCCGGTGTCAGCAGCGTCGGTGTGTACCGTGGCAGCTTTCTTGACTGGGGCGATCGGCGCCTTTGGGTCATTGCGCCACCCAGCAATGTCGCGCACCCGGTCCCTATCAGTCAGCTCATAGGCGGCAATCCGCGTCTCGTATCAGAACGGGTCCGAGACGGCGGCTGGATCGTGCTCTCGCAGGCGATCGCCAAAGAACATCATCTGCACGTCGGCCAGCTTTTCACACTTCCATCACCTCGACCGCTAGCCATGAGGGTCGCTGCCCTGACGACGAATCTCGGATGGCCGCCGGGCGCGATGATCCTCAACGCAGGCAACTACGCGCAGGGATGGGCGAATGGCGATCCGAGCGCATACGAGATCCAAACGATGCGAGGCGTGTCGGCTGCCAAGGTGCGAGATCTCGTGCGCCGAGCCCTGAAGTCGGAAACAGGTCTGGCGGTCGAGACCGCCGGCGAACGAGAGCAGCGCGACTCCGCTGTAGCGGCTCAGGGCCTCGCGCGCTTGACCCAGATCCGGCTGCTCGTCCTGATCGCTGCGATCCTCGCGGTGGTCGGAGCCATGGCATCGATGCTCTGGCAGCGTCGCTCCCGCATCGCGTTCAGCAAGTGCCACGGATTCAGGGAGTCTGTGCTCTGGCGGGCGCTGCTGTGCGAGAGCGCGGTGCTGCTCACGGCGGGCTGCTCGATCGGCGCGATCTTCGGGCTCTATGCCCAGCTGCTGGGCAGCCATTTCCTTGCCACAGTTACCGGTTTTCCGATTGTCTACACGATCGAAGGGGCGGCAGCGCTCTCCAGCTTCGCGGTGGTCACGATCATCGCGGTTGCGATGCTCGCCATACCGGGGTATCTCGTAGTACGTGTCGAGCCCAGGACGATCAGTCCGGCGTACTAGATCTTATACGGGGGGTCTGGCTTACGACGGTCACAACCCGGCTCCGCTCTCGGCCCGTCAGATCCGGGCGCTCGGTGCTGGCGTAGCGCGGGAGTTGCTGTGGGGTCTGCCCGCCGTTACCCGCGAGGTGCACCGCTGGAGGGAGCTTGCTCGAAGGATTCCGGACGAGACGATTCGTCGGGACGCGCTGGGTGCGCTGGCCACCAAGCGGGGGCATATCGATGGAGCTGCCCTGTTCTCGATCATTCCCAGCAACCGCAGCCCGTGCCTGCTGCGGTTGCTTGTCGCCTACGAGGTCATTTGGGACTTCCTCGACAGCGTCAACGAGCGAGGGGCGGCGGCTGGCCCGTTGAACGGACGACAGCTGCACCTTGCACTGGTTGATGCTCTCGATCCGGCGCGGCCGATCTCTGACTACTACCGCTATCACCCGTGGCACGAGGACGGCGGCTACCTGCGAAGTCTGGTCACAGCGTGCCGCGAGAGCTGCGCTCTCTTGCCGTCATATGCGCGCGTCCGTCACCTGGTGGTGAGGGAGGCGGCCCGCGGGCAGGTGTGTGCGGTCAACCACGAGCTGGACCAGCAGAGTCGAGACGACGGCCTTGAAGCCTGGGTCGCCGCAGAGTTCCCGCTGGGGCACGAGGCGGTTTGGTTTGAGCTGACTGCCGCGGCCAGCACCGATCTCACCATCTTCGCGCTGCTCGCGCTTGCCAGCGAGCCGACGTGCGAGGACGTTGAGATATCGCAGACTGCCAACGCCTATTTTCCATGGGCTTCAGCCCTGGCGGCGATGCTCGACAGCTATGTCGACCAAGCGGAGGACGCCGCGAACGGCGACCACAGCTACATCGGACATTACCCGACGACGGAGATAGCCATCCAGCGCATCTCCCTGTTCGTTCGGCGCTGCCTGCACGAAGCGCAGACCCTGCGAAACGGTGAGACGCATGTACTGATCGCTGCGTGCATGTTCGCCATGTACCTCTCAAAGGACAGCGCGCTGACTCCGGCGATGCGCGACTCAACGAGTCGCATCGTGGCTGCTGGTGGGTCGCTCACTCGTGTTCTGCATCCGGTTCTAAGACTGTGGCGCCTCGCTTATGGCTTGCGCGCGGCGTAATTCACCCACAACAAGGGAGCAATTGTGTCACTCACCATCGCCTCATCGTTGACAACGCGATTTAAGGGGGATCTGCCCCCCAGCGGACCGCTGCCTTCGGTTCTTCAGACAGTAGGCTGCAGGTGGTTGCCGTTCGCCTACATGGAGCAATGTGGGGCGCGCTTGGGGCCGCGCTTCACCGTCTACCCGCTCGACATGGCACCGCTCGTGTTCCTGTCGGACCCGATGGAGATACATGCGGTCCTCACCGCGCCCCCGGCCTCGCTACATCCCGGCGCCGGTGCGACCGTGATCGCGCCTCTGATCGGCGAGGGCTCGTTCATGCTTCGCGAGGAGGACGATCACATCTGTGCGCGAAAGACGATAACGCCCGCGTTTCATAAGCGGATGGTCGCGGACCACGTGGCGATGTTGCGCGACAGCGTTGAACGTGAGGTCGCGTCCTGGCCTGTGGATCGGGTCATCTCGGTTCACCCGCGAATCCGCGCCCTGACGCTGAGGGTGATCTTGCGAGCCATCTTCGGCGAGGAGGGCATAGCTTTGCAGCGGCTTCACGAGCGTTTGATGGAGATGTTGTCGGTGACGGTCAGCGTCGTGCTACAGGAGCCGAAGGTACGGCACCTGCCAGGCTGGCGCAGGACGTGGAGGAGGTTTGTCAAGCAGCGCGCGGAAGTGGATCAGCTCATCTTCGCGCTGATAGCCAGGCGTAGGGCGCACGCGGAGCCGCAGCGGGCCGATCTGATGAGCATGTTGCTCTCGGCGCAGTGCCCGAACGGAGCGCCGATGTCCGAACGGGAGATCCGCGACAACCTCATGTCGATGATTCTCGCCGGACACGAGACGACCACGGGTGAGCTCTCGTGGGCGTTCCAGCTCTTGGCGCACCATCCTGATGTGCAGGAGCGGCTCGTCGCGGAGCTCGACGAGGATGTTGATGACGTGTACCTCGACGCGACTGTCCACGAGACGATGCGTCACAAGCCGGTCTTCCTGTTCACGATCCCGCGAGCGGTCGTGAAGCAGATCAAGATCGGTGACTGGACCTACCGTGCGCCGGCTCAACTCGCGGGATGCACCTATCTGATGCATCACAACCCCGAGTACTTCGCAGACCCTCACGAGTTTCGTCCAGAGCGCTTCATCGACGAACCGCCGCAGCCGCGAACGTGGCTGCCCTGGGGAGGCGGCCGCAAGCATTGCCTCGGCCGGCACTTCGCCCTGCTGGAGGTCAAGACAGTCATCAGGGAGGTCCTGTCGAGCAAGCGCGTGCAAGCCGCCAGTACCCACATCGAGCACCCTCGTTGGCGCAGCGCGATCCTCGTGCCTCATGCTGGAGGGAGAGTCGTGCTGCGACAGCGTCGGCGATAGCCGCCGGGGGGCGCTCCAGAGCAACGCATCTGTTTCTCCAGCAATGTTTCTGTTTCTTGAGAAACAGAAAGACCCCGACTTCTGCAATTGCGAGCTGCCGGACGTCAAGATCACTTTTGGTATGACGCTCACTCGGCCAGCGCGCGCGGACAGCGTGCGCATCGCGTTGACGGCGGCGCAGGTCGATGACGTGGTGCGCACGGCGGCGGACGCCGGCAACATGTCGCTGCTGCTGTCGGGGCTGGGGGACGTGCGGGCGGCGCTGCGCGAGGGCGCGGGGCCGCTGGAGAACCCGCGGCTGTCGGGGTCGCTGCTGTGCGGCCTGTTGATCCTGGCGTCGTTTCCGGCGGACGGCGGCTACATGAGCATCAAGCAGATCTCGCACTTGACGGGCAAGAGCCCGAGCACGGCGCACCGCTACATCTCGACGCTGATCGCGGTGGGCCTGCTCGAGCGCGACCCGCACACGCGCGAATACCGGCTCGCTCGAGGCCGGGGGGCTGGGTCGAGCGCGGATGCCGGCTGACGGCGGCCAGCTGCCGGCGTGGTCGCTGCCGGACCTGCGCGAGCCGCGCTTCTCGCAGTCGCTGGAGCGAGGCCTCGCGATCCTGGGGTGCTTCACGCCGGAGCACCCGCTGCTGGGCATCGCGGACATAGCGCAGGAGCTCGACATGAGCCGCTCGACGACGCACCGCTACGCGACGACGCTGGTCGCGCTGGGCTATCTGCAGCAGGGCGCCGCGCGCAAGTACCGGCTGGCGCTGCGCGTGACCGACCTGGGGATGGCGGCGATGAGCGCGACGGGGCTGCGCGAGCACGCGCGCCAATGCCTCGAGGAACTGCGCAACCGCTCCGGCTTCACGGTCAGCCTGGCGATGCTCGACGGCGATGAGGTGGTGCTCGTCGATATCGTGCGCACGCAGCGGCGCGCCGGGCGCAAGCGCGACCTAGGCCTGGCGATCGGCGCGCACGTGCCGGCGTACTGCACTGCGGCGGGCAAGGTGCTGCTGGCGCATCTGCCCGAAGGCGAGCAGCGTCAGCTGATCGGGGCGATGAAGCTGACGAGGTGCACCGCGAACACGATCACGAGCAAGCGGACGCTGCACGACGAGCTGGAGCAGGTGCTCGAGAACGGCCTTGCGCTGGACGACGAGGAGCTGGCGCCGGGGACGCTCTCGATCGCGGCGCCCGTGCGCGATGAGTCGCGGGTCATCGCGACGGTGACCCTGTCGGCGCATGTGTCGATGATCTCGCCGGAGGAGCTCGCGAACGCGCTCGGCCCGCATCTGATCTCGACCGCGGACCGCATCTCGGCGCGGCTGGGCTTTCGTCGCGACGACGAGATCGCGACGAACGGGCGGGGGTAGCGTCGCGGTGCCGACGCGCAGGCAATCGACGGCCGCCCGCGACGGCCGCGCCGCGAGCGTCGCGGCGGCCGCGCGCGCCGAGATGCTGAGCGTGTTCGGCGAACGGGTGCGCGAGTTGCGTAGCTCGCGCGGCTGGACGTCGGAGCGCCTCGCGCAGGAGTCCTCGCTGACGGTGTCGTCGGTGTCGAACATCGAGCGCGCGCTTCAGGAGCCGCGGCTGTCGACGCTGCTGCTGCTGATCGAGACGCTTGAGGTGAGCGCGGAGGAGCTGCTCGCCAGGATCCCCGCGCCGCGCAAGGCGCGCGGGCAAGGACGCAAGGCGCGCGGGCAAAGGCGCGGGCGATGAGCGAGGAGCAGATCACGATCCCGGCGACGCTCGTGCGGTACCTGCGCCGCGGCGTGCAGAGCCAGTTGAGCGCGCGCGTGGACACGCTCTCGGTCGTGCTCGAGGGCCGGATCGACGAGTCGCGCTATCGAGACGCGCTCGGCGGCTTCGACGCCGCCCGCGCGCTCATGGATGAGATCGGCGTGAGCGACGAGGACACGCATGACGACATCGAGCTGGACCTCGGCGGCGAGTCGGGGCAGCTGGTGCTGAAGTCGCTGGACGCGCAGCATCGCGTGGAAGCGACGCGCCTGGAGGACGCGGCGGCGCACGGCGTGCAGCTCCCCGAGCGCGACGTCCCCGAGCTCGGACGCCTGCTCGCCGAGGTGCGCAAGCGGGTGCGGGTGTCGGAGGCGGCGCGGCGCGCGGACGCGCTGCTCGAAAGCCGCGGCGCGCTGGGGGTTGGCAGGAGCCGCGATCACGGGTGAGGGGCGGCGCGGGAGGGCTGGCGCCCGGGATCACCCGGATGACGCTGGACGGAGCAGCTCTTCGAGGAAGAATCGCGTCTTCGCCGGAGGGTCCCGGGTCGGGTAAATCTGCCTGAGTAGCTCGAGCGCCTCGTCTGCAGTGCGAATGCCGCACGCCCGCAGAAGGATCTCGATGTCCTCGTCGTCCTCGCCGAAACGCATCGCCATTAGCTTCATCGCAAGGAGATATCTCGGTGATGCTGTAGTGACATCGATCCCGCGGATGGTATGCACCGGGCGTGGGTCCTGATCGGGGCCGGGCATGAACCCCTTGACTGCGTCGTTCAGCCAATCCTCTGGCAGCCCGAGCTCTTCCGCTACTTTCGACGCGGCCGTGTAGACGGCGCTCTTCGGCTCGAACACCGCGTCGATGTCCTTTGTGACACGCCGCGTCGAGTAGGCGAGCGCCATCGCGGCGCCGCCGACGATGAAGATCTGTCCGCGTACGCCTGCGCGTGTGAGCTCGTCTCCGAGCGCTTCCAGCGCCTTGAGGATCGTGGCTCGCGTGAACTGGCGCTCAGACACGGTCGAACACCTCGCGTGCCATGAAGACGCCGTGACGGGCGAGCACTGCGGGAGTGTTGGCGAGCGTGTACGCGTGGAACTCGGGTCGACTTGCGACGAACCACCACGGCTCGACGAAACGCGCCGGACCGTCGACCCACGACGGGGCGCTGATCGCGCCCTCTGCCGCGAACAGCTCCGCGACGCCGGCTAGTGCGGCATCGAAGCGGCCCTCGCTGGTCGGCGGCGGCTCGTCTTGTATGAGCGTGATGCGACCCGGGCGCGAAGATCCCCTGAAGTCATCGGCGAAGCCGAAGAGCAGACGCAGCGCATCACGCTCGTGACCCTGCTGGAGATCCTCCTTGATCGTCTCGGCGAGCTCGGCGAGCGATGCGGCGCCGCGGCGGACGCGAGGCCGGGCGAGCACTTCGACGTCGTGGTCACATGCACCGAGCAACCGCTCGAGTGTGGCGAGGTTGGGAGTCTTGGAGCCCGACTCGTACGCGGCGACAGCTGGCTGTGCCGTACCTGCGCGCCTGGCGAGCTCGAGCTGCGTGATCCCGGCCGCATGACGGGAGCCTCGGATGAGCGGCACGACATCCATCTTTATGAGTATACATGTTTAGATATGATGAGCGGCGCTGCCGTGCTCCACTACGACCGCGACTACGACACGCTCGCCGAGATCATGACGTTCGAGTCCGTGTGGCTGGCCCCGCCGGGCTCGCTCACGTAGACCTAGACTGGAGTCACGATGGCGACTGTCAAGCAGGTAGTCAGAGAGAACGACTTCGTGGAGTTCTTGCACCCGGTCGGTTCGTGGTCTGCTGGAACTCGCGGGACCGTCGTTGAAGAGCGCGGCGAACACAAGCTGGTTGAGATCTCCGACGACCAAGGCCAGATGCTGGACCTGGTTTCGGTCACGGATGCGCAGCTCAGGCTGATCTCCAGGCACAGCGAATAGCCCTGGCAGAGGTTCCCGGCCGCTCTCTACGCCCCCGCGGGAACCTGCTCGAGCGAGCGCTGCAGCGCCTCGAGCACGCGCACGACGCGCAGCCCGCTGTGGCCGTCGGAGCGCGGGGTGGCGCCGGTGCGGATGCACTCGACGAAGTGCTCGCACTCGATGCGCAGCGGCTCGAGGTTGGGGATGCGCGGCGAGAACGTGTCGCCGGAGCGCGCGATGTACTCGCCCCACGAGCGCGTGTCCTCGTCGAAGCCCTTGTCGTAGATCGTGAGCTTGCCCTCGATCAGCATGTCGTCGAAGGTGGCCATGCGGCGCGCGCCGACGACGGTGATGCGCCGCTCCTTGTGCGGGTCGAGCCACGACAGGTGCAGGTGCGCGACGACGCCGGAGGGAAAGCGCAGATAGCAGAAGACGACGTCCTGGACGCCCTCGCGCACGTAGCTGGCGCCGTGCGCGACGCACTCGTCGGGCTCTTCGCCGATGAGGTGCAGCGCGACGGACACGTCGTGTGCGCCGAGGCTCCACAGCGCGTTCTCGTCCGCGCGGAGCTTGCCGAGGTTGAGGCGGTTGCCGTAGATGTAGAACAGGTCGCCGAGCTCGTCTGAGTCGACGAGCTGCTTGAGCCGCGCGACCGCGGGGTGGTACTCGAGCAGGTGGCCGACCATCAGGATCGTGCCGGCGCGCGCGGCGGCGGCGACGGCGCGCTCGGCGTCGGCGGCGTTGGTGGCGAGCGGCTTCTCGACGAAGCAGTGCTTGCCCGCCTGCGCGACCGCGATCGCGAGCTCGGCGTGCGTGGGCACGGGCGTGGCGAGCACGACCGCGTCGAGCTCGGGGTCGGCGAGCAGGTCGGCGAGCTCGGCGGTAGCGCGCGCGGAGGGGAACGCGCGCTGGAGCTTCTCGCGCGCCTCGACGTCCGAGTCGCACAGCCACGCGAGCTCGCAGCCGGGGATCGCGGCGAAGTTGCGCGCGAGGTTCGGGCCCCAGTAGCCGAGGCCGACGACGCCGACGCGCACGGGCTCGTCGCTCACTGGTCAGCCTCGCGTGTTGCCGGCGCGCGCATCGGCCCATAGTGTCGCGTTTTGTGCGGCGGCGGCGGCGCGCCGCCGCCGAGCGCTGCGCTGGGGCCGCAAGCAGGCTCGCGGGCGGGCAGGCCGGTTTGCTGCCTATTATCATGTAATGAGGGGTGTGTCCACACGGCTGCCTGGTCACGAGCTGGTGAGCGGGGGCATCGCGGACCTATTGGCCGGGCGCGAGAGCGAGGCCTCGCTGCTCGTAACGATGGCGGCTCCGCGTCTCAGGGCGCTTGGGTTCTCTGTGCCGCTAGCCGACGGGACGGATGCGTCCCACCGCCTGTATGAAGTGCTCGCGGAGTCCCATGACGGAGCGCATAGCCGCTACAACGCGCTCGTCGGCCGCATGGTCAGCTTCTTGCACGCGGTTGAGCATGCGCGCGGCTGAGCATGCGTCCGCCGGTTGACGAGCGGCGCATTCAAACGCTGGCTAGGGAGCTCGGGCGCGTGGCGCGGGTCCTCGTGTGCGTGTACTTGACGGGCGGCGCTACGGCGGTACTGCAGGGCTGGCGCGAGTCGACGATCGACGTCGATCTGCGCTTCGACGATCCATCATTTCGATCGAGCCCGACCTCTACAGCTATCCAGCGATCGATCCCGCAGCGTTTCGGCGCAAGCTCGACGCGGCGCTCGGGTAGTGGCGCCTTCCACGCTCGGCAGCGTGACCCGATGGACCAGATCGGTCCGAGAGCTTCTCTAACCTCAAACAATGGAGTCCTCTGATCGCTATAACGCTGGCCTGTGTTTGCGTACATTCCGGTACCGTCGAACAGCTATCTCCACGCTCTCGAGCGGGTGTCTCGACATGGGGCTCCGCGCTGGCGCTCCGACCACGGCGAGCGGCTATACGAGTGGGATGGCCTGCATGGAGAGGTTGAGGTCTACGACAAACGGGGTCATCATCTCGGTGTTGAGGACGCCATCAGCGGAGAGATCATCAAGGGTGCCCAGCGGGGGAGACGGATAGATGTCTGACACGTTCATAGACGAGGTTCTTAGCGGCACAGCGCTCTGGACGGACATAGAGAGCTGGGTGCAGGACTGGCACAACGGGAACGGCGACGGACAGGAGCTGCACGACTACCTCGGGATGACGTGGCCCGAGTACCAGCTCTGGGTCGAGCGGCCTGCTGCCCTCCGCATGATAATTGCCGCCCGTGAGCACGAGCTACCGGTCGATGCGTTTGTAGCCGATTTCGATGAGCGGGCAGTCGCAGCGCGAGGTCTCTCGAGGTCAGACGTACACGCAGTCGAGCGGTGGCTCAAAGAGACCGGTCGGCTCCCGGTCTGAGCCGGGAGCGACGGCTGGCTGCGACGCTCATCGAGCGCCTGCACTTGGCGCCGCCGGTCGATGTGCGTGGTGTCGCGGCGCGGTTCGCCGAGGTCGAAGAGGCACCGATCCCAGGAACATGTGATGGGCTCGCAATCGGCCTGGCCCACCCAAGGCCGCGGATCATCGTCAAGCCGACAGGCAATACGCGCAGACAGCGGTTCACGCTCGCGCACGAGCTCGGACACGTACTGCTGCCTTGGCATGATGGGAGCAACTTGGCATGTCTCACCCGCCCCGGTGAGTTCAGCGACTACCGGGCATCGCTGGCCGAGACAGAAGCAAATCGGTTCGCCGCGGAGCTACTGGTGCCAGATACCTGGCTCAAAGCACTCATCGCAGGACATGGCGTGGCCGAGATCGGCCCGCTAATGCAGGCAATCGAGGTAGCGGAGGTTTCGGCACATGTCGCGTCGTTGAAGCTCGCTGGCGCGCTTCCGCCCGGTTTCGGGTTTGCCCTACTCGATGCAATCAGAACGGTCGAGCTTGCCGGCCAATCCCCGGGCATGAATCTGGCGCTACCCGAGCGTGGTGAGCAATTGGAGTCGGGGCCTCTAGACCGCCTCTCGGCACACACCGAGACGATCACATTCGGAGGACGGCGTGTCGTGTGGTGGAGCTTTCACGAAGCACACGTGCGCGAGCAGCAAGAGGACGAGCGCACTGCGAAGGAGGTGCTTGGAGAGATCGTCGCTTGTCACAGCGCTGACGAGCAGGAATACAGACGCATCTACGGATGCGTTTCAAGCGTCATCGGCGCGGCCAACAGCCAGGCCGAACACGACGGTCGCACTAAGGCAGCGGAGCTCCACGCACGATTTCGCTCACGGTTTGCCGTAAAGCGGGAGCTTCCGCAGACGCTGCTCGACGATCCAGCCTTTGTCGGCTGGCTAGAGCGCCGTGCTGGAGAACTCGGTCGGGAAGCCCGCCGGTAGGAGTCTGCGACGCCGAGTCTCACATCTCGGCGGAGACAGCCCAGCTTAGGCCGCCGCGTCTGCCCGGGGTTTGGCGCGCTGAGTACCGGCGAGTGCCCCGCCTGTGAGCGCCCCGGTAGCCCGCGCCAGCTCACGACTCCCCGGCGCGTCGTCGGGGTCGACGAACGACTGGATCAGCATGCCGTCGGCGGTTGCGAGCAGCAGCGAGGCGAGATGGCGCGCGTCCTCGCGCTCGAGAGTGCCCTCGCCGAGCGCCTCGAGGATCCAGCCGGCGACGCGGTCGCGCTGGCGGCGGTAGTGCGCGGCGAGCTGCTCGCGCAGCGCTGGTGAGCGGGCGCTGCGCGCGAGCGCCTCGATGAACGCGAGGTAGTACGGGCGCATCGACTCGTGCTCGTCGAGCACCGCGCGCATCGAGCCCGCCATCAGCGCCGGCAGCCCGCCGCCGGCGTCGACGCGGATGGCGTCGCCGATCGCCTGCGCCCAGTCCTCGAGCGCGAGCCCGATCGCCTCGTTGAGCAGCGCTTCCTTGGAGCCGAAGTGGTAGCCGATCGAGCCGAGGTTGGTGTCGGATGCGGCGACGAGGTCGCGCGCGCTGATGTTGCCGTACTCGCGCTCGCGCAGCAGCGTGCGCGCCGCCTGCAGCAGCCGCGTCCGATGCGTGTTCCCGTTCGCGTTCGACATATTTATCTAGACGTTGTATAAGACGCTGTACTAAACAACGTCCCATATTTATAGGAGGATCGCAGATGGCGCAGACCACAACCGATCGAGAGCAGTACGTTCGCGATGCCGCGGTCGAGCACGCGTCCAAGCACTCGCGCCTGATCCGCGGCGCGAAGGACGGCCGCGTCGTGAGCGCGCTGATGCTCCCGTTCTTCATGCTGCGCCCGCCGGCGGGCTACGGCGTGATCGTCACGACGGGGCGCAAGACGGGCAAGACGCGGCGCAAGTGCGTGCGCGTGATCCGCAGCGGCGATCGCGCGTACCTCGTGCAGCTGCGCCCGGTCGCGCTCGCGCGCCGGCGCCCTTCCTCGCGCGCCGGGTGGGTGCACAACATCAAAGCCGACCCGCGCGTGCGCCTGCGCATCCGCGGCGGCACGTTCGCCGGCGTCGCCCGCGAGCTCGCCGACGCCGACGAGCTCGAGCAGGCGCGCGCGGTGATGTGCGGCAAGGTCAATCTGTTCGACTACGGCGAGTGCGACCTGCACGTGCGCGGGCTGCCGACGCGCGCCAAGATCGAGGAGCTGCACGAGTACTGGTTCGACACGGGCGTGCCGCTGGTGGTGGAGCTGGGGGGTGCGGGCGAACGCGGAGCTTGACGAAGACGCAGTGGCGCCGTACGATGTTATGCAGTTATGCGGCGCACCACTGTATCGCTTCCAGATGACCTCGCACAGGCACTCGACCGAGAGGCGCGCAGACGGCACGCATCTGCGTCCGAGGTCACGCGCACCGCGCTCGCCCAGCACCTCGGCCTAGTCCAAAGCGAGCCGCGCAAGCTCGCCTTCGCGGACCTCGGCCGTAGCGGTCATCGCTCCACCGCTCGAGACATGGAGCGGCTGCTCGAGCAGGAGTGGGATGACATCCCTGGCCGTCGTTGACGCCGGGCCGCTCTACGCCGCAGCGGATGCTGATGACGAGGACCATCTCGCTTGTCGTGCCGCGTTGTCGCGGGCGGACCTTCGGCTGATCGTCCCGGCGCTGGTCGTCGCGGAGGCGACGTATTTCGTCGGACGCCGACTCGGCGCCGCAGCCGAGAGCAGGTTCCTGGACGGCGTGGGGGAGCTCGACGTCGAAGGGCCGAGCCGAGAGGACTTCGCGCGCATGGCGGAGCTCGTGAAGCAGTACGCGGACTTCCCTCTCGGCGGCACAGACGCGTCGGTCATCGCATTGGCAGAGCGGCTCGGGGCGTCGATCATCCTGACTCTCGACCGTCGTCACTTTGCGGCGATCGTGCCGCGACATTGCGAGGCGTTTCAGCTGCTGCCATGAATGCCGCCAGGGCGATTCTGCGGCAGCAGCCCTGAACAGGGAGGAGGAGCGGATTGAGCGCGAAAGCTGATGAAGGCAGGGCAGCCGCGATTCGCGCGGTCGTGACGGGCGCCGTCCAGGGCGTCGGATTCCGCGACGCCACGCGCAGGCGCGCGCTGCAGCTCGGCGTGATGGGGTGGGTGCGAAACGGCGAGGACGGCAGCGTCGCGGTGCACGCCGAGGGGGAGCCCGCTGCGGTCGACGCGCTCGTCGCGTTCCTGCGCGAGGGTCCGCGTGGAGCCGTCGTCACAGAAGTGGTGCTCGAGCGCGCGAAGGTCGAGGGGCACGAGCAGTTCGCGATTCGCGGCGTCAGCGCCGGCGTGTTCGTCGTGCAGCAGCACGCCGCCACCGCCCGTCACTTCGACCTGCGCCTGCAGGTCGACGGCGTCATGCGCTCGTGGGCGGTGCCGAAGGGGCCGTCGCTCGACCCAGCTCAGAAGCGCCTCGCAGTTCAGGTCGAGGACCATTCGCCGGAGCACAACACCTTCGAGGGCGCCACCGGCGGCGGTGGCGTGATCGTGTGGGACAGCGGCTCCTACGAGCAGGGCGGCCGCGTCGCGTGGCCCGAGGCGCTCGAGCGCGGCCACGCCGTGTTCGTGCTGCACGGGCAGAAGCTGCGGGGCGGCTTCGCGCTGCAGCGCACGCGGCCCGGCGCCAAGCCGCAATGGCTGCTGCTCAAGCGCCGCGACGATTACGCGCGCCCCGGCTCCGACGTCGTTGCCGAGGAGCCCGCGTCGGTGCTCAGCGGGCGCACGCTCGACGAGCTGCTCAGTTGACGTCGCGGCGCGCCAGCAGCGGCAGGCCGATGATCGCGAGCGCCGCCACCCACGCGACCAGCACGAGCCCGCCCGCCGCCGGCGAGAGCACGTGGTCGGTCTTCAGACCGATCAGCGCTTCCTGCGCGCGCGTCGGCGTGAAGCGCCCGACCGACGGCACGAGCCCGAACAGCAGGTTGTCGACGATGAAGCCCCACGCGAGCAGGCCGATCACCGCGCCCACCTGGTTGCGCACGATCGCGCCGAAGCCCACGCCGATCCCCGCCCACAGCGCGGTCGCCGCCAACGTCCCGCCGACGAGCAGCGCGATTTCGCCGCCGCTCAGCACCAGCGTGATGCCGCGCGAGGCGAGGATCACGTAGTCGATCGCGAACCCGATCCCCTCTCCGATCACGCCGAACGCGAGCCCCGCGAGCAGCCCCGCGACGAGCTTCGCCGTGAGCACACGTGAGCGTCGCGGCGTGAACAGGAACGTCGGGCGGATCGTGCCGAAGCGGAACTCGCTCGTCACGAGCAGCGCGCCCGCGAGCGCCGAGAAGATGCCCGCGATGCTCCCCAGGCTGAGCAGATTGCGCTGGTTGTTCACTTCCGAGAGCGCGCTGATGTTGCTGATCAGCCCCGTCAGCAGCGTGAATAGCAGGATCAGCGCGACCATCCCCAGCACCAGCCCCAGCGTCGTGCGCGTCGAGCGCACCTTCAACAGCTCCGCCCTGATCTGCGCGATCACGGTTGCGCCTCCATCGGCGGCTGCGCGCCGGCGGGCGGCTGTGCGTCGGTGGGGCGCTCCCCGCCGGCGCTTGCGCTCGCGGCGCCGGCGGTCAGCTCGAGGAAGATCTGCTCGAGCGATGAGCCCTCGGTGGCGAGCTCGTGCACGCGGATGCCGGCGGCGAACGCGATCTCGCCTACGCGCTCGGTGGTGGCGCCGTGCACGAGCAGCACGTGCTCGTCGTCGGAGGTGCTCTGCAACTCGGCGTGCTCGAGCGCCTCGCGCAGCTTGGCGGCGTCGGGGGTGCGCACGCGCACCGAGCCGCCGACGCGCGCGGTGAGCTGTGCGAGCGAGGACTCGACGACGAGCCGCCCGTGGTTGACGATCAGCACCTGGTCGACCGTCTGCGCGACCTCCGCGAGCACGTGGCTGGAGATGAGCACCGTGTGCCCCTGCGCGGCGAACGCGCGCAGGAAGTCGCGCAGCCAGCGCACGCCCTCCGGGTCGAGGCCGTTGGCGGGCTCGTCGAGGATCAGCAGCTCGGGGTTCCCGAGCAACGCCGCCGCGAGCCCCAGCCGCTGGCGCATGCCCAGCGAGTAGCCCTTCACGCGCCTGGCGCCGGCGTCGTGCAGCTCGACCAGGCGCAGCACCTCGTCGGCGCGCGCGTCCGGCAGCTCGGCGGCGCGGCTGAGCGTGCGCAGATGGTCGCGGCCCGAGCGCCCCGGGTGGAAGTCGGTCGCCTCGAGCACCGCGCCGACGCGCAGCGCCGGGCGCTCCAGCTGCGCGTACGCGCGATCGAATACGAGTGCGCGCCCGCTCGTCGGCGCCGCGAGGCCCAGCAGCATCCGCAGCGTCGTCGTCTTGCCCGCGCCGTTCGGGCCGAGAAAGCCAGTGATCGTACCCGCCTCGAGATCGAACGACAGATCGTCTACGGCGGTCAGCTTGCCGAAGCGCTTGCTCAGCGACTCGGCGCGGACGACCGTCGTCACGTGCTCATCGCTGCGCCCGACAGCGGCAATCGTTCACACAGGCAGGGTAGTTGACGCGTCAGCACCGGTCGGTGACGCGCCGGCACCGGTCGGTAGCGAAGCATCCGGCGGCGCCCAGGCACGCGAGCTACAGTCACCATCGTGAACCGCGCGCACGGTCTCGTCTGCTCCTCGCGCTGGTGGGCGCGCAGCGTCGAGCGCGAGCTGTTGCCGTGGGGTCTCGCTGGGGTGGAGCTCGGCGAGGACGTGCTCGAGATCGGGCCGGGGTTCGGCGCGACGACGCGCGTGCTCGCGCGCCGGCCCGGCTCGCTGACGGCGCTGGAGCTCTCGCACGGCTACTGCGCGCGGCTGCGGCGCGAGCTCGACGACGACGTCGAGGTGGTGCAGGCGGACGCGACCGAGATGCCGTTCGAGGACGGCCGCTTCTCGGGCGTCGTGTGCTTCACCATGCTCCACCACGTGCCCTCGCCCCAGTTGCAGGACCGGTTGCTGGCGGAGGCGGCGCGGGTGCTGCGCGCGGGCGGGACGTTCGCGGGCACCGACAGCATCGGCGACGGACGCGCGTTCAAGCTGCTGCACGTGCGCGACACGCTCGTGCCGGTCGGCCCCGACGAGCTGCCGGGGCGACTCGAGCGCGCCGGCTTCGTCGAGCCGCAGGTGACGCGCGGCGCCAGCTCGTTTCGCTTCCGCGCGCGCAAGCCCGCGTGATCACGGCCGCGCCCGCCTATGACGGCTGCAGCACGTCGAGCGCGTCCACGCAGCGCTCGGCGGCGTGTCCGTCGCCATACAGCTCGGGGCGCTCGGCCGGCGGCCGGCGTTCGAGTGCCGCGAGCGCCGAATCTGCGTCGAGGTCGACGAGCGTGTTCCAGCCGGCCTCGACCGTCTCGACCCACTCTGTGTTGGCGCGCAGCGTCAGGCACGGCACGCCCGCGAGATACGCCTCCTTCTGCACGCCGCCGGAGTCGGTCAGCACCGCGCGCGCGTGGCACAGGAGCGCCGCGAACTCGATGTAGCCGAGCGGTTCGGTGAGCGTGACCGCCTCGGCTGACTGCAGCTCATCGAGCAGGCCCGCCTCTCGCAGGCGCGCGCGCGTGCGCGGGTGCACCGGGAACAGCAGCGGCGCGGGCAGCGCGCGGATCAGCTCCACGAGCGCGTGCAGGCGCACGGGGTCGTCGACGTTGCCGGCGCGGTGGGCGGTCAGCAGCAGGTAGGAGCCGGGCTCGAGCCCGTAGGCGGCCGCGACCTCGGTGTTCGCGCGCGCGGCGGGCGCCCAGCGCAGCGCGACGTCGACCATCACATCGCCGACGACGAGGGCGCGCCCGGCCAGCGACTCCGCCTCCAGGTTCGCGACGGCGAGCCGCGAGGAGCACAGCAGCAGCGTCGCGAGGTGGTCGGTGAGCACGCGGTTGAGCTCCTCGGGCATCGCGCGATCGAACGAGCGCATGCCCGCCTCGACGTGCACCACCGGGATCGACGCCTGCGCGGCGGCGAGCGCGCCCGCGAGCGTCGAGTTGGTGTCGCCGTACACGAGCACCGCGTCCGGGCGCTCCTCGGCGAGCAGCGGCTCGAGCGCGGCGAGCATGCGCGCCGTCTGTGAGGTGTTCGAGCCGCCGCCGAGCGCAAGCTCGCGATCGGGGCGCTCGAGCCCGAGCTCGGTGAAGAACACGCGCGAGAGCGAGTCGTCGTAGTGCTGGCCCGTGTGCACGAGGATCTCATCGTGGCGCTCGCGCAGCAGACCGGAGACGGCGGCGGCCTTGATGAACTGCGGCCGGTTGCCGACGACGGTGAGGATGCGCACGCCGGTAGCGTAGTCGCCATCGCCGCCGGTAAGCCGCGTGCGAAGTGGCTAATCTGGAGACATGATGACCGCCGCAGAGCCGATGACGCAGCGCGGCGCCCACTACACGGCGCTGCTCGAGACGATCGATCGCCAGGGCGCGACGAAGCTGCACGCGCGCGAGCGCGAACTGCTGCTCGAGGCCGCCGACGCGCTGCTGTTCGGCGAGTCCGAGAGCCGCGAGTCGCTGCGGGCGGCCGAGGAGCTGATCGAGTCGCTCGAGGAGAGCGAGCGCTGGACCGCCGAGCGCTGCGACCAGCTGCGCGAACACCTCTACGGCTGCGACGACACGTCCGACGCCGGCTGAGCTTCCGCTCTGTCGATCTGCTCGTGAACGCGCCAGTGCCAGCCTTCGCGTAGCGCGACGAGCGCGGCTGGCTCGCGCTCATCCCAGTTGCGGTGCAGGACGACGGCGGCGAACAGCGCCTCGACGACGATCTTCGGATGCTCTTTGACCGCAAGGCTGATCACCGCGAACAGGTCGCTCGGCTCGCTGAGCTCATAGAGCTTGTCGAGCCCGACGTGGCCGGCGTCGAGGATCTCGATCAGGTCGGCGTCGGCGGTGGCCGCGCGAGCCTCCGCTAGCGCCATCAGCGCATCTCGATCCGCGGGCGAGAGCGCGTCGATCGCCGCGTCGCGCTGGGCCTCGGACATCGATGCGAACTCGTAGAGGAACCTCAGCAGCCAGTCCTCGTGCTCAGCGTCCATCGCGTCCGCTCCCGTCGGGGCTCGATCGCTCGCCGTCTATCGCGCGCCCCGCATGCAAGTCGCAAGCGTACGGGGCGCGCTGGATGGGATCTGCCGGAGAACCGTGCCATCACGTGATTTGGAACTTCCGAGCGCGCGTACACGTCGCGTCCGTGCCACGATGATGAGCATGCCACGGGACCCTGCTCTCGCCGCACGACATGGCTGGCGGCTCGACGAGCTGGCCAGCGCGGGCAGGGAGAACCTCGACGTCGACCACGTCGCGCGCTACGACGCGAAGGAGGACGCGGGCGCCCGCGCTGAGGTTGCCCTCTGCCAGGCGCTCGGACTCGGTGCCGGCTCGAGCGTCATCGACCTCGGCGCCGGGACGGGGCAGTTCACGATCGCTGCCGCGCCGGTCTGCGCGCGGGTCGTCGCGGTGGACGTGTCCGGCGCGATGCTCGCGCGCCTGCGTGCGAAGCTCGCCGACGCAGGGCTGACGAACGTCGAGCTCGTACAGGCGGGGTTTCTCAGCTACGAGCACGGCGACGAGCCGGCCGACCTCATCTACTCGCGCTACGCGCTGCATCACCTCCCCGACTTCTGGAAGGCGCTGGGGCTGCGGCGCATGCGCGACATGCTGCGGGTGGGCGGCGTGCTGCGCCTGTGGGACGTGGTCTACAGCTTCGATCCCGCAGAGGCGCAGGAGCGCCTGGAGGCGTGGTGCGCGAGCGGCGAGCGCGATGCGGAGCAGGGCTGGAGCCGCGCCGAGCTCGAGGAGCATGTGCGCGACGAGCACTCCACGTTCAGCTGGCTGCTCGAGCCGATGCTCGCGCGATCGGGCTTCGCGGTCGAGGACGCCGCTTACTCCGACGACGGCATCTTCGCGCGGTACGTGCTGCGGGCCGTGTGACGATCGCCCCCGGCGAGCGGCCGAGGGCGATGCGTCAGACGGAACGGCCGGCTACTCGCTGAACCAGGTATCGGTGAAGCTGCCGCTGCTGATCGCCGACGGCTGGGCCTCGAGCACGCTCGCTTCGGATTCCATCGTGATCGGTTCGAGGCCCGGCGTCGTCGCGGACACCAGCGAGCCGTTCACGGTCACGCCGCTGAAGGCGACGCTGCCGAAGTCCGACAGCGGCAGGACCCCGCCGAAGCTCGACGGAGCCTCTGCGATCGCCTCGGCGGAGCCGAGTTTCGCGGTCCTCAGGTACTTCGTCTCGCTGCGCGACCAGCCCTGCGTGGTGTCGCTCAGGGTGAGAGCGAACTTCGATGTGAGCCCGAAGAACGCCTTGCCGAGATACGTGACCGAGGCGGTGAAGCTGTCGCCCGGCGATACCGGCTCGGAGATGCGCACGGAGCCGCGCGGGAACATCTCATACCAGGCTCCATACGACGCTTTGCCGCCCGCGCAGTCGGCTTCGGTGCCGGTCTGCTCGACGGTTTCGGTCGTGTATCCGTCGAGGCCCACCCAGAAGGCCGAGTAGCCGCTGGGGGTCACCGCGCAGTTGACCGCCGGCTGCGTCCAGCTCGAGGAGACGCTGTTGTACGGGCCCGGGCCGGTCAGCGCGTAGCCCGACCAGTTCGTGCTCGCGCCGTGCCTGATCCTGTGGTCGCGTGCGTGGACACCGGACGCGGTCCCGGCGGCTGCCGCCGGCGCGACCGCGAGCAGCAGGCCGACGACCGTGGCCAACGGCACCGCGCCGCGGAAAGATGGTGCACTCATTCTGGTCCTCCTTGCCATGATTACGAGGACCCGCATAGATCCCCCCGTGCGGCGGGATCATACCGCCTGTCAGCGCGTTTGGAAGCTGTTTACGGCAGCTCGGTGCGCGACCCTCGTGAGCCGGGTCAGACGGGTCGGCTTGCCCTAAACGGCTGCGGCCGCGAGCTTCGCGCGCTTGGCGGCGTACATTGCGCGGTCGGCCGCGACGAGCACCTGTTCGGCGCTCTCGGTGTGCTGGTCGATGATCGCCACGCCGACGCTGCCGGCGGGGTGCACGACCGTGTCGCCGAGGTCGATCGCGCACGCGGCAATCACGCGCACGAGCCCATCCGCGACGAGCGCGCTGCCGCGCTCGTCGGAGTGCGGCAGCAGCACCGCGAACTCGTCTCCGCCCAATCTGGCGACGAGGTCGGTTTCGCGCAGGCGGCGCGTGAGCGCGGTGGCGATCGCCTTGAGCGTGTCGTCGCCGACCTTGTGTCCGTGCAGGTCGTTGATCGCCTTGAACTCGTCGAGGTCGACCATCATCACGGCGGCCTGCTCGCCATAGCGCTGCGAGCGAGCCACCTGCAGCCTGAGGTCGTGCTCGAACAGCCTGCGGTTGCGAAGCCCGGTGAGGGGGTCGTGGTCGGCGAGATGGCGCAGGTGATCCTCCATGCGCTTGCGCTCGGAGATGTCCTGCAACTGCGCGATGAAGTGCAGCGGCTCGGAGTCCGTGTCGCGCACGAGCGAGATCGAGAGGATCGCGGAGAGCGTCTCGCCGCCCGCGTTGAAGTAGCGCTTCTCGATCTGGAACGCGGGGATCGCGCCGGCGAGCAGCTGCGCGTACTGCTCGGCGTCGTTCTCGACGTCGTCCGGGTGCGTGATCTCGACGAAGCCACGCCCGATCAGCTCCTCGGTCGTGTAGCCGGTGATCTCGCACAGCGCGCGGTTGACGAGCGTCCAGCGGCCCTCCAAGCTGATCAGCCCGGTGCCGATCGGCGCGCGTTCGAAGACCTGCTCGAAGTGTCCGTCGGAGGGCTTCTCGAGACCGTCGGCGGCGCGGCGCGCGGTGATGTCGAGGATTTATCTGGACGCGCTGAGGTGGGGGGAGCGCATCGGCGGTCTCGCGGCATTGCAAGCGCGCGCGAATGCCAATGCCGGCGTGCTGACGGAATGGGTCGCGCGGACGCCCTGGGTCGACTTCCTCGTGTCCGATGTTGCGATTCGCAGTAACACGAGCGTTTGTCTGAAGGTGGTCGATGAACGTGTGACCTCCCTCCCGGAAGCGGCCCAAGCGGAGTTTGCCAAGAACCTGGCCGCGATCCTCGAGAAGGAGGGCGTCGCACTCGATACGGCATCTTATCGTTCCGCGCCCCCCGGACTTCGCATCTGGTGCGGCGCCACGATCGAGTCGAGCGATCTGCAGGCTCTGACGCCGTGGCTCGACTGGGGGTTTGCCAGCTGCATCGCCGCGCTTGAAATCGCCGGATAAGGGTGCTCCATGTTCAAAGTTCTTATTGCCGATGAGTTGAGCCCGAAAGCGCTCGACATCTTTCGTGGACATGGCGTGCAAGTCGATGTCCGCATTGGGCTCAAGAAACCAGAACTTCTGGATATCATCGCCGACTACGATGGACTGGCCGTGCGGTCCGCGACGAAGGCGGACAAGGACGTGATTGCCGCCGCCAGGAAACTCAAGGTGATCGGTCGCGCCGGTATCGGCGTCGACAACATCGACATCCCGTCGGCCACTGCGCGCGGCATCGTGGTCATGAACACCCCGTTCGGCAACTCGATCACGACCGCCGAACACGCCATTGCTCTGTTGTTTGCCGCGGCTCGTCAGATAGCGGCGGCAGACGTCTCCACCCAGGCGGGAAAATGGGAAAAGAACCGCTTCATGGGGGTGGAGCTCTATGCCAAGACCCTGGGACTCATCGGCTGCGGCAATATCGGTGCGCTGGTTGCAGAACGGGCGCTGGCACTCAAGATGAAAGTCATCGCCTACGATCCCTTCCTCTCGCCCGAGCGTGCGGTCAAGCTCGGGGTGGAGAAAGTCGAAATGCACGACTTGCTGTCACGCGCTGATGTGATTTCGCTGCACACTCCGTTGACCGACAAGACCAAGAACATCCTGTCGGCAGAGGCAATCGCCAGTACCAAAAGAGGTGTCATCATCGTGAATGCGGCGCGCGGTGGCCTCGTCGATGAGGCGGCATTGCGTCGCGGCTCTCGAAAGCGGTCACGTCGCAGCCGCCGCTTTCGATGTCTTCGTCACCGAGCCCGCCAAGGAGAGCGTGCTCTTTGGCGCACCGAATTTCGTTGCCACTCCCCACCTCGGCGCCAGCACCAACGAGGCGCAGGAGAATGTCGCTCTGCAGGTGGCTGAGCAGATGTCGGACTATTTGCTGGCCGGCGCAGTCACCAACGCGCTCAACATGGCCTCGATCAGCGCAGAAGAGGCATCACGCCTGAAACCCTTCATAGGGCTCATCGATAAGCTCGGTGCCTTTGCCGGACAAATTGCGGATGACGGCCTCGAGGCGGTCGAGATCGAATATGAAGGGGAAGTCGCGCAACTCAACACCCAACCGCTGACGGCCACTGCATTGGCTTCGTTGATGCGACCGCTCATGCCCGACGTGAACATGGTGTCGGCACCCATGGTGCTGAAACAAAAAGGTACGCCATTGACCGAGTCGAGGCGCGACACCTCCCCGATCTACGGATCGCTGATTCGGATCAAAGTCCTCACGGGCGGACGTTGGCGCACGCTCGCCGGCGTGGTCAACATGGGAACCGCGAAGATCGTCGAGGTCAAAGGCATGGCCTTGGAAGCGGATTTCCATCCGGTGATGCTGCTCATCAATAATGTGGACAAGCCTGGTTTCATCGGCGCGCTGGGCACGCTGTTGGGGGAGGCCAACATCAATATTGCAACGCTCCACCTCGGCCGCCAGGCCGCCGAGCAGGACGCCATTGCGATTGTGGGCGTCGATCAGGTCGTGCCCGAGGTCATTCAGCAAAAGCTGCGGGCGCTGCCCCACGTACGGTATGTGAAGGTACTGAAGTTCTAGCGCCTCGCGCGGCGTCGGTTTCGGACGATTCTGGGACGGCGTTCATGTTCTCGGCGTTCACCCGCCTGCCTCGTGGCCGCTATCACGTCTATGGCGGGTCTCGCGCAAACTTTGTGCCAAGACGTCACGAACTCTGACGGCGTGCAGGGCCTGTTGCAGGAGCATCTGGCGCGCGGCGACTTTGCGGTACCGATGCTGCCGGAAGTGGCCGTCAAGGTCGTTCGGACGGGAACCCGTGACTCCATCAACGCACACCAATTATCGGACATCATCGCCGCCGATCCGACGCTCACCATGTACGTGCTGCGCATCGCCGCCTCGGCCGCCAATCGCGCCGCCACTCCCATCGCCTCGTTGCCGCACGCCGTGGCGTGGCTGGGCTTCGATGAGGTGGCGAATATCGCCTTCACCCTGGCCCTGCAGGGCAGGATGCTCGATGTCCCCGGTCAGCAGCGCAAAGCCCGGCGATTGTGGCGGCATTCGCTGGCGAGTGCCCTGTGGTCGCGCCAGCTCGCGCTCATGGTCGGCGCGTGAGGCGGGCTTGAGCTATCTGTGCGGATTACTGCACAACATCGGCAAGGCGGTAACGCTCGGCGCCGCCCACGACCTGGCGAGGCAATCGGCCGCGACCCTCTCGGGCGAGGACTACGACCGGCTGGTCGGGACTTTCCACCGCGAGGTGACGGCCCGGGTGGTAAAGGCCTGGCACCTGCCGCCGCCCGATCCTCACCGTCGTCACCCGTTGGGAAGCCGGGAATGCAGGCGCCGTGCACACGGACGCCGTGCACACGGGCGCCGCGCCGGTCGGCGACGTGCAAGTGGAATGCGATATCGTGAATGTGGCCGACCGGCTCGCCGACTGCACGTTGCTCGAGCCGACGCGTCTCTCGCGCGAGTTGCTGGTTCGCGAGCCGGCGTATCGGAATCTCGGGTTGGCGCCCGAAGACGGCAGGCCGCTGTTCGACTCGGCCGCGGATATCACCGCCGAACTCGACCGCTATCTCGCGCCGTGATGCGCCGGATGCACGAGCGCCGGCGTGCTTTCAATGCGGGCGCACCTCGATTATCGTGCCGGTTCATGAAGCACAACACGTTCGTGAATCATCCTCCCGAAGTCGAGGTGCCGTCGGATAATCGTCCGCTGGTGGCCCCGATCTATCAGTCGGTCAAGTTCTCGTTCGATGACGCGGGCGAAACCCTGCGCTATCTGCGCGGCGAGCGAGAGGGGTTCTTCTACTCCCGTACGTCGAATCCGACGCTGAGGCAGCTCGAACTTCTGCTCGCGCAGCTGCAGGGCCGGGAGGAGTGTCTGCTGGTCGGTTCGGGCGTGGCGACCATCGCCGCCACGGCGCTGGCTCTGTGCAAGCAGGGGGACCATGTCCTCGCGTTCATCGAGTCCTATGGTCCCACGCGCTACATCGTGCAGCACGTGCTCGCGAAATACGGCGTCACGCACAGTCTGTTGTCGATCGAGGATCGCGATGCCATCGAGCGGGTGCTCGGTGAGAAGCCCACACGGCTGGCGCTGTTTGAAAGCCCGACGAACCCGGTGACCAAGATAGCGGACATCGAGCACCTCACCGCACATGCGCGGCGCACGGGATGCCTCACGGTCATGGACAACACCTTTGCGGGCTTTCACAACCACGGCGGTTTCGACGTCGATATTTTTCTGCACAGTTTGACCAAGTATGCGTCGGGTCACGGGGATGTGATGGGAGGGGCAATCATCGCGCGCCGCGAATTGATTGCCGAGATGCGCAAGGACCTGGTGTCGCTCGGTCCGACGCTCGATCCGCACGCGGCCTTCCTGATCCAGCGCGGCATGAAGACGTATTTTCTGCGCTACGAGCGCCAGTGCGCCAACGCACTCGCGGTGAGCCGTTTCTTGCAGGGGCATGCACGGGTCAAGCGCGTGTTCTATCCGGGGCTCGAGAGCCACCCGCAACACGCCCTGGCGAAGCGGCAGATGAGCGATTTCGGTACCGTGGTGAGCTTCGAATTGGACGGGGGCTTCGAGCAGGGCAACCTGTTCGCCGAAGCGCTGCGGTTCTTCTCCATTGCGGCGAGCTTGGGGTCCACCGAGTCTCTGGTGATGCCGCCGCAGCTGATGAGCGGACAGGAGTACACGCCCGAGCAGCGCGCCGCCTCGCTCATCACGCGCGGTACGGTGCGGCTCTCGATCGGCATCGAGGACATCGAGGATCTGCGTCAAGATCTGGCGCAGGCGCTCGACAAGGCGTTCGTTTGACTTATTGCAGCGATCCCGCCCCCTGAGGGCTCAAGCATCGGCGCGGATTGCCGATGTAGGGGTTTAGGCAATCGCCTGGCCAGGGGTATTTCTCGTGAGTCCCGAATCCGCCGTTGTTCTGTCCGCGCTTCACAGCCAGACCGCACGCACGTATTTGAGCGACTCCCTGGCCGCTCCGCAAACGATTGCCCCGCTGCCGCGGGTTTGCGCACAGCTCGCCGAACTCACGGCCCAGCAGGCGACCGATGCCGCGCAGCTCTCCCGCTTGATTCAATCGGATCCGGTACTTGCCGGGGAGATCATGCGCGTCGCCAATTCTCCCGCATTGCGGCCGCGCGCCGCGATCGTCTCGCTGCAGCAGGCCGTGTCCTGGCTCGGCGTGGCGGAAGTGCGCAACATCGGCATGGCGGTGATGCTGAAGGGCGAGGTTTTCGTGGCTCCCGGTCATGAGCCCGAGTCCGAAGAGCTGTGGCGGGAGGCGTGGCTGGCGGGCTTGTGGGCCAAGGAAATCGCACGCGGCCGGCGCAAGCACGTGGAGAGCGCTTTTTTGGCAGCCTTGATGCATCGGACCGGTGCAGCATTGGCGCTCAAGATCCTGTCGCAGTTCGAAGCGGAGCAGCGCACGGTCATGGATGCCCGCACGTTCGCCGAGCTGGTAGTCGAGTTCGAGCCCGCGTTCGGGCGCCTGCTCATGAGCACCTGGCGCTTGCCGGGGGACGTGCAGGACGGTGCGAGCGACTGGCGCAACTACCGCGAGTCACCCCACAGCGATCTGGCCGGCACCGTGCATGCGGCGCATCTGTTGGCGACGCACACCTTGCACCCCCAGCTCCTGAGCGAAGAGGTCGTGGTCGAGAGCCCCGTGTTCGAGCAGCTCGGTGTTTTCCCCGACGATCGTCTGGCCATGCTGGCCAAACGCGACGCCGTGCGCAGCCTCGCGGGCGTTTAAGGCATGCAGCCGCACGCGGAGTTCGATCTGATCTGCCTCGGATCCGGTCCGGCGGGTCAGAAGGCGGCGATCCAAGCGGCGAAAGCGGGCTTCCATGCGGCGGTGGTCGAGCGAGAGCCGCAGGTCGGCGGATCGTGCCTGCTGTCCGGCACCATTCCGAGCAAAGCCCTGCGCGAACAGGCCCTGCGCTATCGCCGCATGCGCGGCAGCGCTTCATCGCTCGCGGTCGAGCTGCACGGCGATGCGCCCCTGTCGGCATTGCTGCAGGGCGTCGATGCGGTGATCGCCGCGCAGGATCGCTACCTGCAGGCGCAGCTCGCGCGCAATCAGGTGGAATTGATCCGCGGCCGCGGTGTGCTGCTCGACGCCGCCCGCGTCGAGGTGCAGCGGGTGGACGGTTCACGCAGCGTGCTGCATGCGCCGCGCATTCTCCTCGCCACGGGCTCTCGGCCGCGTCATGTGCCCGCAATCCAAGTCGATCACGAGCACGTGCTCGACAGCGACTCCATCTTGAGTTTGCCCTATATCCCGCGCAGCCTCATCGTCCTCGGCAGCGGCGTGATCGCCTGCGAGTACGCGTCGATTTTCGCCGCGTTGGGGTGCGCGGTCACGCTGCTCGACAAAGCGGAGGAGCCCTTGGGCTTCCTGGATGCTGCGCTGCGCGCGGGCTTTCTTTCGGGCTTCCGGGCGATGGGCGGCGAATACCGCGGCGGTGCTGAGGTGAGCGGGGCACGCTTCGACGGTTTCTCGCAGGTCGAAGTCTCGCTCAAGGGCGGCGATGTATTGAAGGCGGATATCGTCTTCGCCGCCTTCGGCCGCGTCGCCAATCTGGACGGCATCGGTCTCGATCGCCTCGCGCTCGGCATCAGCTCACGGGGTCACGTGCAGGTCAACGAATCCTTCGAGACCAACATCCCGGGGGTGTATGCCGCGGGCGATGCGATCGGGCCGCCGGCGCTTGCGTGCGCGGCCGCGGATCAAGGTCGTCGTGCGGCGCTCGCGGCCTTCGGGCTGCCGCCGCCGCCCGCCACCAGTCTGGTGCCGACCGGTGTGTACACGATTCCGGAGATCGCGTGCGTCGGCTTGTCGCAAGCGGAGGCTGCCGCGAAGAAAATCGACATCATCGTCGGGCGCGCCGACTTCGGCGAGGTCGCGCGAGCGCATATCGTCGGGAGAACCGGCGGGCTTCCTGACGCTCATCTGCGAACGCGCTTCGGCGCGCGTGCTCGGCGTTCAAGTGCTCGGCGAAGGCGCCACCGAACTCGTCCACCTCGGCCAGTCCGCCGTGGCGTCGGGCGCGACCGCGGATTTCTTCATCGAGCAGATATTCAATTTTCCCACCATGACCGAGGCGTACCGGATTGCCGCCTTCGACATCATGAAGCAGCACGCCTATAAATTGCGTATCAAGATGTCGCCGAACTCGCTGGTCTTGACCTCGGTCGCGCCCTGCATCAGCCGCGCGAAATCGTAAGTCACGGTCTTCTGCCCGATCGCCTTGTCCATCGCGCCGATGATGGCGTCCGCCGCTTCGGTCCAGCCCATGTAGCGCAGCATCATCTCGCCCGACAAGACGAGCGAGCCCGGGTTGACCTTGTCGAGGTCCGCATATTTCGGCGCGGTGCCGTGCGTCGCTTCGAATACGGCATGACCGGTCATGTAGTTGATGTTGCCGCCCGGAGCGATGCCGATGCCGCCCACCTGCGCGGCGAGCGCATCCGATAGATAATCGCCGTTCAGATTCAGGGTCGCGACCACGTCGAACTCATCCGGACGAGTCAATACCTGCTGCAAGGTGATGTCCGCAATGGCGTCCTTGATGATGACCTTGCCGGCCTTCTTGGCGGCGTCCATTTGCTGAGTTGCCGCCTGCTCGCCCTGTGAGTTCCTGATGCGCTCCCACTGCTCCCACGTGAAGACTTGATCCGGGAACTCTCGTTCGGCGAGTTGATAGGACCAATTGCGAAATGCGCCCTCGGTGAACTTCATGATGTTGCCCTTGTGCACGATCGTCACGCTCTTGCGCTTGTTGGCGATCGCGTACTCGACGGCGGCGCGGAACAGTCGATCGGTGCCTTCCTTGGATACCGGCTTGATGCCGATTCCCGAGCTGTCGGGGAACCGAATCTTGGCGAACTGCTTGGGGAAGTTCTGCTTGAAGGAGTCGAGGAATTTCTTGACGTCGGCGCCGCCCGCTTCGAACTCGATGCCCGCGTAGATGTCCTCGGTGTTCTCTCGGAAGATCACCATGTCGACCTTTTCCGGAGCCTTGACGGGCGAGGGCACGCCTTTGAACCAGCGCACGGGGCGCAGGCAGACGTATAAATCCAGCAATTGGCGCAAGGCGACGTTGAGCGAGCGGATGCCGCCGCCGACCGGCGTGGTGAGCGGTCCTTTGATCGACACCAGGTAGTCGCGGCAAGCGGTCACCGTCTCATCGGGCAGCCACGTGTTGTAGGCCTTGTTGGCTTTCTCGCCCGCAAACACTTCCATCCAATGAATCTTGCGGTTGCCGCCGTAGGCCTTCTTTACCGCCGCGTCGAATACCCGCACGCTCGCGCGCCAGATATCGGGGCCGGTGCCGTCGCCCTCGATGAAAGGCACGATGGGATGGTCCGGCACGCGCAACTTGCCGTTTGCGATCGTAATCTTCTCGCCCCCGTGAGGGACCTGCAGTCTCATCGGCTTCGCTTCGGACATTCGTCGGCTCCTATAAATTCGGCGCCAATGCTAGCATGCGCGCCCGGAGACACGCATTGCGCACGCTGACATCGACACCCACGCGAGACGGATTTCGGATGCCCGCCGAGTTCGAGCGGCACACCGGATGCTGGATGCTGTGGCCGGAGCGACCGGATAATTGGCGCGCGGGCGCCAAACCCGCACAAGCGGCGTTCGCGGCGATCGCCGCCGCGATCGCCGGCGGCGAGCCGGTTACGGTCGGCGTCTCCGCCGGGCAGTTTCAAAACGCGCGCGCGCGGCTGCCGCCGCAGGTGCGCGTGGTCGAGATGAGCAGCAACGATGCCTGGATCAGGGACTGCGGACCGACGTTCGTGATCGACGCGAAGGGTCGGCGCCGCGGAGTGGACTGGACCTTCAACGCCTGGGGCGGCCTTGCCGGCGGTCTGTACTTTCCCTGGGATCGGGACGACGAAGTCGCGCAAAAGGTGCTCGAGATCGAAGGCGCGGATCGCTACCGCACGCCGTTCGTCCTGGAGGGCGGAGCCATTCACGTGGATGGCCAAGGCACCTGCCTGACCACCGAGGAATGTCTGCTCAATCCGAATCGCAACGGCAATCTGACGCGCGCCGAGATCGAGGAGACGTTGAGGCGTTATCTCGGCGTGACCACCGTGATTTGGCTGGGCGCCGGAGTCTACCGCGACGAGACCGGCGGCCACATCGACGAACTCGCCTGTTTCACCAGTCCCGGGCATGTGGCTCTCACCTGGACCGAAGACCGCAAGGACCCGCAATACGAAATTTCGTGCGATGCCCACCAGCGCCTGCGCCGATGCGCGCGATGCGCGCGGCCGCCGGCTGACGGTTCACAAGATCCATCAACCGGGGCCGCTCTACATGACGGCGGAGGAGGCCGCGGGCATCGACGTGCGCGCCGGCACGCATCCGCGCCGCGCTGGCGACCGCTTGCCGGCCTCCTACATCAATTTTTACGTGACGAACAAGTCCGTGGTGATGCCTTTGTACGATAAGCGCTGGGATGCGGCGGCGATGCGCACGCTGCGGCGCCTATTTCCGAGCCGCGAGGTCGTCGGCATCGCGACGCGCGAAGTGCTGCTGGGCGGCGGCAATATCCATTGCATCACCCAGCAGGTCCCGCGTCCGGCGGCCCGCTGAGGCCTCCTCGAGCGTCCGTTCGAGGCCGCCGATGGAACTTTGCTGCGCGCGCGCTCTCGAAAGCCATTATTCTACGCAGCCTCGTTCCTTCACCCTATTGGAAGACTCGTGTACCGACGCTTGAGCAAAACACGCGCACAAAGCCGTGAGCGCCCTGATGTGCGCCGGCGCCATTCTTGGCCGGCTGCCACAACAACAATCTCACCAGCGGCTATGGCATCGCGTGGGTGCAGCTTCACCGACGAGCCCGGCGATTACTCCGCCTATATCGTCACGATCGACTCGGTCACCTTGACGCGCAGCGACGGCTCGGTGGTCACCGCGATTGCGACGCCGGAAATCATCGATTTCACGCAGCTCGATCGTTACGCCGAAATGTGGGGCTCATCGGCGATTCCGACCGGCACCTACGTGTCCGCGACCATCACCTTGGATTACACCAACGCCTATATCGCCACCATGGTCAATGGCCTGCCGCAGAAGGCGACGGTATTGGATTACACGACGCGAAAAGCGCCGACCACCTATGCCATCACGGTGGATTTCGACCCCGCGAATCAACCGAACATTACACCGACGTATGCTTCGACGAGCGCCGTGCGTCTCGCTCTCGATTTCGATCTGGCGGCCTCGGGCTTCGTGGTTACCGGCAGCCCGCCGACGGTGAATGTGCGACCGTTCGTGACCGCGACCATCTTGCCCGCCGATACCAAGCTCACGCGCGTGCGGGGACCGTTGATCAACTCGAGCATCGGAGTCGGTACCTATACGGTGTACGTGCGTCCGTTCTACGACGAGGCGAACAACATCGGGACGCTCACGCTGTTCAACCAGCCGAACACGGTATGGACGGTCAACGGCAACACCTATGTGGGACCGGCCGGTCTGCAGGCCTACTCGGTGTTGTCGGCCGGCATTACGATCGGCGCCGCCTGGACGACGTTTCAGCCGGACTACAACGCGGCCAATGGCGCCTATGCCGGCAAGTTCAGTATGGTGTACGTGGTCGGCGCGAGCAGCTTGGAGGATCAATATACCGAGGGTCTCAGCGGTGATGTGATCGCGCGCACGGGTAATACCCTGACCGTGCTCGGCTCGACGCTCATTCTGAACACCGCCAATACCTATTCCTACAACGTCGACACTGCGCAAGTACTGCTCGGCGCCGGGACCATCGTGACGGCGGACGACAATTCGACGCTGACCGGGCTCAACGCGAACTCCATCGCCGTCGGCCAGCACATCATCGCGCGCGGCATTTATAGCCTGGCGGCGAACGGCACCACCGTGATCCTCGATGCAACCGGTACCTCGAGCACGAACACGGGGTCGGTGCGTTTGCAAGCCACGGAATTCTGGGGTTCGCTGGTCTCCTCGAGCGCCGGCAGCCTCGTCATGAATCTGCAAACCATCAACGACTGGCCGGTCAGCGACTATAAGTTCACCGGCAACGGCGCGACCGCTCCCGTGCCGGCGACCTTTTCGGTCGATACCGGAACGCTGGCGGTGCCGACCGGCACGGTGGCCGGTGATCCGGTCTGGGTTGACGGCTTCATGAGCCGATTTGGCTCGGCGCCGCCCGATCTCGGCGCCGTCGCGGTCAACGACGAGGCGTCGGTACAAGTGGCCGGCGGGCAGGTGGGCGGTGGAGCCTCGACGGTCCCGGGAACGGGCATCTGCGGTCTCGGCAGTCAGGTGTGCGATCCGGCCAGCTTGCAAGTTCTCTGGTCGGGAGTCGGAACCGCCACGCCTTTCGAAGTCTCTTCCGCGTCCGGGTTTTCCATCAATCTCGGCGACCCTGCCATCTACTCGGCGGTCATCAGAATCGGTCCCGAAAGCATCGATATGAAATCGCTGCCGGCGAGTCCGTTGGTCGTCCCCACCACGGTGCCGGTGACCTCGACCTTTGCGCCCCTGTATGTGGTCGGCAATCCGAGCACCGCCACGACGGCGGGCAGCGTGACCTCCAGCACCGCCTTGTACCAGTACAGCAGTTACGCGAGACTTCGATACCAAGCTGTCCGCCACTCTCGGGACGGCGAATCTCGGCGAGGCAGTTGGAAGCCCGCGGCATCTACAATCGCGCCACCAACACCTTTACCGCGACCAGCATCAACTTCGTGCTCTAGCAGCTAAACTACCTCCCCACTATGGGGACTCGGTCGTCACGGCTCGGATTGGCTTTCGCGCTGATCGCAAGCGGCGTGTGGAGCGCGGGCGCCGCCCGGAGTGCCGCGGCGCCCGGAGCTGCGCCGACGGCGGAATCCGCGACCGCGGAATCCTCCGCGTCCGCAGACTCGTCCGCCACCGATTCGACCCGCCCCCGCATCTGCCTGGTGTTGTCCGGGGGCGGCGCTCGCGGCATGGCGCACATCGGCGTGCTCAAGGTCATCGAGGATTTGAAGATTCCCATCGATTGCATCGCCGGCAGCAGCATGGGTGCGGTAGTCGGCGGGTTGTATGCGAGCGGCATGACCGCGAGCGAAATCGACGCCACCATGCATTCCGTCGATTGGCAGGAGGCATTTCGCGACGACCCGCCGCGCCGTGATCTCGCCTTCAGGCGCAAGCAGGATGATCGCAACTTTTTGGTGCGTCTGCCGCTGGGCCTGAAGCACTTCCATATCCTGCTGCCCAAGGGGTTCATCCAAGGTCAGAAATTGCAGGAAACCCTGCGCCAGCTGACCCTCCCGTTCGGCAACAGCACCGAGTTCGACCGGCTGCCGACGCCGTTTCGCACCGTGGCAACGGACCTCGAAACCGGCAAGGCGGTGGTGTTGGACAAGGGAGACCTCTCGATCGTGATGCGCGCGAGCATCTCGGCTCCGGGTGTGTTCGCGCCGGTGGAATACCAGGGACGGTTGCTGGTCGACGGCGGTCTCGCGGAGAACTTGCCCATCGACATCGCGCGCGCCATGCACCCGGACATCCTCATCGTGTCCGATGTGAGCTTCCCGCTGCAGTCGCGCGCGAAGCTCGATTCGGCACTCTCGATCTCCAATCAGATGCTCGCGATCCTCGTGCGCAAGGACTCGGACCGGCAAAAGGCCGGCTTGACTGCGCGCGACATTCTGATCGAACCGGACTTGGGAACCACCCCGCCGACCGATTTCACGGCGGCTGCGAGCAGCATCAAGCAGGGCGAAGCCGCGGCGCGGGGCGCAATTCCCCGGCTCGCCGCCTTGAGCGTCGAGGACGGTGTGTACCGCGCGTACGTGGCGCGGCGCACGACGCGGCAACCCGGGCTGCCGACGATCCGCTTCGTGCGCGTGGATCAAGAATCGAGGCGCTATGAAAAGACCATCTTGGCCGAGATGCAGCCCCTCGTCGGGAAGCCGCTCGATTTGGATGCCGTCGGCGCCCGCATTACGGAGCTCTACGGGCTCGGCTACTTCGAGACCCTGGATTACACGCTGGTCACCCAAGGCAGCGGTGCCGATGAGCAGACCGGCATCGAGGTGCGCGCCCGGCGCAAATCCTGGGGGCCGAACTACGTGCGCTTCGGGTTGAACCTGCAGGACGATTTCCAGGGCAACAGCCAGTACAACGCGGCGGCGCGCTTCCTGCAGACGGAGATCGACGACCTCGGCGCGGAACTCTTGACGGTCGTGCAGATCGGCAGTGACCCGAAAGCGACGAGCGAGTTCTACCAACCCCTCGACGCGCTGCAGACCTGGTTCGTGGCGCCGAGCGCGCGCGTGGAAGGGCGCGATCTGCCGATCTACCAGAACAATCTGCAAATCGCCGACTTTCGCGATCGCGAGGTGGAAGGCGACATCGATTTCGGCCGCAACCTCGGCAACTGGGGCGAGATTCGCGTCGGATGGCACCGGATCAACGGCCTGGAATACAACCGCTGGGGCAATCCGAACCTCGTCACGCCGCAGTACAACAACGGCGAGTACTTCTTCAAATTCTCGTACGATCGGCTCGACAACGTGCATTTCCCGCGCGAAGGTCAGACGTTCACGCTGCAATGGGATGCCAACCGCACCAATTTGGGCGCGGACTTTTCCTCGGATCGCATGACCGCCGACTGGCTGATGGCGAGTTCCCGCGGCCGCAATACGCTGCTCCTGTGGGTGTCGGGCGGCACGACGTTGGACGGCGACGTCAAGCCGACCGACGTGCAGGACTTCTATTCGTTGGGCGGCTTCTTCAATCTGTCGGGCCTCGCGCCGCTATCGCTGCTCGGGCCCAACTATGCGATCGCGCGCGCCATCTACTTTCGCAGGATCAGCCGCGGCGGGGAGGGGTTCTTCGAGTTTCCCGTCTACGTCGGCATGTCACTGGAAGCGGGCAACACCTGGGCCCGGCGCGGCGACATGAGCTGGGCATCGGCCCACAAAGACGGCTCTGTGTTCCTCGCCTTCGATACCTTCCTCGGCCCCGTCTACCTGGGTTCGGGCTACGACGGACAAACGGGCAACGCCGGCTATTACTTGTTCCTGGGCCGGACTTTCTAAGCGCTGCGCGCCCGATCTAACGGGGTCGAAGCGACCCCGTCCTTCAGGTTCGGATCGGAACGACACGGCGAATTTCCGGCGAAGCACAAGTCAGAGCCCGCGGCTCTCGGCGAGCTTCTCGACTTTCTCGAACACCAGCGCCGGCTTGTCGCCGATGCGCGAGTATTCGTGTTTGCGCGACATGTCCTCCAAGACGCGGTCGCGCTCCGCTGCCGTGAAGAACCAATGGGTTTTCTGCCAGTCGGTCCCGAGCAGCCTCGAAAAAGGGTCGCCGGGACGCAATCGCACGCGGATGCCGAATGGTCGGGGCAGCACCGGTACTCCCCGCACGAGATTTTGAGCGTTCGCAATTCCCATGGCGGAAAGACTAGCCGAATGGAGCACACGCCGCCAGCTGATCCGCGGCGGATTCGCGTGCTAGACTCCGCCGCCTTCCGAAGAGGTAACCATGGCATCGTCATACACGGCCTCCGACATCGAGGTGCTGAGCGGCTTGGATCCGGTGCGCCGGCGTCCGGGCATGTATACGGACACCACGCGCCCGAATCACTTGGCTCACGAAGTCATCGACAACAGCGTCGATGAGGCGCTCGCCGGTCATTGCGAAAACATCGATGTCACCGTCTTCAAGGACGGATCGCTGCAAGTCGAGGATGACGGCCGCGGCATGCCGGTGGACATTCATCCCAAGGAGAAGATCAGCGGCGTCGAGCTGATCCTGACGCGCCTGCATGCCGGCGGAAAATTCAACGACAAGACCTATCAGCATGCCGGCGGTCTGCACGGCGTGGGTGTGTCGGTGGTCAACGCCCTGTCCAAGCATCTCGAGGTCTGGGTGCGCCGCGGCGGCAAGGAGTACAACCTGAGCTTCGCGGGCGGCAGAACCACCTCGAAGCTCGAGGTGGTGGGCGACGTTGCGAAATCCAAGACCGGAACGACGTTGCGATTCTGGCCGGACCCGAAATACTTCGACACGGACAAGTTCGCCATTCCGAGCCTCAAGCAGGTGCTGCGCGCCAAAGCGGTGCTGTGCCCGAACTTGCGAGTGACTCTCACCAACGAGGCGACCGGCGAGCGCGACGAATGGTTCTACACCGGCGGCCTGCACGAGTACCTGGCCGAGGAGCTCGGCAAGGGCGAGTGGCTCCCCGCCGAGACCTTCTACGGCAAGCGCGACATCGATGGCGGCACGCTCGACTGGGCCTTCGCCTGGGTGCTGCAGTCCGAGCATCGGATCACCGAGAGCTACGTGAATCTCATTCCGACGGTCGAGGGCGGCACGCACGTCAACGGCTTGCGCGCGGGCGTCGCGGATGCGGTGCGCGAATTTTGCGAATTCCGCAATCTCGTGCCGCGCGGCCTGAAGGTGACGCCCGAGGACGTTTGGGACGGCGTGAGCTTCGTGCTGTCGATGAAAATGCGCGATCCGCAGTTCGCCGGACAGACCAAGGAGCGGCTCTCCTCGCGCGAGTCGGCCGGCATCGTTCAGGGCGTCATCAAGGACGCCTTTGCCCTGTGGCTCAACCAGCATCCGGATCAGGGCGAGAAAATCGCCATGCTGGCGATCGACAACGCACAGCAGCGCTTCAAGGACAGTCAAAAGATCGCCCGCAAGCGGGTGGTGGCAGGACCTGCGCTGCCGGGCAAGCTCGCGGACTGCGTCAGCCAGGATCCCGCGCGCGGCGAGCTGTTTCTGGTGGAGGGTGATTCGGCCGGCGGTTCGGCCAAGCAGGCGCGCGACCGCAATACGCAGGCCATCATGCCGCTGCGCGGCAAGATCCTGAATACCTGGGAGTCCGACGCGCGGGAGGTGCTGCTCTCGCAGGAAGTTCACGACATCAGCGTCGCCATCGGAGTCGATCCCGCGGCCACGGATCTGTCGGGTCTGCGCTACCACAAGATTTGCATCCTCGCGGATGCGGACAGCGATGGACAGCACATCGCGACGCTCCTGTGCGCCTTGTTTTTGCGCCACTATCGCCCGCTGGTGCAGGCCGGCCACGTCTACGTCTGCATGCCCCCGCTGTTTCGCATCGATGCGGGCAAGCAGGTGATCTACGCGCTCGACGAGGCGGAGCGCGAAAAGGCGCTCGCGCGCATCGCGGCGGAGAATGCCCGCGTGAAGACGGTGGTGACGCGTTTCAAGGGTCTCGGGGAGATGAGTCCCTCGCAGCTGCGTGAGACCACCATGGCGCCGCAAACCCGCCGCCTGGTG
The DNA here is from genome assembly GCA_963797105.1 of uncultured Solirubrobacteraceae bacterium. Lineage (GTDB taxonomy): Bacteria > Actinomycetota > Thermoleophilia > Solirubrobacterales > Solirubrobacteraceae > Palsa-744. The sequence continues at coordinate 826,698 of CAWCOB010000001.1, forward strand.
CAGCTCACCATCGATGCCAAGGACAGCCCCGATCAGATGCTCGACATGCTGCTGGCGAAGAAGCGCGCCGGCGACCGGCGCGAGTGGCTCGAAAGCAAGGGCAATCTCGCCCGCATCTAGGACGGGCTCGCAGCGATGAAGGAACAAGAACTCAATTTTGAGGGCATCGAGAAGGAGCCGCTGAAGTCCTTCGCCGAGCGGGCCTACCTCGATTATTCCATGTACGTGATCCTCGATCGCGCGTTGCCGCACATCGGCGATGGGCTCAAGCCCGTGCAGCGGCGCATCGTGTATGCGATGAGCGAATTGGGCCTGGCGGCCGGCTCCAAGCACAAGAAGTCCGCGCGCACGGTCGGGGACGTCATCGGCAAGTTTCACCCCCACGGGGATTCGGCGCTGCTACGAGGCCATGGTGCACATGGCGCAGGATTTCGCCTACCGCTACCCGATCGTCGATGGCCAGGGAAATTGGGGATCGACCGACGACCCGAAATCCTTTGCCGCCATGCGCTACACCGAATCGCGTCTCACGCGCTATGCCGCGCTGCTGCTCGATGAGCTCGGCTCGAGCACGGTCGATTGGGTGCCGAATTTCGACGGCTCGCTCGAGGAGCCCACGATGCTGCCGGCGCGCGTGCCGAATCTCCTGCTGAACGGCGGCTCCGGGATCGCGGTCGGCATGGCTACCGACATCCCGCCGCACAATCTGCGCGAAGTGGTGAAGGCCTGTATCGCGCTGCTCGAGGATCCGGATCTCAGCACGCGCAAAATCATGGCGCACGTCAA